>JBCCYY010000006.1:0-97847 GCA_039188575.1 Planctomycetota bacterium | reverse complement strand
CGAATCGTGACTACTTGCCCACGGCTTCACAGACCCTTAACATGACAGGAGCGGCGTGAAACCCGTCGCCTGACTACATAACCGGCCAAGCCCTGAGCAAGGCCGATACAACTCGGCACAGCCGGCCCTCAACGCCCGGCGTGCAGATCACGCGGCTGCTCATGGCAACCCGCACGCTCAGTAAACCCTGGGTGCACATAGATTAACGATGCGACAAGGCTCACTCCGGACGACTGCAGACACCCAACCCCAAGCGTGGCAAACGCCACTTACCAAGACCGGTCCGCGCCCCCGATGCGCTCTCTTTGACCGCCCACGCCTGCACCCTACCCGCCCGACCACCGCCTAGATCCACCCGCACCGTAATCACGTGATCTGCGCCCCGACCCCGTTCAGCGAGGCGCTAAACCGTCTGTGCCCCAACCGGCCGGTCCGACCGCGCCGAGAAAGGGGCGGCCATGCTCCTCACCGATCCAGCCTTCCTCACCCCGCCAGGCGTGGTGCTGGCGGACAGTTCCATGCTTGTCTTCGGCCTGGTCGGCGGTCTTATCGCCGGCTCGATCGGCATGTTCTTCCTCCTGAAGGTGGCCGCCAACGCCGCCTTGAAAAACGCCAGGCAGCAGGCAGACGATATTGTCAAGAATGCAAAAACCGAGGGCGAAACCCTCGCAAAGCAGATCGAACTAGACGCCCGCAACGACCAAGTCCAACGCCGCGAAGCGATCGAAAAAGAGCTCGAAGAGGCCCGCGACGAGTTGGGTGAAAAAGAGCGTCGGCTGACCAAGCGTGAAGACAACCTCGACCGCAAGCTCGATATGCTTACGCTCAAGGAGAAGAACGCGGCGGACCTCGAGGCCCAAGTCAAGAAGCGTGAGCAGGCCATCGAGGGCAAGCAGGAGGAGCTTGAGGCGATGGCTGCTGAGCGTAAGCAGGCGCTCGAAGAGTTCCGTACCGAGCAGAAGAACACACTTCTCCGCATCGCGAATATGAGTGAGGAGGATGCGAAACGCGAGGCGTTAAGCGTGATCGAGACCGAGGTCCAGCACGAGGCCGGCCAGCTGATCGCCAAGATCACCGAACGTGCCGAGGAAGAGGCCAAGGACAACGCCCTGAAGATCACGCTGCAGGCGATCCAGCGCTACGCCAGCGAGCACAGCTCGGACCACACGGTTCGGTCGATCGCGATCCCCTCCGACGACATGAAGGGCAGGGTCATCGGCCGCGAGGGCCGTAACATCCGCGCGTTTGAAGCGGCGACGGGCGTCGATGTCATCGTGGACGACACGCCGGGCGTAATCGTGGTGTCCTGCTTCGACCCGATCCGCCGCGCGGTTGCCAGCGAGACGCTGCAGAAGCTGCTGGACGACGGACGGATCCACCCCGCGCGCATCGAAGAGCTCACCGAGCAGGTGCGAAACGATGTCCAAGACCGCATCATCAAGTACGGCAAAGAGGCCAGCATCGAGGCCAACATCCAGGGACTACACCCGCGTATCTCCGAGATGGTCGGCCGGCTGCACTACCGCACGTCCTACGGCCAGAACATCCTCAAGCACTCGATGGAGTGTGCCTACCTCTGCCAGGTCATCGCTGAAGAGATCGGGCTGGATGGAACCATCGCGCGCCGCTGCGGCCTCTTGCACGACATCGGCAAGGCGATGGACCACGAGATGGAGGGCGGCCACCCAGCCATCGGCATGGAGTTCTGCAGGAAGTTCGGTGAAAAAGAAGCCGTACTCAACGCCATCGGCGGGCACCACGACGACATCCCCCACACCACGCCCTACACCGCGATCGTCATGGCCGCCGATGCAATCAGTGGCGCCCGCCCAGGTGCGCGACGCGAGACGCTGGACCGCTACGTCAAGCGGCTCGAGCAGCTCGAAGGCATCGCCAAGGATATGAAGGGCGTACGCGAAGCCTTCGCGATCCAGGCCGGCCGGGAGGTCCGCGTCATCGTTGACCCCGACCGCGTGGATGACACGAACTGCAACTTCATCGCGCGGGACATCGCCAAGCGCGTCAGCGAGGAGATGACTTTCCCCGGCGAGATCAAGGTTACCGTGCTGCGAGAGATGCGCACGGTCGAGTTCGCGAAGTGATTCTCTAGCCTAGAATCACGTCATGGGTGATATCCACGACCCACTCCGCTGCCCGCAATGCCACGCCGTGATGCAGACCGGTTTTATGCCGGTGAGCCAGGGCATGCACTTCATCCGTGGCGATGGTAAGGCCGCTTCGCACTTCGCCGAGAGCCTGCCCGGCACACACGCGGTGATGCGGGCCAACCGCCTGCTCGCTTGGCGGTGCAAGCAGTGCGAGCTCGTTGTCTTGAAGTACGGCCGAAACAACGCGAAGGCCGTCGAACGCCTGCTTGATAACGACGAGCTGACCGAGCAGCAGAGCGTTGAGATCCTCGAAGCACAAGACGCCGAGGACGCCAAGACTCGGCGTAGTTAGTTAGCACGGCGTAGCGGGAGACGCGGAGCGTCCTGTGTCCCGCTCGTTAAAATCTAACCATGCCCACCTACGAGCCCTTCGACTGGTACGAGACGCCAATCTATTACGACATTATTTTCGATACCGATACCGAGAAGGAAGCCCTTTTCTTGGAGCAGTGCCACGCGCTGCACGCAAGTGATGCCGGCGATCGCAAGCGCCTCTATGTGCTCGAGCCCGCCTGCGGCAGCGGCCGGTTGATGGCGGCGTTGGCCAAGCGCGGGCACAAGGTCGCCGGCGTTGATCTCTCGGCCGGCATGCTCGGCTTTGCAAAAAAGCGTTTTAAAGAACAGGGTATCAAAGGCAAGCTCGCCAAAGCACCGATGCAGGCTTTCGACTTGCACGCCCTTGCGCAGCAGCAAGGCGGCTTTGATCTGGCCCACATCCTTGTCAGCTCGTTTAAGTACCTTGAAAACGACCGGGACGCGGCCGACTGCCTGAACTGCATCTGCGACCACCTCCGGCCCGGCGGCGTCTTTGTCCTCGGTATCCATATCACCGAGCCAGACGACGACCAGCGCACGCTCGAACGCTGGCGGGCCGAGCGCGACGGCCTGGATGTGCTCTGCACGATCCTCAGTTCGCCTCCGGACCACCGGGCCCGAACCGAAGAAATCCGCAGCCGGATCGTCGCCAGGCACCCCGACTTCCCTGAGCCTAAGCGATACGAATCCCACTGGACCTTCCGGACGTACACCGTCAGGCAAGTGCGGTCCCTGCTTCGCAAGGCCCCGCGTTTCAAGCACGCCGCGACATATACCTTCAATCACGACATCGATATCCCAACCAGACTCGATGGCGAAGACCTAGGGGTGGTGTTGGTGCTGCGCCGAGAAGACTGAATAGTTACTCGGGGAGCGATGCCGCGGCGTATTTCTCAACAAGCACCGGCTCAATCCTGCTGCCGCACTCGGGGCAGCGGGGCTGGGTCAGCCTGACGATCGGGTAGCCACAACGCGTACACTGCCACTCGTGATACAAGACCGGTGGCCGGACCAGCACATACACCACCATCGGCAGGCTCAAAGCCATGTAGATCGAGCTCAAAACGCTGAACGACAGCTCTGCATCGGCGGGCGACCAATCCAGCGTCAAGACCAGACCAAAAAGCAGCAGGCTGATCCCGATCATCGACACCCCGAGCACGGTTCCCACCGGGTGGCGATAGAGCACCGCGAAGATAAGGACAACTAGACCAAGCGCCGCCTCGGCCGGGCCTGTGCCCATGACCGTCTCGACATCTTGGAAGATGATCAGGTACGTGCCGACCAACCCGTTCAGTGCACCCAGGATCGCAAAGAACTGGAAGCATCGGATGCCGGCTTTTGAACGCTCGTTCTTCAAGTCAAATACGTCTACACTAATAAGCAGGTGTCTTCATTCGATTCGGTCTTAAATAAAAATCATTCATTTTTGCGATGATACTTCGCGTATCACAGCGTGAGAAGGGTCATACGGGTTAACGATTGCAACAAACCGTCTCTCATCCTCATCAACACTGCCGTAAATGAAATCTGTTGTAGAAATCGTGTAAGTACGGCCTTGGTATTCGTAACTGATTTTGACAACACCAATACCACCGTATTGATTTGCAGACTTCAACCCATACTTCTTGATCCATGCGGGAACAGTAACGCCCTTATAGAGAAGGCGGCTGGTCCTAATGTACCGAGATATCCCTAATGGCAAAGCAACCAGAGATAGAGGTACGGCGATCCAAAGGTATCCTGAAAGTGGGTGTGGCCCATGCTGACTACGCGTCATGAAACCGATTACATCGATCCCCGTAATTCTCAATAGACACAGTGTCCAAACAGCAGCCAAAGTGAGCCACGAAGCGATCAACCATTCATCTAAGACGAATGGTTTTAACCACAGGTGATTTTCTCGTGCGTTATCTTTGGTATTTCTCATCTGTTTACTTTGTCACAGCAACAAGATCGGTGTCTTCTTTCTTAATCCGCTCGATACCTTCTTGCCAGTAGTTGCGGAACTCGTTGGCGGTCTTCATCGGCTGGACGTTGCGTCGCAGCCCGGGCCAGGGCTGGACGTGGGCCGAGTACTTGCTCGTGCGGAAGCGGATGGTGTTGACCGCGACACGCTCGCCGCGGTACTTCAATAAGTACTCGAAGTGATCAAGCACGAGTTGGGCCCGTTCGTGCCGGGGCAGCGGCTCGGCGAGCTTTCCTGTCTTGAGGTAGTAGGCGATATCGCGGAACAGCCACGGCTGGCCGAATGCGCCGCGGGCGACCATGACGCCGTCGCACCCGGTCGCGTCGATCATGCGCTTGGCGTCTTCAGGGGCCTTGATGTCCCCGTTGCCGATGACCGGGATAGCGGGGTGGTGCTTCTTCACGCCTTCGACGGTCGATGCGATCCCGTCGAGCCGGACGGACGGACGGAACTTCATCGCGGTCGTTCGGCCGTGCACGGTGATCGCTTGTGCCCCGACGTCGCACAGCCTGCTCGGCAGCGTGTCCGTGATGATCTGGTCTTCGTCCCAGCCCAGCCGGATCTTGCATGTCACCGGGGTCTCCACCGCGTTGACCACGGTCCTGGTAATCGTCACCGCGAAACTGGGGTCACAAAGCAGCTTGCTGCCGCCGTTCTTTTTGGTGACTTTATCGACGGGGCATCCCATGTTGATGTCGATGATCGCGGCACCCTGTGCCTCCGCCCACCGCGCCGCCTCGGCGAGAATACTCGGCTCGGCGCCGTACAACTGCATCGCGACCGGTCGGTCCTCAGGCGATGTCGCCGCGAGCCACTGCGTCTTGTGGGATTCGTTCAGGATCGCCTGCGGGCAGAGGAGTTCTGTACACGTCAGCCCGACCGCGCCGTACGTGCCATCGCCGATGTCGTAGCGGTCATCGCTCAAGTGCCCGCCCTCGCAGGGCACGCCCTTGACACTGCGCACAACAAGCCGGTTGGCCAGGTCGTAGTAGCCCGCAACGGGCGCGAGCAGCAGGTTGGTGGGCAGCTTGACGCCGCCGATGAATAGCGCGCGTGCGGCGGGTTGGTAGGCAGGCTGCATCATTCTTCTTCGTCTTCGTCGCCACCAAGCAGCCCCCGGCCGATGCCACGCAGCTGGTCGCCCAGATCATTCCCACCCGCACCATCTTTTTCTTTTTCCTCTTCGTCTTTCTTGTCCCTGCCGAGGAAGCCTTCAAGCAAACCACTAGCGGTATCACCCAGGTCGCCGCCGAGTTCTTCGCCGAGGAGGTTTTTGAGTTCGCCCGAGGCCTTGCCGACGTACTGGTTGAGGATCGCGTTGCCCGCGTTCTCTTTGAGCGACTTCATAAGCTGCTTGTGGTCGATCGTGATACCCGGTGAATCCATCGCGCCGGTGATCCCGAAGGCAATGGGCATCCGCTCGATCGGCGTCGGCTCGATGCCCGGCAGCGCGAGGCTCGTATCCTCAAGGATCAGCGTCAGCGGCAAGTCCAGTCCGTCCAGGTCCGACCAGTTGCCATCAACGCCGGCCAGCCAGGTTCCGCCGGTGAAGGCGGTGTTGCTGCCGACATCCAGGTCGTCAAGCGTCTCATCGATCGACTGGTTGCGCAGTGTCAGCTTCAGCTCGCTTTGCTCGGCTGTTTTGGCCCGCGGGGCGATCGCCAGGTCGAGGTCGAACGTCTGCTCGCTGGACCTTGCGTTAATGCGCGGCTTCTCCGGGGCGAACTCGGGGTGCGTCGAGAGGTTGGTCGCGTAGACGTCCAGCGTCTCTTCGTCCGGCCACTGGGCGCGGAGTTTATTGATCCTGATCTCTTTTACCAGCACGGTTGGGGCACCCTCGACCAGGTGCGAGGCACGCACATCGGCCCGGCCGTAAAGTTCTGCCCACTCTCGCAGGCGGCTCTTTTCTTCGTCATCGCTGGCCACCTCGTCGTCAGCCGGGCCACGCAGTTTATCGAGCCAGTAACGGAACGTGTCGAGCCTCTCCTTCCAGACCTTCGCGCTCTCAAACCACTGTTCGAGGGTCTTGCCTTCTTCGGGCTCGCTCGGCTTGGGTCGCTTGCCGATCAGGACGCCGGGCTTATCGCGCTTGGCCCCCTGGACCGGGCCATCGACAACGATGCTGTCGATCGTAACCCGTTTACGCAAAATATCGGCGGTCGACACCTTGGCCTGCACCTGCTCAGCCCGGATGAGGTCGGTTTCGAGGTTGTCAGGGTCCGCCATCGCGAGCTTGTCAACGGTCAGCTCGCCAGTCGCAAGATCAAGGGTAACACCTTGAACATCAACGGTCGCCCCGTGGAACTTCTCGAGCTGGCCGCCCAGCAGCGTGGTAATCAGCGGGCCGGAGAAGAACTGCTGGATAAGGAAGAGCAGCCCGATGAGCAGCACCGCGAAGACCACGCCCAGCGGCCGGACCGGGTTGCCGATCTTCTTCTGCTCGGTCAGCTCGGCATAAGTCAGCTTGGCCTTGCCGCCGAAGAGGACCCACATCAGGATGCGGACACCCCGTTTGGACACGTAGGCGTTGTAGCGTTCGCTGTCGGCCTCGACCTTAGCCATCTTACTGCGGAACGAGCCGATGATCTTAAGGTAGCCCAGCCCGATGAGCGTGCCGAGGATGATCGCGAGCACAAGCCCGCCGGCGGTGATGTAGTAGTCAAAGCCCATGAGCGCGGTGACCGGGGCGTTGATGAGTGTCTTGAAGACCCCCTGCAAGGGCCCGTCCACAAGGATCAGACCCAGCTCAAAAGACAGGGGCATGAGCGCGAGGGCGAGCAGCTTGGCGACGCCCGCGGTGAGGGTCGCGATGAAGAAGTTGGCGTTAAGGATCGCGAGCAGCATGACGACGCCGATCAGGAAGAACGGCGCGTTGCCGAAGGGCGGGGCGAAGCCGACCAACGAGCCGAGGATGGCGGCGGTGATGATCTGGTAGGGCTTGGCCTGGCCGCGGAGGGTTTTTCCGATCTTACGGATGATGAGCATGGGTGTCTCCGGTAGGCGTGTGGGTCGTGTATTGTAATTCGTATCCGCGCATGAAAAAGCCCCGCCTGACACGCGGGGCATTGAGTTCAATTTGGCTGCAGCGACCTATGTACCGATCCCGCCGCCTTGGCTCCTTCGGCTGCGTTTGTTGTTCTTGCGGTCTCGTCGGTCTTCAGCGCGGTCACGTTTGTCTTCACGCCGATCACGTACATCTTCTTTGCGGTCCCGTCGGTCCTCGGCTAGATCGCGTCGATCCTCCGCCGCGTCGCGTCGGTCTTCGAACTTGTCGCGTCGGCCGCCGTCGTGGGCCTCGTCCCTGACGTCTTCTCTCGCATCGCGGATGTCTTCCCTGCGGTCTCGTATGTCTTCAAGCCGGTCCCGTTTGTCTTCGGCTCGGTCGCGCTGGTCTTCGCGTTTGTCACGGATATCCTCAACCCGGGCGCGGGCTTTCCGCCGTTCAGCGCCGGTCAGCCTGCCGTCGCCGTCTTCATCGAATTGGTCGAGGATGCGTTGCCGGATTTCCTCGCGGCTGGGGCGCTCACACTCGGTACTCTCTGTTTCGTCCGCCGTCGCGAGGCCAGCGGAGCCGAACGCGAGGCAGCCCGCAATCAGCGTTTTGAACAAAAGGTTTTTCGAGGCCATGGTGTATCTCCGGGGTAAAAGGGTGTAACAACACCACGTCACCACGGGGACGAACGCGGGGGTGGTACGGCCTATTGCTTTTTTTTATTGGGGCTAAGCCGCAAGAGGCTTTACGGCTTGTCGTTACCACTATGTTTCGCCTGTTTAGGCTGGTACCAACTGTTGAGCAGCGCGGTCATCGCCTTGACCTTGTCAGGATGATCTTTCGCGAGGTTCTTCTTTTCGTGTGGGTCCGCCTTGAGGTCGTATAGCTGTGGGGCAAAGCCTTCGGGCGGGTACTTCATCTGGCCGGCGATCCCGTCGTAGGTCAGCAGCAGCTTCATGTGGCCTTGGATCACCCAGCGGTAGAGCAGCGACGCCTCGGGGTTCTGGATATCAGCGATATCGTGCGCGAACGATTCACCAAAGATCGTGTCGCGATCGATCGGCTGCTCCTCGGTAAGTTGCGGCAGTAGGTTCAGGCCCGGCAGATCGTCGGGTACCTCCACGCCGGCTGCGGCAAGGATCGTTGGGTAGATATCGATGCTGGTCGCGAGTTCGGGGCGGTCCTGCGGCGGGATCTGCCCGGGCCAGCGGTACATGATCGGGGTGCGGGTCCCGCCTTCGTTTGGGCTGCGCTTGGAGCGGGGCGCGTAGCCGCCGCCCTTAGGGTTCTGGATCCAGCCGTTGTCGGTGACGTAGATGACGAGCGTATTGCTGTAGACGCCCTTGCTTTCAAGGGTCTGCATCAGGTCGCCGATGGTTTCGTCGAACCAATCCACCATCGCGTAGTATCGCCCCACGGTCATCGGCCTGCCCTCCGCCTTGTATTTGTTAAACAGGCGGTCCGGCGGGTTGTGCGGGGTGTGGGGAAGGAAGGGCGCGTACCACAGGAAGAAAGGCTTTTCTTCTTCCATCGCCAAGTCGATGAAATCGTTGATCGGTTTCATCGAGTTAGGGATGTCTGTACCCTCGCTGGATCGCGGTTCGCTTGCAAGCCGTCGGCCGATGTTGAGCCCATCATCGCCGTGGCGGCCTTGCGGCTCGGGGTAGCCGCGGGTCATACCGTGGGTGAACCCGCCGCGCTGGTAGCTGCCTTCCCACCACTTGCCGCTCTGATGGCTGAGGTAGCCCTGCTTGGCCAATGCCTTGGGCAGGGACTCGAACCGATCGATGTTATCGATGAGTTGGGCCTTCGCGGTCGTATTGTTGGACTTGACGTAGGCCTCGTTGACCGGGTTTTTGGCGGGGTCGTTGCCGGTGATGAGGTTGACATGGGCGTACGTGCCGGTGGCGAGGGTCATCAACGCCGGTCGGCAGAGCGCGGTAGGCACATAGCCCCGGCGGAACAACGCGCTCTGAGAGGCGAGTTTGTCGAGGCTGGGTGTCTGGATGACCTCGTGGCCCATGAAGCCGTAGTCTGTGAACGAATGGTCATCGGAGATGATCAAAACGATATTGGGCTTGTCTGTAGCATAGCCATAGAGCCCAAAAAACAGGGCAGGCACCGCGAAGAGTGTCATAATGATTCGGTGTGGCATCTGGATTCTTTCTTAGCGGTGCTAGATTGGTCTCACCAGTATACGACGTGGACAGCGCGTGACCCATACGCAATAAAGAACGATCTGAGAATCTATCAACGGGGAACATGATGCAGTTAGTTCTGCGAGTCTTAGTCATTTCTATAACAATCAGCCCGTTTGTACAGGCATCTTATGCCAGGGAACGATCCGAAACGGAGATGCACAGAATCGGGTCGTTTACGCTCTCAGCGCCCGGTGCTCCAGCCAGGACCTATTTGCAGGCCGGCCATGACTATGGCGCCGAACTTGACCCAAAGATTGTCAGCAGGGCACGCAAGGGCGAGCTCAAGTGGATCACCGACAAGGGCACCGAGGGCGTTACCTACCAAGTCATTGTGCCGAAGTCTTATGAGTCCAATGAAGCGCACGGCGTACTCGTATTCATCAGCGCGGGGGATGGCGGCAAGCTACCTAAACCGTTTCATGCGCTGTTGGAAAAGTACCGCCTGATCGGGATCGGGGCCGACAATTCCGGCAACAAACGTGACACACTCCTCCGACATGCCTACGCGGTGCACGCGGTCGCTCTCCTTGATGAACGATATGACTTGGACCCGGACCGGATCTATGTGACGGGTAGCTCCGGCGGTGGGCGTGTTTGCTCGCATGTGATGATCATGAACAGCGACACGTTTACCGGCGGGATCCCGCTGATCGGGGCGAACGCATGTATCCGGATGAAGGTCGCGGACAGCAAGGGCGTTGTTGTAACAACCCAGGGCAGTTGGCTCAATGTGGATAAAAAGCGTTTGGCTAAGGCGGGGCGTGAGGGCCGGTTCGTGTTTATGACCGGCTCGAAGGATTACAACCAGGCCAATGTGAAGTCTGTCTACGAAGGCTACCGCGCGGCGGGTTTTAAGAGGGTCCACTACATCGAGCAGCCGGGGCTGGGCCACAGCATGCCAAGCACGGACTACCTCGACAAGGCGATCCAACTCGTTGATGCGCCGCTGGTCGAGGCGGCGAAGAAGCACTACACCGATGTGGGGAAGAGGCGTGCGTCAAACCGGCTTGGTGATGCGCTCCTGCTTTACCGCAAGGCCTTGATGCATGGGCGAAACGCGGACTGGTATGCGGATGCGCTCAAAAAAGCCGAGAAACTGCAGGGCGAATACGACAAGGCCTATGCATTGGTGGAAGCCGCGATCGATAGCAAAGACAATGCCGCCTTCCGCCAAGCCACGGCGGCCCTCCGGCGTACGTGGGGTGCTATCGCCGACCGCGGGCTCCTTAAAGAACTCAATGACAGGTTTAGGCAGGCTGGATAAACGCTTCATCCAAGAAATTACCGATAGATGACATACGGTGGTGGGCTGGCCATCTACGATGCTTCGGACATGCCCAACAAGATTGAAGGAAATGATGAAACTTACGACCCGCTTACTCCCCCTGCTTGCGATCGCTCTGATCCTGCCGTTGTCACCTCCCCTCGCAGCCGCCGCGCCGGGCGGTAAGGTCACGAATATTGATCTGACCAAGGGCGGGGCCATCCCCGCCGACGCGAACCACGACTGGAACCTCGGCGCGACCGGTGCGCGGGGCTGGATGTACAGCGAGAAGCTGACCACGCTCAAAGCCCGGCAGATCGCGGTCACCAAGGTCCACCCCGGTTCACCGGCCGACGGCGTTTTGAGGGTCGGCGATGTGATCCTTGGCGTGGGCGGTAAGCCGTTCTCTTACGACCCGCGCACGGAGATGGGCAAGGCGTTGACTCGTGCCGAGGCCGAAGGCGGCGAACTCCTGCTACGCGTTTGGCGAGAGGGCAAGACCGATACGATGGCGATCGGACTGCCGGTGCTTGGTTCCTACAGCGCGACCGCGCCGTACAACTGCAAGAAGTCCAAACGTGTCTTCGAACTGGGTTGTGAGGCGCTTGCCCAACGCATGGCCGATCCCAATAAGTACCGACCCAACCCGATGATCCGTTCCTTCAACGCGCTGGCTCTCTTGGCCACCGGCGATGAGAAGTACCTCCCGCTGATCAAACGCGAGGCTGAAGTCACGGCCGCATCGAAACCGGGTGGTTACAAGACGTGGTGGTACGGGCCGGTGATGATCTTCCTGGCCGAATACATCATAGAGACGGGTGACAAGTCTGTTTTACCCGGGTTGGAACGGTTCGCGCTTGAGGCGTCCCAAGGCCAGAGCATCGTCGGCTCGTGGGGACACCGCTTTGCCAAGCCCAATGGCATCCTGATGGGCTACGGCATGATGAACGCCCCGGGTGTCCCGATGACGACCGGGCTGGTGCTCGCGCGTGAGGCCGGTATTAACGACCCCGTGCTCGATACCGCGATCAAACGCAGCATCAATCTTTTGCGCTTTTATGTGGGTAAGGGCTGTATCCCCTATGGCGACCACCACCCCTGGACGCAGACACACGACGACAACGGCAAGAACGGTATGGCCGCGGTGCTCTTCAACCTGCTGGGTGATCGGGAGGCCGCCGAGTACTTCTCACGGATGAGTGTTGCAACGCATGGCAGCGAGCGTGACACGGGCCATACCGGCAACTTCTTAAACATGTCTTGGGCGATGCCCGGCATCAACCCCTCCGGCCCGAACGCGACCGGCGCCTGGATGAGCGAGTTTGGTGGCTGGTATTTCGACCTCGCCAGGCAGTGGGACGGGACGTACATGCACCAGGGCCCGCCACAGGCGAAGACCGACAGCTTCCGACACTGGGACTCGACCGGACCCATGCTCCTGGCCTACGCGATGCCGCTCAAGAACCTGCGCATCACCGGCAAGGGGAGGTCGGTCGTACCCCAGCTGAGCATGCGTGAAGCACAAAGCCTGATCGAAGACGGCAGGGGTTGGAACAACCTGGACCGCAACGGTTTCTACGACGAGCTAACGGACGGTCAACTGATTGAGCGGCTGGGCAGTTGGTCACCTATCGTGCGCGAGCGCGCAGCAATGGCGCTGGGTCGACGGAAGGCGCCGGTTCAGGCGCAGCTGGTCGAAATGCTCAAGGCGGACGATCTCTACACACAGTACGGCGCGTGCAAAGCATTCAAGCACTTGAAAGGCGACAACAGCGCGGCGGTACCCGTGCTGATCGAGACGCTCGAATCCGAAGATAAATGGCTCCGCATCCTCGCCGCCGACGCGTTGGCCGGCATCGGTGATCAGGCCCGGCCCGCGATCCCGGTCATGCTCAAGCGTCTCGCCAACGCGCAGGCGAACGACAAGGCCGACCCCCGCCGGATGGAGCAGCGGTACCTGAGCTTCGCGCTGTTCAATCGCCGCGGCGGTTTGCTCAGCCGATCGATCGAAGGTGTAGACCGATCGCTGCTGATTGAGGCGGTGGCTGCTGGTTTGACCAATGATGATGGCCGGGCACGCAGCGCGTTCAGCTCGGTGTTTGGCAAGCTCTCGCTTGAAGAGGTCCGCCCGCTTCTGCCCGCCATCCATGAGGCTGTGGTCAACCAGTCGCCTAGCGGCATTATGTTCTCTTCTGGGGTCCGTGTGGAAGGATTACGCCTGCTGACCAGGCACAAGGTCGACGAAGGTATGGACGCCGGGCTGGCTTACCTCATCGATTCATGGAATCAGTGGGGCGCAAAGACGGAGCAGATCCTTGCCGAACTGGTGAAGTACGGTGCCCACGCCCAGCGCATCACACCTCAACTCGAGCAGATCGCTAAGCTGATGGAGGTGGAGGACGCGAAGCGTCGTGAGCGTGCCAGGCGGCATACCCACGACAAAGTCCGCGAAGCGATCCAGAAAATCGAGGCTTCGCAAGACAGGCCCGAACTGATCCGGATTGGACTGCCACGTGTTGGGCAAGGCGCGACGCGATAGGTGTTAGCGTGACCGGTACTCGCCTGGTGTCTGGCCCATCTGTTTCTTGAACTGCTTGACGAAGTGGCTCGCATCGTGGAAGCCGCAACTCAACGCGATACTCGACAGGTCGTCATCCGTCCGGGTCAGGAGGCTGCAGGCCGCGTTGATCCGGATACGCGTCAGGTAACGCGCCGGTGTCATCTGGAACAGCTTGTTGAACTGCCGGGTGAACTGGCTTGCCGAGAGGTGTGCGAGTTCGGCCAACTGCTCAACCGTTATCTTCTCGGCGTAGTGTTCGGCCACGAAACGCACCACCTCGCTCATCTGCTCGTAGGGCCCAAGCACCGCACCGGTCTTCTGCACATCCTGCATCGCACCGGCGACGCCGATCGCTCTGCCCTCGTGGTCTATCAGCGGCGTCTTGGTCGAAACAAACCAGTTCAACGTACCGCTCGCATCCGGCACCAGCCAGACCCGGTCCGCGATCGTCTTGCCGCCGGCCATCACCTCCTGGTCCTCGGCCCGGTATGCGTCCGCTAGCTCAGGCGAGAAAAAATCATCGTCCGTACGACCGATAATGCGCGCGTTGTCCAGCCCCAACACCTGCTGCAACGCCCGGTTGACGTACATGAACCGCCCCTGGTCGTCCTTGATAAAGAAATACACGGCGGGCAGATAATCGAAGATCTGGACAAGTACCTGCTCGTCCGCGAGCCGGTTGAAGAAGGCGTCGGGCAGCTTTTCGGGTGAATCGGGCGGCTTGGGCATGCGCGAAATCTACCATAAATAGGTCGGTGCATACATTGCCTCAACGGGGGTGCGCCGGGAATAATAGGTCATGAAGGTTTTTCTTACCCGTTTCGTAACGACTGCGTTGGTTCTTGTCCTCTCCGCGCCCGTCCAGGCGGAAGAAGCCGAGCGGATTTCATACAACCGCGACATCCGCCCAATCCTGTCGGACAAGTGCTTCTCTTGCCACGGCCCAGACAACCAGCACCGGGCGGCGGACCTGCGGCTGGATGTGACCGAGGACGGCGATGACTTCTTCGGCGCCTACCTCGCGATCGAGCCGGGCGATATCGACGCCAGCGACCTGGTCGATCGGATCTACCACAAGGACCCAAAGGTGGTCATGCCGCCGCCTAATTCGCACCTGACGATGACGGACGCCGAGAAGAAGCTTCTCGTCGAATGGATTAAGCAGGGGGCGGAGTACGAGTCGCACTGGTCGTTTGTTGCGCCGAGCAAACCGAAGCTTCCTGAGGTAGACGGCGACGACTGGCCACGGAACAACATCGACACGTTTGTGCTTCGGAAGTTGAAGGCGAACCAGCTCAAGCCCAGCCCGGAAGCGAGCAAGCAGACGCTGCTACGCCGGCTGACGCTCGACTTGACGGGCCTGCCACCCACGACTCAAGAGATTGACGCGTTTCTAGCAGATACCAGCGACGACGCATATGAGAAAGTCGTTGAACGCCTGCTCACGTCGAAGCACTTCGGTGAGCGGATGGCGCTGACCTGGCTCGACGCGGCGCGCTACGCCGATACGAACGGATTCTCGATCGATGACCATCGCGATATGTGGCTTTGGCGGGAGTGGGTGATCGATGCGTACAACAAGAACATGCCCTACGATCAGTTCGTTGTTGAGCAGTTGGCTGGCGATCTGCTGCCCGGCGCGACCGAGACCACACGTGTTGCGACGGGCTTCCTTCGCAACGCGATGAATACGCACGAAGGCGGCACGATCCCAGAAGAGTACCGGGTCACCTACATCGCGGACAAGATCAACACGGTCTCAACGGTGTTCATGGGTTTGACCATGCAGTGCGCCCAGTGCCACGACCACAAGTACGACCCGATCTCCCAGCAGGACTATTTCAGTTTCTACGCGTTCTTTGATACCGCCGATATCCGTGGGACGGGTGCGACCAACGCGAACACGGCACCAATCATCCGCACCTCGGGCCAACTCACCAGCGATGAGCAGTTCAAGGCGGATATCCGGAACCGTATGGCGACGCTTGAGCGTTACCTGATCCACCCGCCTGAGTTGGTTGAGGACCGCGCGAAATGGGAGCAGTCTGCGAAGGACGGTGCCGAGGGTGAGCTAGCCGCAGTACTCGCCGTGTCGCCGATCGATCGTACTGACGAGCAGTGGGGCGTGATCAACGAGGCGTTCGGCAAGACAACCGAGCTTTGGGAGCGGCATATCAACACAATTAAGCGTGAGATCGCGGTGCTGCGTGGCGACCTGAAGGCGGGGCAGGCTTCCGTGATGGTGATGCAGGAGCAGGGGCCTAAGCAGACGTACGTGCTCACGCGTGGCGAGTACAACAACCCGGACAAGAACCAGCCGGTGAGCGCGGGCGTGCCGGGCGTGCTGCCGCCGCTGCCGACGAAACAACCCGAGCCTGTGAAGGAGCAGCACAAGTTGCTTCCATGGCAGTCTGCGAAGTGGGTCTGGGATAACGCGAACGCGGCAAAGGCCGAGCAGGATAATCAACCGCGTTACTTCCGTCTGGTATTCGAACTCGACGAGGTGCCTAGCAAGGCGATCCTAAGGGCCACCGCGGATAACCGCTGTACGACCTACCTCAACGGCAGGAAGCTGGGAACGAACGACCCGTGGATGACGCCAGCGAGATACGACGTGGCCAAGCACTTGGTGAAGGGCAAGAACGTCATCGCGATCAAGGCGGTCAACGCGGGCGGCTCGGCAGGCATGCTCGCGTCGTTGATCCTTGATGACGAGCGGGAGATCGGATCTGACAAGGCCTGGAAAGTCTCGATGCAGGCGGGCGAGCAATGGACCGGCGTGCGGTTCGATGACAGCCAGTGGCCGGCCTCGAAGGAGCTTGGCCCCGCCTCAATGGGCCCGTGGAAGATCGGCTCGGGTGTCGCACTTAAGGTATCCGCCGTTGCCAATCGCCTGGACCTCGCTCATTGGCTGATTGAGCCCTCGCACCCCCTCACCGCACGGGTCGCGGTCAACCGGCTTTGGCAGCAGTTCGTAGGCCAAGGGCTGGTCACCACGCCTAACGACTTCGGCATGCAGGGCGCGTACCCCACGCACCGCGGCCTGCTCGACTACCTGGCGAGTGACTACGTTGAGAGCGGCTGGGATACGAAGCACCTTATCAAGCAGATCGTGATGTCGGCAACGTACCGCCAATCCTCTTCCGCCCCGCGCGGCCTGTACCAGCAGGACCCGGGCAACGCGCTGCTCGCCCGCGCTTCACGCTACCGCCTGCCCGCCGAAGTCATCCGCGACAACGCCCTGGCGATCGCGGGCAAGCTGGACACGCGCGTCGGCGGCCCGAGCGTCTACCCCAGCCAGCCGCACGGGCTCTGGCGTGAGGTCAGCCACTTCGGCTACCCGAGCGCCTTCACCGCCCAGGCGTTCTACCCCAGCGACGAATCGGGCCTGACCCGCCGGAGCATGTACACGTTCTGGAAGCGGACGAGCCCGCCGCCGTCGCTGACCGCGTTCGATGCGCCGACGCGCGAGGTCTGCACGGTGGACCGCCCGCGCACCAATACGCCGCTGCAGGCGCTCGTGCTGCTCAACGACCCGGAATACGTCGATGCCGCTCTCGCCTTAGCGCAACGAGCGATGACTCGGGCTAACAGTTATGAATCCAAAATCCAGACCATGTTCCGTCGTGCAACTGGTCGCCAAGCGAGCGAAGACGAGCTATCGGCGTTGATGCAGCATTTCCGCCAAGCAACCGCAACGTATTTTGAGGACTTGGATGCAACGGAAGATATTGTTGGTAACGACGCTGATAGCCCGGTCTTGCTGGCTGGTCTTACCTCAGTCGCCACGATCATCCTCA
The DNA here is from genome assembly GCA_039188575.1 of Planctomycetota bacterium. Classification (GTDB taxonomy): domain Bacteria; phylum Planctomycetota; class Phycisphaerae; order Phycisphaerales; family Phycisphaeraceae; genus JAHQVV01. Next base: position 80,578 of record JBCCYY010000006.1, on the reverse strand, counting down.
ACCTCGATGAAGTGATCACACGAGAGTAGCGAGAGCATATTTGTCATGAGTAACCTCGACCCGATTACCGAATACCACCGCGGAATCACCCGCCGCCAGCTGTTCAACCAGGTCCGCAACGGCGTGGGTGCCGCGGCGCTCGCGTCACTGCTTGGGCCCAAGGCGTTCGCCGCCGCGCCAACAAAGCCGACACCAACGCTTCCCGCCAGCCCCGGCCTCCCGAACCTGCCTCACTTCGCGCCGAAAGCCAAACGCGCGATCTACCTCTTCCAGTCCGGTGGGCCGAGCCACATCGACCTCTGGGACCACAAGCCGCACTGGGACAAGCTGCACGGCAAAGCGCTGCCTGATGAGATCCGTGGCGACCAGCGTGTCACCGGGATGACCGCGGGGCAGTCGCAGTTCCTCACTAACGGCCCGATCAAGGCGTTTAAGCAGCACGGCGACTGCGGCCGATGGGTCGGCAGCGAACTCATCCCGTATACCGCGGGGATCGTCGATGACATCGCGGTCCTCAAGGCGGTCAACACCGAGGCGATCAACCACGACCCGGGCATCACCTTCATCAATACGGGAAGCCAGCAGGTCGGCCACGCCTCGCTCGGCGCCTGGCTGAGCTACGGGCTGGGCTCTGAGAACGACAACCTTCCCGCGTACATGGTGCTCATTAGTCAGGGCACGGGCAAAAACCCCGGCCAGCCGATCTTTTCCCGGTTGTGGGGCTCGGGCTACCTGCCCAGCGAGCACCAGGGCGTCCGCCTGCGTTCGGGCAAGAACCCGGTGATGCACCTGAACAACCCGAAAGGCGTCGACCGTGAACTGCGTCGCGATCAGCTCGACGCGTTGGCGGCGCTCAACGCGAAGCACGCCGAGGCGACGGGCGACCCTGAGATCGAGGCGCGCATTGCGCAGTACGAGATGGCCTACCGGATGCAGACATCCGTGCCGGACCTGACGGACCTGTCAGACGAGCCGGACAGCACGTTCGAGCTCTACGGCGATGACGCACGTAAGCCCGGCACCTACGCCGCGAACTGCCTGCTCGCCCGGCGGATGATGGAGCGGGGCGTGCGCTTCGTGCAGCTGTTCCACCGTGGTTGGGACCAGCACAACTCGCTGGTCACACACCTCAGCAACCAGTGCAAGGACACGGACCAGGCCAGCGCGGCGCTCGTAACCGACCTGAAGCAGCGCGGCCTCCTCGACGACACCCTGGTTGTCTGGGGCGGCGAGTTCGGGCGGACGACCTACAGCCAGGGCAAGCTCAACGCCGGCCGTGACCACCACGGCCGGTGCTTCTCGATGTGGCTGGCCGGCGGCGGGGTGAGGCCCGGGATCGAGCACGGCGTCACCGACGACTACGCCTACAACGTTGTCAAGGACGGCGTCCACATCCGCAACCTCAACGCCACGATCCTCCACCAGATGGGGGTCGATCACAACCGGCTGACCTTCAAGTTCCAGGGCCTTAGCCAGCGGCTGACAGGGGTCGAGCCTGCAAAGGTTGTCAAAGAAATCATTTCGGCTTGATCTCGATAAGATGCGGAAAGCGTCTTAAAGGACCGTGTGAATGCTGGAAGGTTAGCAAAACGCGCTGCAGCGATGCACCGCCTGCTATATATGCTTGTGTATCTTTGTGTTTAAATGCCCTATCGATGTAAGCGGAGAGTTCAGGACACGGTTCGAACTTTTTATTGCCTCAGCGAGCATAATCGAGCCTCGTTATCAATATACGGTTTCCGTAAGCTGAATTTGGCAAATTGCCGTTCGGATCGGGCCGGGGTCCGAACAACCAGGGAATTTCAGCAGAAAAACAGCAAATTCCAAGTCAGGCGGCGCAGAATCCAGCGCAGACTCTAAATTGACCTCGACCATGGCTCAAGAACTAGCCGCAATGACCGATTTCTGGCCCTACCTTCCTGATTTAGTTCGCCGCGGGATACTGGCGATGGTCAAAGCAAGCGTCACAGGATCGGAATATGCGTTGTAATCTTGCTGTGTTTCTCCTGTAACTTGATTGGTAGAGCGTCAGCTTCCCAACGGCTTGGGCCCGATCTTGAAAACCGTTGATACAAAAGCGTTTAGGGCTATCAAGCCCTTGGTGCTGATGGGCTTATGCAGTAAAACTGGTCATCTGCTGGAAACTTGTTAGATAGGTATTGGTCAACTGGGATGACTCGTTTTGGTTGTAAATTGGTTGTATCAATCGGGTGTCTGGATAATGCGAAGGCCCGTGCCCGCCAGATTCAAGCGATGCTCGACGCCGGCGAGGTCAAGAATAGAGCGGAACTCGCCCGGCGTCTAGAGCTATCCCGGGCGAGGATTACCCAGATCTTGCAAAGCCTCAAAGGCATGGAAAACTAGCCGCTCAAAGTATGGCGGAACGTGTCTGATTGATCGCATTGCGTGGCGGACTGCCTTCTAACTTATCGATGATGTTACGCGCGGCGGACATTTCAATTTCCAATCGAATCGCGTCAACGGCCGACCCCAGGTGTGGGGTCAGCAAGGTCCGATCGGATAAATCGAGCAAGCCCTGCGTGATTGTGGCGGGCCTGTCGGAGCGAGACAGGTCCTCCATCTCGTAAACATCCGCGGCGTATCCGGCAAGATGACCGTCGGCCAGCAGTGCGACGACGGCCCGTTCGTCAACGACTGAGCCACGCCCAACATTCACCAGATAGGAACCTCGTATCATCTTGCACAAGTTCTGTTTATCCAGCAGATGCATGGAAGCATCGTTCAGAGGAGTTGCCAGTACGAGGACGTCGGCTTGGAGAATCAGCTCGGGCAATTCCACGTAGTCGGTGATCCGGCCCGCCTGGCCATTCTCGTTCAGTGTGCGGATGTCGTTATAAATCAAGCTGCACCCGAATGGTTGCAGTCTTCTGGCGATGGCTTGGCCTACCGCGCCCATGCCGAGGATCCCAACTGTCGCACCGACAAGAGTTCCCCCGTATAGAGTTGGCCGCCAGCCGGTAAATGTGCCCCCGCGGATGTAGCGATCGCCCGGGCCTACATGTCGAATCAGACCAAGCAGTAACGCAACGGCTAATTCTGCGGTCGGCTCAGTCAATAGATCGGGGACATTCGTGACGCAGATCCCTCGGCTGTCGCACAAATCGATCTCAACATTGTCATACCCTTTCAGTGCACCGGCGATCAACTGCAGGTTCGGGCAGGCGTCGAGTAATTTTTCATCGACTCGATCGGGCATGAAGATCATCATCGCGTCACACGTTTTTGCGTATTTGTACAAGACCTCGGAAGGCCAGGTTCTGTCGGTCTGATTGACGATCAATTCGCCATAAGGCTCGAGCAGTTCGATGACCTGATCGTGGATGCGGTGTGTGATGACGATTCGCGGTTGCTGCGTTTGCTTATTCATTTGAACTTGTTATCTGAAACGTTTTCGCATCACCGAACTCAATGAATCGACGACAGTGACACCAAGAAGTACGAGGATCAATAATGCGGTGGTCTCGCCGTAGTCCATGAGCGAGATCGATGATTGGATCATGAGTCCGATCCCGCCGCAACCGACCAGGCCGAGCACCGTTGAGGCACGGAAGTTGTATTCCCACCGGTAGAAGGCGACATCGGAAAACTGTGGTAGAACCTGCGGAAGTACCGCGTGCCAGAGCACTTGCAATTCACCTGCACCCGCGGCCCGCGCCGCTTCGATCGGTGCTGGGTCGACGTGCTCGATCGACTCGGCAAAGAACTTCGCGACCATGCCAACCGAGTGAAGTGAGAGCGCCAGGATCCCCGGCAGGATGCCAGGACCGACGGCGATAAGAAAAATGATCCCCATGATTAATTCAGGAATCGCTCTTGTGGTGTTGAGAATACCTCTTGCAACCCAGTACACCGTCCAGTGAGGCGTGGTGTTCGAGGCGGCGACAAATGCAACAAAGAACGAAAGAAAGATCGCGATCGCTGTTCCCGCGACCGACATGACAAGCGTATCCCACAAGGGCAGCAGCCAAGGAACGGAGCGGTCCACCGCTTCGATGAACGTACGTTCTGCCGTTCCTTCCCACCATGCTCGCATCGGTTCGCTGGTGAGCTGAAAGTCTGGTGGCAAGCCCTCGTACATCAGGATCTCGACGACGTAGGGCACGCCGCGCTCATAAGCCTCCCACTCGAATGCATTGCCGTACCACAGGCAGAAGCCAACGATGAGCAGCAGCCCCAGCATATTGCGCGCTTGCTTGCGCCATCGTCGCCGTTCATGCCCGAGCAGTTCATCGAAGTCGGCGGGCTGGGGTTTTATGCTTGCGCTCGTCATGATTCGTATCGGTGTGTTATTGAAAACCGGCCCCAGCCTGGATTGAATGCTCGTGCTGGAGCCGGCGGTTACTTGTCGTCTAAAAGATCAAATGGACTTATGTCTGGGTAGCTGACTATTCCAGCGAAGCCAGGTCCTTGCCCAAGATCTTGGCGGCATCGCGGATCGAGTTGTAGTCCTTGTCTTCGATCTTGGCGAAGCTTTCAGCCTTGAGCGGCTTAAGGATCGACTCGTCCTTCAGTTCCCAGAAAGCGGCCTTAATCTTTTCCTGCAGTTCTGGATCGATGTCGTTCTGAATCGCCCAGGGGTACTGCGGGATCGGATCCGACTCGGCAATGATCTTGACTTTCGATGAGTCGAGCCGACCACCGGAGACCATGCCCTCGTAGATCGGCCGGCTCATGCCGCCCGCGTGGACCGTGCCGGCCTCGACGGTTTTTGCAACCACGTCATGCTTCCCAAGGAAGCTCTCGTCGTAATCACCTTCCATTACACCCGACCCGGCGAGAACGCCTTTGGGAATGAGGTGGCTAGAGGTTGACGCCGGGTCGCCGTAGCCGATTTTTTTCCCAGACAATTGCTTGAGCTCGGTGATACCTGCGTCAACATTCGCGATGACGACAGAGGTATAGGTGGGTGAGCCGCCCTTGGTTTTTGCAGCAAAGGCGTGCATGTCAGCACCTTTGTCGATCGCGATGCAGTAACTCAGTGGACCGAAGTAAACGAGGTCGAGGTGCTTGGCGCGGGCCGCTTCGATCATGGCGGTGTAGTTTGGTAGCACGGTCAACTCGATCTCTTTGCCGGTTTTATCCTCGAGATAATTCTTGAGGCCCTCGTTGTCCTTGATGAGCTTGCTGCCGTCTTCGTCTGGCAGCAGCGCGACTTTCAGGACATCCGGGTTGCGGTATTCGACGGCTTGGCCGTCCTCTCCTTCTGAGTTCGCTTCGGACTCACCGCAGCCGGGTAGGCCTAGGCAAGCGAGGGTAAGCAGCAGGGCAAGGCTAAGCACGGATGGATTGAACTTCGGGATCATGTTCGATGCTCCTTTCGGGGTCTTCGTCGGGGTCCAGTTGGTTTGATTCGTGATTGGTTGTCGCGGAAGATTCAGCGGGCTGCTGTTCTGGTCGGTGGGATCGATAGATCTTGGCGAGGTCTTTGTCGACGAGGTCGCTGGGCTTGCCGTCGTAGACTTTTTTGCCGTTCGCTAGACCGACGATGTGGTCGGCGTGGTTTCGGGCCAGTTCGAGTTGGTGGAGGTTGAAGATCGCAGTGAGCCCGTCTTCTTCGCAGATTCGGCTCATCAATTCCATAATCGCGTGGGCGGTCGTGGGGTCGAGGCTGGCAACGGGTTCGTCTGCCAGTAGCAGGCGTGGCTGCTGGACTAATGCGCGGGCGATACCCACGCGCTGTCGCTCCCCGCCGCTGAGCTGGTCGGCCCGTTGATGGGCGCGATCGACGATTCCCACGCGATCAAGGCACTCCATCGCTAGCGCGATATCCTGCTTAGGTAATGGGAGCATGGAACGCAGCGTGCCGTGGTAACCCAACCGACCCATCAAAACGTTCTGCATGGCGCTGTGCCGCCCGATCAGGTGGTGCAGCTGAAAGATCATCCCGGTCTGTCGCCGGTGCTGACGCAGCTGCGAGCGATTTTTAAGTGAGCCGATGCCATCGATCACGACATCTCCAGACGTCGGCACCTGTAAGCCGTTGAGGCAGCGAAGCATCGTGCTCTTGCCTGCACCAGAGTGGCCCAGCAAGACCAGGATCTTCTGTCGGGGTACCTCGAAGGACACGTCATCTAATGCCGTGATCCCGCCGGGGAAGCGGACGCCGACTTGGTTGACCTGAATCAGGTTTTCCATGATGCGGCGGAGTGTAGAGGCCGAATCTGCTCGCTTGGTTAGTGCTTAATAAAATTGAGAGATCATCTTTACATACTTCTTATAACCGTTGGTTATAAGAATGCTACATGGAGTTCACGCTCAGACAACTGGAAACCTTTATCGCCGTCGCAGGATACGGCTCGACTTCGCGTGCTGCATCGGAGTTGCACATGTCACAGCCCGCGGTAAGCAAGGCGATCCACGCATTGGAGGGACACCTAGCCAGCAAGCTATTTGAACGTCGGGGTAACCGCATGAGCCTCAACGAAGTCGGCCGTGCTTTGTTACCTCATGCCCGCAACCTTGTTGGCGATGCGCGTGAGATCAGCGACTCGTTCGGCCGAGCTCGCAAGGGCTTGGTCGGCCAACTCCGCATCGCCGCCAGTTCCACCATCGCCAACTACATCATGCCCGACCAGATCGGCAACTTTATGGCCGCACAACCCGGCGTCAATGTATCGATGTCGGTTGGCAATACCCAGCAGGTGCTGGCCCGACTACGGTCTTATGAAATTGATCTTGCGGTCATCGAAGGGGATGACCACGGTCAGGACCTTTATTCAATGCCCTGGCGAGAAGATCACATGGTGATCTTTGCTTCTCCCACGAACCCGCTTGCCCAACACGATGAAGTTCGGCTCGAACACCTTGCCGAAGCAAAATGGATTATCAGAGAGAATGGCTCAGGAACGCGGCAGAACTTTGAGCGTGCCATCGCGAATAAGATCGAGCGTCTTGATGTCGCCCTTGAGCTTGGGCAGACCGAAGCAGTTAAGCGAGCTGTTGCGCTTGGGTACGGCATCGGCTGCCTCTCACTTCGATCGATCGACCGTGAGCTTGAGCTTGGGCAAATCGTTGTATTGCCAACCCCTTATCTAGAACTGAGGCGGTCATTCAATATCGTCATTGACAAGAACAAACATCAAAGCAACCTATTGCGTGCATTTATCGAATTTCTGACTGACGCACCAGCCCATGGTGATGGGAGATGAAAATACGTGAAAGCGGCATGCCGGATGAATCGATGTGGTCGGGCTTCTTCTCGCCCGACCAGACGCTAGCGCAATTGGGACTGACCAACTCCTGCAGGGATCTCGTCGACTTCGGGTGCGGCTACGGCACGTTCAGCATCCCAGCGGCACGCATGGTCTACGGTAATGTCCACGCGTTGGACATCGAAGTGGACATGGTACAGGCCACGCAACGCAAAGCTCTGGCATCGGGCCTAGCCAATGTCCGCTGCCAGCATCGTGACTTCGTGGCAAAGGGTACCGGGCTACCGGATGCGAGTGTCGATTACGCGATGCTCTTCAATATCTTGCACTGCGATCAACCGGACATCTTGCTGCGGGAGGCGTGGCGTGTCCTTGGATTTGGTGGACGATTAGGCATCATGCACTGGAACCACGACCCGGCCACACCGCGTGGCCCATCGATGCAAATTCGTCCCACGCCTCGGCAGTGCCGAGAGTGGGCTCAAGACGTCGGATTCACCATTGCGATCGACGACTGCATTGATCTCATGCCATACCACTATGGGTGGTTGATGGAAAAGGCTTAGCCCAGGGCCGAGATCTTCATCTTTGTCTCAAAGATGTTGAACGGGACAGCGTTGATTGGCTGCGGCCTATTCTGATTCAGACGGCGCAGAGTCCGGCGAATGTTGAGACTTATCCCCATCATCGCTCTTGCCTCTTGACTGAGCGAGTCTGCCCCGTACTATTTGAGATGGCAACTCAAGTGATGATCGTGTTCGCCACTCGGGTTGCTAGAGTCCGACAGAAAATTCTGATCCAACCTACCCGACCAAGATATCTCAATGCACTATAGGGGTGTAGAGTTGTATCCTTTTCGGAAAAGCGGACAGGGTGGGATTCGAACCCACGAGGAGCTTGCGCCCCCACACGAATTCCAATCGTGCGCCTTAAACCGCTCAGCCACCTGTCCATCAATGGTTGCCCTGCGGCGGGCCACGTATGCTATCGGATTCAGCCACGGGATCAAGCCCGCGAGCCTACCCATCCCCCCAGCGATCCTCGATGACGACGCCCCAGCCCGACGCAAAACTCTCCGGCCTGCTGGTGATCGATAAGCCCTTGGGCTGGTCTTCGATGACGGTCTGCCGGAAGGTTCGCAGCGCGGCGGGTGGCCGGGTCAAGGGGCCGAATAAGCTCAAGGTCGGCCACGCCGGCACGCTCGATCCGCTGGCGACCGGCGTGCTCGTGGTCTGCATCGGTAAGGCGACCCGCCATGTCGAGCAGGTCATGGGTCAGGGCAAGGTCTACGAAGCGGCCATCGACCTCAGCGCGTTTACCGCCAGCGATGACGGGGAGATGCCGCGCGAAGAAGTGCAAGTGGATCGCCTACCGACGGACGGGCAGATCGATGCGGCACTCGTACAGCAGACAGGATTGATCGAACAGGTGCCTCCAAACTTCTCGGCGGTGCACATCGATGGTCAGCGCGCGTACAAGGCCGCTCGGCAGGGGGAGCCACTCGACCTCAAACCCCGTCAGGTCCGCATCGATGCGATCGAGCGGTTGGCCTATGACTGGCCGGTCTTGCGGCTTCGGATCGCCTGCGGCAAGGGGACGTACATCCGCAGTATCGCGCGGGATTTGGGCAGGCTGCTCCACACCGGCGGGCACCTCACAGCGCTGCGGCGGACCGCGGTGGGTGGCTACACGGTCGATCAGGCCTTTCCGGTGGATGATCTTGAGAAGGGCTTGACACAGCAGGACCTACTGCCAATGCCGGTGAATGGTTGACGCATGGTTTGCAAACCTGGTCGGTGAAGTGTCACGGTCCGCACGGGACGCTTCGCGTCGCCCGCTACACCGCGCTAGGTGTGTTTAGAGATCAGCGGGCATGCTGTTCTCGCGTTTCTTGAAGGTCAGCTTCATTAGCACGAGCCCGAACTCGAAGAGCAAGTACAGCGGGATCGCGAGTACGAGCATACTCAGTGGGTCCGCCGGCGTTAGCAACGCACCGAGCGCGAAGCAGACGAACAGCGCATACTTTCGGATGGACTGGATGCCGCGTGGGTCGAAGAGCTGGGTCCACCCGAGCACGAGCATGACAACGGGCAGTTGGAACGCGATGACGCTGCCGAGCATCATGAACGTCGCGAAACGGATGTACTCGTTCATCGCAGGCAGGGGGGTGATCAGCTTTGTTGAGCGCTCGGCGATAACGCTGATTTTCCCATCAAAGTATATTTCGATACGACCTCGGTCATCATTGATCCACCAAGTACCTTCTTTAGGATTTTCTGGCCTTGTTTCAAAGATTGGGATCTGCTCTGCCTGGGTTGCATAGACAAAGTCATCCGGTCGTTCGGGCTTGCTGTCATCAACATAGGCACTCGCAGCCTGCCTTGTGATCCATGGTGGATCACTGGTCAACTCAACAACAGGATAGAAATTGACAAAGTTTAGAAAGAACAGCAAAGAGATCGGCAAAAGGATGTAGTAGGTAAACAGCACCGCGAGGAAGGTCATGATGGTGCTGAACGGTGCGAGGATATGGACGGCCTTCTTCTCATGCTCATAAAGCCCGACGACGATGAACTGCCATGCCTGCCAGATGATCCATGGCGCGGCAAGGATGACTGCCGCGATCAACACGACCCGCAGGTAGACGCTGGTAAACCCGGCGGTCGGGTCGGTCTGGATCGGTGTTGTTGACAAGCCTGTAATATCCTGGGCGTGTAGCAGTGGCTGCGCGAGCCATCCGACGATCTGGAAGCCGAAATAGATCGTCACGACCAGCGCGATCACGACACCGATCAGCATTTTGATGATCCGGCCGCGCAGCTCGTCGAGGTGATCGCCCAGCGGCATGGTGTGGTCGTTGCTGGGCCCGTCGTAGCGCTGGTCGTCGTAGTCGCTCCGGTATTCGTCCAGATCGTTCGACGGGTCGTGCTCGTTGGGCTGGTCCAGAGGCATGCGTTGGGTGCGTAGGCAGTAGGGAGTCAGGAGCCGACCGACTCGGTTTCAGCGGATCAAGGATTTTAACGTTCTTGGGCCCGACTGGCTTGTCGGTTGCTCTTATTCTCTCATGCCGATTCCCTGCTCACTGAATCAGACGATCAGCATGGCGTCGCCATACGAGTAGAAGCGGTATCGCTCGGCGACGGCGGTCTTGTAGATCGTCAGCAGGCGTTCCAGCCCGACGCCGGGCAGCGCCGCGACCAACGCGAGCAGGGTGGACTTGGGCAGGTGGAAGTTGGTCATCAACCGGTCGGTGTGCTCGAAGGTGAAGCCGCTGTCTGGGCGGATGAAGAGCTGCGTGCTGCTGGAGATGCCGCCAGGGTATGCGCCGGGGTCCAGTGAATCGCTGGGCAGGGACTCGAGTGCGCGGACGGTAGTGGTGCCGACGATCAAGAGCTTGTTGCCGTTGGACCGTGCGAGGGCGATCGCATCGAGGGTGCTGCGCGGCACCGTGTATGGCTCGCTGTGCATGTCGTGGTCATCGAGCTTGTCGGACCGGACCGGTGCGAAGGTGCCCAGACCCACGTGCAGGTCAACAGCCGCGCGATGGACGCCGATCTGCTGCAGAGCATTGAGCAGCCCAGGCGTAAAGTGCAGGCCGGCCGTTGGTGCCGCGACAGAACCTGCCGTCTGCGCGTAGACGGTGTTGTAGCGGTCCTGGTCTTCGGGGGTGATCTCGCCCTGGCCGAGTTTCTTACGCTGCTTTCGGATATAGGGCGGCAGGGGGGGCCGACCCAGACGCTTGAGCACGTCGGCGGTACTTTTGTCACCTAGGAGTTGTGCCAGCCAGCCGCCATTACCCAGCGGCTCAATGAGCTCGAGGTCGGCGGGCTCGGCTTGTGTGTCGACCTCATCAACTATATGGATTCGCTCCCCAGGCATCAACGTGCCGCGCGACTCGAGCATTAGACGCCAGCGTTTGGCGTGGTCCGCATCAACAAACAGCCCGGTGACCCGCCCGCCTGTGGCCGAGCGAACCGCCGTCAGCTGCGCGGGCAGCACGCGCGTCTGGTTCACCAGCATCAGGTCGCCCGGCGTAAAAACCCCGAGCCCCGGGAGGTCGCGCACGAGGTGGTGCTCGATCGTTTGGGTCTGCCGCCGAACGAGCAGCAGGCGGGCGCTGTCCCTGGGCTCGGTGGCCTGGGTCGCGATCAATTCATCCGGCAGGTGGTAGTCCAGTGCTTCGGTTCTCACGGCCGGGCATCGTAGATCACCCGATCGGACGGTGCGACCAAAAACACCCGATCAATCGGCCAACTCGCCTAGGCGCTGGACCGAACCACAGGCTATACTTTGGCTTGACCAAGCGTCCCGCCGCCGACTAATCGCCGAGCCCTCGACCCATGTCGATCGACCAAGACCTCGCCAGCATTGCCCAAAGGACACGCTACCCCATCGATGCGTATCTGTTCGTGCAGCGTGGCTTGGACTTTACCGTCAACCGGCTGCATGGCGAGATCGATATGGATCTGGACGACCTCGATCCCGAGGAGCACGAGGCCCAGCGGCACGTCAGCGGGCAGGACCTCTGCGTCGGACTGCGCGACTTCGCGATCAAAGAGTACGGCATGCTGGCCCGGACCGTGCTCCGGCGCTGGTCGATCACCAGTTGCCGAGACTTCGGCCAGATCGTCTTCGCCATGGTCGATGGCGGCCTGATGCGAAAGACGGAGGACGACACGATCCACGACTTCAACAACGTCTACGACTTCGCCAGCGCGTTCGAGCCCGGGCTCATGCTCGGTAAGACCGGGGACTAATCCACTTGATCACGAAGTAGACCGCACGGTTTGTCAGGCATGGGAATGTCCTGGCGGGTATTCTTTTGCGGTGGATCATGTCGCACAGGGGTTGTGATGACCGAGCCTGACGAGAATCAAGAACAGACGCCGGAGTCGGCGAGTGAGGCGGAGCCGGTGCGGGCAGCCGAAAAGCACCCGCCCAAGGCGAGGTACGTCTGGCAGCGGCTGTGGTTCCAGTGGGTGCTTGGCACGATCGTGCTGTTCCTGTTCCTGTCGTTTGTCATCCCGCCGATCTACTGGTTTTTGACGAAGCTGAGCCCGGTGCTGACGCCGGTGCTGCTGGGGCTGGCGCTCGCGTATGTCTTCAGTCCGCTGCTGTGCTGGGCGGAGGAGAGGTACCAGGTCCGCCGGCCGGTGTCGGCGGGGGTGATCCTGGGCTTTGTGGTTCTGGCGTTGGCGATCACGATCCCGCTCATGATCGCGCAGGCCGTCTTCCAGGTCATGGACTTCGCGCAGATGGCCCCGCAGTACACCGAGACGGTGCTCGGGTGGTTCGGCTCGAACACCGAGGAAGCAAGCGAGCGCGTCGAGGCGTTCATCAATACCCTGGACTGGACCGAGGTCGATACCGCGACCGCGCAGAAGGCGCTCGGCATCAGCGCGGGGCTGCTTTTCTCAGGCCTGAGCTTTATGGCGTCCGCGGCGATCTTCCTGCTCGTCACCGCGTTCTGCTTCTTTATCTTTTCGTGGAAGCTCGAAGCGCTCAAGGCGTGGTTCGGCGAGTTTATCCCCAGGCCCTACCGCAAGGAGACCCTCCGTATCCTCGTCATGATGGACGATACCGTGTCTGCGATCATCCGCGGGCGGTTGATCCAGTCGTTGGTCGTGATGGTGGTGCTCAGCGTGGGCTGGTGGATCGCGGGGGTGCCGTACTGGTTGTTGCTTGGCGTCCTGGGCGGCGCGTTGAACCTGCTGCCTTACGCGGCGATCCTGTCCTGGCCTTTGGCGGTAGTCCTGACCGTGGTGGATAGCGCGAGCGGCGGGGGGATGGCGATCCTCTGGGCGATCGTCTGGCCGACAGTGGTGTATATGATCGCGCAGTCGCTGGACGGCTGGGTCATTGAGCCGCTGGTGCAGGGCCAGGCGACGGGGATGGATGCGCTCACGGTGCTTCTCGTTGTGCTGGCTGGCGGTTCGCTCCTGGGTATCCTCGGCGTGGTGCTCGCGGTGCCGGTCGCGGCGTGTATCAAGATCCTGTCGCAGGAGTTGCTGCTGCCCAAAGCGCGTGCTTTCGCGGAGAACCCGCCGGATTTTGGTCAGAAGGGCTCGGCGTAAGCCGCTTGATTTAGTCCGGCCGCAGAACGCTAACCCACACGGCCTACGTACACGTATAAAATTCCTCAAGTGCCTAAATTGTCCTTGATTCACAGGGGAATCGGCCGATATGATCGCATGAACGATTGATGTGTGTGGTCGATCGTCCTGCCTCCCCCCTTCTTCCGAAAGGCCCGCCCGTGAGACTCCGCCCCGCCTTTGCAACGCTCTCGCTCGTCGCCCTCGTCGGCATGCCCGCTTTTGGACAGTCGCGCGAAGACCGTGTGAACCAGATCGCCGCCACGCTCAGTGCAGGCATCAGCGACAAGCCGTCCGACACCGTCTACACCGATGCGCGTACCGGCGAAGAGATCCGTGCGACCCCGGCACAGCTGATGCGTGAGACGCTGACCTCCGTGAACCTTGACGCGGTCCCCGGCAGGCTGGCGCTCGATATCTGGTCGAACCAGACCAACGTCCCCCTGGTGGTCAGCTGGGCCTCGCTTGAAGCGCAAGGGATCGACCCCCAGCAGCCGGTCACGCTGACGCTCGGGAGGGTCCCCGCGGAACTGGCACTGAAGCTGATTATCCAGCAGTTGCACCCCGACCCGATCGGCAACGACGAGTTGCTCGTCGATATCGAGCAGTGGTATGTCCGGATCATGACAAAGGAAGACGCCCTCCGCCGATCGACGACTCGGGTCTACTTTATCGGCGACCTGCTGATGGATATCCCGAACTTCGACAACGCACCAGGATTCGATCTGAACGATGCGCTGAGCAATACCAGTTCTGGCGGTTCGGGGCGTGGCAGCGGCAGCGGCGGCAACCAGGATCAAGGACTCTTCGGTGACGACTCGGATGAAGAAAAAGAAGAGGTACTGTCCAAGGAAGAGAAGGCCGAGCGCATCGCAGATATGGTCCGCAACACCGTCGAGCCGGATATCTGGCGAGCCAATGGTGGGGAGTACGGCTCGGTCCGCTACTACCGCGGCATGCTCGTCGTCAAAGCGCCCGACTTTGTGCACGAACAGATCGGTGGCATCGCGGGGGGTACGACGACCAAGTCAACCAGCAAGCGAAAGAACACTTCGCGATCCAGCGATGGCAACAACCAGGACGCCAGCCCAGCCATTCGACGCTCAACCCCCGGCAACGTGGCGGGTGTGGCCCGTGACCGCCCACCGATCCCACGCTCTCGATAAATGTGAGACGCAAACGCTTATGCGATGCATCGAGCCCGCGCGATCAAGCGTGGGTTTTTACATGGGGAACTGCTGCAATTTCCGGCACCTGCTTGATATGAGAATAAATTCTCAATATCATCTCGACAGTTAACGCCTTTTGATTAGGCCTTACTGATGAGACAAAACAAGCAACAAGGCTTCACGCTGATCGAACTGCTGGTTGTCATCAGCATCATTGCGATGCTGATTGCCATCCTGCTGCCTGCATTGGGACGTGCAAGGCGCACCGCGCGGGCGGTTCATTGCCTATCAAATGTACGCCAGATGCAGATCGCTCACACCATGTTTTTTGGCGAGAACGAAGGCAAAATGATTCAGGGTGGTCTTGGGCATGGCACTGGTAACGGCGATGCCGACGAAGACGTTGCGTGGCTAAATACCTTAGAAGAATACTACGGCAGTCCACTGCTTAGAAAGTCCCCATTGGACGATAGCCCGTACTGGCCCCCCGGGCAGGGTGGGTCAGGGCTGGTTGCCGACAACGGAGAGTATCGACGTACCAGTTACGGGATCAACGGCTACCTCACTCGCTTTGTGACCGACGCCGGCGGCTACCAGCTTTACAGGACAGTTGATGAAGTCCCGCAGCCTTCTGCAACGGTGAACTTCCTGCTCATGACGTTTGAACGCTCGGGCTTTGCGTCCGCCGACCACACCCACCCCGATACCTGGGGCGTTCCAGGCTTTTCTGAGGCTGCTGTAGGCAATGCCGAGCGTGAGATCGAACTTAGTGCTGTTAGCGGTGACGATGGCACGTTTGCTGCGGTGAGTAATTACGGCTTCCTTGATGGCCATGCCGATGCCCTCGCATTCCGTGACGTCTGGCGCGGCACCCAGTTTACCCCGCCACTGACCTACACCTTTGATAACAACTTTGACCCTGCGATGGCTCGATAGCCATTAAATAAACCAATCCCTTAATCGGAGAATAAGATCATGCTGAAACGATTTTCTGTTACTTCATTAGTTCTCGTGGGAGCGTTCTGTGCGACCCCGCTAGCCGCCTTCGCTGGCGATGAAGGCGATATCGGGCTTCGCTTCGAAAATAATAAGATCGTGACTACGATTGTCGGGGATGGCCCGAACCCGTTTGGCGGCGATGAAGAACGCGTTTTCGAAGGTATCCTCGGCGATCTCGAAGGCGAGGGCGAAGACACTGCCATCTTCTCACCCCTGCCTACTAGTGTCACCTCTACATCTTCCTTCGTAACCAACGTTCCCGGATTTGATACGGCCGAAGAACTTTTTTCTAACGGCTCTAGAGTCGGCATCGATATCACCACACCGACACTAATCACCGACAGCCTCATGGAGTTTAATGGCACCGGCCTTGTGAGCACCTCCGTCGAATTGCAAGCCACTTTTACAATCGGCAGCAACACGATTCTGACGCGTACCGACGGCGACACCAACCAGACTGACGACAGCGGGATTCTCTTCCTGCCCGCTTTCAGCGGTGCTGGAGGCGAGCAGAACGAGGGCCGATGGCACCGGCATTATGTTTTTGCACTGTACAGTGATATTCTGTCTAACGGAAACCTCGTCGAACCCGCCACAGGCGTATATGTCTTAGAACTTGACGTGGTCACCGAGGAGCCCGGTATCTCGGATTCTGATCCGATCTTCATCGTCTTCGGTGTCAATGCGGACCCCGATGATGCGATAGAGTTCGTTGAGGCCAACGTTGTCCCCGAACCGACCAGCGCATTAGCCCTGCTCGCGGGTGCCGGCCTGATTGCTACGCGTCGTTGCCGTCGCGCCTAACTCAATCATGAGGACATATCTAGCCTACTAGGCCGATAGGTTTTGTAGGCTATTCTTATTGATATCAAGAAACTATTCTCAGAGTAAGAGCATGTCTATTACAAGACCTTTAGATCTAGCTGATCCGATACAGCAAGCCGTTGCTGTAGAGACTCGGCGCGGCTGGCTGGACCGGGTCGGCATCAGTGCATCGGTTCTTTGTGCGATCCACTGCATAGCTGCTCCGTTCCTTCTCCTGTTGCTGCCTGCTGCGGGTTCTATCTGGTCCCACCCAGCCGTTCACTGGGTGCTGGCAGCCTTGGTCGTGCCGCTTGCGCTCTGGGTACTGTTTAAGGGCTATACACGCCACCGCAGACGGCTGACACTCACTGCCGCGTTGATGGGCGGGGTGCTTATCCTCGCCGGCCTGATCGCGCCGATGATCCACGCCAGTCCGATCATGGAATTGCCCGTGCCTTCGTTCTTCGGTGAGTTGGGCGGCGGTGCCGACGCAGTGCCCGCCTGCACGGAGACCTGTTGCCCGACCATCACTCGCAGTGCAGCCGGTACCGCCCTCGCGATGCCGCCCGGCGGGCTGCTCACACTCATCGGAAGCATCTTCTTGGTCACGGCCCACGGTTCGAACCTACTCGCTAGCCGCAATAGCCCGAGCGGATATCACTGCGGGGATGACGACTGCGGATGTCCGGCTTGATGTAGAGCCTGCGAGGTTCATCTTGCATCATTTGCCCAGGATCTCCCTGTCGTATTAGCAGCTAGTCTTGAACCTCAGGGCCACGCCTCATCCTGCACCACACGGCTTGGTTTGCCTCGGGTGTCGAAACGTAGACGAGCGCGAAGCCCGGCCGGATGTCGCTGTAGCGATACCACAGGTAGACCATCCACCAGTCGGCGGTGTCATCTTCTGACCAGGACTGAAACAACTCGTAGTCCAGCCCGATTGGCCCGAAGATATGCGAGTCGATCTGTTTAGTCGGGTGCTCCCGGTCGAGCGCGATACCCAGGTTCTCCGCGTTGATATCGATGTCGACGATACGGCCGGCCTTAGCATTCCGTGTTTCGCCGACACGTACGGTGGCAACAGGGTCGTCCAGGCTGCGCAGCGCCCATGCGCAGAGTGTCTTGCCGGGGCCACTGCCGCTTGCTCCCTGCTGCCATGCTTTTTTAGCTGCCGCAGGGTCGTCCTTCATAAGGTACGCGAACTGTCCGATCCGGTACTGACTCCACGCGCGGACCGATCCATCCCCGCTTTGCTGGGTGAGCTTTTTGTATGTGACGACCGACTCGCTGAGCCAGAACCGTGCTTTGTCTTCGATGCCCTTGTCGAGAAGGAGCAACTCTCCAGTGCGGAACATCGCCTCCGCTGCGGCGAAGGTGTTGGGGTGATCCAGCACGCCTTGCTGGTAGGCCTTGATTGCCTTATCGGTGTCCCGCATCAGCTCGGCTTTGTAGCCCGCGGACCAGGCTGGCATGGAATCGATATTGTGCATGTGAAGCTGCAGGTACTGGATCAGCAGCGGCGTCTTACCCTCGTTTTTCTTGTTAACGAACTGCATGGCCCGGTCGAACGTGTTGCGGTCGCCGGTGATCACCGCGGCTTTCGCGCAGGCGACCCCGTGCCCCCACCGATCGACGAGCGGGTGCTTGGCCGCCTCTTCGAAACGCCCGGCGTAGAGGTAGGCGAGGGTCAGGTCGTAGTCCGACTCGACGCGTTCGATCGCCTGCTGGGTCTGCCCGGTATAGAGGTAGAGCTCCCACTCGCTGTTGGAGGTGCCGTGGTACCAGGCGTGCGTGCCGAGCAGCGGGTGGTCCATGATGTCCTGGTAACGCCGCTGCACGGTCCACAGCATGGCGAGTCTTTCGATCGCCTCGAAGCGGCAGCCCCATGCGGTACGGCGCATCTCAGCATTGGCGTCCCAGCCGCCATTGACCTCAGGCAGTCCGCCGTACGCCAGTTCGATGAGCCGCTTCTCGTAAGCCTGTGGGTCGAGCAAATTCTTGATCGCAAGCAAGTAGCTGCGGAACGGGGCGTAGCTGTGGTTAGTTGGCGTCGTGACCAGCGGCGGGTCGGTACGGAGGTCCTCGAGCGACTCGCGCGCGATCTGTTCCCAATTTTCTTGGTCGGCTATAGCCTTGTAGTGATCGGAGAGCGCGTCTTTCGCGTCGCGGATTGGCTTGTCGAGCCTTTCCTTGCCCTCGAGCAGGCCCTGGGCCAGCCTAGACCAGCGGTCGTTGTTGACCGCATCGTCGTCCTGCAGCCTGGGCAGGCGGTCTTTGTGGCGCATCTCGCGCTCGGTGAAGTAGTCTGGCACCAGCGTGAGCTGCGCCTTGTACGCCCGGTAGGCCAGGTCCATCTGATCGGTATCGACCGCGGAGGTGACGACCTGCGACAGCGTCTGCCACTTCTGCCAGGCGTAGGGCCGCCAGCCATACGCGATCGCGGCATCCATCGCGAGTTGACCCTTGCCGGCATGAACGAGCAGGTGGATCATCCGGGGGTGCGCGACGTCCCTTCCGAGGATCGCGGCCCTGGCCATCTCGTACGCGATCGACAGCGCGCGGTCCCGTCCCCTGGGGTTATCATCTTTTAGCTGTCTGGTCTGGTAGTCGTAGACCTGCCGTACGTCCCACATGAGCGCTCTTCCGCTGAGGTGCGAATCGGCATAGTGCCGGTGCAGCAGCTTTTTCAGTTCGCTGTAGGGTGGCTGGTCCTGCGGCATGCCCATCATGTAGACGCCGTTCTCGTCGGAGACGCTGCCCAGCGGTGCCAGCGGTTCGTTGCTGCCGGCCATCGATCTGATGGCGGCGTTGACGTTCTTGATGAGCTCTACGCCGTCGGTGGTCTGGAGTCTGTCATGGAGCCCGCCAAACTCAAGGGCAGCGCTGGTGTGTGCCTCGTAGATCAATGCGCGGGCACGCCAGTAGGATGCGCTGCCTACGGCCCGGATCGGGTCCGGCTTGGGTATCCCCCGTCGCTCTGCGACGAGTGCGAGCAGCCGATTCAATAAATCCGCCTCGATCGAAGCGGCGTGCTCAAGCGTGCCTTTGGCCTCGAGTTCTGTCTGCCAGTTGCCATCGATCACCGTGAGCAGCAGCCGGTAGGGCGCATCTTCGAAGGCATAGCGGGAGTCATAGGGCGACTCAATCCTGGGCTTCACAATGATCGGGTCGAAAGTCGCTTGTGACGGCCGGTCCGGGTCGTTGAGCCCGGTGCGTTTTAGGATACTGCCCCGCGAGATGAAGTCGGCCAAGTGCGGATCAAGGATGCGGACAGCCGCCGTCCTGCCCGCGAACGTGCTTGACCAGCGTTGCCAAGTGGCTTCGGCCCGCCAGTCCTGCTTCTTGGACCGACCAAGTGGGTCGTCCGGCAGCAGGATCGCCAGATCAACACGGTGGTCGGGCATCGGACGCGGCGCATTCTTGATCGCATGCAGCAGCTGGTCCGTCAGCACGGCCAGGGGCTTATCATCCTGACTGTGCCGGGTGTTCTCCCAGCGCGTCAAACCCGTCGCGGTCTCGATCAATTGCAGATGCGTGAGGTAACCCTCCCCGCGCTTGATCAGCCGGGGCACGATCAGCAGCTTAGCACCGGTGATCTGACCGACCTGCAGTTCCTGCCGATCGATCCGACTCATCGCCATCAATTTGGACCAATGGCCCATCTTTTCAGGCCCAATGAGCGTGAAGCCGTCATGCTCCTGAAGCGCACCGGCTAGCTCTGCTTGCAGCTGCCTTGACACTTCTTTTGTCCCGGGCAGCGGTGCAAAGTCTACCGGGAACAAACCCACGGTGATAAGCGTTCGTTTGTCGGCGGCCTGCTGTGGATCGACCTGCTCCACTTCATTTGCCAAAGCAGGGCCGAGTTGTTGCACGGTAGGGGCCGAACTCAGTACACACAGCACAAGCACCACTGCGCCGATTATCGCCGGTGTGTTCTGTTTTCCTGAACGAGTCATGTCGCATCCCTGGAAAAGTCGTTTGACACTGCGATATAGCGAGTATAACCGCGCACCACATATCTACAGTGAGCGGTTCCGCAAAAGGGTTCATGTAAGTCTGAAGGTCTTATTGCATCTTCGGACGATCCCACCATTGATATAGGATACATCTAAGAAAAAACCCGCTGGCTAGGCGGGGTAGCATTCGGCTGGCTTAACGCTCGGGTTATCTACGGGGCCGGGACTTGCCTGCGGCATCGAGGAAGAACTTGCGTGCTTCGCCTGCGAGGTAGAAGCTGCCGGCTACGACGATGAGGTCTTCGCGGGACACCGCTCGCGAGGCGAGCTTGAGCGCATCGGGCAGGTTGTCCGCCGTCTGTGCCATCTTGCCGGAGATCTCGGCGAACTTCTTCAGTAGGTCCGCGGTCTCAACCGCGCGTGGGTTGCCCTTCGCGCGTGTGAAGATGATCTTGTCCGCGCCGAGCGCGACCTGTTCGAGCATGCGCTCGATGTCTTTGTCTTGGCCACAGCCGAAGACCATGACCAGCGAGTCATACTGGACGTGGGCGCCAAGCGACTTGATCAATGCAGAGATCGATGCGGAGTTGTGGGCGCCGTCGATGAGCACACGCGGCTTGTCGTGGACGAACTCCATGCGGCCGGGCAGGTTTGTTGCGGCGAGGCCACGGATGAGTGCCTGCTCTTCGAAGTGGAACCCGTGGGCTTTGAGCTTGTCCAGCACGGCTAATGCCAGGGCACAGTTGTGGGCCTGGTGCTCACCCTTGAGCGGGACCGGCAGGTGCTCGAACTTGGAGGTTTCGGTATTGACGCAGACCCGGCAGTGTGGGCCGAGTTCCTTATTAGCTTCGAACCGGTAAGAAAAGTCGATCTCGCCGCCGGTGGTTTCCAGCATTGTGCCGGCTTCGGTCGCGCTCTGCGCGAGTGCCTCGGCGGCCTCGTCGTCCTGCTTGATGGTCAGGGCGGGTACGTCCGGCTTGAACACGCCGGCCTTCTCACGGGCGATCGCGTCGATCGTGTCCCCAAGCAGGTGGGTGTGGTCCAGCGAGATCGAGGTGATCGCGGTGACCAGCGGTGTGACCACGGTCGTGCAGTCCAGCCGACCGCCGAGCCCGGTTTCCAGCACGGCGATATCTACCGCCTGGTCGGCGAAGTACATCAACGCTGCAGCGGTCATGATTTCGAAGAAGGTTGGCGGGCCGCCTTTGAGCTTCGGCTCGACCTTGGCGATCTCGCGGAAGATGTCGGCACACTCGTTGTAGGCGATCATGTCGCCGTTGATCGTGATACGCTCCCGGAGGTCGATCAGGTGCGGGGAGCTGAACGAGCCGACGGTGTAGCCGCAGCCCTGCAGCATCGAGCAGATCATGGCGCAGGTCGAGCCCTTGCCCTTGGTGCCCGCCACTTGGACGCACTTAAGCCCCTCTTCCGGGTTGCCGAGCAGCTTGAGCAGCTGTTTCATGCGGTCCAGCGAGAAGGCCTTGTCGTCGTATTTCACGAGTCGGAGGCGTTCGTTATCGATGTGCCCGTAGAGCCACTTAAGGCCGGTCGTGTAGTTGGTGATCGACGAGGCGGCAGACTTGGTTTTGCGGTTGTTTGAGCGGGAAGGTCGCTTGGATTTTGTGGTTGGCATAAGGCAGAAGATTGTATCAAAATCGGCCTTTCACGTCAATTTTTAAGACGTAAATAGTTTCATATCAACAACTTAAGAAATATATGCACTTTCTGTCGATCCATAGCGTCCACGGGCACTGCCGCGTATGATGCTGGCCCTATTGATCTGAACACATTGACAAAGGTTGGAGCCTAGACCGTGACCAGACTGCTAGTCCTGATATGCGTGCTGGCTGTCTTGGCGGGCTGTGAGTCACTGCCTCGGCAGGTGCTGCCGTATGTCTTGGAAGACCCAGTGACCGGTACGCTGGACCTGCACCTCTATGACCTGGAGAGCGGCAACTCTCTAGCCTTGATGCAGACGAAGGGGTACGACGAGTACGACCCCTCTGTTGATCCATTGGGCTCGAGAGTTGTGTACATCGCCAGGAAACTGGATGAAGACCCTAAAGATGTGCTCTATGAGTTGACGGTTTACGACCTCGAAACCGGCATCGATCGCAGGTACACCAGCTTCACCAACCGCATGTTCTCACCGGTCTGGTCGAACAACGGTGAAATGATCGCCTATGTCGTCGAACGCGATGGCAAGCTCCAGATCGATGTCCGCAACGTCGCAAGCAGCGCGCCCGCCAAGACGATCGGTTTCGGCTCCGATCCCTCCTGGCGGCAGGATGGTCGAGCCATCTTCTACAGCTCGAAAGACACGCTCGATGCCTCGGCCGGCGAGCTCATGGTCTACGATCTCAAGACCGGGCTCAATCAATCCCTCACGCTACGCGGCAACGGCTTCAGCAACCTCGCACGCGGCACATCCGTCGTCTACACCACACTGCCCTACACCCGCCGCAACGAGGCCATCTGGATGATCGATGCGACCAACCGGCAGAAGCGACTGTCCAGCCCCGGCAAGACCCACCGAGATACCGACCCCTTGCATATCAACGGCACGAAGTTTGTCGCGTTCACCCGCACCGAGGTCGCGACGGGTATATCATCGCTCTTCGTGGTGGAACGCTACGCCACTGACCCGGTGGAGACGCTGCTATTTGAGGCGGAGGGGAACGCGTTTACCAGTGGCGCTGCTTTGATTACTGTGCCCGGCGAGTAGGCCAGAGGCTATTTTCGCCGGATGACCGCGAGCCAGTCATCATCTGGGTCCGACTTGGGGGTCTTTGGCAGGGCTGTATTCGCGCCGCCCCTGATCTCGTGTGATTCGATAAGGCCGCCGCCTGTTCGCGGGTTGAACCATTGGACGGTGTACGCGCCGTCTTGCCCCTGCAGGTCCAGCACTTTGCGTTGGCCAGCCGCAGGAAGATAAACCAGATACAACTCGCCCGGCTTGGCCAGGCAATAGCCCTCGTTTTTTTCCGCGTTGACCGACAGCAGGTCGTTGCGGCTCTCCATCTCCCAATACGGAACCTTGTGCTCGCGGAAGAAGTTCAGCGCGATCGCACTGAACTTCCACGTCTGCGCCCGGCTGCGCCAGTTTTCTGCGTTCAGGTCGTTCTCCGGCAGCTTGTAGCCGAAGTAGTACTCGACGCCCGTACCCCCGGCCATGAGCGTGCCCCACAGCGCGTACTTGCGCACGTCGTGGATCGTCGCAGGCAGCTTCTTGAACTTCCCCATCCCCGGCCAGTCCGGGTCTGGCGGGGTGCCGAAGCTCGCCTCGCCCGGCTCATCGAACGCCACCACCCAGGGCTTACCTTGCTCTTTCGACTGCGTCACCCATTTGACCGTCTGCCAGTGGCAGTCGCGGACGTTGCTGTTTTGCACGGACGCTCCTGTGACAGTGGATTGATCGCCCATCAGCGCGCCGTAGACCTTGTCCTGCTGGTTGGGGTACGTGTGGATGACGATGTGGTGGTTGTAAGGATCGATCGCCGCGAGGTACGCCGCCATGTCGCGTTGCTGTTTGGTGGACTGGGTGTTTTCTTCGCCGAGGTTCCAGTTCAGCGCGAGGTTGTGACCGAAGCGGGCGACCATCTCGCGGAGGTAGAGTTTGCGTTCGGGCCCGAGGTCGCCGCCGTCGAGCGCGGCGGGCACATCGGCGTTATTGTTCCTGCCAGTTCGCATATCGTCGTTCTCGGTCTCCTGCAGCTTGAAATGCAGGAACATACCCTTGCTCGTCGCGTGGTCGAAGACCGCCTGCCACTGATCGAGCTTGGAGCAGTCGTAGTGCAGTTTCTTGTCGCGTTCGATGAAGGGCCAGACGTTATCGCCGTCGCCTCCCGCGTTGTAGGTCAGGAAAGAGAACGCGTTGCAGCCGGTGGAGGAGAGGTAGTTGATCGCGCCGATGAGGCCTTTGCCCTTGCCGTCTTGCCAGGTCGGGTCGCCGGGTTCCCAGTCCTTGACGTGCGGCTCAAAGGATTTGAGCGGACCTTTCTTCGGGTTGTTTGCGCGCGTGCCTTCGAAGTCCCTGAACGCCAGCAGCGTCTCCGGTGCGTCGGCACCGGCCTTGAGGAAGTACTTCCCGCTGCCCGCAAACTTGAGGTAGCGCTCGCCGACGTACTCCAGTCGGCCGTGGGCGCGGAAGTCTCTGCCGTCTTTGTCGGTATGCTTGATCGTGAAGCTGCCTGTCTTGCCATGGGCCCGCTGATACTTCACAGGCCGTGATAAATCCGACAACTCATCGAATGTCATCTCTCCGACATTGAGCCCGCGAAGAAACCCTACCGAGTATGTCCACTTGCCCGGGCGGTCGGGCGCGAAATGAACGCGCCACTTGTTGCCTTCAGTCGCCGATGTTTCGCCCGCCCGCCCATCCGCCGCGAAGTACCCGGGCACGTAATACTGCGACTCCCCCGATTCGTGTAGGAAGCCTACGAACAGGCTGTAATCCCAAAACGGGTTCGGCTCTCTACCCGCCTCGTTCGCCCACGGCCCGTCGATCGTTAGGGTGACCTTGTGCCAGGTCTTCAGCTCGCCCGAGATCGTGACCGTGCCATCGCCGTCTTGCTCGGCGGACGCCTGTGCGGATACCGCGGCCAGGCAGATCAAACAAGCAACGCAGCGTCGTATTGCAGTCATCACACAGGCCCTCGGTTTAGAAGTGAACTAGAGGTATCGTATCACACCGCTTATTGGATCATGCACTTGAGCGTCGAACTGAATATGACCCCCTGCCGCAGAGCCACGAAATCGGTTGCGGGCCGGGCGGTATCGCCCAGCGGGACCAGCCGGGTTCGTAGGAGCGTCTTCGTGATGCGGTACAGGTCGTAGCCTGCGGTCTCGAGGTATTCGACGATCGCGGTAAACTTCTCCGAGCCTTCCAGGTGCGACTCAAACACCACCGCCCGCGTCGCCCACTGTTGCAGATACTCGCCCAGCGCCTCGAATACGACGTCCTCGAAGCCCTCCACATCGATCTTGATCAGGCTCGGCGTGCCAAACGCCGACTGCTCCAGCACGTACCCCGGTGTCTCGACCCGGACCTGTTCGCTCGTGCTGCCGTCGCGCATGTGGGTCTGGCACAGGCTCGCGTGGCCGCGGTTGCCGTGCTCGATCGTCAGCG
This sequence comes from Planctomycetota bacterium, assembly GCA_039188575.1. Classification (GTDB taxonomy): domain Bacteria; phylum Planctomycetota; class Phycisphaerae; order Phycisphaerales; family Phycisphaeraceae; genus JAHQVV01. The sequence goes on along the minus strand of JBCCYY010000006.1, from coordinate 55,258 downwards.
TCAGCGTCTCGGCCTTCGCTCCAAGGCCGACGCAGTAAGCCTCATGCCCCTGCGGTGCGAGCTGATCGAGGTTGTGCCGAAGCAGTGCACCCAGTTCGGCCTGTGGCTCGATCGCGACCACCTTCAGGCCCGGCAGCTGCCCAAGCAACTGGTAGCAGCAGGCGCCCTGGTTTGCGCCGATGTCCCAAAGCACGTTTGGCCCGTCTGCGTCCGCCGCCGCTACGAGCACATCACAGACGTGCGGGTCGAAGCGGCGCAGCAGCGCGAAGTGCCGGCCGACCAGGTCGCCGCTGTCCACGACGATCGAAGCCCTGCCAAAAGGCACCTCGAGCCACCCCGTGCCGCCGAGCCGGATGATGCGATCGAGGTGGCTGAGTACAAGATGTTTGCCGTGGTGCACAGGCAACCAACGCAGCAGCCCGCCAAGAACACGTTCCATGACGTGGAGCGCACGCGTTGGCTGGGTAAACGGCTTGTGATCAGTTGCCGATTGCAAGCCAGTGTTATAGCACGGAATGCATGTTGGGTTGCCGGGGGTGAACGGATTGAACGCCCGGAGCGAGTTGTCGCCGCTGTGTTTCAGGATGTATGTCCCAGGAGGCGCTGCGCTCCACGCCAGCCAAACGCCGCGAGGCGAGAAAAGCTTGCCCTTTCGCGTCGAGCTGCTGCTGTACCCGCGGAACAAGGAAGCGCTCCGGCTGGTGCTGTTCAAGCACGTGCTGGCCGAAGAGTTCACCCTAGACCGTGCGTTCCACATCCTCGCGGACGAGGCGATCAGCCTCAAGTCGCAGGGCCCGTTCACGATCGACGGCGCAACGGTTACCCAGGCCAACCTGAAAGCGAGCAACGGCACGATCCACGTGATCGACAGCGTGTTGCTGCCCATGGCCATGCAGCCGAACGCCCGCGGCGAGGCGATGCGCCTCATTGAGACCGCGATCCGCGAGGGTGTGCCCGCCTACAACCACGGCGACCCGGCCAAGTGCGCCCGGGTCTACGAGGCCGCCGTCGCATCGCTCACCACCGAGCACCGCGACACCCTCGGCGAACAGGCAGCCCGCATGATGGACATCCAACTCAAACTCGCCCGAGACTCTCACGACCACGACGCGAACGCCTGGGCCTTGCGTGCCGCGCTGGACTACGCGTACGAAGCACTGGGCGAGTGAATAGGCGTTCAATCTGTCAGAGCACGAGGCGTCAGCGAGTGGCACGAAGTCGTAATCAATTTGGTGCCACTCGATGACGCCTCGTGCTCTGACAAGTCATCACGTACATTGCCGTTTCCGCCAGTCGCTTTGTAGCGCAGGTTCAGCCGGCGGGTCTGGAAATCGCAGAGCCGTGACGCGCTGGGTTCGGCCGAGCTTTGGTATGGTTCTTACACTTGGATCAATTCTTCAAGCGCCTTGCTACGCTGGGCACTGCGGCTGAGGGCGACAAAATCAGATGCCGCGTGGTTGCGGTCCCCGATCGGGTACAGCAGTGTTTTGTAAAGGCTTTTCGTCAGCCTGAATAGTTCGAAATCGAGGCCTTCGAGCGTTTCAATAATCGACTTGAATTCTGGCGTGCTGTCGTTGTGCGCTTCAAAGACAATGACGCGGGTGCTCCAATCCCGCAGATGATCCGCAAGCGCCGTGATGACGACCGACTCGTAGCCTTCAACATCGATCTTGATCAGGTCAGGCGGGCCGAAGCTCGATTGGTCTAGCACCATGCGCGGGGTGACGATGGAAACGGTTTCGCTGTTGCTCTCCGGCTCGTTCTTTTCCTTGCAGAGGCTCCCCGCCCCGCGGTTATCTGTTGGGACATACAACTCGAGGTGTTGAGCCTCGGACCCAAGCCCCACGTTGTACGCTTCGAATCGGTCTGAGGCGATCTGATTGAGGTTCTGACTCAGAAGCTCGTATAATTCGACCTGTGGCTCGACCGCCACGACGCGCAGTTTTGGCAATCGGTTGACCAGTTGGTAACAACTCGTGCCCTGGTTGGCGCCAATGTCCCAAAGCGTGTCCGGCTTGTCCTGCCGCGAGGCCGCGACGAGCACATCACTGACTTCCGGGTCGAAGTGGCGTAGGAGCATGAAGTGTCTGCCTACGAGGTCGCCGCTTTCTACAACCACGGATCCGTGCCCGAACGGCACGGACACCCAACCAGTTCCCCCGATTCGTTTGTAGCGGTCCAGACGATCGATCAGACGGTGCTTGCCGTGGCGGATCGGGATCGCCCGCAGCAGGGCACCGAGTAACTGTTCGGACAGGCTGGGGGTGCGCGCGATATCTCGGAAAACAGGGTGTGCTGACTTGACTGTATTCATGGCTGACTCGTTTTAACTGCACGGGGTTAAAGTGGGGCTCGAAATTAGCCGGATAGTTTGACCTGCCCACCCATATACGCCCGCAGCACCTGCGGCACTGTAATCGTCCCATCCTCGTTCTGATACAACTCCAGGATCGGGATCAAGACCCGCGGGCTCGCGGCGACGGTGTTGTTTAAGGAGTGGCAGAAGGTCGTCTGTTTCTTCTTGCCGTCCGGGCCGGTGGCTTTGTAGCGCAGGTTCAGCCGGCGGGTCTGGAAGTCGTAGAGCCTTGAGGCGCTGTGCGTTTCGCCGTAGCTGTTACGCGACGGCATCCAGCACTCGACGTCGATCATGTCGGCGTTCTTCTGGCCGAGGTCACCCGTGCAGCACTGCAGCAGGCGGTAGGGCAGGCCGAGGTTCTGCAACAACGCCTCGACGTAGCCGATCATCTTCTGGTGCCAGTCGCGGGACTCTTGTTCGTCGGCCTTACAGATGACGACCTGCTCGACCTTGTCGAACTGGTGGATGCGGTAGAGCCCGGCGGTGTCCTTGCCCGCGGCGCCGGCCTCGCGTCGGAAGCAGGTGCTGACGGTGGTGTAGCAGCGGGGCAGGCTGTCTTCGTCGAGGATCTCGTCCTGGTGCAGGCCCATGAGCCCGACCTCGCCGGTGCCGGTGAGGTAGCCTTCGGGCTTGTAGGCGGCACGCTCTATTTCTTCGCCGATCGATTCCATGAGTTCATCATGGCGTTCAGGATCGCTTTCTTCTTCAAGGTCTAACATCGCGAAGGTAAGCTCGTTTGTGACTGCTTGGGTGTCGAACTCGCCGACTTTGTAGGCTTGGTCGCGTCCGCCTGGGAAGAAGCCTGTACCGACCATGCAGTCTTCTTTGACGAGGACGGGGACGGACATGGCCTTGAAGCCGTTGTCGTTGACCATGAAGTTGAACGCATACTGGAGGATAGCGTTATGTAGCCGCATGCCGTCGCCGGTGAGGACGTAGGAGCGTGAGCCGGCCATCTTGACGCCGCGTTCGAAGTCGAAGAGGCCGAGCGCTTCACCGAGTTCTATGTGTGTCTTGGGCTTAAATCCCTTGTTGTCTACGAAGCTCTTCGCGGGGTCGAAGCTGTCAGGATTCCAGGTGCGTAGCTGGACGTTATCGTCGGCGGACCCGCCACGCGGGATCGGGCCGAACAGGCCGTCGTGGTCCGCGGGCTGGGGTACCTGTAGCCAGTATTCGAGGCGCAGGGCTTCAAGGTCGCGGACTTTGTCCTGCAGTTCGGCTTCCTTGCTTTTGCCTTCTTCGGACTTCGCCTTGAGGGATTCGACCTGCGCTGTGATCTGCTGCTTCTCCACGTCGCTCGCCTTCTTCATCCTCCCCATCAGTGGGCCGATCTCCTTGGCGAGCTGGTTGCGCTCAGCGACGAGGGTCTGCAGCTCGGTCTGCGCGGCACGAACCTGCTCGTCCAGCGAAAGTAGCGCATCGATCTCGATCGTCGACTGCTTGTCAGCGGCGCCCTTGCGGTACTTGTCGGGGTTCTCACGCAGGTCTTTGAGGTCGATCATGGGACGGGTAGTTTAGCGGGATCGCCCGGTGCATATTCGTATGTGTAGCGGGTGACGCGAAGCGTCCCGTTCTAGACACAGTTGAGATGGTTCGCGCGGGACGCTTCGCGTCGCCCGCTACGCCATGCTGGATGAGTTCTTTGTGACTACGCCGCGCGGCGGATCGTCCGCACCGCGTTGCGGGTCATCGCCTGCCGGCGGAGCCGACCAACGAGCTTGCGGAGCTCCTGATCATCGGGCGAGAGCTCGATCGCGTGGTTGAGGCAGACGATCGCTCGGTGGAGCTGGCCAGTGGTCGTGTAGCTTGTAACGAGCTGCAGCCAGGCCTCGATGAGCGTCGGGCAGAGCCGGACGGCTTCGCGGCAGTCGGCGATCGCCTGGGCATGATCATGGCCCTGAGCCATCGCCAACGCGCGGAGGCGGTGGGCCTCGGCGAGCGACGCCTCGTCATTCACCAGCAGGTCGTCCATGCCTTCGACCAGCGGGCTGAGCAGGGCGGTGACCTGTTCCGCGAGGTTGGCGTCGAGCAGCTGCCGGGCGAGTTCGAGGACCTGCCGCGCGTCCTGTCCGGCGTGGTTGAGCTCTGCCAGCAGGTGCCGGGTGCGTGCCGCTTCGTCGCCGAGCTGTTGCGCCGCCAACGCCAGGCCGAGTTCGATGCCCGGCCGGTCGGGCTGGTGCTCGCGCGCGGCGTGGTATGACGCGATGGCTTTGTCCGGTTCGTTGCGTTTGATGAACAGGTCGCCAAGCAGGTGGTATGCGACCACATGGTCGGGGTGCTGCTGGATCAGGCTCTTGAGCTGGCGGTGGGCCGCATCAAGGTCTTCGGCTTCGAGCAGGAGCGATGCGTATTCGAGCTGGGCGTGTGGGTCCTCGGGCTGGTCGTCGAGGTGGACCTCGAAGAGTTGGCGGGCCTGGTCGAGTTCGCCGAGGTACCAGTAGGCCCGCGCGGCGTTGGCCTGGGCCTGGGGGTGGATGGGGTCGAGTTCGCGGGTGCGTTTCCAGCACCAGATCGCGCGTTGCAGTTCGCCACGTATGGCCAGTGAGTGGGCGATGTGGTCGAAGCAGACCGGGCAGTCCGGTTCGTCCTGCTGCGCGAGGTAGAAGGTCAGCTCTGCTTTGTCGTGTTCGCCGAGTTGGGCGTATGCGGCGATGCGGTGGCAGCGGCAGACGTGTGCGCTTGCATCGGCGGCCTCTGCTTTGTCGATGTAGTCAAGTGCTTCCTGCGGCTCGCCGAGGCGGATCAGGTTCATGCCCAGGTGCAGCAGCGCCTCGTGATCATTCGGTTCGATTTCTAGCAGCTTGCGGTAAGCGGCCGCGGCTTCTTCGAACCGAGACATCGCGTCGAGGGTCAGACCGACGCCGAATAGCCAGTCGCACTGGTCGGGGTTGATCGACAGGGCCCGGCGGAGCAGCCTCAGCGCGTGGTCCCATCGGCCGGCTTCGTAGTGCCGCCAGGCGCGTTCGGCGTGCTGTTCAGCGATGGACCAGTCGTTCATAGTTGGAACTTCCGTGATTCTTATCCGACGCTTAGCTGTGCTCGGCTTCGCGTGGGGTTGGTTTGTGACGCTTGGGTAAGCCGCTGTTGTGGGTATCGGAGTGTTCGGTGGGCGACTTCGGTCGGCCCCTGGTTTTTACGCGGCGGATTTATTCATCCTGAAAACCCCGATCTGATCGATATGATGGCTATCAGGAGGACGTCTTTATAGGAGACGACGCGGGTTCGTTTGCCCGCAATGAAACGCAGAACGACGTGACCGATAACCGACGCGTGGAAAAGGCTGATAACACAACCCGATTTTTTAGACGGACCGATAAGGTTCGCCGCGATTCGGTGCGGTCTTGGGTCCGGGCTCTGTTGGTCTGCCTTGGTCTGATGATGGGGCCTGCCACCGCGGCTGCTGCCCAGCCGATCGACCTTGATGGCGACCCAAGTGTTAGCCAGTTGGCTGAATGGATCGCCGAGGCGGGCACAGCGGATGATATCCGTCGGCAGTGTGCCGAAAGGCTGGTTGAGTATGCGATCGACCGTGAGCGGGGCAGCGGACAGGCCGTCGCTTCGCTGCTGAGCAGGGATCGCCCGCTGCACGCACGCCGGGCCGTCCTGCTCGCGATCGCTCAGGCGGAAGACGCGCGTGATGTGAAGCTGTTGGCTGAAGCAACGCTTGCCATGCGTGAGGCGCTGCCCACTGAGTTGGAAGGGGTCTGGGCCCGTACGCTAGGCCGGCTGGAGTTTGAGGACGTCGCGGAAGAACTCGCCGACACTGCCGCGGATGAGCAGGCCGAGATGAACCAGCGTCGGCTGGCGATCCGCGCGTTGGGTGAGCACCGGCGTCTGTATGCCGCCAAGGACCTGATGGGCCTGACCAGTGTGAATCGGTTGCCGCAGGTCCAGGCCTGGGCGTATGACGCGCTTGCCAATTTGAGTCACCAGGACAGGCTCGGGCAGGACCGCGCGGCGTGGGCCAAGTGGTACAACTTCGCCAGCGACCTCAACGCGACCCAGTGGCAGCGCATGCTCCACGCGAACCTGCTGACCAAGGTCCGCTCGAAGCAGCAGACGGACCGCGGGGTCCAGGACCGGCTGATCCAGACCCAGCGTGCACTGCACCGTGCGACGCCTGCCGGGCAGCGGCCAACGCTGCTGGTCGAACTGATGAAGGACCCGCTGGATGCCACCCGGCTATTGGCGATGGATCTCGTTCGGCAGCGTGCCGAGGACGGCGGCGAGTTTGGTGCGCTGCTGCGAGAACAACTCCGCGCGATGCTTGATGACGAGTTGGCCCGCGTCCGTGAGGAGTCCGCAACGCTGCTGGGTCAGTTGCTTGATGCCCAGGCCGCGGACGCGATCGCGGAGCGGCTCGCCAGCGGTGAAGAGGGCGACGCCGCCGTCGAGCGTGCATACCTGGTCGCGCTGACCCAGATGCCCCGTGCCGTTGCCTTGAAGCCGGGTTACGAGATGCTGAAGAACCCGCTGCTTCATGCCCAGGCCGCGGGGATGCTTGCCGCTTCCCGCCGCGCAGGGCTCGGCGATAAAGCGTTTTGGGATGATGTGCTGGACCGGGCGCGTAACCTCTTGGAGGGTGTCGAGTCGCCGCAGCCGCAGATGGTCGCGCTGCTCGGGCTGGTTATTGAGGAGGGCGACGATGCGAGTTGGGAGCGTATCGCGGGCTGGCTCGATGCGCAAGACGACTCGGTCCGTGTCGCGGCCGCTCGGGTGTGGGCCGCGTCTGAGCGCCCGCTGTTGATGCTGGCCGAGCGGAGTGACGACCCGGTGATCCGGCCGATCGCGCTGCGTGCGATTACAGAGCGTGGCGAGGATATCGAGAGCCTCAAAGCCGTCTCAACCCGGCGGCCTACCGAGGCCGAGGACATCCGCATCTGGGAGCAGGCGATGACCGCGTTGTCTGGCCGGGTCGAGCCTGCGCCGCTGATGGACGTCATCAACACCCTGGCCGACAAGAACAGCGAGACACGGCAGGTCCGCCAGCGCATGCTCACCGCGGCGATCGATCAGTCCGCCGAGGAAGACCCACCCTCGCGCGATCGGCTGAGCCTGCTGCTGGCCCGGGCGCGGGTGCGGGTACTCGCCGATGCGCCGGCGCTGGTGATCCTCGACTACGAGGCCGCGCTGCAGCACGCCGACAAGCTCAACGAGGCCCAGCGTTACAACGCGGGCAAGGGGCTGGCCATCGCCTACTTCGCCGACTCGCGTATCGACGATACGGTCAAGCTCGTGGGCGAACTGCTCAAGCCAGACGGCACGCTGGTGACGGATGCGAACAAGTCCCCGGTGCTCATCGAGATGCTGGAGGTGGCCAAGACCGCGATCGAGCAGGGCCGTTCCGGCGACGCGGGCAAGCTGATCGCCGGGATCCGTACGATCTTCGGCCAGGCCCTCACCGCGGCGAATGCCGAGCGGCTCGCCTTGCTCGAAGCGCAGATCAGGGACCAGGCCAGCCCGCCAGTCAACACGCCCTGATCGGTCTGCTGCTTTCTCGCTGAGCTATACTGTTGCGTTCCCCGCACTGTGCTACGCGAGCAGACCCATGGCCGATCTTATCACTGGCAAAGCATTCGTCCTCGGCGACGACATCGACACCGACCAGATCATCCCCGCGATCTACCTGTCCTACGACCCGTCCGACCCCGAGGAACGCAAGTACTTCGGCATGTACGCCTGCGTCGGCGTCCCCGAGGCCAAGTCCGGCCTGCCCGAGGGCAACAAGAAGTTCGTCCCCGAGGGCGAGTTCGGCTGCGACTACACCTTCGTCGTCGGCGGCAAGAACTTCGGCTGCGGCAGCTCCCGCGAGCACGCGCCGCTCGCGCTCGCCGAGGCCGGTGCCAAGGTCGTCATCGCCGAGTTCTACGCCCGGATCTTCTACCGCAATTGCGTCAACGGCGGCTACCTCCTCCCCGCCGAGTGCGACACCCGCCTTATCGAAGGCGAGGTCAGCACCGACGACGTCCTCGAACTCGACATTGAGAACAACAAGCTCACAAATAAGACCACTGGAAAGAGCTATATCCTCAATCCGCTGGGCGAAGTCAAACCTATCATCGACGCGGGTGGTGTATTCGGTTACGCGAAGCAGCAGGGGATGATCGCGGGGGAGTGAGTTTTATCACTACTTGCATTTCAAACCACACTCTGGGCATATGCCGGATATGTTCCCGCGCAGGTCGTAGTCGCATTGCTTGCAATGTCCTGGTAATCGCCATCGCCTTGAAAGATAGGCATACAAGCCGATTAAAGTAGCTGTTGCGATTGCAGAACTATGCTTGCCACCAGCCCATCTCCAGCCTCATAGCCCAGATGCTGTCCCGAGTTTCCGCGGTAGTAAGAACTTTTGCGTATCCAAGCATCAAACCAGCCGTAATGATTGCGAGCGACACTACTACGCCGCGCAGAAGCATAAGGGTGCGCCCAGAGCAAATAAGACATGGCGAGCCAGGCCAAGCCAATCGCTGAGGCTGCGATCAACCGCTTGCGACCAAATGTTGGCGAGAAGAAGCTCACTGCTCAGTCTCATCCTGCAGGGCAGAAGGTGACTCTTTATCAGTCATCTGTTCAAGATGTTGCTGTCGTCGCTTCCGTATCTCATCACTGAGCCGATGGCTTTCTGAGCGGCTTTTGCTGACGTCTTGTTTCTCATAATGAATGTGAACACGTCGGCGCGAGCGGAAAAAACTGATCAGCACTACGAACGCGATGAACGCGAGTAGTAGACCGATCAGGATCCAGGCTGTATAAATCAGCAAGGCTAATCCCCGGTTGTCACTTCGCCTTCGCCAAGTCCTTCGCCGCCGTTAGCTCTGTGATCGGCGTCAACGCCAGCTTCCGGAACTCGACCTCGGCACCCTCTGCTTGTAGCGAGATCTGACCTTCACTGGCGGTCGCGTCGAACCCGTCGTTGACGAGGTCGTTGTTCACCCAGACGCGGATCTTGTCGCCCAGGGTCTCGATGATCATCGTGTTCCACTGGCCGAGTTCGTTCTCGCTGCCGTCGGTGAGGTTGCGGATGTGGCGCTTCTGGCCCTTCTTGCCGCCGTACTGCGATGGGTCGGGGCCGCGGCGCTTGTCCATGTTGGGCGTTGAGATGTTCTCGTGGATGCACCAGAAATCGCCGGCCTGCTTGTGCTGCAGCTGCACTTCGATCGATGCGGGGAACATGTCGTACAGCACGCGCGGCCGCTCGCCATCAGTATGTACGAGGACGCCGCAGTTGCCGGGCTTGCCCGCGAAGCGGTACTGCACCTCGAGGCGGTAGTCCTTGTACGACTCCTTCGTGATCAGGTGGCCCAGCGGTCGGCCCTTACTCACGAGCATCCCGTCGCGGACGATAAAGCTCGGCTCGATGTCTTTACCTTCCTCTTTCGCTTTGTCCGCGGCAGGGACATCAGGGTACCAGCCGTCGAGGGTTTTACCATCGAAGAGCGAGAACGATTTGCTTTCCTTTGGCAGGTCTTTCGCCTCGGTCATCTCCGTGATCTGGGTCAGCTCGACCTTACGGAACTCGACCTCAGAGCCCTCGGCCTGCAGAGCGATCCGGCCCTTGGTCGCGGTGGCGTCGTAGCCGTCGTTGACAAGGTCGCCGTTGACCCAGACGCGGACGTGATCGCCCATCGCCTCGATCTGCATGGTGTTCCACTCGCCGGGCGGGTTCTCGCTGTTGTCGGTGAGGTTCTTGATGTTGCGTGATTGGCCTTGCTTACCGCCCCAATTTTCAGGCGGCCCTTTGCGGCGCTCGGCCATGTTGTGCACGGCGATGTTCTCGTGGATGCACCAGAAGTCGCCGGCCTGCTTGTGCTGCATCTGCACCTCCATGGAGGCGGGCCAGATGCGGTTATAGGCGCGTTTGCGGTCGTTGTCGGTGTGGATGAGGACGCCGCAGTTGCCGGGTTTGGAGGCGAAGCGGTACTCGACGACGAGGCGGTAGTTCTCGTAGTCCTTGTCGGAGATGAGGCTGCCACGCGGGCTGCCCAGGCTGACGAGCATGCCGTTGCGGACAATGAAGCTCGGGCTGATGTCGGGGTCTTTGTCGGCGGCGGGGATGTCGGGGGTCCAGCCGGTGAGGTCCTTGCCGTTGAAGAGCGAGACCGGCGCGGTGTTTTTCATTGCCGCCCCGAGCTTCTTCTCGGCCTCGGCCTTGTCCTTACAGGCCTTGCAGTTCGGACAGGCCTGCGCGGGCAGGGCCAGCAGCATAGCGATCAGAACGAGCAGGGCGGTGGCGTTGGAGGGCTTCATCGTGCTTTCCTAGTGGTGTAAGCGGTCTTGCGAGTATACCTAGGGCGGTGCCTAACGGACGAACGATGCAGCGGCCACGCTACGTCTTTTGCTCAATTAGGGACAAAAAACAAGCCCGACCGATCGGCCGGGCTCGTATTCCTTCTTTCACTTTCAAGCGGGCTTCACAGCCCGACGCAGACCGACTTGGTCTCGAGGTAGTTCTCAACCGCATCGTAGCCCATCTCTCGGCCCCAGCCGGACTGCTTGTACCCGCCGAAGGGGAGCGCGGCGTCGAAGATATTGAAGCAGTTGACCCAGACCGTCCCGGCGCGGATCGACTTGGCCAGCTTGTGGGCCTTGGAGATATCTTTGGTCCACACGCCCGCGGCCAGGCCGTAGTCCGTGTCGTTAGACCGATGAGCGACCTCGCGGTCGTCCTTGAACGGTAGGGCGGCGACAACCGGGCCGAAGATCTCTTCCTTGACGACCTTCATGTCATCAGTGACATGCGACAGCACGGTGGGCTGGACGAAGTAGCCCGGGCCATCGATCGCGCTGCCGCCAGCGGTCGCCTGCGCACCGGCCGAGAGCCCCTCGGCGAGGTAGCCCTTGACGCGGTCGTGCTGCTCCTTGGAGACCAGCGGTCCCATCTCGGTGCCCTCATCAAAGCCGCTGCCGACCTTCATATTGCCCGCGATTTCGCTGACTCCGGAGACGACGTCGTCATAGATGTCCTGCTCGATGAACAGGCGCGAGCCCGCACAGCAGACCTGTCCCTGGTTGAAGAAGATGGCCGAGGCGGCGCCGGCGATCGCGGTATCGAGATCCGCGTCTTTATAGACGACGTTGGGGCTCTTGCCGCCCAGCTCGAGCGTGACCTTCTTGAGGTTGCCCGCCGCGGCCTTGAGGATCAGCTTGCCGACCTCGGTCGAGCCGGTGAACGCGACCTTGTCGACGCCGTCGTGCGCGGCGATGGCAGCGCCCGCGGTCTCGCCGAAGCCCGTGACGATGTTGACCACGCCGTCGGGCAGGCCGGCTTCCTGCATGAGTTCGCCGAGGCGTAGTGCGGACAGCGGCGTCTGCTCGGCGGGCTTGAGCACGACGGTGCAGCCGGCCGCCAGTGCCGGGCCCAGCTTCCACGCCGCCATGAGCAGCGGGAAGTTCCAGGGGATGATCTGGCCGACGACGCCGATCGGTTCTTTTGCGGTGTAGGCATGGAATGTGCTATCGGGCGCGTAGGGCACGCTGATCGGGAAGGTGTCGCCGCTGATCTTCGTTACCCATCCGGCCATGTAGCGGAACATGTCCGCGGCGAGCGCGACATCAGCCGCCAGTGCGACGCCGTAGGGCTTGCCGTTATCGAGCGTATCGAGCCGTGCCAGCTCTTCGCTGTTCTCTTCGATGAGTTCACCGATCCGCCAAATGATCTTGCTGCGGTCTGATGCGGACATCTTCGACCAAGGCCCGGTTTCGAACGCGGCCCGCGCGGCCTTGACCGCCTGGTCGACGTCGGCCTGGTCCCCAGCCGCGCAGTGCGCGACGACCTCACCCGACGCAGGGTTGAAGACTTCAAAGGTTTTGCCCGAGTTGGCTTCGCCCCACTGGCCGTCGATCAGCAGGTGCTTGGGCTTGGCGAGGAAGGGTTGGAGTGACTCCGGGACAGAGGTGGGGGTCGCGATGGACATAGCAGGCTCCTGAACAGATGGGAAAAAGAAGAGGCGGGCGTTTGATCGCACACACCGCATCGTTAACTATAACGCAACTCAGTGGAATCGCCATGCGAAAAACCGTGGCGCTCATGCATTTTTTCGCTCACCCACACAAGCGAACAGCCCACGCCGATCCCCCGGCATGGGCCGATCATTGCCCGAAATGCTTACCTTTTACAGCCCATCTATGACAGCCGAGTCGTTTAGCGAGATAGCGATTGCACGACCGGACCCGCAGCCGACCCCCAAGACCTCGATACCGCACCGTGTTACGGGCTGTTGCCGGGTTTTGATGTTCTGCAGCATGGTTTACCTCGTGCAAAATCATACGATTCAAACCGGATTACTTTCCATGACTGATCACGGAACAGAAGATAGGATTCATGCTGCTATGAACACCTGACCAAGGCGATCGCGGATTCTGCGGAGAAGGCAGGCTTGATGGCTCCACGAAGTGTCGCCGAGTAGTTGACGATGTTGATGCAGGGTGCGCTGACCCACCGCCAAGTATCGGGGGACAACGATGCGGCCGCGAAAGCTCGGGTCGTCGCCGAGTCTTTGATCAAGCAAGTGCATGCTTAACCGCGGATCGTCGCCTAGGATTCTACTTCCCCGCCGGCAACAGGAGCCGAATCATGGACGCAAAACTACTAAAGATGAAGCACGACGCTGGGCTTGACTGGGCGGACTACCTTGCCGGTATGACCGATGACCAGCGGGCCGCTTGGCAGAACGTTTACGACCAGATTGAGCTGACCGAGACGCAGAAGAGCATCCTGGGCTCATCGGTGCGTGAGATGAACGCCATCGCGGTATCCGGCGCGTGGTGCGGGGACTGTGTCCGGCAGGGGCCGATGTTCCAGAAGATCGCCGAGGCGAGCAACGGCAAGATCAGTCTCAAGTGGTGCGACCGTGACGAGCATATGGACCTTCAGGATCAGGTCATGGTCTGTGGCGGCAAGCGCGTGCCGGTCGTGGTCTTCGCAGCGGAGGACTTTGAGCCCGTCGGCTGGTACGGCGACAAGCCACTGGCCAAGTACCGCATCCTCGCGGCCCAACTGCAGGGGGCCGGCTGCCCGTTGCCGGGGGCACCGATCCCCGACGACGAACTCGCGGCAGAATTGGCAGACTGGTGCGACCAGTTCGAGCGGGTCCAGCTGCTGCTGCGCTTGTCGGGCCGGCTTCGGCAGAGGCACGGCGACTGATTGGCCTGGCCAATCGTCCACAACCCCCGACCCCTGCAAGATTTGCCACGATTGAGGTCGCGGGATACACTCCCTCGCTTGCCCGCACCGCGGGGGGTGCTGGCAATGTTTGCATTTCCCCCGTAAATCTATGACAATCAGGCACTTAGCCGATTGTGTCGTACGCCCCATCTGGGGACGGAGTGACCCTTGGCAAAGAAAAAGACAACCAAGAAGAAGGCCGCCACCAAGAAGGTGACCAAGAAAAAGGTCGCCAAGAAAGTGACGAAGAAGACCACGAAGAAGAAGGTGGTAAAGAAGGCCCCGGCCAAGAAGACGACGAAGAAGAAGGTCACCAAAAAGTCCACCACTAAGAAGGCCACCAAGCAGAAGACCAGCAAGAAAAAGCCCGCAACGAAAAAGGCGGCGACTAAGAAGGTGACCAAGAAAGTCACTAAGAAGAAGGACGCGTCAAAACCGGTCAAGCCCATGGGCCCCGCGCCGGATTCACTCGAAGCGGCGATGGAGAAAGAGTGGACCATCCCCCAACTCAAGCGGGTTAAGACGGGGCTGAAGAAAAAAGACCTGGACGAGTTCCTTCAGATGCTGCTTGAGAAGCGTGCCGAGATTATTGGCAACGTGCAGGGGATGGAAGATGCACGTAATGCGGCGTTGGGCGACATCGCCCACATGCCGCTGCACATGGCCGACGTCGGTAGCGATAATTTTGAGCAGGAGTTCACCCTCGGGCTTGTCGAATCGGAGCGCAAGCTGCTCCGTGAAGTCGAGGAAGCAATCCTTCGTATGCGCGAGGGCTACTACGGCGTATGCCTGGAGTCGGGTCGGCCGATCCAGCGGATGCGTTTGGAATTCGCACCCTGGGCCAAGTACTGCATCGACGTTGCCCGCGTGAAAGACAAGTCGCTTGGCTGGTAAGGCCGCGTTCGGCCGATTGAAACCGATCTGATGTCATGGCCAAGCAAGCTAAACAGGCCGAGGCGACTCCGACAGAGGTCGAACACACCGGCGCGCGTTGGTCGGTGTGGTTTATCTTCTTTGTGGTCGTTTTGGCATCGCTGGTGGCTGATCTCGGCCTGAAGTACTGGGCGTTTAACAACGTTGCCGACGTGCCGGTGGATGTGCGGACCTCGGAAGCGGGTGGGCCGGAGGTGCTCGTGCGCCTTCCCGATCGTGAGGAGTGGATTGTTGCTCAAGAGATCGGGCTGACCGATCGCCCCGAGCGTGTGCCCGCGCATAAACCGATCGTTGTGGTCCCGGGGCTGCTGAATTTCCAGCTCACGCTGAACACCGGCGCGGTTTTCGGGCTCGGCCAGGGCGCCCGGCCGGTGTTTATCGTCGTCAGTTTGGTCGCGGTCTTTGTCATTATGTTCCTGCTGTACCGCAGCCCCCCCAAGGCGAGGCTGTACCATCTCGGCCTCGCGCTGATCCTTGGCGGTGCGCTGGGCAATCTTTACGACCGTGTTCTCTACTCCGCGGTGCGCGACATGCTACACATGCTGCCCTCGACCGGGCTTTGGCCATGGATCTTCAATATCGCCGACGTCGCGCTGGTCTGTGGTGTTTGCCTGGTGCTGGTCGTGACCTGGCTCAGCGAACGCAAGGCACAGAAGAGCAAAGCCGAGTAGCCGGCTAGCGCGAAACAATCGACGCGGTTTCAACAAGCCTGGAGATCAGGCCGAGGTTCAAGGGATCCTCTGGGCTTGAGTCCTTGCGTTCCGGGTGCCACTGCACACCCAGGTAGAAAGGCTTTTTGGGATTGTCGATCGCCTCGATCGTCCCATCGTTTGCTCGAGCGACAACGCGCAGCGCTCCAACATCCGTGATCCTCTGACGGTGCGAAGACACGATAGGCTGGTCAGATGGCCTGAGCACGCTGTCGGTGTGCTCAAAGACGAGCGTGTGCTCCGCGTTATCGATATGGGTGCTGGCCGCTTGCTCGCCCATGGACTCGGGCATGTACTGGTCCATGGCTGCGCCGTGGTGTAGGGCCATGAGCTGCATGCCAAGGCAGACGCCAAGGACGGGCAGTTGCTTCTCGCGATCCGCTTCATCGTGTTGCTGATCGATCGACTCAAGCAGAGCCAATTCGAAGGCCTGCCGTCCCGGGTCGATACGCCTCGCTCGGCGATCCGTCTCGCAGCCGAATGGCTCCATCACGGGGTCTGCCCCGCCGGTCAAAATGACCCCATCGATCCGCTCAAGGTACGCCCCGGCGAGGTCTGCGCAGTGCGGGAGCAGCACCGGCAGCCCCCCGGCTTTTTCGACCGCCAGGCTGTATCGGATCGCTGATTCGTAGGTGCCGGACTCCGCAGCGTTGTCTTTATTGTCGACGGTGATACCAATAGCGGGTCGATATGACATGTAAAATCCTTTTAATACTTGTCTTATAGCGTTATCCACACTAACGCGATATTTACTTTAAATCGCGTTTGTTCATCAAACGCTAACACGCAGAGCGCACACTACCGACATTAAACGGGCCAATATTAGGGGTCACCATATGCCTGCCACGATATCGACCAAAACCGCTGATTCCCAGAAGGTTAGCGATTACTCCCCGGGTATCCAGCACACCGGCGGCGACCCCATCAAGGTCCGCAATGTCAACGCGTGGTATGGCGACTTCCAGTCGCTGATCGACCTCAATCTCGATATGCCCGTCAAGAAAGTCACCGGGCTCATCGGCCCGTCCGGCTGCGGCAAGTCGACCTTCCTGCGGTGGATCAACCGCATGAACGATCAGATCGACTCTGCCCGCATCGAGGGCTCGATCGAGTTTGAAGGAAGCAACGTCCTCGCACCCAAGACCGACGTTGTCGAACTCCGCCGGCACGTCGGCATGGTCTTCCAGAAGCCCAATCCCTTCCCGAAGTCCATCTACGACAACATCGCCTTCGGCCCGCGGCTGCACTACAAAATCAACAAGACCGACCTAGACGAGATCGTCGAGAAATCTCTCCGCGGCGCCTCGCTCTGGGACGAAGTCAAAGACCGGCTCAACCAGTCCGCGATCGGCCTGTCCGGTGGCCAGCAGCAACGTCTGTGCATCGCCCGTGCCTTGGCGGTAAGTCCGACGACGCTATTGATGGACGAGCCCTGCTCCGCGCTGGACCCCAAGTCCACCCTCGCTATTGAAGAACTGATCGCCGAGCTCCGGGAGAAATACACGATCATCATCGTGACGCACAACATGCAGCAGGCGGCGCGTGTCTCCGACGCGACCGCCTTCATGTTCCAGGGCGAGCTGATCGAGTACGGCGCGACCGAGCAGATCTTCACCGCTCCCCGCGAGAAGCAGACCGAGGACTACATCCACGGCCGATTCGGTTAAGCCAGCCAATCGAATACAACAGACCCCGCCGCCCGCTCCTATCACCAGGCGCGGGCTTTTCTTTGGTTCATCTCTCGTCGAGATGCGGTTTTGCACGTCATCAGGTCCAGTCTTGACAAGCCCGAGAGATTTTTTCGTGTTTCTGTCACCTTTTGGCGATGCTGTGTCCTTCTCATTGGTAAGACAACCTCGCGATAGATCACCATGCCTGAGCAACCGGACAAACTGAACGCCAAGCGGATGTCCAAGCTGACGCTGCTGTGGGGTGAGTCCCAGCCGACCGTCACGGCGTATATCCGTGCGTCGCTGAGGGACTACCACGACAGCGAGGACGTCACGCAGGCCACCGTCCAGTACCTCGTCGAGCACTTCGACGAGTTCGACCCGTCAACTAACTTCACGACCTGGGCGATCGGTATCGCCCGCTACCGAATCCTCGAATGCCTCCGCCAGCGTCAGCGTAACGCGCGTGTTCTCTCTGATGATGTGATCAAGATGCTGCCTGATGCCTTCGTCGCTATTGAGGACAGGGTCTTGCCACAGCAGGACGCGTTGGAGTTTTGTATCGAGAAGCTGACCCCCCGCAGCAAGAGCGCGCTGTACCGCAAGTACTACGAGGGCGCCCGCCATGAGGAGATCGCCGACGCGTTAGACATCGCCCCCAATTCGGTGACGGTCATGCTGCGCAGGATCCGTGAGACGCTTGCCAGGTGCATCGAGTCGCGTTTGGCTTCGGAAGGGGGTGCGCGTGGAACCGCGTGAACTGTGTCAGCTGTATCTGATGGATGAGGCGACGCCCCAGCAGGTCGCAGAGCTGTCGGCATGGATCGCGGAGTCACCAAAGCACGCGGAGGCGTTCGCGTTGCTGGCTGCGCAGGACGCATATCTCAGCACTGCGGTGGGTCAGCATTGCAAGCCAGGTCATGAGCCCGCGGATGTCGTTCTTGGGCTCCCCGAGCCCGACGCCGCTGAGCAGTACCAGCCACCGCTCGCGCCGATCCACCTCGATGCGACCGGACTGACCCGGCAGAAGTATCGCTCGGCGCTGTCTTATGTGGTACGCCACACGTTCACACCCAAGCGGGTTGCGGCGATCGCGACTGCTGCCGCGCTTGTGCTGGGTGCTGTGCTGACCATCGTGCTGATCAGCGAGCCGGATGATACCGACTCGGTCGTGGAACTACCGGAATCGCCCAAGCCGAAGACTGAATTACCGGCACACAAACGCATCGTCGCGACGTTGACAGGCGAGCGCGACGCGGTTTGGGACCGTCGACCGGGAGATGATCTCTACGCCGGCCAGCATTTTACGCTGACCCGGGGGGTTGCTGAACTCACAACAAGCCACGGTGCCGTGGCGGTGATTCAAGCGCCTGCGACGGTCGAGTTGATCGATGATGACAACGCTATACGGCTGCATACCGGCAGGCTCGTTGGGCTCTGCGAGACCGATGCGTCGCGTGGTTTTACCGTCTATAGCCCACACTTGGCGGTCACCGACCTAAGCACGCGCTTCGGTGTCGATGCCTCTGACAGCCGACTAACCTCCGTCATCGTGTTCGAGGGCGAGGTCCGGGTCACACCGACAAAGGGTCAGGCCGGCCTGCTGCTGCCTCAACGCCTCGTCGCCGGGCAGTCGCTGACGGGTAGCGCGTCGGCTTTGGTCGTCACCAATTACGAGCCGCAGGCTTACAGCGCCTTGCTGGACATCGACAGCCTGCGTCCTCGAACGGAGGGCGGCCCCGTGGTGTGGAAGGGCATGCTGCCGCTGGACATGCGGTCGGACCAGCAGGAAGGCGATGCGCTGCAGGTCTACCTCGAGCGGCGTGCCGTCGTCCTCAAGGAGGTTACAACGATCGACATGATGGCGGGTGATGCCTGGCCGCCCGAGCGTGGGTTTGGCAAGGCTTCGGTCCCGTCGGGCACGGCCGTGGATGTTTACCTGCTTCACATAGACCGTGTGCCCAGCCCGCACAACATCAGGACCCGGCCCATCAAGTGCGTGATCCGGTTTGACCGCCCGATCGTTGGTGTGATCGCCGCTGAATCGACGCTCAGGCAATCGGATGGGTTTCTCAGTGTCCCCGGCGCGCTGCACTCATCTGTTGTTGATCCCGAAGACGCGGCCAACCCCGCCGGTGGGTTGGCCGGTTTGGAATTCGATACGAAATACGCGGACAAAGCTGTTGTGAGCGACGATGGGATGTCGCTTGAGCTAGAGCTTTTCGCACCGATCGCGGTAGACCAGATACGCGTGTTGGTGCAGAGCCAACAGCCTTAAAACCTTATTGTGGAGCACGCATTTAGACCCGACCATTCAACCCTTGGAGGACCATCACATGACAACCGACAGATCACTTCACCCCTTTTGGAGAATAGCTATGTTGAAAGCACCGCTCTGTTTACTTGGCTCGGCAGCCCTTCTTGCTGCGGGCTCGTCTCAAGCCGCCACGATCCTGATCGACTACGACGATGGTGTCGTGAATGGCGTCCACGATACCGCGGTCAACAACGGTGGTTTTGAATCTACGCCCGGCAACGTGAACACCCCAAATGCCGATGGGTGGGTGCCCCTTGTTGAGACCGTCATCCAGATCAGCCCCAATCTGCCCTCGCCTGTTGGCGGAAACAACGCGGTGGCCGGCGGGGACGCGAACCAGGACCTAAGCTTCGGCAGGTCAACAGGCCATACCCTCGCGCTCGGCGATATCTTCACCGCAGAGTATGACTGGCGAGATGCATTCGGGTGGAACCCAGGCGAGACGATCAATCTCATCCTGTACTACACGGCCAACAACCTGATCGACGGCACCCGCACGGCGCTGTTTACCTTCAACAGCGGTAGTGAAGAAAATAACAACCAGTGGGAAACGGAATCGTTCGGACCAACCGCGCCGCTGGCTGATGCGGGCGCTGTTGGCAAGACCCTATTCGTGGAGTTTGAGGGCAGCAATCTCTCTGGCGATGCCTTTGCGCGGATCGATAACGTCTTCCTCGAGGTGACACCCATCCCCGAGCCCGGCTCGCTAGCACTCATCGCCCTCGGCAGCATTATGGTGCTGCGCCGTCGGCGTGACTGAATCGTTCTCCTTCGCTCCCAGCCCGCTAGGGTGGGCCGGGGGTTTTTGATCGTGACGCCTTGTTGTATATCGATAGGAGCCATGCCATGTACCGCGCGTTTACCCTCATCGAACTGTTAGTAGTCATCTCGATCATTGCGCTGCTGATCGCGATCCTTCTGCCCGCGTTGAGCAGCGCAAAGGCGTCTTCTCGGAGGGTGCAGTGCGCCGCCCACCAGCAACAGATCCTGCAGATCTTCTTCTCATACGGCACGGACAACGATGGTAGGTTCTCTGCGATGGGTGGGCACGACGGGAACGGAAACGTCGTCGTCAATAACCAGCATCTCAGCTTTATTGGCGTACCCCCCCTGCGGAATCTGGCCGATTACGGCTACGACCCGCTGGTCTACCTCTGCCCGGACCGTGGCGACAGCTTTATTACGACCTACTGGAGCGGGCCACAGCTGATTACGCGGACCTCGTACTACCACATGATGGGGCAGGTGGCAGTGGGTAACAACGAGCCGTTCCCCGGGCCGGGGGTTGGTTGGGCCTCGCCTTGGTCGATGGATGAGTCGGGCGAACTCGTCATGATCGCGGACATCATCGAGCGCAACACGCTGACGCCGAAGCGCACGACGAGCTCACACGGCCCCAACGGTCTGGTCGAGGGCCCGCTCGGCGGGTCAGAGCAACCGAGCGAAATCGGTTCGCTAGGCGGCAACGTCGGGCTCCTGGATGGCTCGGTCGGGTTCATCAAGCAGGAAGCGATGCAGGAGCACCCGGTCCGCTCGCAGGGCACGACCTCCGGTTACTGGTGATTTCCGCTCTATCGATCTCATGCAGGCGTTCATAGCATGACCCAATGTAGTCTGGCCGAAGGCTTGCCTCCGCATTCTCGAGCGTCTTGCTTGATCGAAACCAGCCCTCTGTATCTGGGTTTCACCGTCGCGTGGCCTCGGGAGACGCCCGGAGCGGGCTGTTTTTATGGGCAAGCCCGGGTCTGTAGCCTCATTCTGAAGGCTTCAGGGCAGAAAAATGAAAAAGTCATACTTTTTCATTAATCCGCCGTCATCAACGCCCGCCTCAAACGACAGTACCTTTGAGGAGCCTGCTATATCCGCTCTATGCGGCCTTTCCTCATGTCGGTTGAAAATGTTAATTCATCGATCCAGCGGTTTACCGACCTCTGGCTGGAGAACCACGACATGCTCGCGGCCTATGTCTACATGCGGGTTCGGGACTTCCACGACGCCGAAGACGTCATCCAGGAAGTCGCCCGTCATGCCGCCGGTTCGTTCGACCAGTACGACACCGCCCAGCCCTTCGGCGGCTGGCTGATCGGGATCGCCAAGCGACGCATCGCCGACTACTTCCGCAAGCACGGCCGCTCCCCGGTATCGCTCTCGGACGAGGCGATGGATGAGTTGGCCGACGCCCACCTCGATCTGACAAAGACCAAAGACATCCGTTTCGACGCGATGCAGGCCTGCCTTGCCCGACTCAGCGACCGCCACCGCAGGGCCATCGACCTGCGCTACGGCCAGGCCCTCTCGCCCGACGTGATCGCCAAGCGTGTTGGCGCGACCACCACCGCCGTCAACGCCATGATCTACCGCATCCGAAAGGCCCTGGCCGACTGCATCAACCAACGTATCAGGGGGCGCGGCTGATGCAGGACGTGCCCGACAAGCTGATCACCGCCTACCTCGAAGGCGACCTCGACGAAGTCCAAGCCGAAGAACTCTCGCAATGGGTCTTGGCGTCGAAAGAGAACGCCCGCTACCTCGCGTCCTTGGCCGCATTGGAACAAAGCCTGATTAAGAACAGCAAGCTGCAATCCAACCGAGACATCCTCGCCGAGTTGAACGATGCCGAAGGCTCGATGCTTGATGAGTCGACGCTGCCTCAGATCGAGTGGACTTATCAAAGCGAGTCAATCTCACGCAACAAGACCCTGGAGGTGCTTGGCTATGTGGGCCGGCAGGTCTTGCGTCGCTACGCGGTCGGGGCCGCAAGCGTTGCCGCGGTGCTCGTGCTTGTGGTACTACTGGTATTCGTGTTCCGGGGGATGGGGGAAGACCCGGTAGAGCCAACGGTCGCAATCGATGACCCCCCGGTCGTGATAGATCGACCGCCCGTCGTCATCGATGAAAGACCGGCGGAGCCTGAAGTCGATCAGCCCATTGAGACGCCGGTACAACCCGTCCGCCCTGTTGTCGCCACGCTAACCGCCGATCGCGATGCGGTATGGGCGGGGCTTGAAGCACCTCTTGGGTCGCAGCTGCGGGCTGGTGACCGGTTAACCCTGGCAGAGGGCTTTGCTGAGATTACGACCGTTCGCGGCGCGGTAGCGGTCTTTGAAGCCCCCGCATCGATCGAGTTGAGCGACAGCAACAACGCGATCCAACTGCACGCCGGGAAAATGGTTGGCCTCTGCCAGACCGATTCATCCAAGGGGTTTTTGGTCCGCACGCCGCACATGGATGTGACTGATCTGGGCACCCGGTTTGGCGTTGAAGTGACGGGTTTGCTGACTACTCAGGTCCATGTCTTTGATGGGGAAGTCCAGGTAAGCCACGCACAAGCCCCGGTTGATGCCGAACCAACCCGCCTTGCCATGGGTCAGTCCGTCGCGTTGTCCGCCGATACAAACGAGATCGTGTCGATTGTGCAGGACGCCGACCGTTACGCCAAGCTGCTGCCCCGCACGATCGCGCTTCGGGGGACCGGGCAGCGTCTCTCGGCGAGGCAGGTTGATCCGAACTGGCAGATCACTGCGATCGCTGGTCAAGCCCTGGATGCGCCGCAAGCGGTCCGTGTTATTAGCAATCCAATGCTCACGGGCAGCGTGCCCAACGATCCTGAGTCGGCACAGTGGATCGGGATGCGGCCCGCGCAGAACCCGGCCCCGGGCAGCGGGATCACCTACCGCTTCCAGACCCGTGTGTCGTTGCCAGAAACGATGGACCCTGAGCGTGCGACGCTGGCCCTCTCCTATTCGGCGGACGACTACCTCCGAGCGATCGTTGTCAACGGTGAACGGCTGGAGGTCGACTTGCCCGCCGAGAAGGGGTGGGCCATCAGGGACTTGGTGATCAACGAACACTTGGTCGCGGGTGAAAACACGATCGCTTTTGAAATCGAGAACCACCGGCTGGCGGATCAGCCCAACGCAGGCCCCGTCGCCTTCTATCTGCGATGGACCTGGCAGGAGTCATCACTCCCGCTTGCTAGCCGTACACCCGCTGAAGCCTCATCGATACAGCATGAGCAGGCTGTCAAAGCAACCGACGATTCAGCGGGTTCTTTTGAACGCGAAGGAGGGTCCATGAACCCCATCTAATGAGCAAGGGAGCGTTTCCCTCACAGGCTCAATCGATATGACTTATTTCATGCCAGATGGACTTCTTTTAATCATGTCCAAATGCGCCCAACACCCCACTCTTGGAGAGATAGAAATTATGAAGAAGCAACTACTCGCACTGGCACTTGGTGCCCTCGCCGCGCAGACAGCTACCTCAGAGGTCTTGATCCTCGACACGTTCGATTCGGCGAACACTACCAGTATCGGCGCCGGTATCAATACGGCTGGCCGTCAGTCCGGCACCCTTGCAACGGGGTCGTACGGCGGGGGCGGTTCCAACAACAACGCCACTACCGTTTTTAACAACACGCTACAAGCGACCGCAATCGGTACTAATGCCGCGAGCGGTGCCCTCAACCAACTGGTAGACCTAAGAGCCTCTATCACAGCGCCAACCACCGAAGAGTTTACGCTTTCGACGGACCTCTCGGTCGGAGGCAGCGACAACTCTTGGAGCTCCTTTTACTTGACTACGCATAATGGTGATGAGCGTGGCTCAAGCCAGATAGGTATCTTGGTCTTCGGCAGCGGTGTTGTACAGGTTTATGCCGGGACCGTTGGTGGCAGCAAAACGACTGTCAATATTGAAGCGGCGACCATCACCTCGGACCTGGGTTCGACCTGGGACGAGTCCGAGTCGCACCTCTACGAGCTGGTTGCGACCCCGACCTCATCGACCACGGGCACCTACACCCTCAAAATCGATGGCGTCGAGATCACCGGCGCTCAGGACCTCTTCTACAACTTGGGGCCAGGAAACGATGGTGCTTCGGCCCCCGGGTTCTATAACCTCGCGTCGATCTCGCTGGCGAATATTCAAGTCAATGCGACCTACGACAACTGGCAGGCTGCGCTCACACCCGAGCCTTCCTCGCTCGCGCTGCTCGGCATCGGCGCCGTGATGATGTTGCGTCGTCGGCGTAGCTAAGAAGTTTTCTCCTTCACCTCAGGCCCCTGCGCAGGGGGTGTGAGGCTTTGGGTGTGTGCCCCAGCGGCTTGTTTTAGTCTCTTACCCTTGTTTTGCCTTTTTATATGGAGAAAACACAGATGACGAACTTTACCGTACCGAGTGCAACGAATCACATTAACCCTACACGTAGACAGAAGATGACCCACCGGATCAAACCCTACGGATTGAGTGCACTTGCGATGACTTTTGCAATCACAGGCCTGGCTGCAGGCGCCGCGCCGATTTCTTTTTCGGATAATTTCAATACCGGTACCGGCGATCTAGACGACAGTGCCAGCTGGACGACCCAAAATCCAGGCAACACTGGTGCTGACTTCGCCTATGTTGCTGGTGTTATTGACGCTCCCCCCGGACCAAGCGTGATCGCTACGGCGGACCCGGTCAACATCGACACCGGTGAGGACTTCACGCTCACACTGGATGTGCGATACACAGGTAATGCCGTCGACGCCGGGGCTGTGTTTATGTATCAGGACAACAATAATTATTACGCGTTAATGATTAACCTGACTGAGAATAGCGGTGCTGCGCCCACCAAGCATGATGTCCGCTTATTTACAGTAGAAAATGGGGTCACAACAACGACGGTACTCAGGTCTGGGAACGGGGCGATTAGCAACGGTCCCACCTATGGATTGACCATCGAGTACACCGCCGCGACTAATACTTTTGATTTCGCCGTCAGCGGGGTCCCGCTCACCACGGCGACCACCTTCGTCGACGACACGTTCACTTCTGGGCGAGCGGGTCTATTCACGTTCGGGTCAAACAATGTGACGTTTGACAACTTCAGTATCGAGGTCGTACCCGAGCCCGGCTCGCTCGCGCTGCTCGGTATCGGCGGCGTGATGATGTTGCAACGTCGGCGTGCTTAAAGTGCTTCTCCTTCAAGTGGCAGTGAGTCTGGCAACAGGCTTGCCGCCTTTCAAAACCCTGCTTTATTTTTGGACAGGACCCCGCTCATGCGTAAAGCATTTACACTGATCGAACTGCTGGTGGTGGTCTCCATCATCGCACTGCTGATCGCGATCCTTCTGCCAGCGCTTCAGAACGCCCGCAACGCGGCTGTCAACACTGTTTGTGCGAACAACCTCCACCAGATCGGGATCGCTTTCAGCACCTTCGGTGTGGACAACGACGGTGAGTATCCCGAAGAAGTCCACAACGGCAAGTGGGCTTTTGGTCATTTCGAAGACGACAGCGGGCTCGTTATAGAGCAGCGCGGCGAAGGATATCTTGTCGGCCTAGGCGAGCTCTGGCAAAACGACCTGCTGACACTGGATGTCTTGTACTGCCCGTACCGCACCTTCTTCACCGAAGAGAAGCACTGGCGGTTCAAAAACCCTGACGGCTCGATCGACCCGGCCAACACGTTCTTCGGCTACATGTCTCTGGCCAAGTACCAACCCTCTGAATTCCCAGGGGCGCAAGACATCGTCGCCCAGGACACGGAAGACCGCTCGGACAAAATCCTAGCCGCGGATGTCTCGGTCCGTCAGGTCGGCACACCCGATCCCTTCAAGTGGTACTCACACCGCCTTCATCACAAGGGCCTAGGCGGGAACAGCCTCTACAACGACGGAAGCGTCGTCTTCCGAAGCGATGACGAACTGGAATACAAGTTCACCAAGCAGATCATCGAGTTTTACTGGTAGTCAGCCGGGCCTGCTGTTCAACAAAGCACGCATTTGGTTACTAAACCCCGGCCCAGCATGTTGTGAAACGTTTCGCCAACTTCCTTATTTACCCTGATCGGTGACCTACTTTGCAGATGTATAACGAAAACAGGATACCGCTTGTGAGCAGAGCATTTACGCTGATTGAATTACTGGTGGTGGTCTCCATCATCGCCTTGCTAATCGCTATCTTGTTGCCGGCACTCAGTTCGGCGCGTCGGTCTGCCGAGCGCATGCAGTGCCTGAGCAACCTGCGCGGGATCGGCCAAGCGACAATGATGTACGCCCAAGAGAATAAAGACGTGATGATGAAGGCCGATTTCGGGCCGGAGGACATGTGGGCGAATGAATTAAAGCCTTACCTCGGCTCACTAACCTCTTCAATTGATTCTAATACGCAGGAGCAGACCGAATCGTCCTTCCTCTGCCCGAGCGCCTCAACCCTGTCTGATTCGGGCGCACAGATCACGTTCGGTACCGCGACGACGGCGTGGATCAACCGTGATGTCTATACTGCGGCCAATAGCTATGGCGTCAATATCTGGATCCAGCCCCCGGGGCAGTTTTCAACAGTAAACCCTGCCGCGTTCCCGCCGGAGAACATCTACAACACACTTAAGGAGGTCGATGTCCCTTCGGAGACACCTGGCTATGCAGACGCGATCTGGTATGGCGGGTGGCCCAAGGATACGGACGAGCCCCCGGACGATCTGAACACGGGGGGTGGAACTGGCATTGCCAATGCGGGCATGGGGCGGTTCTGTATCGATCGGCACGACAGGACCGTCAATGTCACGATGCTCGATGGCTCGTCCTCCCCTATCTCGCTCGGCGGGCTATGGGAACTACGCTGGAGCAAGAACTTCGAGCCCACCGAGAAAACGGTTTCCTACTAAGGGGCGTTTTCACTTGGCGCAGCAGAACCGGCTGTCCCTTTTGTCATCCTGTGTACATCCCGGGCGCACACGTGGTGCAGGGAGATGGGGTGCTGCTTAAGGGGCCCGGCAAGTTCTTCGCTTGGGGGGCGTTGCGTGGTTGGGTCGCGGCGTCAGTTTGTGCGCGCGTAGGTCTTGTTTTGGGCTTGTCTGAAGGGGTTGATGAAATAAAGCTGTTGCCGGTGTCGGGGTGGGCTTTCGATCATTCGCTCAAAACCGTCGATACCATCGGCGGCTTTGGGGACGCGCATGCGCGGCGGGGCGTCGGTTGTGCGCGCCTGGTTTCCGGGACTTGATTGATGGTGACCAGTGAGCCTTTACGCACTTTTGTAGTTTGCGCGCTGCGACTGGATATCGATTGAAGGCGGTCGTTGGGTCAGGTCCCGCAAAAGGTCTGGTAGACGCGCTCGCTCGACTCGGGCGGGGACTGGTAGGGGGCTAGGCCTTCGCGTTCTTCGTAAGGGGATTGCAATGCGCTGTGCAGATTATGGAAGGGCTTCAGGTCGCCGTCCGTTGCGGCGGCGAGCGCTTCTTCTACCTTGTGGTTGCGTGGGATAACGGCCGGGTTGGTGCGGCGCATCAGTTCTTTTGCTGATTCGAGCGGCTGGTCGTTCTGCTCCAGCCGGGCCTGCCAGCGGTCGTGCCAGGCGGTGAAGGCTTTGCAGCCGTAGGGCGGTCCGGCGGGGGATTCGTCATGCGTGAGGCCACGGAACGTATTGGTGTAATCCGCGTGGTTCTTTTTCATCCAGCTGAGCAGGTCGGTGATGAGTATGTAGTCATTCTCGTCCGTGCCAAAGAGCCCTAGCTTGCTGCGCATCATGTTGAGCCACCTTTCACGGTACACGTCGGCGAAGGTGTTGACGAGCTTCTCAGCAAGCTCGACCGCCTCGCTGGGCTCATCCGCGATCAATGGCAGCAGCGCCTCGGCGAGCCGGGCGAGGTTCCATGCGGCGATGCCGGGCTGCTGGGCGTAGGCGTATCGGCCGACGGTATCGATGGAACTGAATACAGTGCCTGGGTCGTAGGCATCCATAAACGCGCACGGGCCATAATCGATCGTTTCACCGGAGAGCGCCATGTTGTCGGTATTCATAACGCCGTGGATGAAGCCGACACGCATCCAGTGGGTGATCAGGTCGGCTTGTCGGTGCATGACGGCTTCGAGCAGGGCGAGGGCTGGGTTACCCGCATTTTTCAACTCAGGGTCGTGTCGATCGATCGTGTAATCGAGCAGTGCCTGCAGCGCAGCGGCGTCTTGCTGGCCGCGTGCGTACTGGAACGTGCCGACACGGAGATGCGAACTGGCGATACGGGTCAGGATCGCGCCCTGGAGCAGTGTCTCGCGATGCACGGGCTCGCCACTCGTGACGACGGCGAGCGATCGGGTGGTCGGGATTCCCAGCGCGGCCATGGCCTCGGCGATCAGGTACTCGCGCAGCATCGGCCCGAGCACTGCGCGCCCGTCACCGCCGCGCGAGTAGGGCGTCCGGCCCGAGCCCTTGAGTTGGATATCGTAACGATTGCCGTCTGGCGTGATCTGCTCGCCGAGCAGGTGGGCCCGGCCGTCGCCGAGCATCGTGAAGTGCCCGAACTGATGGCCGGCGTACGCCTGTGCGAGCGGCTTCGCATCGGGTGGGAGCGTGTTTCCTGCGAAAAGCTTGGTCTGCTCTTCGGTTGACAGGCTTGATAGCTCTAACCCGAGTTCGTCAGCGAGGTCTTTGTTGAACACCACCAGACGGGGCGCAGTCACAGGTGTTGGTGCGACCTTTGTGTAAAACACCTCGGGCAATGTGAGGTAGCTGTTCTTGAGTTGGAGCTTTTCTGTCTTCATTGGAGTGGTTTATGAATAGAGTCTAGCTCTCTCACCGCCTGAATGATAAAAAGCACGACCCAGCGATTCCATGCTGCAGGACCGTGCTTATTTTCCAAGGCAATGCGGGTTTCTTTTCGCAAACCGGCAGGACGGGGTGCCGAGCCTTGAGCGACGCCTTTTATGCCTGATGTTGAGCTTATTGGCTTATTCGCCCTGTCCCAGTGAGTAGCCGGGTTTGTCATCGAAGTTATAGAGGTTCTCGGTCTTGATGATGTTGAGCTTGCCTTCGTGCAGCAGCCGGAGCAGGTCCAGCAGTTTGGCCTGGGTCATCGGCATGTTCTGCTCGGTCGGGATAAACCGGCAGCGCCAGTGGTCGGTGCAGAATGTTTCCGGGGCGCCGTGCGGCCAGACCTTGGTGCCGCGGTTGCTGATCATCGTCAGCTTGAAGTGCGGCGTGACGAAGGCGGTGATGTAGTTGGCCAGCACGTTCGGGTCCCGGTCCGAGCGGTCCCAGTGCAGGAAGACATCCACGCCGATGATCTCTTTGTTGACCGCCTCGGGCTTGGCGGGGGCGGGCGTCTCTATGCGTGAGACACCGTCGGTGGCAGGCTTGAGCGTGCTGGGTGTCTTGCCGAGCCGATCGATTACGGCTTGGGCGAAGGCCTGCGTCCCGAGCTTCTCTTGGCTGACCCCGTCTTGATAGATATCGCCGGTATGCATGCCGTCCTCGATCGCGCTGAGCCAAGCGTTGTGAACCTTCTCGGCGTGCTCGCTGTGGCCTAGGTACTGGAGCATCTGCACCGCCGCGAGCAATAGTCCTGAGGGGTTAGCGATGCCCTGTCCGGCGATATCGGGTGCGCTGCCGTGGATCGCCTCGAACATGGCGCAGTCGGGGCCGATGTTCGCCGTGCCGACCAGCCCGACCGTGCCCGCGACCTCTGCGGCGATGTCGCTGACGATGTCGCCGTACAGGTTGGGCGCGACAACGACATCAAACTGCTCGGGCCGTGTGGCGAGTCGTGCGGCACCGATGTCGATGATCATCACGTCCGAATCGATGTCGGGGTACTCGGCCGCCACCTGTTCAAACGCCTTGCGGAACAGGCCGTCGGTCGCCTTCATGATGTTGTCTTTGACAAAGCAGGTGACCTCCTTGCGGCCGTGTGCCTTCGCGTACGCAAAGGCGTACTGGCAGAGCCGCAGCGAGCCGGGCCAGGTGATGAGCTTGAGGCACTGCGCGACCTCCGGCGTCTGCTGGTGCTCGATGCCGCCGTAGGTGTCTTCTTCGTTCTCCCGCATCACGACGACGTCCATTCCGGGGAAGTTGGTCGCGGTGAAGGGGTGGTAGGCGACGCAAGGGCGGATGTTAGCGAACAGCCCGAGTGTCTTGCGGATGCTGACGTTGAGCGACTTATACCCACCGCCTTGCGGGGTGGTGATCGGGGCCTTGAGCAGGACGCCGGTCTCGCGGATCGTGTCCCACGCCTCCGCGGGGATACCGGAGGTGTTGCCGGATTTGTAGACCTGCTCGCCGATAGTGATTGGGCGGAGATCCAGCGGGGCGTCGGCTGCCTCGAGGATGGCGAGGGTCGCCAGCATAATCTCAGGGCCGATGCCGTCGCCCTGGGCAACCGCGACAGGGGTTTTCTGGGCGGCGGGTGTGGATGCTTGATTCATCTTGTCAGATTGTACGGCAGGGAAAGCGAGGGTCATCGAGGTTTCCTTAGGATAGCGAATTCATTTACGCGAAATTAGATTCGTATAATATGTTTCATGCATCGACTGTCAAGCCGGGTTACTTTAAAAACGGAACGAATGGGATATGGCAGCGTTTTTGAGGCCTCAGACGGGTTCCTGCAGTGCAGTCTTTGCGTCCACTGGTGCGCCAAATGCGACCAAGCCTATGGCTAAGAACGTGCTACGGGCTTGCCGCCCAAATACTTAGCGACGAACGCACCCTCCGCGATGACGTGCCCCTGATAGATCAACTGGGCAGGATCCCCGGCTTGATCGTCGGGGCCTCATCACACTTGTCTGATCGAAGGCTGATCTCGGTATTGTCTCGTGGTCCGGTGACCACCCTGCAGACCTGGACGCCGTGGATCTTAATGCTGACCTGGCTAGCCGGGGGGACGCCGCAGTCGTCTTCGACCTCGATCTCAAGCTTGCGCACGCCGGACCTGAAGCTTGTGTACTCGAGCTCGGCGAACTCGCGTGCACGCCCAACGGCTTCGAACGGATAGAACTCGGCCTCGATCCTGTCGACGGGCAAGATGTTGTCCATGTCGATCTTGATGCCGAGCCTGGCAAGAAACCCGAGGCAGCCGGCGGGGGCCTCTTCGCTCATCTCTCCTTCGACTTTACCGGTGAGGGGCTTTCGAACCAGCCGCTCGCTTCGTAGGTTGGGATCTTCTTACCGACGTCTTTGAAGCCGAGCGTGAGAGTACCCGTTACACGTGGGCCTTCCTTCTTGCTCGACTCCGCGAGCGTGACTTTCTCGCGGGGCTTGTTTGTTTTACCGCGGTGGGGGTGGTCTCCGATGTAACCGCCGGAGTACTTGACATCGAACTCAAGCAGCTCGAGGGTTAGCTCGCCTGGCTTGCAGGTGCCGCGCATGTAATTCACATCGGTCTGCGTGCCCCATAGCGCACCATGTACGACCTGCCAGATTCCCTGATGATAGTGCACGGTGATGCGATGGTGTTCGCCGCAGAGGTAGACATCGACGCCGTAGTTCACCATCAACTTCCACAGCTTTGAGTTGGTTCCTTCTTTGAGCATCGACGCGCTGGAGTTCTTGCTCTTCACCGGCCCGACGATCGGCAGGTGCCCCTGTACGATCACAAACTCTGCGTCCTTATTCTCGATGAGTACCTTCTCCATCCATTCGAGCTGCTTATTACCGACGGTATAAGCGAACCGCTTCCCCACATCCTCAAACGTATCGAGCGTGATCACGAGCAGGTTCTGATGCCTCGTATAAAACGCCCGGCCGATATGAGCCTTGGGCCCGTTCTTCGGCATTCCCATGATCTTCTCGAACTGCTTGCCGAACAGCCGCGACACATCGCCCATGGCCAGCCCGCGGTCGTCGCCGTACTCGTGGTCGCCCGGCGCGATGTAGGCGGTGATGTCATAGTCCTTGAAGCGTTTGACGTAGCCACCCCAGTATTGTTCGGTCTTCTTCTTGATCAGCTCGGGCTCGTACCACCGCGCATCCATGATGTCGCCGGCGACGAGCGTGAAATCCGGACCATCGCTCTTAAGCTTCTTGAAATACCAGTCCATCGTGTCCTCCCAGCCGGGGGTGGGGTAGTCGATGTTCCAGTTGAAGATGTCCGGGGCGGAGGTGAAGCGGACGGCTTGAGTCTTTTCTTCCGCTGTTACAATAATAGATGCAGACATCAGCAGCAGGGCGGCAAACAGCCGCGGCAGGCGACGATTCTTCATGTGTCTATTCCTTTTTGTCAGATGGGTCTGGCTTCATCTTAATCTCTTCAATCACCCACTTCGTGAACCCAAGGATCGAGTGGGGGTCTGTTTCAGGCCCAACCGGCCGGCCCCTACCCGTGTGGTGCGGGAAGAGGTTGAGGTAGTAATGCATCTTCGGGTCGTGCTTGGGCAGGCCAGCTTTCCAATAGTCCTTTATCCACTGGCGTTCGATAAATGGCTTGTAGCGTTCGTCCCGTTCCCAGAGGATGGGCCCGTAGTAGAAGATGTACTCGAGGTCCTGTTCCAGTGTCCATTTCGCGCCCTTCACCACGGCCTCAGGATTGGACCAGCCGGTCTTCAGCGGCCAGTGGCGATTGAACTGGTGTGCTTCGTACGCGACGCCGCCGGTCATCTTGATTACTTTCTGGGCCTCGGGGTCGGTCGCGAAGAACGAAGGCTCCTCGACCATCATGATGAGGTTGTAGTCGTCGTGCTTGGTCTGTTTCTGCTCGTGAGCCTGCTTGAATAGCTTGCGGATATCGCGGAGATTCTGAGCAGACAGGATCCGCCCGTCTTCCTCGAAAGGACCGAGTTCCGCGTCCTTCCACCCCCGATTGACCGCAAGCCTTGCTTCCCGGCAAATCAGGATGTGCACGACCTCGCCACCTTGGTCTTCCCACTGCTTGATGGTGTTGATAAGTAGGTTCTTCTCAGGGTCAAGGTCGTCGCGCTGCTTGCTCAGACCCCAGTAGTACTCGAAGAAGACATGCTTGGTCTTGAAGTCGCCGTCGAGCCAGCCTTTAACGACATCCACGTGCTCGGCAACGAAGGGGTACTTGCCTTTCTGCTCGGCATAGGTCGGCATATCTTCCCACGAACCGCCGTGGTTATGCTTGTGGTCGGCGGTATCGCGTGGCAGCGGGCGCAGGCCAATCAGGCCATGCGGTATTTCACATTTGGAGTCGTTTGCACTCGTGTGCGGACCCATCAACGCAGTTGTCAACGCAAGGAAGGCGGTGAGAAGCGGGTGCATAATATCTTGACGCATGAAGGCGCGGATTTAATACATAGGATGCTGTGTGTCGCTATTCGGTCGCGCATGACTTGGTATCTGATTCGGGCCGTGTTCTCGTCCAAAGGTTTGGAGTCGATCAGTTTGAGCGGCGTCGGCTCTAGCAGATCGCCGAAGATCATGACGCCTGTAAACGACGCAATTGGCTGGAGATCGACGACCAACTCGTCAGCGAAGCTATCACGAAAGATCGCTTCTTCGACGCCCATTTCTTCCAGCATCCCCAGGGCTTCTTGTGAACATCGAGAAGAAGAGTGTTGTTTTCATTGGAGGCTTTTTACGGCAACAACGTATTTGCGCAATATTTTGTGGCGTAAGGCTTACGCCATCACTTGAACAATTGACTTACTGACAAAGATACTGGCTTAACTGTACTTGAATGCCCTAAACGCGCACTGAGCGATTCGCTTATAGAAAATCGGGGGGAAGCCACAGAGAATCAATGAATCACTCATTCGCCAATCGGCCTTGGACTACTAAACTAGGCCGTTCTATCGTTACACTTCCTGCCACTCATACTTCTTTGCTTCTTCCCAACGCTCCTGCCGCATTTTTTGTGTGTATGGGTCTTGCAAGCATGATGTCGGATCGACTTCAGGGAAGTACTCTTCTCCCACACCATTCTTGATAAAGAAGGCGTTGAATCCAAAGCGATGCGCGCCGACTAACCGGTAGCCTTTTTCTTTTGCTAGGTTTGTCATTCCAGAAAGCGAAACGCCTCGATATGCATCGTTGTCGAAGATAAAATCCGGTTGATACGGAACGGTCCACGCCTTCTCGGGTGGGATGCAATTATGTGTTTCACAGACGACTACCTGTGGATCGATCACGTCGATGGCTTTCCAAACCCAGTAGTCCATACCGTCAATATCTAGGCTCAGTAGATCGATTGGTCCCTTTGCTCCAGAGCTTCCAATCTGTTCGTTGACATTCTCTGCGGTGATCCAGGCTTGTGTAAACTGGGGTGGGTGTAAAAAACAGTCTTTTTGATCTTTATAAAATTGCTTACCAATTTGCACATTCTCCTGATTACCATCGAACAGGTGCCCCCACCAACCGTGATTGATGATCAGATTGGCGGTGTTGCATTCTTTGCCGTTGGCAGCACAGATCTCAACACAGGTACGATTGATCGGAGCGATCAGTGAAAAAATGAGTAAAAGGATTCCGTCCTCTTCGAATTGAGAATATTTTCGAAAACCTGCGTCCTGGAATGAAGGTAGATGCTCTTTGCCCTGAGAGGCAAGCAGACGGTATTGTTGTATCAGCGTTTTTTGTGCCGCCACCTCGTTATCGGGTAGCCGCATCAACTGCCGTTCAATACGCCAGACCAGTTTTTGAGCAAATTTACGGAGTGGCATCTCGCCTCGCTGGAAGATGGTTTCATAGCTACGATACTTTGCCGAAATCCGATTCGGTAAGCGGCCTGACCTTCTTACTTTACATAGAATTATGACTCCTGAAGACACGCTGTCAAACAGGATGTGAGTGTTTGTTTTGATGGCTTCAAGTCACAGCACGAGGTGATCGCCGAGATCGTCGGTTAGACTTATAGATTGATGCCCAACCCCGCCGCGTACCAGCAAGCGATCGATCCGGATGCCCCGCACGCCTATGGCGTCGACGAGGTGCATGTCACCTGCCCCAAGGCCGCAGAGCATGGCAGGGCAACGCTGCTGGATGTCATGTACGACTGGGACCGGCTGCCCGTGCCCAAGAGCCTTGGCTATTTCGAGCACCGCTGGATGACCAAGGGCGAGGGCGGCGATGGGTCTTTGGATTTCTCCGGTGTGTGGCGCTTTCGTGAACTGCTGCCCTTCTTCCGGAGAAACGCTGACATTGTCACCGTCGGCGAGGGCCGCACCAACCTGCAGGATGCCCGGCTCCTAGCGCAAGAGATCGGGATCAAGCCTGGCAACCTGTTTTTGCAGTACGAGGGGCTCAACCCGTCGGGCTCGTTCAAAGATAACGGCATGACCGCCGCCTTTACCCACGCCAATATCGTCGGTGCCCAGCGCGTGGCCTGCGCCTCGACGGGCAACACCTCCGCTTCGCTCGCGCTCTTCGCGGCGCTCTCGCAGCGCACCGGTATCGTCTTCATCGGCTCGGGCAAGATCGCCTACGGCAAGCTCTCCCAAGCGCTCGACTACGGGGCCAAAACCCTGCAGATCAAGGGCGACTTCGATGCCTGCCTCCGCAACCTGCGCACCATCGTGACCCAGCGACGTGAACTCGGTATCTACCTCATGAACTCCTTCAACCCCTTTCGGCTCGAGGGGCAGAAGACGATCATGTACCGCGTGCTAGAGGCGCTGAACTGGGAGGTCCCCGACTGGGTTATCGTGCCCGGCGGCAACCTCGGGAACTGCTCGGCGTTTGGTAAAGCCTTTGCCGAACTCAAGTACCTCGGGCTGGTTGATAAGGTCCCTAGGCTCGCGGTCGTGCAGGCCCAGGGCGCGAACCCATTGCATGAGCTATACAACCAGCACGGTGTGCGATGGAACGAGGGCAGGTACGACAAGCAGAAGGTCGCCAGTTACTTTGCTGAGCTCGACGCCGCGGATCAGCACGCCCATACCATTGCCAGCGCGATCGAGATCGGTCGGCCCGTCAACCTGCCCAAGGCCTTGCGTGCGCTGGATGTGATGGACGGCGTGGTCCGTGAGGTCGACGACGAAACGATCCTGGAGCACAAGTCGATGGTGGGGCGGTTTGGATTTGGCTGCGAGCCGGCAAGCGCGGCCTCCGTCGCGGGGGCACGCATGCTCCGCGAAGAGGGGCTGATCGACCCCGGCGATCGTGTTGTTTGCATCCTCACCGGGCACCTGCTGAAGGACCCCGACGCGACCGTAAAATACCACACCGGCATCGATATGAAGGCCGCCCAGTCCGATGCGCCACGCAGCGCGCCCTACGGCAAGCTGAGCAACCTCCCGATCCCTGTCGCCGACGAAATCGAGGCGATCATCGCCGCGATCACCGGGCAAGAGCAGGCTGTGGACGATTTGGTCGAGGCGGCCCAGGCCCAGATCGACTCTGGCGAGGGTTCGGTCGGGGATCTGCCGATTTCCGAGTACTAGCTGGAATAATCCGCTTGGTCAACCGATAAAAAGGTAGCCAATGCGAACGAGGCAAACCATCAAGAGGAAACGCGGGCTGATCACAGCACTCCTCGCTGTGGAGGTTGTGCTGTTCGCGGTCGCCGGGTTTATCGGCATGCGCATCGTGCGCGAGCAGATGGCCTCAATGATCGGGGAGCAGGTCAAGTTAGACAACGCTCGCTATGCCGAGGGGCTGGCAAATGTCATCGAGTCGATGGACGTGAAAGATGCTACGTACGGCAGCGAGGGCTGGCAGAAGATGCAGCAGGCCGTCTCCAGCCTCGAGATGCCAGCAGGCGGTTTTGCCTGCGTCCTCAACGCCGACGACAAGGTTGTCTGCCACCCAGACCTCAACAGCGACCCGGAGAAGAACGAAGGGTCTGCACTGCTGTACACGGACCTCGGCTCGCACCTACCGAAGATCGACCAGATTGCTGGCAGCGACGGGCAGACGCGTATCGGGCAGAGCTACTTCCTGGCCGATGGTGTGCACTACATCGCTACGAGAGAGATCGCCGGCACAGGTGGTCACCGCTTGTTGGTGCACCAGCCGGCAGCGGGGCTGGTCACGCTTAGCGACGCGATTACGACCCCGTTGATGCTAACGTTCCTGATCGTGGGCTCGTCGGTGATGCTGCTGACGGCGGGGGGTAGCTACCTTATCGCTAGGCGGTACGAGCACACGCTAGAGGAGGTCAACGAGGGTCTCGAGGGCGAGGTCGTCGAGCGCACGACCAAGCACACCGCCGCACGCAACGCCCTCATCTTTGGCCTCGCCAAGCTCGCCGACTCACGCGACCCCGAGACCGGCGGCCACCTCGAGCGGCTCTGCGCGTTCTCCGCGCTGCTGGCAGAGCAGTTGCAGAAAACAGGGAAACACCCCGAAATCACTGACGAGTGGGTCCGTGAGCTCCGCCTTGCCGCGGCGCTGCACGATATCGGCAAGGTCGGCGTCGCCGACAGCGCGCTGCTGAAGGCCGGCAAGCTCAACGAAGAAGAGCGGGCCGAGATCGAGCGTCACCCCCAGATCGCGGCCGACACGTTGCTGGAGATCTACCAGCGGATGGGCGATGACACGCTGATCGCTTCGTCCGTGCAAGTCGCGCTCTATCACCATGAGAAGTGGGACGGCAGCGGCTACCCCTTCAAGCTTAAGGGCGATGGGATTCCGCTTTCGGCGCGGATCGTGGCGGTCGCGGACGTGTACGACGCGCTGACTTCGAAACGCGTCTATAAAGACGCGATGCCGCACGAGAAGGCTTGCGAGATTATCAACGAGGGCTCTGGCCATCACTTTGACCCGGCGGTTGTTGAGGCGTTTCACCAGGTCTCCGATTGGTTCGAGAAGCTCAAGAAGCAGATGAACGAGGACAACCCCCGGGCTCTGTCCGGCCTATTCACTTAGCGTGTATCGATTCCGACGCTTTGTCGGCATCTGTAAGAGCGCATCCACACGCATCAAGCCTGGCGGACTACGCGCGAAACTTGCTATACAGCCACCGCATGGCTGACGCGTCTTTGTGAGCAGAAATCTACATGTCATCGCCCACGCTTTGTGCCATAATCCAGGACTTATGGCCAAACAGAAAACAGCGATTGTCCCCACCCGTGAGGAGAACTACCCCGATTGGTACCAGCAGGTGGTGCGCGCCGCCGACCTGGCGGAGAACTCGGACGTCCGCGGCTGCATGGTCATCAAGCCCTGGGGCTACGCGCTATGGGAAAACATGCAGGCGGTGCTGGACGCGGACTTCAAGCGGACCGGGCACAAGAACGCCTACTTCCCGCTTTTCATCCCCAAGAGCTTTCTGGAGAAGGAAGCCGAGCACGTCGAGGGCTTCGCGAAGGAGTGCGCGGTCGTCACCCACCACCGCCTGGAAGACGACGGTGAAGGGGGCCTCAAGCCTGCAGGTGAACTTGAGGAACCACTGGTTGTCCGGCCGACCAGCGAAACAATAATTGGAGCCGCATTCGCCCGCTGGATTGAGAGCTACCGCGACCTGCCGCTGCTGATCAACCAGTGGGCCAACGTCGTGCGTTGGGAGCTGCGCACGCGCCTGTTCCTCCGCACCGCCGAGTTCCTGTGGCAGGAGGGCCACACCGCCCATGCGACAGCAGAGGAAGCGAAGGAAGAAACCGCGAAGATCCACGACGTCTACGCCGACTTCGCGGAGGACGTGATGGCGATGCCGGTGATCAAGGGTGAAAAGACGGCAGGCGAACGCTTCCCCGGTGCCGTCGAGACCTTCACCATCGAGGCGATGATGCAGGACCGCAAGGCGTTGCAGGCAGGCACGTCGCACTTCCTTGGCCAGAACTTCGCCAAGGCCCAGGACATCATGTACCTCTCCGATGAGGGCCAGCGTGAGCACTGCTGGACCACAAGCTGGGGTGTATCGACGCGCTTGGTCGGCGGGCTGATCATGACGCACGCGGATGACGACGGCCTGGTTGTACCGCCTCGTCTTGCGCCCGCGCACGTCGTGATCCTACCGATCACGTTCAAGGCGGATGATCCCCAAGCGGTGCTGGCTTACTGCAAGCAGATAGCCCATGATCTCCGGCAGCAGACTTATGCCGGCCGACCGATCGAAGTCGAGCTCGACACACGCGACATGCGTGGTGGCGACAAGACCTGGCAGTGGGTTAAGAAGGGCGTGCCCATCCGCCTCGAGGTTGGCCAGCGTGACATGGCTGAAGACAGTGTGTTTATGGCCCGCCGGGACCTGAGCCCGAAGCAGAAGCAGGGCGTCAAGCGCGAAGACTTCATTGCGACCGTTGCGGATACGCTGCAAGACATCCAGGATGGCCTCTTGGAAAAAGCCAAGGCCTACCGCGCCGAGCACACCCGCGTCGTCAACGCGAAGGACAAGTTCTACAAGTTCTTCACCCCCAAGAACGCCGAGCAGCCCGAGATCCACGCCGGCTTTGCGCTCGCCCACTGGAACGGCGACGAAGCCATCGCCGCGCAGATCCAGAAAGACCTCGGGGTCACCATCCGCTGCATCCCGCTCGACGGTGAACTCAACCGCTGCGGCTTCGGCGAGGCGGTCGGCGAAGGCAAGTGCATCTTCACCGGCGAGCCCAGCAAGACCCGCGTCGTCTGGGCAAAGGCGTACTGAGGACGGTTTGTTTTTGCGACTTAAAAGCAATTAAATTGTGGCTGCAATTTCTTCCGATTGCAGGAACTAAACGGGTTTACGATACGTTAAACCAGAACGTTCGCCGCTGCGGCGTGTGTTGATACCTGCGCATGGGAGTCCGTGATGGCCGATACGAACCGACTCAACGCCTTGATCGAGCAATGGGACCGCCGGCGGTTCCTCAAAGCAACCGCGATCGGTGCCGCCGCGTTTACGACGCCCGGTGCCTTTGCGGAGTTGCTACAGACGCCGCGCTTGGCTGAAGGGCCCTTCTACCCCGACAAGCTCCCGCTGGATACGGACAACGATCTGATCGTGATCAACGATAGCACGACCCCCGCCGTCGGGCAGATCACACACCTGACGGGCAAGGTCCTCGACAGCAAGGGCAGCCCCGTCCGCAACGCCCTGGTCGAGATCTGGCAGTGCGACAACAACGGCATCTATATGCACTCTCGCGATCGCAATCAGGACAAGCGCGACACGCACTTCCAGAGCTACGGCAAGTTCCTCACGTCCTCGACAGGCGAATACTACTTCCGAACCATCAAGCCCTCGCCTTACGTCGGACGGACCCCGCACATCCACTACAAGATCACCCGCAAGGGCGAGCACCTGCTCACGACGCAACTTCTCAATGCCAATGAGAAAGAGGCGAACGAGAAGGACGGCTTATTCCGACGGGTCAAGGATGAGAAGAAGCGTGCCGCACTGATGACCGAGTTCAAGCCGATCAAGGACTCTGAGCTCGACGAGCTGGCCGCAAACTGGGATGTCGTACTCGGATGGACGCCGGCGGACGAAGACTAATGCGGTCATTGATTTGTCAGCTGGCCTACTCGTCTTGCTTCCAGTTCTCGCACTTCAATTTGGACAACACCAGGTTGATCTTTCGCTGCGTCGGTCGACTCGGTGACCCTGAGCAGGACGGTTCCGCCTTCCGTGGTGGTGACCAGCACCGCGCCTTTACCCCGCCATGCAGGCCAGTAGGTCTGGTGGATGCGCCAGTCGCCATGGCTTGCCCGGCTTATGCATTCAGCTGGCGTTCGATCCCAGCTTTGCTGGTCAAGGATGAAAGAAGAGCACCCCAGCATAGAGACCCGCATCGTGCGTCCATCGTCTTCATAGATCCTCAGGTCAGCGCCAAGGTCCTCATAAAGCATCGCCAACGCTTCACCTTCAGGCATCGGATCAGGCATCCTATGCACCGTTAAGGAGTCAAGGTCCAAGAGGCAGGATGCTCCGGGAGCGCTGCTCGACATCTTTTCCTTCAGTTGCCGGGGTTCCGTGAATCGATCGGTTTCATCGATCTGGATACGCTGTTGCTTCAACTGTTCAGGCTTAAAGTTTTTGAGCCACTTCAGATCGACCGGATCGAGCTTCGTATGAGCCTGCGCCATCCGCCTGATCCACGCGCTCTTAAAATTCTTTGGCTTGATCGTCCACAGCCTGTATGTGCTATTGCCAAACTCATAAGTCATGCCCCCGGCACCGTCTTGCCCGTCATAATCCCATTGAAACTCATACTTCCAATGCGGATGGTCAGCTTTCTTGACGGTTTCAAATTCAAACGAGTACGGGAATTCAGCTAGGTCTTCCTCGAGGAACTCATCTTGAATCACCTGCTTGACGGCAGGGCTGTCGAGCCTAGGCTCGCCCAGGTAGGTGAGCTGCATGTGTTCATTGCCGACTGGGAGTGGGGTGTTGATGTCGGCTTGCGCGATCTTCTCCCACTCGCCGTGCAGATAGGTTAGGGCAAAATCAAATGTTTCCGGAAGACGCTCGGCCGCCTTCGTTTCGAAGTAGTACGTGCCAAAACGGTGCTTTGAACTACCGCCACCACCAGATGAGTATTCGGCTTGTGGCTGCCAGCCCATTTCATTCGTCGGTTGAATCGCATCGACCCAATAGGGCGAATCCACCGGGTGAGTCCAGACCAGGTCGACTTGTGGAAGGAAGCGAGTGGATTCGGCTAGGCCGCCTGTTAAGGCGCGGTGGTGGGTCAACTCGAGGAGCCGCTTGCGCCAGGGTTGCGGCGTGCCATCGGGACCGAAAAAGTGCCAGCCGCTGTAGGGGATGATGGTCGGGTCATAGTAAATCCGACGTGTTTCACGGTCATACTGATTCAACGAAACCGGGCGAAGGACAACATACTGCAGAGATGTTTCCTGCTTTACACGCTTGCCGAGCGCATCGGCGTTTTCTGCACTGACACCCCACGATAGGCACACACACGTCATGAGCGCCACAAGGATGCTGGCGGGCAATGGCTGGAGATGGGATTGAAATTTAATCATGATGCGTCCCCAGTGATCCTGCATGCTCTTAGCTTACTGTGGCTCGCATCACACACAAAGTATCAATAAAAAGCTCCGCTGCATCAGCGGAGCTTTAGTGGAGTCTTGGTAACTGGTCAGCGATTTACGCTTCAGCGCGCTTCTTGTTGAGCTGCGCCGAGAGCCGGCTCTTGTAGCGGGCCGCGGTGTTCTTGTGCATCGCCGGGGTCGAGGCGGTCTGGTCGAGGATCTTGTAGATCTCTTTGAGCTTGGCCTCGGCCTCTTCGTTGGTGCCGTGCAGTATCAGCTCGCGGTAGTCCTTGATCGCGGTGCGGTAGGTACTGTTGCGCCAGCGGTTGATCGCTCGGCGTTTGCCGTTCTGTCGGATACGCTTTTTGGCACTCAGGGAGTGGGCCATGGGGTCTGCCTCTAGGCTGTTTCGTGGTCTATGAAGTGGGCGTCCCCGCTGGGACGAGCCGCATATTATGCGCCAACCCATGCGGCGGAT
Source organism: Planctomycetota bacterium (assembly GCA_039188575.1). GTDB lineage: Bacteria > Planctomycetota > Phycisphaerae > Phycisphaerales > Phycisphaeraceae > JAHQVV01. The sequence continues at coordinate 13,073 of JBCCYY010000006.1, read as the reverse complement.
CAAGCCAGAGACATAGAAATCCCCGTTTTAAAGGACAGAAGCTGGTTTTCTGAGCTTTCAGGGGCGCTCTGGCGTGACCATCTTCCGCACCTGGATCGTGATTGTGTCGGTTGGTTCTTGGTCATCACCCCGGCCCCCCACCTCGCGAAACAAGGTCAGGCTCCCGTCGCTGGTCGTGACGAGTTGAGGCTTGTACCGGTCTTCCTCAAGACGCCAGTCACATTTGAGTGCGACCGATTGCGTCGGACCAGCGTACTTCGGGTACTGGCTCCGGACCGCCTCGATGCACTCATTCGGCGTCCGTTCCCAGTTGTCTTCATCAATGCTGTACGCGGGGCACGCGATCGTCCGTAGCATAAGCGGAGCGCCGTCTTGGTCCTCATCGCGATGGAGAAGCAGGTCAACGCCATGGGCATCGTAGAACCGGATCAACGCACTGCCCTCTGGTGCAGGGTCGGGCAGCTTGATGCTCTTGCTTGAATCGAGATCCACAAGACAGGCCCTGCCCGGTCCGAACGGTTCGAGTTCAAGGGTGGCCGGTTCGCCGAAGCGATCGATCGGTGTGACAAGCACTCTCTGCTGGACCATCTCTTCCGGCAGCAGATTGATGATGGGGCCGAGCTCGAAGTCGCCGAGTTCTTGCTTAAGGACCGGCAGGCGCTTGATCGTGTAGTGGCCGACCTCATCGATCGGGGCACGGCTCAGCCTGAACCGGTCGTCTTCCCTGCTATAGCTGTAGTTGAACCGATTCGGGATTTCCTTGCCCTGCTTGTCAAAGCAGGCGATGCGGTAGTCCCATGCGTCGCGTGAGTAGGCAACCGTGTGTTGGCACTCGAGAGTGATCGGTTTCGGAGCCTTGGCTTGACCCCAGCCATTCGCTTCGTTCAGGTCCCACTCTCTTGCTGACTTCACCGCGGGGCTGTCATCGCGTGGCTCGCCGAGGTATAGGATCTTGAAGTGTTTGTTGCCGATAGGCAGTTCTGTCTCAAAGTCGAACTTGGCGACGGTCTGCCAATCCCCCTGGAGGTACTTGATGGATATCGGCGCGTGATCGACCACCGTCTCCATGTCATTGATGGCGAAGATCTGCAGCGAATAGTTTTCTTGCTCATCGACATCATCTTCGACGTGGTAGAAAGTGAAGCCTGCGAAGTGGTTTTTCGCCTGGCTCTCGATACGGATATGGGGGCGGTGGGCCCTCGATGCTTTGGGGAAACGCCAGTACGTGACCACCCGATACCGGTCTTTTTCATGCAGGCGTTGCTCCGCCTGCCCGCCACTACGGATTACCCAGGTGCGGCGGTAGGGGCCCGACCGTTTCCGCCAGGGCTCGGCCTGCCCGTCCTCGCTGAAGAAGTGCCAGCCGCTGAACGGGATGATCGTCGGGTCCGGCGGCAGGGCCCAGCGGCGGTCAAAGTGCGGCGAGGGCGGGATCAGCGCGAAGTGATCGAGGGTGATCTCTAACGGCTTGAACGGCTCGTCTCGTAGGAGATCACCATTGACCTTGGCAGCCGGCTCGGCTTGATCAGCAAGAGACACGACAGGGCAGTGGATGATGAGTTCTGCCGCTACTAGGATTATGCCTAAGATGTTTTGAATCAATGCTTTACCCCGAATTGTGATCGAGCACAGCTGGCGCTCATTGGCTTACTGTGACATCGTACGGCACAGGGCGCGGCTAACCAACATTTCCATCGCGATCGGGGTGGCCGCAGGACCCTACATCGCTTGACAAAGTTGCGTATTTGCCTACAGTTACCGATTCCCCAGCGGGCAATTAGGTCCGTTGGGTGGCTGAGGCAAGCGGTATGCGTAAGCAGCGATTCCAAGCAGGCCAACGGGGACTGACCCAGTGATGATGGTGAACCCCCACCATCTCGCCCCCGGATCGTCCTTCGGACCGCCGTCGCACACGCGACGGCATCACGGCCAGCGGCCCTCGGTTCACCTTCATGCGGAGGTGTGCCCGATGGCGTGATCGCTGCGGACCCATCCCGCAAGCTCGCTTGTGCCCCGTTTGGGTGCAGGACGACGGAAGCCCCGTCACGAGCTCACGCCGACGCCACGAGCACCGCCGCTCGTGGTTTTTTACTGGAGCGAACAACCCGGCCGCAATGAGCGGCGACAACCCGGCAACTAAATATAGGAACGATAGATATGAATGGTGCTGAAATGCTAAGGCTGCTCGACGGGATCGCACGCGATCGCAACGTCGACAAAGAAATCCTCATCGCGGACCTCGAGCAGGCCCTAGTCTCCGCTGCGCGTAAGCACTTCAATGCTATCGATACCGAGGACTTCACCTGTGAGATCGACCGCTTCAACGGCAAGATCACGATCTGGCGCGAAGACGAAGAGATCCCGCTCGAAGACCTTGGCCGGATCCCCGCGCAGACGGCGAAGCAGGTCATGATCCAGCGCTTCCGTGAAGACGAACGCGCCGCGATCTTCGACGAGTACATCGACCGCGTCGGCGAGCTGACCACCGGCGTCGCCCAGCGCTACGAGGGCGGTGCCCTGGTCGTGCAGATCGGCCGTGCTGAAGGTTTTATGCCTCGCTCGGAACAGATCCCTGGCGAGCAGCACCAGCCGGGCGAGCGTGTCCGCTGCCTGATCCTCGATGTGCGTGACGCGGGCAACCAAGTCAAGATCGTGCTGAGTCGGGCCGACCCGGAGTTTATCCGTCGCTTGTTCGAGGTCGAAGTCCCCGAGGTCAACGAGCGGATCATCGAGATCAAGGCGATGGCTCGCGAAGCAGGCCACCGGACGAAAATCGCTGTGCAGTCGATCGATACCAAGGTCGACGCCGTCGGCGCATGTGTTGGCGTGCGTGGCTCGCGGATCAAGAACATCGTGGATGAGCTCGGCGGCGAGAAGATCGACATCGTCCGCTGGAACGAGTCCAGCCAGATCCTGATCCAGAACGCGCTCAAGCCCGCCGAAGTTGTCGAGATCTCGCTGTGCTTCGAGCTCGGCCGGGCGACGGTTGTTGTCAATGAAGATCAGCTCTCGTTGGCGATCGGCAAGAAGGGCCAGAACGTCCGCCTGGCAGCGCGCCTGACGAACTGGGACGTCGACATCCTCACGCCGCAGGAGTTCACTAAGTCGATGGACACGATGGTCCAGACGCTCACCGCGATGGACTTCGTGGACGAAGCGATGGTCGACAAGCTCGCGGCGCTCGGCGTCATCAGCGTGTTCGACGTCGAAGAGGTCGGTCCGGAGTACCTCGAAGAGACGTTGGCGGTCCCGGCAGAGCAGATTAACGAGCTCCTGGAGGTGGTCTCCTCCCAGGCGAAGATCGTCCAGGAACAACAGGCCAAAGAGAAAGAAGAACAGGAGCAGGCGAAACGCGAAGCCGCCGAGATGGCTGCTCAGGGTATCGACGACCTGCTGGGCGGTGGGGCGCTGGCGCCAGACAGCGAAGACCCGCTCGCGGATGTGCTCGGCGGCGGCGTACAAGAAGAGCACCGAGAATACGGCGAGCCCGGCGAAGACCTGGTGCCCGAAGCGGATCTTGCCAACGAAGCGGCCGAGAACGGCGAACCGGTTGACCCCGGCGTTCAGGCCGAGGAATCGGATGATGAAGACGGCAGCGAGTTTGTCGCAGAGCACACCGACTCAGACGCCGGGGTGGTCACGGACCCCGAGGACAGCAAGAGCCCGTAAGAGACCCATAGACTAGTCGCCGCAGTATTGCGGTATTGATAGCCACCAGCTAGGAGCCGATTTTGGCGAAAACGTTACGCATCCACAACCTGGCCAAAGAGCTCGGCGTGCAGAGCAAGGTCATCGTCGCTAAGTGTAAAGACGAGGGCGTGCCCGATATTACCAACCACATGTCGGTGGTGAAGGTCGGTCTCGCACATACGATCCGCCAATGGTTCGCGCTGGAAGAAGAAGACCACAGCAAAGACACGGCGGTCGAGACGACGCATAACATCGACGTCAAGAAGGTCCGCAAGAAAGCGACGAAGAAGAAGGCTGCAAAGAAGAAGGCCGCCAAGAAAACCGAGGTTGAAGCAGAAGAGGCCGTAGAGGCCGAGGCCCCAGCCAAGAAGGCAACCAAGAAGAAGACCAAGGCCGCCAAAAAGAAAGAAGCGCCTGCCGAGCCTGTTTCGGCTGGGGAAACTGACAAGCCCGAAGAACAAGCACCCGCTCCCGAAGCCCCCGCTCAGACCGGGCCGCCCCAGCCCGCGGGCCAGCAGAACGTGCCCGATCGGCCGGATGTCATCAAGCCAGCCGGCGAGCAGCTGACCAAGCCCAAGGAGGTCAAGCTGCGAGGGCCGAAGGTGATCCGTGTCGAGAAGCCAGAACCGGTCGCGCCACCCCGGTCGCGTGGGCCGAAGCGCGAAGCCCCTGCCGAAGGCGAAGTGCCCGGTGTGACTCGGTCGCGCGGCCCCGCCCGTGGCGGCGGGGTCAAACGCGGTCCCGGCGGTGGCGAAGGCGGTGACCAGGGCGGACGCGGCAACAAACGCCGCTCGCTCAGCAACCGCCGTGGCGGCCGTAACGACCCCTTACTCACCGGCCCGACACAGATGTCCAAGGCCGACCTTGACGAGCTGGATGCAAAGGTCCGTGGCGCTTCAGGCTACGTCAAGCGCCGCAAACAGTCGTTCGATAAGTCCGGTCATCAGGGGACCGCGGCACAGTCCGCCCTTGTCACCGGCGGTAAGGTCGAGATCGAAGAGCCGATCACGATCAAGGCGCTCAGCTCCGCGACTGGTATCCGCGCCGCTGAGGTCGTCAAGTTCCTCTTCCAGAAGGGGATCATGGCCAACGTCAACTCTGCGATCGAGACCGAGCTTGCAGAAGAGATCTGCCTCGAGCGGGATATCGAGCTCGTCGTCAAAGAGCACGAAACCGCGGCACAGAAGGTCGAGCAGGACTTTAAGGACCGTGAGAAGGTCGATGTGCAGCCACGGCCTGCGGTCGTCACGATCCTCGGCCATGTTGACCACGGCAAAACGTCTCTACTGGACCGTATCCGAAAGGCGGACGTCGCCGCCCACGAGGACGGCGGCATCACTCAGCACGTCGGTGCATACCGCGTCACCGTCAAAGGCAGCGACGATACCAACAAGTCCGTTGTCTTCCTCGATACGCCCGGCCACGCCGCGTTTACTTCGATGCGTGCCCGCGGTGCCCAGGTGACCGATATCGTCGTGCTTATCGTTGCCGCGGACGACGGTGTGATGCCGCAGACCGTCGAGTCCATCAACCACGCAAAGGCCGCCGAGGTCCCCGTCGTGGTGGCGGTCAACAAGTGCGACCTGCCCGGGTTCAGCGACAACAAGCTGCAGGAGATCTACGGCCAGCTCGCTGAGAACGGCCTGAACCCCACCGCGTGGGGCGGGGAGACTGAAGTCATCAAGACCTCGGCCGAGACCGGCGAAGGCATCCAGGAACTCATCGAGATCCTGGACCTACAGGCGGAAGTCCTCGAACTCACCGCAGACTATGGCGGACCTGCACGCGGCATCGTGATTGAAGCCGAGATGCAGTCTGGCCGTGGCTCGGTCGGCCGTGTGCTCGTGCAGGACGGAACGATCAGGGTCGGCGACTTTATCGTCTCGGGCCGGGCGTTCGGTCGTGTCCGTGACATGACCAACGACCGCGGCGAGCAGGTCCAAGAGGCCGGCCCCGCGACACCACTGGAAATCTCCGGCCTGGACGAGATCCCCGACGCGGGCGACAAGTTCTACATCACCGATACCCTGCGAAAGGCGGAGGGTGTTGCTCGACAGTTCCGCGACGACGAGCGTGCCCAGGCCCAGGCGAGCCGCACCAAGGTCACGACCGTGAACTTCAATGAGACCATCCAGGCGGGCAAGATCAACTACCTTAACGTCCTCATCAAGGCGGACGTGCAGGGCTCCGTCGAGACGCTTAAGAAATCGCTGGGCGAACTCGGCAACGACGAGGTCCGTGTCCGTGTCATTGACTCCGGCGTCGGTGGGATCACCGAAAGCAACGTGCTGCTGGCCGATGCGTCAGAAGCGGTGATCATCGGATTCCATGTGTCAATCACGCCGGCCGTACGTGAGATCGCCGACGAGCGGCACGTCGAGGTTCGTCAGTACCGTGTGATCTATGAGACGATCGAAGACATTAAGCAGGCACTCGAGGGCAACCTGACGCCGGACCAAACCGAGGAAGAGATTGGCAGGGCCGAGGTCAAGCAAGTCTTCAAGATTGGCAAGCTCGGCAACATCGCCGGCTGTCTGGTGTCCGACGGTGTTATGCAGAAGGGCGAGAAGATTCGAGTCGTGCGCGACGGCACGGTCGTGACCGAAGCCCGGGAGCTCGAGACCCTGCGCCGCGTCAAGGACGAGGCCAAGGAAGTGCGTGCCGGTACCGAGTGCGGTATCCGTATCGCGGGCTTTGAGGACCTCAAGCCCGGCGATGAGCTTGTGTGCTACAAGGTCATTGAAGTGAAGAGGACGCTCGACTAATCCACTGCGCCGATGACCCACCGCATCGAACAAGTCGAGTCGACGCTTCGCAAGGCGCTGGCCCAAGTGTTGCAACGCAACATCTCCGACCCGCGCATCCGCGGCATGGTGTCGATCACCGATGTCGATGTGAGCCCGGACATGAAGCAGGCCAAGATCTGCGTGTCAGTACTGCCCGAGGAATATGCTAAGCGGACGGTCGCTGGGCTCAAGGCAGCAAACCGCCACATCCAGAGCGAAGTCAAGAAGCTTGTGGCCCTGCGTATCGTGCCGCACCTGCGGTTTGAACTCGACGACTCGCTCAAGCAGGCCGAGGAGATCTACCAGGCGATCGACGAAGCAAAAGCCCGTGAAGAAGAACATACCGAACACTCAGATGAAGAGAAGGGTTGATCCTAAAACCCAATCCCTAACCCCCGAACCCTACATATGGCAAAGACCGATACCAAGAAACAAGAGAAGGCATTCGCCACCGTGCTCAAGAAGGCGCGATCCGCCGCCAGCGGCGAGGAGATCGACGAACTCGAGCCCATCGCAGAGCTTGTCGTCAGCTTCCTCACCTGGAACGCGACGTCCCGCCAGGCGGATACCGCGTTTGGCAAGATCATGGCCCAGGTCGTTGACCTCAACGAGCTGCGCGTGTCCCACGCTAACGAAGTCATCGAACTCATCGGCGTGCGCTACCCCGACGCGCAGCACCGCGTGATCCGCCTATTGCAGTCGATGATGGAGATCTTCGAGCGTGAGCATGATTACAAGATGGGCTCGCTGGCGACCCGCAGCAAGCGCGAGCTGCGCGAGTATCTGGACACACTGCCTGGGATCCCGTCATATGTTGCGGCGCGTGTGGCGTTGCTCGCTTTCGGTGCCCATGCCATGCCTGTCGACGACCGCCTGCTCACACTGCTGATCAAGGCCGGCGTCTTCGAGGCAGGCACCACGCCCGGCGATGCGGAGGCCTGGCTCTCGCGGCAGGTCAAGGCCGGCGATGCGTTGGACGCCTACGTCGCTCTCCAGGAATGGGCGGATAGCCAGCGTGTGACGATCCCTTCGCCGCCTAAGACCCCGCCTGTTAAGTCGGCACCGGCTCCTGAAGAGCCCAAGAAGACGACCAAGGCCGCCCCAACCAAGAAGGTCGTCAAGAAATCGACGACGAAGAAAACAACGAAGAAGAAAACAGCCAAGAAGAAGACCACGAAGAAGCGCGTCGCAAAAAAGAAGTGACGCCTCGAGAAGAACACCATGAGCGACGAATCCAAGCCGCTACTCAGGATCGGCCTGCCCAAGGGCTCGCTCGAAACGCCGACGATCGATTTGTTCGACCGCGCTGGCTACAACATCAACGTCCGCAGCCGGTCCTACACGCCGGAGATCGATGACCCGCAGATGAGCTGCGTGATGTTCCGAGCGCAGGAGATGGCCCGCTACGTGGAAGATGCCGTCGTCGATATCGGCATCACCGGCCACGACTGGGTCGTCGAGAACGGTGCCGATGTGCACGAGGTCTGTGAGTTGGCCTATTCCCGCGCGACGGGCCGACCCGTCCGCTGGGTCCTCGCTGTCCCCGAAGAGGGTGGCATCGACGAACCCAAGCAGCTCGAGGGCAAAATCATCTCGACCGAACTGATCAATACGACGGAGCGCTTCTTCAAGGACCAGGGCATCAGTGTCCGCAAGGTCGAGTTCTCGTGGGGCGCGACCGAGGTCAAGGCCCGGCTGGTCGATGCGATCGTGGACGTCACCGAGACCGGCTCATCCCTGCGTGCCAATAATCTCAAGGTGATTGCGACACTGCTGACTTCGACCACCCGCCTGATCGCTAACAAGCAGGCGTGGGCAGACCCCGCGAAGCGGCAGAAGATCGAGGACCTGGCGCTGCTGCTCCAAGGTGCGATTTCGGCAAGGACCAAGGTCGGCCTGAAGATGAACGTGCCCCGTAGCGAGCTTAATACCGTGCTGTCGCTCCTAGAGGCCGAGCACTCACCAACGATCAATGATCTGGCCGACAGCGGTTGGGCGGCGGTCGAGGTGATCGTCGATGAGAAGTTCGAGCGTGAGCTGATCCCAAGGATCAAGCGGGCCGGGGCGACGGGCCTGGTCAGTTATCCGCTGAATAAGGTGATCCCATAACGCCCCAGGCGGGTACAGTAAGGGAGTCGATCCATGCGGAGCCCGAGATGAGCCCAGCCGATCAGAAACAGAGATGTCGTTGGTGGCCTTGTCTTTTGGCCGCCCTGTTCGCTGTCCTGACTTCAGGACAGGCTCAAACCCAAGAAGAGGCAGAGGGTCAGCCTGAGATTCAGCTCCCGCGTGTTTTGGTCGAGGTTGGCCTGGAGCTGGCACCGCTGGGTGATCAGGGCGAGCGTGCTGGGCTATCGCTTAAAGAAGCGTTGGCGGCGCATGAGCCCGCCGCCTGGCCAGAGAGCAACGCGCTTGATCCCGCTGCTGCGCTGCCGCCCGGTGCCGCGGCGCTGATACCGGACAGCGCATCGGCATTGGAGAAGGGTGAAGCCTTCCGCGCGGTCCAGCTGCTACGCCAAGCAGAGGAAATCGCGCCGGACCACCCCACGATCATCCGCGCGCTCGGCATGGCGTCTGCCGAGAGCGGCAACCTGACCCGTGCGGCGGCGTACCTGCGGCGGATCATCGCGTTTCGGCAGCAAGATACCGAGGCCTTGCTGATCCTGACTCGACACGCGGCACAGAGTGAGTCACTCGAACAGACCTTGACCTATTGCCAGGCGATCGACAAGAACGATGTCCAAGAAGGGATCGCGGACTACTACCGAGCCACTGCCCTCGCTCGGGTCGGCTACACGACCGCCGCGGCTGAGTGCTTGTCGCGGCTACTCGATCGAATCGACGAGACCGATCTCGACGAGCTCGCCGATCAAGGCAAGGTCCCCGCTCTGCTTCTCCGCGAGCTGCGCGTGATCCAAGAGACCATACCGCAGCTCCGTATCCAGCAGGGCGACCTGTTCCTGAAAGCTGCGGCTTTCGATCGGGCCGCAAAGGTCTACGACGCGATTAAGCTGGACGAGGTCTCAAGCCGGCACACACTTGTCGCGCGGCGGGTTTACCTGGCGCTACGAGCGACGAACCCCGATAGCGCGATCGACCAGGCAATCGCTCTGCTGCGTGAGCCCGATGCCGGTGAAGCAGATGCAGAGCTCGTTGGCTATCTGAAACAGCAGGGTGTCTCGGACTTGGCATTGGCTCAGCGGATCGAAGCGCTGGTTCAGACTGATGGGGTGACGCTCGCCCGGCTGATCGCCTTGTCACGCGTCGCCGAAAAGGGCAGGCTTCTCGGTCCGATCAACAACTGGCTCTCTAGCAGGCCGGTGTCTCCGGGTCGCTTACGACAAGCGATCGCACTGGTCCCTTTCGATGACGCTCAGCCCGCGGACGCGGAAGCCTTGGCAGACTTGTTTAAATTAGTTGCGAACTTGATGCAGCAATCGCCTAAGCAGGCATATGCCTATGCGCAGGCTGCTGTCAGCGAGGTCCAGGCGCCGGTCACCATCCTGCGTGCGATCCGCAGCGATCGGTATGCCGCCCAAGCGGGCGTGTTCACGCAACTGCTTGCCGCGGTGGCCTATGAACAAACACTCCGTCGGCAGGACGCATTGTCCACGTATCTCGCGCTTTCCACGGATGACGCCGAACTTATCCAACAAGTTCGTTTCCCGACCGTCCGACTCCAGTTAGCGTTGGGCTTGGGGCAGGAGGCATTCGAATCGCTCGGTACGCCAGACGTCGATGCCGACTGGACCGAGTTTGAGCTGTCCATCCGTGCGATGGCCGCAGCTGGTCAAGCGCGGGAGGCGCTCGCTTTGTTGGATGAACGGATCAGGTCTCTTGGCAAGCAGCTTAGGCTTGACCTGTTACGGATCGAGATGATCGCGATGCTGGGCCGGCCGCAGGAGGCCTGCAACCTGCTGCTCCGCCTGATCAGTAGCCAGCCGAATGATGAGGCGCTATACCGGCTGGGGATCGACTTGGCCTACGACTACCGCGCGAGCTTTAGCCGGATCACCGATGCCGACCGGATGCGACGTGCATTTGTGACGCGCCTGATCTCCAACTTGCCCGACTCAGCCGTGGCACGCATTGGTATGGCTCGGAACATCATGGGCAACCCCGCACGTTTCGAAGAGGCTGAACAGCAATTGTTTAAGGTGCTTGAACAGGAACCGGAGAACGCCGATGCGCTTTTCTTGCTTGTGGAGCTCTATGATAGCTGGGGCGCTGAGGATATGGCCCGGGCCATGTTTGTGCGTTACATCGAAAGACTGCCGCTTAGTGTGGGTCGGACGCTGACCGTAGCCGAACGAGCGGTCAAGCAGGGGCAGCAACAGCTAGTAATCCAAGTGATTGAGAGCACCCTGCAGCTAGAGGAGCAGGGCGTCTTGCCGGGCCCAGCGATGACCGGTGCGCAGGCGGCTTCGCTGCTGCACTACCTCGAAGCTGCCAACCCCGAGCGTCAAACCGACGACCTGTTCCTCGCAATGATCCGTCGGTTCCCTGACGACGCCGGGCTCAATAATGCGCTGGGCTACCGGTGGGCGGTGCAGGGCAAGAATTTGCTACAGGCCAAAGCGATGATCGAGCGGGCGCTGCAGGCAGACCCCGGCAGCCACTCGATCATGGATTCTCTGGCCTGGGTGCAGTACAAGCTTGGTGAGTTTGATGAAGCCAAAGCCACGCAGAGCAGGGCACTCATGGTGCTCGAAGCCCTTCTCGCGCGGTTGCGTCGGCCGGGCCTCGGTCTGCCCGATGAGTTGGTGCCCGACCTCGGCGCGACGACCGCGATCCTCAACGACCACATGGGCGACATCCACTACAAGCTCGGCGAAGAGCGAAAAGCGATCGATGCCTGGCGAGTCGCGATGAAGCAGGCATACGGCGAGGAAGAGATGCAATTTGACCCTGAACTCGCCACGCTCGCAGACCGGCTCAATGCGAAGATCGATGCGATCGCGGAGGGGCAGCCCGTACCCGTCGCTGAGGTGCCCGGGCCCGAGGCGCATGGTCCAGCCGTTCACCCGGCGGAGAACGAGCAAGAATAGCGATCTATGCTCAAAAACACCTGTTTTAGGCCATCAAACCACGTTTTGTCGCGTCCCGTCGCTTGACAGAAACGTTGCCGACGTTAAACTACTTGGTTCACCCAGACCCGGCCGTGCCTGATTCAGGGGGCGTGACAGATAGGGCAGCGGAGCATGCCACACCGGTGCATTGGCCGGCAAAGCCATCTCCCCGATACAACGAAACGATTTGAGCCTCGCTATGAGACAGACCACCCTTGCTAAGAACAACGAAGTTGCCCAGGAATGGGTCCATGTCGATGCGACCGATCAGGTTCTCGGCAGGCTGTCCACCGAGGTCGCCATGATCCTCATGGGTAAGAACAAGCCGACTTATACACCGCACGTGGATACCGGCGACTTCGTGGTGATTACCAATGCCGAGAAGATCAAGCTGACCGGAAAGAAGCTGGATCAAAAAATCCACCAGACCTTCTCGGGGCACCCTTCGGGCCGGAGGGTCAAGACCTTCCGTGAAGTTCAGGAGAAGCACCCCGAGCGTTTGATCGAAGAGTCGGTCCGCCGGATGCTCCCCAAGAACAAGCTGGGTACCAAGATGCTCAGCAAGCTGAAAGTATATGCGGGCCCGGATCACCCACACGCCGCACAGAATCCGAAGGCTTTGGAACTGCAAAGCGCTTGAACATCAACCATTGACACCTGAAACCAGGTCTAAGCATGAGCGATACCAATACCATCGAACCGACTGCCGTTGAAACCCTCGATACGAGTTCTTTAACCGCGATCGAAGAAGTGCCTGCCGAGCAGACGCGTCCTTTAGCGGAACCGGCCAAGCCCGATGCGGGTGGCTACATCTGGGGAACCGGCCGCCGTAAGACAGCCGTCGCGCGCGTCAGAATCAAGCCCGGTGAAGGCAAGTTTCTGATTAAGGGCAAAGAAGTCAATGACTTCTTTTCCGAGCCCCAGCACCGTGCTCAAGCACTGGCCCCACTTAAGGCAACCGGTATGGAAGGCAAACTGGACGTCTATGTCAACACCACTGGCGGCGGTATCACTGGCCAAGCCGGTGCAGTCATGCTCGGCCTCGCCCGCGCCCTTAAGGGTTATGATCCGAACCTCGAGCAGGCACTGCGTGATGAAGGCTACCTAACCCGCGATGCCCGTAAGGTCGAGCGTAAGAAGTACGGTCAACGCGGTGCCCGCCGTCGATTCCAGTTCTCCAAGCGTTAATACAACCAAACTATTTGTTGGTCTCCTAGACCCCGTGCACTTGCCACGGGGTTTTTTATCAGCTGTTCACTATTTGTACGCGAGGATATCGTTTGAGATATGAACGTTTAGCCTTCTGCAGATGTCTGCTTGAGATAGGATTGCCCGTGTTAATTTAGAGAATGTATTTTCTATAAACATAATCCAAATCAATACTTGTAGCTTATTTATGCCACTATAAAGCACATTTTCAAGGCTTCTCGATCAATTTTTTTAGGGTCTTAGGAAGTTAAGCGTCCTAAATTGGGTTCTCACGGAGTAGTTTGAGGACCGCCAGGTAGAGGTTATCACGGCGGTGGTT
>JBCCYY010000005.1:0-100979 GCA_039188575.1 Planctomycetota bacterium | reverse complement strand
TTTTCGTTCTTGAGTTGTTTGCTGGAGGTGCCGGAGCTGACCAGGCAGTGGAAGCCGGAGATCGCGCCGCAGGCGATGGTGATGAAGAGGAAGGGGAAGATCATCGGCGCGTCGGCCGGGTCCCACTGCACCATCGGCGCGACGAACTCGAGGGGCTGGCGTTCTGCGCCTTCGACAGGGGGTGCGCCGCCAAGTATGGCGGCGGCTATTAGGCCGAGCACGATTAAGCCTAATGCCGAGATGAGTTGAAGCGAGTTGATGTAGTCGCGCGGCTGAAGCAGCAGCCAGACCGGCAGCACGGAGGCGATATAGGAATACACCAGCAGGATGCCGACCCAGGTGATGATCTCCAGCGAAGCCATGTAGGCGTTGAACGCACCGAGGAAACCGTCGTTGCCAAAGATCACAGTCGCGTACATCACGCCCAGCGCGAAGATGGAGGGAAGCAGCAGGCCAACACCCTTGCGGTGCAGGTACACGCCGATTACCACCGCGATGGGGATCTGCACGAGGCAGGGGAAGATCGCCGCGGGGTACTGCTTGAAGACTGCCGCGATGACGAGCCCGAAGATCGCGATGACGATCGTCAGCGCAAGGAAGAGCACAAAGAGGAAGAGCAGCCGGACCCGTTTATTCAGCAGCCGGCCGGAGATCTCGCCTACGGTCTGGCCCTTGTTGCGTAAGCTCACGACCAGCGCCCCGAAGTCGTGGACGGCCCCGATGAAGATCGAGCCGAAGACGACCCAGAGCAGCGCGGGCAGCCAGCCCCACATGACCGCGATCGCAGGGCCGACGATCGGGCCGGTGCCGGCGATGGACGTGAAGTGGTGGCCGAAGACGACGGCCTTGTTCGTCGGGACGTAGTCGTTGTCGTCTCGCAGCGCTTCGGAAGGGCAGACCGCGCTCGTCGCGAGGTTGAAGACTTTAGCCCCAAGCCAGCGACCGTAGGTGTGGTACGCGATGATAAAACCGACACCCACGGCGACAGCGATCAGCAGGACTTGCATGGATTTAGTTTACTGTGATTCGATTTTTAGCCGCAGATGGACGCAGATTCCAAGGCCCGGCTTGATGGATTGATCTGCGTTTATCCGCGTTCATCTGCGGTTTCAATCCTGCATCGATTCGGCGAGTTCGAGTCTCAGGCTTTCGACTTTGGATTGCAGGTATTCAAGGGCTTCCTTGGGCTTGCGGCCTTTGAGTAAGTCTTCGGCCTCGATTGGTTCGCCGTAGATACATGCGATTCGGCCGAAGGGCTTGGGCAGCTTTTTGGTCCTTGGCCAGGCGTCGTAGGCGCCTTCGAGGGCGACGGGGATGATGGTGGGCTTGGCGCGTTTGATGACGAGCATCGTGCCCGGCTCGAAGGGCTCGGTCTTGCCGGTCAGAGTCCGTGCACCCTCGGGGAAGATCAGCAAAGCGTGGTCCTGCTTGAGCACCTCGATGCAGCGCTTCATCGTGGAGGCGTCGGGGTTGTCCTGGTCGACGGGGATGGCGTTCAGGGAGTCCATGACCCAGCCGAGGGCCTTGTTGTTCCAGAGCGTAGCGCGGGCCATGGCGTAGAACTGCCGGTGAGACGAGCCGATGCCGACGATGATGGGGTCGAGCATGGACTGGTGGTTGGAGACAAACAGGACCGGCCCGCTCCGGGGGATGTTGGACTGTCCAAAGAAACGGAAGCGGTAGCTGAAGGCAAACCAGACCACGCACAGCATGTGGCAGCAGTGCCACCAGAGGATGCGGCGGAGCGTGTGGCCGGGTTGGCGTTGCTTGAGGTCGCGTAGCATGGCGGTGTACCTGACACTTCGCCCCCGCAAGGACTCGGCGTCGGCGTTTTCTATCCCCCGACACGGATTCCAACCTTGACGCGGACGTTTTGTTCCAGGAGATCAAGCACCTCGGCGAGGGTCATCTCGGAGGTATCGATCTTGATCGCGTTATCGGGGCAGATGAGCGGGCCGTCGGGCCGGGTGGAGTCTTTGCGGTCGCGTTCGATGATGTTCTTGCGGATCGCATCGAGCTGGACGGGCTTGCCCATCTCGCGGAGCTGATCGGCACGGCGCTGGGCACGGACGGCTGGCGAGGCATCGAGGTAGAACTTCACGTCCGCGTCGGGGAAGACGATCGAGCCCTGGTCCCGGCCCTCGGTGACGAGGCGCGGGTGCTCTTTGCCGATGCAGCGTTGCTCCTCGACGAGGACCTGCCGGACCGCACCGATCGATGCGACATCGCTGACCGCATCGGTGACATCCCGGTCCCTGAGGCGGTCGGTGACGTCCGCATCACGGGCGTACAGACGGGGTGGGTCGGTCGCCCAGTCGAAGCGGAGCGGGCAGTTGCGGGCCAGCTCGACGACGTAGTACGGCTCGCGGGGGATATCGATGCCGCGCTCGATGGCCTTGGCGGCGACACCGCGGTACATCGCACCGGTGTCGAGGAAGTCGAGGCCTAGGCGTGCGGCGAGTTGCCGGGCGAGGGTCGACTTGCCCGAGCCCGCCGGCCCGTCGATGGTGACGATCAGTTGGTCGGTCGCTGGGCTGGGCGGGGCATCATCGGTCACGGGCGGATGATAGCGGATCGTCTACCAGACGCTACGCACACTGAGCGTCGGCGTTGGCATTGTGGATTAAGGCGTTGCCTGCAGCTGATCAAACCAGCCCTGCACAAGGTCCCGCTTGAGGAAGAAGTAGTACATGGTGCCCTCGACGGCGAGCTTGCCCGCCTCGGATTCCGCCGCAGGGCCGATCCCGAAGTAGAAGTCCGCGCGACCCGGCGCACGGATTGCCCCACCCGCGTCCTGATCGAAGACCAGTTGCACGATCGGCTCCATCGTCCCGGTGCGGTTGGCGCTACCCGTCTTCACGAGCACCATCGCACCCGGTGGGTAGACCTCCTTGTCGGTGGCGAGCGATCGCATCGCGTTGACTCGGACGCCGAGCGCACCGCCGGGCCACTGCTCGGGGTTCTCGTACTCTTTGAAGAAGACAAACCGGTCGTTGCGGGCGATGTAGCGTTCGAGCTCATCCGGGTTGTTCAGGAAGAACTGCCGGATGGTGGGCATCGAGACGGTGTTCTTATCGAGGTTGCCGTCCTTGATGAGTTCCCGACCGATCGACGTGTACGTCAAACCATTTGTACCGGCGTGCCCGATGTAGAGGGTCTGGCCATTGGTGAGGTCGAGCTTGGCGCTGCCGTTGACCTCGATGGTGTAGGCGTCCAGCCGCCTGGGCAGGTAGACGAGCTCGGTTCCTTTGAGCAGGCCTTGGGACTCGATCTCGCTGCGGGTGTAGTACGGGACGGTTGTGCCTTGCCCGGTGTCCCGGCCGAAGACCTCACCGCTGATGGGGTCGGAGCGGAGGTCGGCCGGCCGGGTGTAGAGCGGGTGCTGGTACGGGCCTGTTCGTCCGAGCGACGCGGTGAACTGCGGCGAGTAATAGCCGGTGAAGAGGACGACGCCCTGCTTATTCCAGCCGACGGTCTGGTAGACGTCGAAGAGGCTGTCGATCTGGGCCGCGGCTTCCTCGGGGGTTGGCGAGCTCTCGACGAGGTAGAGCAGGGTTTGCACGCTGACCTTCGCGTGGATGTGGCTGATGCCGCTGACGTCAGGCTTGAAATAGGTCTTGCTGGAGGGCTTGTCGTACCAGCCCGCGCTCAGGCGGAGCGACTCAACAAAAACAGGGTCGGCCAGCTGCGCAGCGAGGCTTGCGATATCAGGCCGCTCCGAGGGATCGGTCACTAATCGGAGCGCGCGTTCACCCGGGCCAAGCGGGCGCGTGTAGTCCGGTGGGGCCGGCGGCGGCGGGACGCGCGATGCATCGCCCCTGCATCCTGCCACACCAAGCAGCAGCGCGATGAGCATGATGCGCACGACAGGTGAGCGATCCAAGCGTTGCCAATCCATCACGGGCTTCCTTTCCCACGCAACGGGATTCAAGTCCTATCGAGCCGGGTTACGGCAGTGTGATCTGCTGCCCAACCGCTAGCTTCTTGGGGTCTGCTGAGGGGTTGGCCGCGGAGATATCACGCCACTTTTGGCCGTCGCCATACTCGCGTTGGGCGATCGACCAGAAGGTGTCGCCCTTGCGGATGGTGTAGGTGCGTGCCACGGGCTGCGGCGGGAGGGGCTCGGGCTCGTACGCGCCGGGCCCGGAAGCGGTGCCGGGCCCTGATGGACCGGGGTAGGAAGGGTCAACGATGCCTGATGAGCCATCATTGATCGAGACCGGCGGCAACGGCTCGGGCTCAGCAGCGTAGTTCGGTGGCGGGACCTGCGAGACGGGCTCGGTCTCGGACTGGCAGCCCGTCAGCGTGACAGCGGCGAGCGAACAAGCGATCCATGCTTTGTTCATCATGATGTGCTCCTGCGTAGTTGGGGTGATCGAGCACGTATTATGCGCGACCCAAGGCCCCGTGTCTCGCCGAGCAGAACATCTTCGAAAACAAGCTTAAACCAGCCGCTGCCCCGGGAGCATCGGCGGCATAGGTACCGCCAGCGAATCCGCCACCGCACGCATGAGTTCTCCCTCACCGCGGGTGACCTCGCCGTCGGCGGCGATCGTCCTCGCGCACGCCATGATCAGCTTCTGCTTCTCGCGGGGGCTTGCCAGCATCAGTTCGTCCAGTGCCTTGCCGACTTCCTTGAGCTTGACCGCTTTGCGATCCTGCATCGTGATGCCGCCGAGACCGAGTTCACCGGCACCGGCATCGAAGGCGCCCTGCGCGTCCGACGCCTCGCGCTGGCCAATGTGCGCCAACGCCGACAGCACCGTCCCGCACGGGTTCATCAACGGCTTGAGGCTGTAGTAACGCACCTTGGGCTCTAGTTGATGGACAAAGTGCAGGTCCAGGTGCCTGATCAACAGACGCTGGAGCACCCATTCGAACAGGTCCACCCGGCCGTCCATCTTGATCAACGCATCGACCTTGTCCTTAAACCGCGCGTAGACCTCGTCCGACATCTCACGCATGGCAGGCACCGCCATATCGATCAAGGGCAGCCGGGCCTCTTTGGGCAGGCTACCCGCTTCTTGAGCCAGTTCTTTAGTCAGCCTGGTTACCGCGGGGTCGGCGTGCTTTGCGATGTGCTCGAGTTGCTTAGTTCGCACGTCGGGTTTGCTGTCCAGCAGAACGACATAGATCACGGCTCGCGCGTTCACGGGGTCATGGGCCGCGTCTCGCATGGATTGCGGGATGCTCGCCAGCAGTTCGTGCATATATGAGACGTGCGTTGGGCTGACCTGGCCGATCTGATCCACGGCGGAGCCCTGTACGGGTGCTCCGCCGCCTGCTGCTTCAGCCATCACGGCCGCGCCAATGATCGCGCCGGGCATGCCTCCTGGCAACGCGTCCGTGACCTGGCCGGGCAAAGCCTCGGTCACATCGCCCGCCATCGGGATCGGGGCGATCTTCTCTGGCCCGCGGAACGCGGCTGCTGCCTGGCGTTTCTGGATCGCCTCGTTCGGGTCGGGGTAGCTGCCATCCCATGAGGGGTCGATCCGCCGGATGCGTTCTTCGAGTGGCGGGTGTGTCGCGAACGGGCCGAATGCCCAGCTGGACATTGCGTTGGCAATGCACATGTGGCCGACCTCGTCGACGTGGCCGTCGTTCAGGTTTGAGCCGACACCGCCGATGCGTTTGAGCGCCCCACCGATCGTGTCTGGGTTGCGTGTGAACTGGACCGCCGAGGCGTCGGCGAGGTACTCTCTTTGACGGGAGACAGCGGCCTGGATCAGCCTGCCAAACAACACGCCGGCACCGCCGATGATCAGCAGGCCGAGCCCGATGAGCGCCATGACGATCCCGGCACGCGCATCCTTCCTTCGGCCCGCGCTGCCGTAAAACCCCGCCCGCATCAGCACACGCCCGATGACCGCGATCGCGATGATCCCGAAGATGACGCCCATCAGACGGATGTTCATCCGCATGTCGCCGTTGAGGATGTGGCTGAACTCGTGGGCGATCACGCCCTGCAGTTCATCCCGTGACAGCTTCTCGATCGCGCCCCGAGTCACCCCAATCACTGCCTTGTCCGGCGAATAGCCCGCGGCAAACGCGTTGATCGACGACTCGTTCTCCATCAGATAGACCGGCGGCACCGGCGTCCCCGAAGCCAGGGCCATCTCTTCAACGACATTCATGACCTTCCGCTCGTTGAGATCGGTCGTGTGCGGGTGGATCAGCATCCCGCCCATCGTCTCAGCAACCGCTTCTCCCCCGCCGCTTTTCAAGGACATGATCTTGAAGAGCGATGCCCCGCCGACCACGACGACTACGCCGAACAGCGTCGCGACGAAGACTTCGAAGTAAGGCGTCGAAGAGCCGCCGCTGTGTGATCCACCATCGTCGCCACCGATCGCCACGATGAGAAAGAGGCCATAGATCAACAGCGTGATCCCCAGCACGGCGAGGCCGAAGAGAAAAATCAGATAGCCCGTCTTTTTCCGCGCCGCGTCCTGCTGTTCAAAGAAATTGCTTGCCATCGATGAACCCCATCATCCCGAATCGAAACGCGCTGATATGAATCGTACAGCACCCCAACAAGAAGACGGTGTATTGCAACCGAGGCATGCTAATTCAGAACGACACCTTCGGTGCTTCTTTCTCCGACGGCTCTTCGATCTCGAAGTACTCCGCGCTGTCAAAGCCGAGCATGTTGGCGAAGAGCACCGGGGGGAAGGTCTGCTTGTACTCGTTATACAGGTTGCAGGCGTCGTTGTAAGCCTGACGCGAGAAGGCGACTTTATTCTCTGTGCTCGTAAGCTCTTCAGAGAGCTGCATCATGTTCTGGTTGGCCTTGAGGTCTGGATAAGCTTCCGCGACAGCCATGAGTCGGCCTAATGCACCGGTGAGCTGGCCCTCTGCCTGGGCGAGCTGTTGCATATCCGCGCCCTTGGTCGGGTCGCCGTTGATGTTGATCTGTGCCTGCGTCGCGGAAGCACGGGCCTTCAGGACCGCCTCGAGCGTCTCCTTCTCGTGGGCCATGTAGCCCTTCGCGGTCTCAACGAGGTTGGGGATCAGGTCGTAACGCCGCTTGAGCTGGACATCGATCTGCGACCAGCCGTTCTTACAACGCTCGCGGAACTTGACGAGTTTGTTATAGATCCCGACGACCCAGAACACGAGGATCACAAGGAGGACGAGGACGACAATCAGTGCGATCAGGCTACCAGTCATGGATTTTGCCCCTAAGAGTGGATAACGAGAAGAACCTGGCCGCTTCACGCGACGAGAGCAGTATGACGCTTTGCACGCCTCAACGGGCGGGAATCTTTTAATGCACTATCGCAGATGTGGGAAAAGGATGCAAAGCGGCCCCACGAGCGACTGGAGAAAAACCGGAATGGTGCTGTGTATGAAATAGCTAAGCCTGTATGATTCGATCGAGGGTTATTGAATAACTGCAACACAGTCATCTCATAAAAGGGGTTGTCGACATGCTGGCTAGAAATGCCTTGTTCTGTTCTTCCTGTATCGCGGTTGTCACAGCGGCCACATTCGTGACCGCCCCTGCGGTGGCGGTCGATCGCGACCCGGGTTCGTTCGTTTGGATCTACTCGGATACCGGTTTTTCAAGCTCCGGCTCGGCGCTGGGCTTGTCGCGCGGCTTGGCGTGGCCTGTAATCTTTGGTGAAAACACTACAATCGCGCTGCAACCGACCAGCGGTAATGGGCAGGGCTTCTCCTACTGGAACGAGATCGGCCCCGGCGTAGGAAGTGACCCCAAAGCGACCAGCACGATCGATGGCCGCGTGGCCGGAGCAGGATTCGAGAGCGCGTTCGTCCTCAGCCCAACTGGCAGCATTACATTCCTGCCCGAAAACACCAACTCGGTCGATTTCTCCAACGGGGGGGCACTGGTCTACTCCAACTCGAATGATCCATTCAACCGTGTCACCGGGTTCGCCTACTCCTCGACTTCGCTGGTAGAAGACGTTGCGATATCGCCCTTTGGTGATGCGGGCGCATTGACATCGGGCGGCGAGTTTTATTCCACACTGACCGGTGGCTTTGAGGATTTTGATCTCAATACGGCGCTGCCTTATACCGGTAACGGCGAACTGACTTTCGACGCACAAGGCAGGCCACACATCATCGACAGGCAGGCAAGGGTGTTCAGTTTTGACACGACTTCCGGCGAATGGGTGTTGACCGTCCTGGGGAGTACCGTTTCTGGGCCAACCTCTACGATCGCTGCCGATACGACCGGCACGGTCGGCGCAGCTTTCGTCAACTCCAGCAACGACTTGATCTACGCGTACTGGACCAACTCGGCGGGTTGGCAGAGCGTGGTGGTCGATACGGATGTTGAGTTCCAGGAAGTCGGCCTGGCGTTTGATTACGACAACCTCCCGGTGATTTCGTATGCCAAGCAGGGCAATCTCTGGCTGGCATACGACCCGATCGTCGAGGTACCCGAGCCCGCATCGCTCAGCCTGCTGGCTGGCCTCGGCCTGGTGCTCGCCGGACGTCGGCGTCGTCGTGTCTGACAGGTTGTTCGGTTTCGGACGGCCGACCCGTTTTCCACGATGACCTCTGCCCAGTGAGGAGTAAGTCACGATGCCCCCGTGCCTGAAGTACATGGCGACCGTCCTCGCGTGCTGTGCCATGCTTTGGCCCGGGCTAAAACCCGCGCATGCGCAGTGGGGCGAGGTGTTTATCGCCGGCCGTGACGGGTTTACGGATGGTTTCTCTCTGAGCGTAGACACGATGGTGCTGCCCGACGGCACGCCCGTTGCAGGCTACATTGACACTCAACAGCCCTCGACACCGACGCTCAGCTTCGTTGAAGATGGGGTGCCGCGTTACGTCTCTTCGCCCAGCAACAACGAGTTCGCACGCTTCGAAGCAGACCGCTTCGGGATCATCTCTTATGCAGGCAGCGGCTGGCCTACAACGAACTTCGCGACGGACCACGGCTCCGCTACCACGATCGTAGCGGAGCAGCGTGAAGAGAATATCAGCTTTTTCAATAGTAATACGCCGGTCGATCTCGCATTGGACCAGGCCGGCGTTCCCACCCTCGTCGGCAGAGCGTCTTTCGACACGAACAGCTACATGATTGCCAGCTTCGACATCCCTCAGGCGGTGTGGACCACTCAAACCATACCCTCGTCCGTAGGCGTGAGGCCTTTCGCAGAAGCGAACACACTGGCCACCTATACCGACGATAACCGCCTCATCCTGTCTACCGTCAACAACACACAGCTTGAAGTCGTACTCGAACAAGGCGACGGTTCATACCTGTACTACACTCGTCAGGATGCTGCGGGTAGCGGCATAAGCCTTGCTTCGCTTGGCAACGAAACAGCTTTTGCATACCAGGCCGACAGTAACACGGTTGGCGTTCTAAGTAATTCTGTACTGACTTACGAAACGCTACCAAGTACTAGTACGATCGCGCCGGGCAGCCTGGTGTATGCGCCCGACGGCACGCTCTCTTTCGTGTATGCAGATGAGGCGACCGGCGAAATCACTCTGGCGCGGCGGACCTCGCCGGGTACCTGGTCGGCCGAATCGCTAGGCGTTACGACGTCTGATGCCACCTACCTCAGCCTCGCTTTTGCGTCCGATGGGACACCGTATATCGGTGTCGGATTCGAAGACGGGGTCAGCCTGTTCTCGACGGCGTTCCCAAGCTTCGTGCTCGGTGATATGGACGGCAGCGGCACATTGGACTTCGACGATATCGACGCGTTTGTGCAGGCATTGATTGACGCTCCAGGCTACGCGAGCGCTTTCCCAGACTTAGATGCCAACGAGGTCGGGGACTTTAATCAGGATGGTTCATTGAACAATCTTGATATCAACGGCTTTATACTCGCACTCACGGGTTCTCAGGCGAGAACGCTGGAGCAACTAAGGAGCATTCCAGAGCCGAACTCGCTTTTGGTCTTGCTTGCCTGTGGTTGGATGATCAATCGTCGCAGAACGTTGGCATGAATCAGCCGTCCATCGACATCGTCAGCAGGAATTCCGCGTTCGTCCTGGTCTTACTTAGACGAGACTTCAGCAATTCCATCGCTTCGACAACGTTCATGTCAGCGAGGACCTTGCGTAAGCGGTAGACCAGTTTCAGTTCCGCGTCGTCCATCAGCAGTTCTTCGCGACGCGTGCCGGATGCGGCGATGTCGATCGCGGGGTAGGTTCGCTTCTCAACGAGGCGGCGGTCCAGGTGCAGCTCGCTGTTGCCGGTTCCCTTGAACTCTTCGAAGATGATGTCGTCCGCCTTGGAGCCGGTATCGACCAGCGCGGTGGCGATGATGGTCAGGGAGCCGCCGTTCTCGATCGCGCGGGCGCTGCCGAAGAACTTCTTGGGCCGTTGCAACGCGTTGGAGTCGAGGCCGCCGGTGAGGATCTTGCCCGAGTGCGGCATCTCGGAGTTGTAGGCACGGGCCATGCGCGTAATCGAGTCCATGAGGATCACGACGTCGTCGCCGTACTCGACGGCTCGGCGGGCCTTCTCCATCACCATCTCGCAGACCTGCACGTGTCTTGTGCTGTTCTCATCAAAGGTCGAGGCGACGACCTCGACCTCCGCGGGCACGTTGGCTTTAAAGTCGGTAACTTCCTCCGGGCGTTCGTCAATGAGCAAGACGAAGACCTTGCAGGCTGGAAAGTTGGTGATGACAGACTTGGCCATCTTCTGCAGGAGGACCGTCTTGCCGGTGCGCGGCGGCGCGACGATCAGGGCACGCTGCCCCTTGCCGACCGGGGCAACCAGGTCAACAACACGCATATCGATGTTGTCCTCGTTCGTTTCCATAATGAAACGGTCTTTGGGGTGCAGCGGCGTGAGGTCTTCAAACGGGATCAGGTCGTTGAGCTTTTCGGGCGCCTCTCCATTAATCGCGTCGACGCGTAGCAGCGCGAAATAACGCTCGGACTCTTTAGGCGGGCGGATGGTGCCTTGCACGACGTGGCCTACCTTCAGCCCGAAGCGGCGGATCTGTGACGGGCTGACGTAGATGTCGTCGGGACAGGCGAGGTACGAGTACTCCGGACTTCGGAGGAAGCCGAATCCGTCGGGCAGGATTTCGAGCACGCCCTCACCGTACATCAGGCCCTGGCCGGCGATGTGGGTCTGGAGGATCTTGAAGATGAGTTCCTGCTTGGACATACCCGAGTAGTCGTTGATGCCCTCGGTCTGGGCGACCTCGTGCAACTCTTCGACATCCATTTTCTGCAAGTCCTTAACAGTCAGGTCTGCGTGCTTGGCGGCGTCGTAGCGGGACTGGGCCTCGGCATCGAGTTCCTCATCGGTCTGCGCAACGGGTTCTTTGGGCGCTTTCTCAGAGTTGGATTTCTTTTTGGTCGTCTTTTTCTTTTTGGTGGATTTGGTGGCCATATTGATGGCACTCCTGATGCGTATTGCCGTGCCAAGCGTTTCGTTTGCCGGGCAGGTTGGGGGGAGGAAATTGGCGGGCCTCGTGGCGACGCCGTGGATAGGTTGAGGGGTGTGGGACAGACAATGCCGCCCTATTATTAACCTTATTGAGTGGGAATAGGCCCCGAAGTTGCGACAAGATCAGACCATGTCACGAGGGCTTGGTGTGTGTGATGCTCTGGAGCACGTGCCTTACCTGCTCACGCACATGGGCGAGGTCTTGGTCGTTGCTGATGACATAATCGGCTGACCGGCGTTTGGTGTCAAGCGGGGCTTGCTGTTGTTCACGTTTTTTGAGTTCCTGCATATCCCATCCGCGGGTCGCCGCAACACGCTCCAGCCGCAGTTCATCCGGCGCGTCTACAAAAACCAGGGTATCGCACTGCTTATCGAGCTTGCTCTCCAGAAGAAGCGGGCAGTCTTCGACAATCGCTACGACCGATGGGTCGGCTTGGTTCTGGTTTCTCTGCCGCTCCCGGCCGGCGTGTACCACCGGGTGGATCAGCCCCTCAAGTTGCCGGAGTGCGGCGGGGTCTGCGAACACGATACGCCCCAATGCAGAGCGGCTGATCTGACCATTGCTACCAAACGGGGCCTCGCCCCAAATCGTGCGGACCTGCTCTACCACTCCAGGCTCACTCAGCGCTGCATGACCGAGACGATCGGCATCAATAATCGCGCAGCCTAGTTCAGCAAATAGCTGCGCGACCGTGCTCTTTCCCGACCCAGGGCCGCCCATCAGGCCGATGATGGGTTTGGTGGTGATGTCTTGAGTTTCTGCCATAGCGGTGGCTTGCTGCAGGGCTCAGCCGCCAAGTTTCTTGTTGAGTTCGCGGTCCAGGCGTTGTTTGAACCGCTGGGTGAGTTTGGCCGGCGTCATGCGGTAGATTGTTTTCAAAGCTTCGTCTACTTCTGCGCCTTGCTTGATCGCAGAAATAAACTTGGGGTACGCCTTGTCACCACGCTCAATCAGGTAGCCGGTTAACGCCCCCGCGATGTCGTATTGCCACGCCGAAAGGTTTGGGCCGTCGTAAAAGCCTTCGCCCAAGCCTTGCTTGCCTTCTAACAGCAGGCGGGATTTGAGGTAAAGATTCTGGCCCGGCGGCGGCTCGATCTGATGCGCGAGATGCTCGGCCAACCCTTCGTTGATCCAGTCGTCCAGGGGCGTTGGGCTCCGGTACCGGTGAAGGTAAGCATGTACGAATTCATGGACGACAACGTGATTAGTCTGCCGAGGATTGCTACGCTTGAAGGCGGCAATATGTACGTGGCCGTTACCAAAGCCGTGGCACAACCCGCCTGTGCCCCGTCCGTCCGTATCGTGCAACTGGTGCTGGAAGCGGATGTAGTCCACACGTTGGTCGAATAAGGCGATCAGGCATTTCCCCACAAAAATATTATCGTTGGGGTTGTCGCCCAATAATTCAGCGGCGGCTTGATAGGCTTCTGCCAAATTGGCTGATAATTCTTTGACCACTTTGGCATCAACATCGGTGAGCAGCAAGAGTCTTTCAGATTCATAAAGCTGCATCTCGATGCCAAGCTCACGTTGCGTTCGTACTGCAAAACCACGCAGGGTCTCGACACCTTGCTTCATGGTTTCATCGGATAGCTCGCCCCACAATTGTGGGTCGGCGGTGCCGATAAATCGTGGGGTACCATCGGGCTCTTTGCCGGCCAGCGACCGCTCTATCACCTCGGCAAGATCCTCATCCAACCGTAGCGCTTCATCAAATGCCTGCCTAGCGAGAGCCTCGCCGTCTCGATGTCGGATCAGCACGTCTCCCAGTTCAAACAAAGCCTTCGCATCACCCTCAGGCTGTTCGAGATAACGCCAGTAGCGGTCGACCTTGTCTGCCGGGATCGCGTTCCAGAGGACGCGGTGCTGCTTGCCCTGATCGGTTGTCAGGGTAAATGTCAGGGCGTTGTAAAGGGTGATGTTTCCAGTGACCCGTCCCGAGTCGAGTGGGAGTGTGAGCGTAATTACCCGCCCATCTTCGGGCTCACGTTCTTCTGCCCGGCCACTGGGAGCACAGATCAGAAAGCACAGCAAAACGAATAGGCACAGAAGCCAACGCTTTGAATCGGCCCACTGTTGATGACCGTGCCAATCTGTTTTGATCTGCAATATCATGGTTTCCCCGTTTCAGAACACGTCCAGCATAAGCCAAGTCGCCCGCTGAGCCACCACTGACAGCACATTTTCTTATTCAGCGGCAAAGTTTTGCAACTAGCTACTTGCCAAGGGTTTGCTGAGCAGTGATAATCTGAATGAGAGAGCACCGATCCCCAGCGGTGCCCAGTACGACCCCCTACCCCTCAGAAGCAGAGGCCTGGATGGCAAAACGACGCGATCAAGTCGGTGAGTTGTTGCAGAAATGGGGGATCGTTGACGCGCAGCAACTCGCCGAAGCCACGAAGATGTCCGAAGGGACACGCGATCAGGTCGGCGAGGTGCTGGTCAAGCTGGGCTATGCCTCTGAGAACGAGGTCGCCAAGGCCTTGGCTTCGCAACTGGGTATGGAGTATGTCGACTTGGACCAGCCAGAGGTCATCGACAAGTCGCAGCTCCCGCTGATCCCCGAAGACATCATCCGCAAGTACACCATCCTGCCGCTGGGCAAAGACAACGGCAAGCTCAAGGTGCTGGTCCACGACCCGATGAACCTCGCGCTGGTCGACGACCTGCGTTTCCGTCTCGGCACCGATATCGAGATGGCACTCGGTGCCAAGGCCAAGATTAAAGAATTTATTGAATCGGTACTCAGCAGTGAGATCCAGAAATCGATCGACACGCTGACCGCTGATATGTCCGTTGACTCATCGATGGACCTTTCGGTCGATGCTTCAATCGATATCGACGCCGCCGCGAAAGCAGCCGCCGATGAAGACGAAGGGGACCAGGGCCCAATCATCAAGCTGGTCGATCAGATCATTGCTGAGGCGGTATCAAGCCGGACCTCCGACATCCATATCGAGCCGTTTGAAGACCGCGTTCGTCTGAGGTACCGCATCGACGGTGTCTGTCACGAACGCAACACGATCCCAAAGCGTGTGCAGGGCTCGGTCACGGCTCGGATGAAAGTTCTCTCCGGTGTGAAGATCGAAGAGAAACGTGTTCCGCAGGACGGCCGCATCAAGAAACGTGTCGCGGGCGAGACGATCGACTTCCGTGTCTCGTTCTGCCCGGTCTACCACGGCGAATCGATCGTCCTGCGTATTCTTCGGCCGGACGCGGCGAAGATCGGCCTGGCCAACCTCGGCATGCAGGAAGACACGCTCGAGACCTTCGAAGAGATCATCAACCGCCCCAACGGCATCTTCCTTGTCACGGGTCCGACCGGTTCCGGCAAAACGACGACGCTGTACTCGGCCCTGCAGGACCTCAACCGCCCGGACCGCAAGATCATCACCGCCGAGGACCCGATCGAGTACAACTTCAAAGGGATCAACCAGTGCCAGGTCAATATGAACATGGACCCGCCGCTGAGTTTCCCGGTGATCCTCAAGTCCATGCTGCGTCAGGCACCGAACATCATCCTGGTTGGTGAGATCCGAGACATGGAGGTCGGCGAGGTCGCTGTTCAGGCGGCACTGACCGGCCACATGGTCTTTTCGACCCTGCACACCAACGACGCCCCCTCGGCGATCACGCGTCTTTTAGACATGGGGCTGAAACCATTCCTCGTCGCCAGTTCGATCCAGGCGATCCTGGCCCAGCGGCTGGTCCGTATCCTCTGCGAGCACTGCAAGGAGCCCGACGAGAACCCCGATCCAAGGCAGATGGCGCTGTGTGGGATGACGCGCAACGACCTGCAGGGCCAGACTATTTACAAGCCAGGCGCTTGCAAGCGGTGTAGTAATACCGGCTACCGGGGTCGCCGTGGTGTCTACGAATTAATGAAGATGAACGCCGAGATCCGTGAGATGGCGTTTAACCGCGCCACGGTCGGCGATATACGTAAAGCCGCCAAGGCTGCTGGGATGCGCGACCTGCTGGGGGATGGCAAACTGAAAGTCCTCGAAGGCAAAACCACCCTCGCCGAAGTCGCCAAGATCGCGCAGGTCGAGGGCGTTGTTGAGGAAGAGGAAGAAACGATTGAAGCGGTGTGATGCCGCAATTTTGACTGCTGATTTGACTGGATTGAGAGCCGAGACCCGTCCTCGGCAGACTGAATTAGAGCCACGCTTATGTCCACCTTCCACATCGACCGCCTGCTTGATACCGTCATCCGCCAGGAGGCAAGCGACTTGCACCTGACGGTCGGTAAGCCCCCTTCCGTACGGATGAGTGGCCGGCTGATTGAACTTAAAACACGAGCATTGGAACCAGCGGACACGACCAGCCTCATGAAGGCGATCACACCTGAACGCTCGCAGAACGAACTTCAAGAAGAAGGCGGCTCGGACTTCGGCTTTGCCTACGGCGACCAGAGCGATGAGGAGAACTCCGCCCGCTTCCGCGTCTCCGTCTTCAAGCAGAAAGGCCACCTCGCACTAGTCCTTAGGCGAATCCCCAACAAGCTCCTTGATATCAATGAGATCGGTATGCCACCGATTATCAAGGACCTGATCAGACGGCCACGCGGGCTTTTCCTCGTCACCGGCCCGACCGGCTCGGGTAAGACGACGACCCTGGCATCGATGATTGACTACATCAATATCAACCTCGACCGTCACATTATCACGATCGAAGACCCGATCGAGTATTACCAGCCGCACAAGACTTCGATTGTCAACCAACGCGAAGTCGGCACGGACGTGCCTTCGTTCTCGGAGGCGCTTCGCCGCGCCCTGCGGCAGGACCCGGACTGCATGCTTGTTGGTGAGATGCGCGATTTGGAAACCATCGAAGCTGCCGTCACCGCCGCCGAGACCGGCCACCTCGTCTTCGGTACGCTGCACACCTCTGGTGCCGCCTCAACGATTAACCGTCTGATCGACGCGTTCCCGGTGAGCCAGCAGGCACAGATCCGCATCCAGCTGTCAACCTGCCTGATGGCGGTGCTCTCGCAGCAACTGCTGAAGCGCATCGACAAGAAGGGCATGGTCGCCGCGTATGAGTTCATGGTCGTGACGCCCGGCATCGCGCACATGATCCGCGACAACAAATCCTTCCGGATCGACTCGATGATCCAGACCGGCAAGAAGTTCGGTATGCAGCTGCTGGACGACCACCTCTGGGGCATGTATGAGAAGGGTATGATCAGTGCTGAAGACATGATCGACCGATCAAAGAACGGGGAGCAGCTCGCAGAAAAGGTCCACCGCGCGGGCGGAGCCATTGAATCCCGACCTGAGTATTTCGAAGATAATTAAAGGGCCTCGTGACATCCTGTTTTAGAGCACTGCTTTATCCAGAATTGCCGTAAAATAAAGGTGTCCGCAACAACCGCCACACAACGGCAACAGACTAAGCCCCATGACGACACCAGATTACAGCCAGCTAAAAGGCCGCCGCATCGGCCGGATCCTGACCAAGATGGGCAAGGTCAGCCGGGACCAGGTGCACGAGGGCCTGGAACTGCAGAAGCAGCGGCGCGGTCCGCTCGGGCAGATCCTGATCGATCTCGGCTACGTGACCGAAGACGACGTGACGCTCGCCCGCGCTGCACAGGACGGGATGCAGATTGTGGATCTCGAGGATTTTGATATCCCCGATGAGGTCCTCAAGACGATCCCCGCGGAGATGGCCAACGCGTACCAGGTCCTCCCGCTGATGTTCGATGAGCAGTTCAACAAGCTCACGATCGCGCTCAAGACGGCGGACAACTTCCGTGCGGTGGACGACCTCAGGCTGCTGATGGGCTTTGATGTCGAGGCGATGGTTGCGCCTGCCGACCAGATCTCCAGCCGTATCAAGAAGATGTACGGGGATGATGAGGGCTCGATCGCCGACCTGATCGGCGAGCTCAGCGAGGCGGACGATCTCGAGAACATCGACATGGGCAGCGACTCGGTCGACCTTGAGGAATTGGTCCAGATGGCCGAGGACAACCGCGTCAAGCGGCTCCTGAACCTCGTGCTGCTGCAGGCGATCAAGGACAAGGCGTCCGACATCCACTTCGAGCCGTTCGAGGACGAGTTCAAGATGCGGTACCGCATCGACGGCGTGCTCTACGAGATGATCCCCCCGCCGCTGCACCTGGCGACCGCGATCGTCAGCCGGATCAAGGTCATGGCCGGCCTGGATATCGCCGAGCGCCGCATGCCGCAGGACGGGCGCATCGAGTTGGTCGTCAACAGCGAGCCGGTCGACCTGCGTGTCGCGGTCTTGCCAACGATGTTCGGCGAGTCGTGCGTCATGCGTGTGCTGGACCGCGCGAACGTCAACCTCGATCTCGAGCAGGTCGGCCTGCGCGAAGACGACCTCAATACCGTCCGCCAGCTCATCAAGAAGCCCAACGGCATTGTGATAGTCACCGGGCCCACCGGCTCCGGCAAGACAACCACTTTGTATTCGGCTTTGTCTGAGCTCAACGAGGTCAGCGAGAAGATCCTCACCGCAGAGGACCCGGTCGAATACGACATCGACGGCCTGTGCCAGGTCCAGGTCAATCCTGCGACGGGGCTCACCTTCGCCAAGGCGCTCAAGAGCTTCCTGCGTCAGGACCCAGACATCATCCTTGTCGGTGAGACCCGTGACCTGGAGACCGCGCAGATCGCGGTACAGGCTTCGCTTACAGGCCACCTGGTCTTTACCACGCTGCACACCAACGATGCGCCGAGTTCCATCGCGCGTCTGATCGACCTCGGACTGGATAACTTTCTTGTGACGGCGACGCTTGAAGGCATCGTCGCCCAGCGGCTCGTCCGAAAGATCTGCACGCGCTGCAAGCAGGAGTATCAGCCGACAGAAGAGGAGCTGATGCGGCTTGAGATCTCGCCCGATGAGATCGGCGACCGCCCGCTGTACCGTGGCAGTGGTTGTGACTTCTGTAACCACTCGGGCTTTAAGGGCCGGATGGGTCTTTTCGAGATCATGGTGCTCAACGACGAGCTGCGTGACATGATTATGGAGAATGCATCGTCCCAGCAGTTGATGGCCAAGGCCCGGCATACCGGGATGCGGACGCTGCGCCAGGCCGGCCTGCTCGCTCTGTTTGACGGGCAGACGACGATCGATGAAGTCGTGCGTGAAACGTTGGTGGCCGACTAGGCCGCCAATGGTGGATGTTCTTCCCTAAGCCTATGGGTGGGCTAAAGGAAACCTGTTATGCCAACCTATCAGTTCGAAGCACTTAACGATGCAGGCAAGCCCCAGAAGGGCACGATCAACGCCGCTAATAGCGATGAGGCGATCGCGCGCATCCGCAGCCAGGGCTTCTTCCCCACCTCGGTCCGGGAACAGAAGACCAAGAAAGGGGGCGGCCCCGCCGCCTCGGCCGGCCCGGTCTCCTCCGGCTCCGGTAAGAAGAAGAGCGCGATGGAGATTAGCATCAACATCGGCGGGGTCAGCCAGAAGCAGCTCATGCTCTTCACCCGTCAGCTCTCCACGCTCCAGGACGCGGGGCTGCCCATCCTGCGATCCCTGGCAATCCTTGAGCAGCAGCAGAAACCCGGCCTGATGAAGAGCGCGCTCGGCGGCGTGCACGAAGACGTCTCCGGCGGCGCCTCGCTCTCTGATGCGATGACCAAGCACCCCAAAGCCTTCAACACGCTCTACACCAAGATGATCGCTGCCGGCGAGGTCGGCGGTGTCTTAGACCTGATCCTCCAGCGTCTGTCTGAGTTCCTCGAAAAAGCGGAGAAGCTCAAGAAACGCATTATCTCCGCCATGATCTACCCGGTCGCTGTTATCTCGATCGCGACCATCATCGTCCTGGGCATCATGATGTTCATCGTGCCCAAGTTCGTCGAGATCTTCCAGGACTTCGATACCCAGCTGCCCGCCCCGACCCTGTTCCTGATCGAGGCCGCCAAGTGGCTTGCGGGCCCGCTCCTGCCG
Source organism: Planctomycetota bacterium (assembly GCA_039188575.1). Classification (GTDB taxonomy): domain Bacteria; phylum Planctomycetota; class Phycisphaerae; order Phycisphaerales; family Phycisphaeraceae; genus JAHQVV01. The sequence goes on along the minus strand of JBCCYY010000005.1, from coordinate 81,651 downwards.
GTCGACAAGGGCGGCAACGGATCCTGGTTCCCGGGCTTTGTATTGGTTCTCGCCTTGCCCTTTGTTCTGTTCTTCTTCCTAAAGTTCGCCCGAAAGACAACGGCGGGCAAGGCCATCATCGATCGCGCTATGCTCCGCACCCCAGTGATGGGGCAACTGATCTCCAAGGCTACCATTGCCAAGTTCACGCGCACCCTCGGCACGTTAATCAACGCCGGTGTTCCGATCCTGGATGCCATCAAGATTACCTCTGACACCACGGGCAACGACGTCTACGCCCAGGCGCTCATGGCCGTGCACGACTCGGTCCGACAGGGCGACAGCTTCGCCGAACCGCTTCGCAAGGCGAGGGTCTGCGACTCACTGGTCGTCAATATGATCGACGTCGGTGAAGAGACCGGCGACCTCGACAAGATGCTAGAGAAGATCGCGGATAACTACGACGAAGAGGTCGACAACACCGTCGCGGGCCTCGTCTCACTGCTCGAGCCGATCATGGTCATCGTGCTCGGTGTGATCGTCGGCGGCATCGTGATCTCGCTGTTCCTGCCCATGATCACGCTCATGGAATCGCTGATGTAGTCTCCGTAGACGACAGCCTCATTCAAACCAACTACACACCCCGTCTTGATGGCGGGGTGTTTTGTATGAGCGGCTAAGATAGGCGTGATGCCTGCCAAGCGAGAACACGGCCAGCACAAGAAGAAGCCCCTGCCGATCCTTGCGAGGCACGCGGTATCGTTGTCCATCGCCTTCGCGCTGGGCTTGGTCTTGTCCTACTTCATCGGCCAGGCGATCTATCAGCAGGCCCAGCTCAACAAGCTCAATAGCCCCGACCAGGCCACCTTCGAACGCGGTGTGGCTTACGCCATGGCCCATGCGGGCGGGAGCGATGCGGTCACACAACAAGCCCTCGACGCGGTGCAGACGATCGATCCACAGCGGGCCGCGAACCTGCTGCTGGCGGTCGCCCAATCGCACGCGGATCGCGATACGGACGCCGAGCCATCGATCCCCGACGACGTGGCCGGGGCGATCGCACCGCTGATGCAGCGGATGACGTCTATGCAGGCGATCGGCCTGTACGACGAGCTGGTCAAGATCAGAGGCATCGATGCAGTCAAGGCTGCCAACCAGTTGTTGGCAGCCTTGAACCCGGAGGACGACGCCGAACTGCTCCAGATGGTGGACCTGCTGGACACCCGACTGCTCTGGTCACGGCGGTGGGTGCCGACGGACCTGTGGGTCAGGTGGCTTGTCGTCCTGGCGGGCTCTGAGAGCGAGCTGACGCAGTTCAACACCGCCAAACGCCTGGGCGAACTGCCCGAGGCGGTGGATAGCGAGCGTGTGGCCGGAGCTTTGGCGCTGCTTTCTAAGAGTCAGCACGACACGGTGCGCAATCGCGTGCTGAACGTGTGCGCGGGCTACGCCGTGATCGCAGAGGACCCGACCCGCTATGAACAGATCATCTTTGAACTCGGCGGCGACGGCAACACGACGATTGCCCGCCGGGCCTGGATGATCGTCGGGCACCTCAACCCGTTCAGCGGCTTCGCTGTGGACTGGAAGCAGGCCGACCCGGTCGTCGCCGAGGCGATGCTGTGGGCGGCGGTGAAGACGAACCCGGAGAGCGACAAGCCCGCGCTTACAGCGATGCAAACCACGGGGTATGAAGCCGCAGGAGCGCTCGCGCTGAACGAATGGCGTCGTCCATTCGCCGTTGTGACCGATGCGGACCTTGTTATCCAAAGACACCTCAAACCCGACAGCAATCAAACGATCGCGACCAAAATACGCTGCATCCTCGCATCTAAAGACTTCATGAACCTCGAAGCAACCGTGATCGAAGACTATGGATACGAACCAATCACAGATGAATCACTCGCTGCGTTGCACTTGGCAGGTTATTGGATTCGCGTAGGCCTCGCAGATGGTTTCGATCAAGATGCGCCCTTCGCAGAACTACTTCTGACCGCATCACTTGAGGGTGTCTTCGAGCATCAAGGTATCGGCAGTAATCCAGCGGACGCGAAAAGGATGCTTGTTGCAGAAGCAGGCTGGCCACCCTTTGCACGGTTGCTGGCCGCCGCACACGGCATCAAAGAGATTGATCTTGATCAACTGATCGCTGAGCTACCGCTCGACAAGCCCGCCCTGCTTGACCTCTTCACCCTCGCCCTGACCCACGCCGACAGCGAAGTGATCGACCGCTTCATTCGCTCATCACACCCCGAGATGTTGACCATGGCCGCGCTCGCCTCGGTGATCAAGGGTTACGAGCCGGAACTGATCCAAGGCGCGAACGCGGACTTCATCCTAAAGAACCCCGGGCTGACCAGCGAACAGCTCTGGGCGATGTCGGACGCGGAACTGGCGGGCCTTGGCTTGTCGCGGATCGATGCCCTGCCCGAGCTGTACGAAGCGGCCAGCGCCGCGCCGCCTTCTGCCAAGCGGGCCGTCGAAGCCAAGCTGCTGCAGCTTGCGCTGTGGATACGGGGCGACCTCGGCGACGACTTCACGCCGATCGCCGAGGCGATGCTCCTGGATGAGCAGCTGCCAACCTCCACGGTCCTGATGTGCCTGCTGCATATGAAACGACCCGCCGCACTCGACTACCTGTTCGGTGATCTGGCGGCAAATAGGCCGGACTTGAGCGATCTGTTCATCCAGAAGCGGTACTGGCACGTCTTCCGCCGGTTTGTGAACACCTCGGACCTCAAGCTCTGGCTTTGGGGCGACCCCGTGGCGCAGGCCTTCCAACTCGAAGCGATGCGGCAGTGGTACGCCGTCAACCGCTTGAAGGTCGGGCGGGGCTGGTGGCCCGAGCCCAAGTAAACAAACGCCTGGGCTGTCGGTCGAGTATTACGGGGCTATGATCCGCCGAGCCTGAACGACTAGCCGGAGATTCACATGCCCGACCTCAACCCGACCGACTACCCCACGATTGACGCGATCAAGCAGCGATACAGCGCCTACCAGTTCGCGGACAAGCTTGTCGAAGCCGACAAGCTCAAGTCGCTGTTCGAGGCGGCCCGCTGGGCGGCGTCCTCGTTCAACGAGCAGCCCTGGCGGTTCATTGTCGCGACCAAAAACAACCCCGCGGCCTACGACAAGGCGCTCGGCTGCCTGGTCGAGGCGAACCGGGGCTGGGCACAGGCCGCGCCGGTGCTCGTACTCACCGCCATCAAGCAGAGCTTCACATACAACGATTCTCCGAACCGCGTGGCGCTTCACGACCTGGGTCAGGCCTCGGCACAGCTTGCACTGCAAGCCGCCGACCTCGGTTTGGCGGTCCACCAGATGGCCGGGATCGATCCGGGCAAGGTTGTCTCGACCTACGGCGTCCCCGAGGGCTTCACCGCCGAGACCGCGCTCGCGATCGGCTACCCCGGTGACTCACTCAACGAAGCGGAATCCAAAGCCCGTCAACGCAAGCCGTTCGACGAGTTCGTCTTCGGCGACGGCTGGGATACGCCGAGCGGGCTGTTCTAAATACCCTCGAAAGATCGATGATTGCCAAGGCCGTCAAGCCACGGTTGGCAGCCTTGCTGCCGCTTGCCGTCATACCGGTTGGCTGCGGTCCCGGTTCTCGGTCCCGATGGCGTAGCCATGCAGCTCGGCATCGAGGAAGCCCTGAACCCAGTCTCCGATCTGGTCGCGGACACGCCGGAAGCAAGTGGCGACATCTTCGTTGGGGTCGTTAGGATGGTCCGGATCCTCGAAGCTGTGGTGCAGCACGCGCTTGGCGCCGGGCAGCACCGGGCAGGCTTCCTTAGCCGAGTCGCACACGGTCAGCACGCAGTCAAAGCCTTTATTGATGTACTCGTCGATGTGGTTCGATGTGTTCCGGGTCAGGTCGATGCCGCGTTCTTTCATGACCTCGACGGCCATGGGATGCACGCCGCCCTTTGGCTTGGAGCCCGCGGAGAAGACCTCGACGTGGTCCTTGCCGAGCTGCCGCATCCAGCCCTCGGCCATCTGGGACCTGCAGAAGTTGCCGGTGCAGACGATGAGGTAGCGTTTGGTGTTGGGGGCTTCAGTAGTCATAGTCGGGGTCCATCGTGGGTTCGTCTGGCAGCGGCTGCTGGGCCGTGTGGTCGTGGGTGATCGGGAGTTCGGGCAGGGCCGCGATGAAGCGTCGGCCGTACGGTTTGCTGACGATGCGTTTGTCCAGGACGAGGATGGTACCGCGGTCTTGTTTAGATCGGATGAGCCGGCCGAAGCCCTGCTTGAACTTGAGCACCGCCTCGGGCAGGGAGTACTCGGCGAACGGGCTGCCGCCGCGGGCCTTGATGCGTTCGTTGCGGGCCTCGATGATCGGGCGGTCGGGCACGGCGAAGGGCAGGCGGCAGATCGCGACCAGCCGCAGCGCCTCGCCGCGGACATCCACGCCTTGCCAGAAGCTGTCGGCGCCGAGCAGGACGCTGCGGTGGTTGTGCTTGAACCTCGCCAAAAGCTCGCTGCGTTGGACACCGTCGCCTTGCAGGAGCATCGGCATGCTGCGCTGGGCGAGCGGCCCACGCAGGCTATCTGCCATCTCACGGAGCTGGCGATAGCTGGTGAACAGGACGAACGCCCCGCCGTCGCTGGCATCGATGTGATGGAGCAGCGTGTGCAGCGCCTGGCTATTGAATGACTGCTCGTTGGGTTCTGGCAGATTGGGGCAGACGATCAGTTCCGCCTGCTTGGCGTAGTCGAACGGCGAGCCGAGCAGTTGGGTTTGTGGCTCGTCGCAGCCAACGCGGCCGGTGAAGTGCTTGAAGGGAGCCAACTGGTTCAAGGGGGCCAAGCTCTGGGTTGGCCCAGTTGAATCGTTTACTTGGCCCTCTTGGCCCACTTGAGCTTCCTGGTCTGGCTGCGAGGCCTTGGTCGCCAGCGTCGCCGAGGTGAGCACGACGGGCAGCGGCTCCTGTCGTGAGGTCGTTGCTTCGAACAGGCGCTCACGTAACAACCCGCCGACTTCGACTGGGCTGGAGCAGAGCTTGACGCGGTTGAACCGGCCGCGCTTCTGCACCTCGATCCAGTACACGCTGTCGGTCACGGTCTGATCGACGAGGGCCTTGATCGTCTCGGCGAGGCCGCCAGCCCGGTCCGCGTAGCCGCCGATCTCCATCGCGTCTTCTTCGCTGTCGAGCGAATCCTTGACGCGCTTGAGCATCAGCGAGAGGTCATTCAAGGCGGCTGTGAGTGGATTATCGATTTCCAGCGGCGAACGGATTCGGCCGTTGTTCGCACCATAACGTTCGTGGTACTCGGCGACCTCGTCGAAGAAGTGCTCGGCGACGGTCCGCGCTGTCTCCGCCAGGTGCAGGCAGCGGTTGAGCAGCTCCTGGTCGGCCTTGCCCTGCAATGAGACAAGCAATCCCTTCTGACGGCGGGCGGTGTAGAGCCGGCTGATGAGGTAGGCCGCCTGGTAGCGTGACGCGGTCAGGCCGAAGTGCTCGCTGGCGACGTCCTCGATCGTGTGGGCCTCGTCGAGGATCACCGCGTCGTAAGGCGGCAGCACGCCGAAGCCCTGCGCCCGCAGCGCGAGGTCGGCGAAGAACATCGCGTGGTTGACGACGAGGATGTCCGCGTTCTGCATCCGCCGACGCGCGGACTGGTAGAAGCACTTGTTGTACGTCGGGCACCGTTTGCCCAGACAGTCCTCGCTGTCGGACTGCACCTCGTTCCAGACTACGGGTGACTCGAGCTGCGGGAGTGTCGCGAGCGAGCCGTCCTCCGTCGTCTTGGACCAGCCCAGCACCTGCTCGAGCGAGCTGAACTCCTTCGACTCATTGAACAGCGTCGCCTGCCGGTCCCACGCCCGCTTGGCCCGGCGGAGCGAGACGTAGTTGCCCCGGCCCTTCACCAGCACCGCGCTGAACTCAACAGGCAGCACCGCCTGCAGCAGCGGGACGTCCTTGTTGATGATCTGCTCCTGCAACGCGATGGTGTGCGTTGAGACGACGACCCGGCGTTTCTGGTCCTTGTCCTCCTGGTATTTCGCGATGTGCTCGATCGCGGGCAGCAGGTAGCCGAAGGACTTGCCGACACCGGTCCCGGCCTCGACGACGAGTTTGCTGCCCTTCTCCAATGCGTCGCTAACCGCGGCGATCATCTGCTTCTGCTCGGGCCGTTCCTCGAACTGATCGCCCATGCGGCCGGCGATCGGGCCGGTGGGGCCGAGGATGTGCGAGAGGTCGAGGGTCACGGAGGGATTGTAGATGACACATTGATGAATAGCCGCCGGGCAACGCCCGGGGGTCGAGTGCTCTGTGATTCGACCCCCGCGTGTTACGCGGCGGCTACCGAGTACACTTAAACCATGCCCGACTACCCCACCGACCCGAACTGCATCTTCTGCCAGATCGTCGCTGGTGAGATCCCCTGCCACAAGCTGTACGAAGATGATCGTGTGCTGTCTTTCCTCGACATCGGCCCGTTGAGCATGGGTCACGCGCTAGTGATCCCGAAAGGCCACTACGAAACAATCGATCAGGTCCCCGCCGAGGACGCCGCGGCGATGTTCCGTATCGTGCCCGCGTTGAGCAAGGCGATCATCCAGGCGACCGGGTCGGAGACTTGGAACCTCTTACAGAACAATGGCAGCGCGGCGGGTCAGGCCGTCGGACATGTGCACCTGCACATCATCCCGCGTTTTGCGGGTGATGCACGCGAGACGCCGACGCATGGCAACGGGCTGCCGTTTAGTTGGCCGGCAGGTGAGGTGGATCACGCGGAGGCGGGTGCACTTGCAGAGAAGATTACGGGTCTGCTTGAGTAGACGATGGTGCCAAGGATGCCAAGCATTGGTTGGCAGGGTTACCTGGCTGCTATGCCGAATGAGCTACAGCGTCCCCTTCGTGCTTGGCACGTCATCACCGGTGATTTTTACCGCATCACGCAAGGACCGGCCGAAGGCCTTGAAGATCGCCTCGGCGATATGGTGGTTGTTCTCGCCCCAGGGGACCTCGATGTGCAGGTTCATCTTCGCGTGGTTGGCCACGGCGTTGAAGAACTCTTTGACGAGCTGCGTGTCGAACGTGCCGATCTTGCCGGCCGGGTCGTTGTAGCTGTTCGAGTTGACCTTGAACACCAGCGACGGCCGGCCGGACAGGTCCAACGCGATACGGGCGAGCGACTCGTCCATGGGGACGGATGCGTTGCCATAGCGTTCGATGCCTTTCTTGTCGCCGATGGCTTGGGTGATGGCTTCGCCTAACGCGATGCCGACGTCTTCGACGGTGTGATGGTCGTCGACGTGAGTATCGCCGTCGCAGGTGATGATGAGGGCGAACCGGCCGTGGCGGGCGATGTGGTCGAGCATGTGGTCGAAGAAGCCGACGCCGGTCTTGTGTGAGTAGTCGCCGGTCTTGGCGGGATCAAGATTGAGATCGAGCTTGATCTTGGTCTCGTTGGTGTCGCGTTGGATGGAGGCGGTGCGCATGGTTTATGACAGCTCGTCGATCGCGTTCAAAAGCTTGTCCACCTGCTCGGGGGTGCCGACGGTGATACGCAGCTTATCGTCCAGCCGGGGGGCATCGAAGTAGCGCACCAGCAGGTTGCGGGCCTTGAGATCGACATAAAGCTGGCTCGCGACGAACTTATCGGGCGGGGTCGTCATCACGAAGTTGCTCTGACTGTCGAGCACCTCGAACCCGCGCTCGCGCAACTCGGCGGCAAGTCGATCACGCTGATCGATCACTTTCGTCCATGTGTCCCTGGCGTAGGCCTGGTCGGTGATGGCGGCGACCGCGGCGGCCTGGCTCAGGGCGTCGGTGTTGTAGCTGTCGCGGGCCTTGTCTAGTTCGGCGATGATGCTTGCATGAGCGATGCCGTAGCCGAAGCGCAGCCCGGCTAGCGAGTAGCCCTTGCTCAAGGAACGCAGCAGGATGACATTGTCCAAGCCATCGCGGACGAGTTGGACCGCGTTGTCGGGGGCGAAGTCGATGTACGCTTCGTCGATCAGCAGCAGGCCGTTGAACCGCTTGGCCAGCCCGCGCAGAGCCTCGATCGTTTCGAACCGCCCGGTCGGCGCATGGGGGTTGACGATCATGCCGACCGTGCAGTCCGCGTCGTTCCATCGGTCGATGGTGTCGTCCGCTAGGCCGAAGTCGGCGCTGCGGGGCACGCTGACGGCCGGCGTGTCCTGGATCGCGGCGAGCACGGGGTACAGCGAGTACGTCGGGTCGGTCACGCCAAGGCTGCCAACCCTGGGTGGCTGGGTTGCACCAGCAGGCTCGCAGTAGCATGTGATGATCAGACGGAGCAGCTCGTCCCCGCCGTTGGTCGCGATGATGCTGTCGGGGGCGACTCCATGCAGCTCCGCAGCCGCCTCGCGGAAAGGCTGGGCCAGCGGCGGCGGGTAGACGCGGAGCTTCTCCGGGCCGAGGCCGCGGACCGCGTCCATGACCTTAGGCGAGGGCGGGTACGGGTTCTCGTTGGTGTTGAGCTTGGTGACGACCGAGGTGTCGAGCTGCTCGCCGGGCGTGTAGGCGGAGAGCTTTTGGATGTTGTCACGCGGCGTCGGCATGGGCGGGATAGTGTAGCGTGCGGGTGCTTGAGGCAATACCCAAAGACTACACTATGCGTATGAACCGCCGGGTCAATCCGCTGATCATCATCATGCTGCTGCTGGCTAGCCTGCAGGCTTCGCACGCCCATGCGCAGCAGGCCGACCCGGGCGTCGCCGCCGCGCAGTCCCTGCTTGAGCAGGCCGCCGAGCCGCAGAGCGATGGCAGCCACAACACGATGCTGCTCGGCCTGCGCCAGCTCGAGGACCCCGGGCTCAAGCCGCTCTTCACCGGGCTGAGCAACTCGCCCTACCTCTCGATGCGGATCCACGGCCGGCTTGGCGCCGCGGCCCTAAGCCCCAAGCAGCGCATCGACCTGGCCCTGCTTGCCGAGGTCGAGGACCAGCGTGAGCTCGTGCAGGTCGTCTCGGCGGCGATCGACGACGGTCTGATCGATAACATGGGTCTCGCCACGCTGCTCACATGGGACGGCCTGGACCTGCCGATCCGCCAGGGCATCGCGCTGCGCGTGATGGGTGTGGGCGGAGAAGTCGATACCAAGCCGTTCCTTGAGTCGCTGGAGGTCGAGCTGAACGACGACCTCGCCGCTTCCAAGCTGTTGCAGTACGCGTTGGCAGGGATGATGCTGGCGGAGTCGGGCGACCCAGCGGGACGAAAGGCCTTGATGGAGCTGGCCAAACTAGAAGGCGATAACGCTATCGCGGTGACCGCGCAGGTCCTCGACGCGGCGATGCGCCAGGGGTTTGGCTCTGTGGGACAGCTCGCGCTGCTGACCGCGACCGATACGACGCACGCCCCCTCGCTGCGGCTGCTGGCGATCCAGTCCGCGATGCGGCTCGGCACGCCGGGGGCACAGCGCACCTGGCGGTCGATGTTCGAGAACGAGACCGTGAGCGCGCAGCGGATCCGCCTGGCGATGATCGCGCTCGACAGCGCCGAAGAAGTCGAGCCCGCGCTGTTCGACACGCTGTCGAACCAGGGCGAGTGGATCACCGCGATCGCGCGGGCCGGTCGGGCCATCGCGACTGACGAGCAGGGCCTCGCCAAGGCGATGCAGCCCATGATCGCCTTGGGCCAACCGCTCTCGGTCCAGTGGGTCACGACTTACTGCCGGCGGGCTGAGCCGACGCAGGGCCCGGCCCTGCTCGAGCTGATCATCCGCCTGTACCGCAACGCCCCAAAGCACCACCGCGGCAAGATGTCGCAGGCCGCCATCGACGCGACCACTGTCCTATGCGAGCTCTACCCTGGCCAGGCGAACGAGCGCCTCGCCGCGCTCCTGGATATCAACCAGGCCCGCCCCGCCGGTATCGGCGATGACGCGATCGACCTCGAACGACGCCAGATCATGCTGCTCGGGATCGCCCGCGCTCAGTCCAACGATCTCGCCCCGCTCGCGCAATTGATCGAGCCCGACACCCTCAACGACTTCACGACCGAGGCGCTCCGCCTCTTCATCCGCGCTAAGCACGACGCCCCGCTGACCGACAAAGAATGGGAGCAGGTCTCCGAGATCGTGCAGGGCGTCGGCCAGATGGATAACGCGATGCGCCTCCAGCTCGCATGGGCCTACCTCAAGCACAAAGGTCTTGCAGAGCAATCTATCGCCAAGGTCTTTCGTTAACCGAGGGACAAGGTATCCTCTACAAAGAACCACCCCGCAAGGACGCGGCCTATGTCTGAAATCCCCTTATCTTCGCCCGACATCACCGACGCCGAGATCGATGCTGTTGTCGACGTGATGCGCTCGGGCCGCCTGAGCATCGGGCCCAAGCAGGACCTCTTCGAGCAGCAGGTCGCCCAGCGGTGCGAGCGGTCGCACGGCGTCGCGGTCTCCTCGGGCACCGCCGGCCTGCACATCCTGCTCAACGCGCTGGGTGTCGGCCCGGGCGACGAGGTCCTCACCACGCCCTTCTCGTTCATCGCTTCAAGCAATTGCATCCTCATGGTCGGCGCGACCCCCGTCTTTGTCGACATCTGCCCGCAGTCGCTCAACATGGACCCTAAGCGCCTCGAGGCCGCCATCACCGACAAGACCAAGGCGATCGTCGGCGTCGAGGTCTTCGGCAACCCGAAGCACATGGACGCGGTCGAGGCCGTCGCCAGGCGGCACGAGACCCCGCTGATCGAGGACGCCTGCGAGGGGCTGGGCGGCAAGCTCAACGGCAGGCCGATCGGCGGCTTCGGCCGGGCCAGCGTCTTCGGCTTCTACCCCAACAAGCAGATCACGACCGGCGAGGGCGGCATGATCGTCACTGATGACGACCGCCTCGCCGACCTCTGCATGAGCCTGCGCAACCAGGGCCGGGCCGTCGCCAGCGACCACCGCGATAAGCTCTCCAGCAACACCACCGGGTCGTGGCTGTCGCACGAACGCCTGGGCTACAACTACCGCCTGTCCGAGATCAACGCCGCGCTCGGCTGCGTGCAGATGGACCGCCTCGACGAGTTGCTCACCCAACGCCGACGTGTCGCCAACGCCTACACCCAAAGGCTGCTGGACCACCACGACCTCATCCTCCCCCATGCCGGCGGCAAGGACCAGGAGACCTCCTGGTTTGTCTACGTCGTCCGCCTCGCGCCAGAGTACGACCGCGCCGCGCGCGACCGTATCATCGCCGGCCTCCGCCGGCACGAGATCGGCTGCTCCAACTACTTCCCCCCGATCCACCTCCAGCCGTTCTACCAGAAGCACCACGGCTTCAGCGCGGGCGACTTCCCCATCACCGAATCGATCAGCGACCGCACGATCGCCCTGCCCTTCTTCAACGCGCTCGACGACACGCAGATCGACCTGGTCTGCCACTCACTGAGCGTCATGCTCCAGCGCGAGCGGCTCCTGCTGGATGACGATGCCGCGTAGAGATATGCAAGGCTGCCAACCCCAGCGTGGCAGCCTTATTCAGAATGGGTGGTGTTGTTCGTTCAGCTGTATCGGTTGGCCGGTGATGAGCAAAGCGAACCCCCGGAACGAACCAGCGGTGATAGGTCAGAGAAGACCCGTTCCGGGGGGTCGCAAAGCCTCCACCCCGGCCACCCGCCGTCGTCTCCGGGAGGAGACGTTCCAAGAGTGTCAACTTCAAGAACGCCAACGAGAGCGTGGCACACTTGCGCTTGTGCGCGCTCGGCGGCAGTGTGTAGATTTCAAACGCTTACGGCAAGCAAAAACGACTCCCGACCTGCTCTGTAGAAACCCTATTGATTCTCGAGTTTTGACCCCTGAATGCCGTTTGCAGACCATGCGTTGGGGCCAGCAATCAGGTGTTGAGACATGTTCAGGTGGTGGTCAGTGTGCCAAAACACGAGGGTTTCTACAGAGCACTCCCGACCCTTCTTCGACTCCCTTTTTCGACTCCCGAGTGGCCGGGGATGAGCAAAGCGAACCCCCGGAACGAACCGGCGTTGATACATCAGAGAAGACCCGTTTAAGGGGGCCGCAAAGCCTCCACCCCGGCAACCCGCCGCCGCATGAGAATGTGTACGAGAAGTTGTCAGGTTGGCTTGAGGTGGGATAGGCTTCCAGCCTGTCATCAAGGCGCAGCCTTGAATCAACTGGACACTCAGGCCTGCGGCCTGACGACAGGCAAGATGCCTATCCCACCGAAGGCACTTCTCGTGCAAGTTCTTAGAACCCGACTTCACGCACAATAAGCGCCGACAACCGCGCTTGGTCGAGGCGGGCAAGAAGAAGATGGTCGCCCTCATGGTCGCATCCATGCGGAAGTTTCTGACCATACTCAACCATGCTCAGAAACCAGGAACCTTGGAAGAAAATCATGCCCGAAACTTGACATTCAAGACAGCCGCTACTTGCTACTTGCTTGCTATTCTTCAGCGTTCATGCGTTGGAACCACTCGTTGCTTACAGGCAGAGACAACAAAAGCCATGCGTGTAGAACAAGCATCGTCACACATGCCTGCGCTGCCGCGTATGGGCTGAACCCGTATTGTGTGTAGTCCCAAACATCCCAAGTGATAAATCCCAGGCCAATCAAGAGCAGGATCAGACGAATGTTTGGCTTGGCTTTCACAATCTCGCGTATCGCATAGATACTCAATGCCAAACAAACAGTCGCGACCAACAACATAATCGGGTCAGTAAATGCAAAAAAGCCATACTCCAATGAAGCAAAGTGGATCGCAAACAGGACTGCGACCATCCCCAACGCAAGCATGAGGACCGCACACTTTACTGATGTAGGCATAGCAGCCCCTAATAATTGCAACTCGTCTCGTTGCATCAACTACGCCCCCGTCAGGAAGTGGCAGATGTCGCCATCACTCACGACGTAGTCTTTGCCTTCGACACGGAGCTTGCCGGCGTCGCGGATGGCTTTTTCGGTCTCGTGGGCTTCGAGAACGTCAAGCGTATAGACCTCGGCCCGGATGAACTTCTTTTCGAAGTCGGTGTGGATCACACCAGCGGACTGCGGGGCCGTTGCGCCGATGGGGATCGTCCAGGCGCGGACCTCTTGCTCGCCGGCGGTGAAGAAGCTCTGCAGGCCGAGCAACGCGTAAGCCGCCCGGGCCAGCGACGCGAGCGCGGGCTCGGATAGGCCGACGGCCTCGAGCATCTCAAGCTTGTCGTCGCCTTCCAGTTCAGCCAGTTCGCTCTCCAGCTTCGCGCAGACGGGGACGACCGCCCCGCCTTCGGCGTCGGCCCGCTCGCGGACCTTGTTGACCATGCCGCTCTCGCCGAGCACGTCGTCCTCGTCGACATTCGCGACATAGAGCACCTTCTTGGCGGTGATAAAGCCGAAGCCCTTCAGGGCCTTGGCCTCTTCCGGCTGTAGGTCGAGTTGGCGTAGCGGCTTGCCGTCGTCAAGCAGTTCCTTGGCTTGTTCCAGGAGTGTCACCCGGAGCTTGGCGTCCTTGTCGCCCGACTTCGCGGCGCGGACGGCCTTGGGCAGCGCGGTCTCGATGGTCTGCAGGTCGGCGAGCATCAGCTCGGTATCGATCACGTCGATGTCGCGCAAGGGGTCGGTGCTGCCATCGACGTGGGTGATATCTTCGTTCTCGAAGCAGCGGACGACGTGGAGGATCGCGTCGACGTTGCGGATGTGGCTGAGGAACTTGTTGCCCAGGCCCTCGCCCTCGCTGGCGCCCTTCACGATTCCGGCGATGTCGACGAGGCGGAGCGCGGCGGGGATGAGCTTCTGCGGCGGGATGTACTTGGTGATGCGCTGGAGCCTGGGGTCGGGGACCTCGACGACGCCGACGTTGGGCTCGATGGTACAGAACGGGTAGTTCGCTGCCTCGGCGCCCTGCGACTCGGTCAGGGCGTTGAAGAGGGTTGATTTCCCGACGTTGGGTAGTCCGACGATGCCTGCTTCCATGGCGGGGATTTTAGCGTATAGCGTCTAGCGTGTAGGGCCTAGCGTCGAGCTACCGACAAGCAGTGCCTTGTTGGCTCGACGCTAAACGCTAGACCCTAGACGCTAGTCGCTTCGGCAAGGCCTATACTTTGCCCGATTGCTTACCCCAACCCCGAGAGACACACGACATGGAAGCATTGCAAGCCATCTACGAACGCCGGGCCATCAAGCATTTTGACCCCGAGCATGAAATGACCGCCGAGGAAGAGCAGAAGCTGATGGACGCCGCGATCCAGTCGCCGACCTCGTTCAACATGCAGAACTGGCGGTTCGTCCTGGTGAAGGACAAGGGCCTGCGGGCGAAGGTCCGCGAGGCGGCGTGGGACCAGGCCCACATCACCGAGGCGTCGCTGCTGATCGTGCTCTGCGCGGACCTCAAGGCGTACGGCGACAACCCGGCGAAGTACTGGAAGAACGCGCCCAAGGAGGTCGCAGACTACCTCTCGGGCATGATGGTCCCGTTCTACGAGGGCAAGGACCAGCTCATCCGCGACGAGGCGATGCGGTCCTGCGGGATCGCGGGCCAGACGATCATGGTCGCGGCCAAGGCGATGGGCTACGACTCGTGCCCGATGATCGGGTTCGACCCGGACGCGGTCGCGGAGATCATCAACCTGCCCGAGGACCACGCGATCGGGTTCGTGATCGTCGTCGGCAAGCGGACGCAAGACCCTTGGGAGAAGCCAGGCCAGCTGGCGTTGGAAGATGTGGTGGTGACGGACAAGTTTGATTGACTAATCTGCGCTGCCTTGAACTCCTCTCCCAACGGGAGAGGCCGGGTGAGGGGGCGGCGCAGCCGCATGACAATTGCAGTTAAACGCGATCCCAAGCCATGGCCTTTGGCCACACCTCACCCCAGCCCTCTCCCGCAGGGAGAGGGAGCCAAACCTCGCTCACCAAGGCTGCCAACCCACGCTCGGCAGCCTTGGTTTTTTTACTTGTTTTCAAGGGTTTTCCGGCGGCCTATTGCCCTGCGTGTGAGGGGCGATTCGGGTACAATAAGGTGCTATGGCAGACGACTCGAACACGCCTGACGACGACAACGAAAACGACGGGGATGCAGGCATCACGGGGCCGGTCCAGCCGGTGGGCCAGGTGGTCGATCTGGCGATCGAGCGGGAGCTGGCGGACAGCTACCTGACCTACGCGATGAGCACGATTGTCGATCGTGCGCTGCCGGATGTGAGGGACGGGCTCAAGCCGTCACAGCGGCGGATCCTCGTCGCGATGAACGACCTGAACCTCTCACCGGGCCGGAAGCACAGCAAGTGCGCAGGCATCGTCGGCGAGACGATGAAGAAGTACCACCCGCACGGCGACGGGGCGATCTACCCGACGCTGGTCAACATGGCCCAGGAGTGGAAGACCCGCTGCCTGCTGATCGACAAGCAGGGCAACTTCGGGTCCATCGACCCGGACCCCCCCGCCGCGATGCGTTACACCGAGGCCCGGCTGCACCGCCACGCGATGGAGCTGCTCGAGGACCTCAAGCTCGACACCGTCGATTGGCAGCCGAACTTCGACGAGACCGTCGATGAGCCGAAGTACCTGCCGGGCAAGCTGCCGAACCTGCTCGTCAATGGATCGACGGGGATCGCGGTTGGCATGGCGTCGTCGATGGCGCCACACGCGCTGGGCGAAGTCTGCGACGCGATCGCCGCGACGATCGACAACCCCGGGATCGAGCTGCGTGAATTGATGGAACACATCCCCGGGCCGGACTTCCCGACGGGCGGGATCATCTGTGGCCGGGCGGGCATCGTGCAGGCTTATGCGACCGGCCGAGGCCGCGTCACCGTGCGGGCGAAGATCGAGCAGGAGACCCGCGGCGGGCGTGACCTGCTGGTTGTTAAGGAACTGCCTTACCAGGTCTCGAAGAACGACTCGGTCATCGAGAAGATCAAGCAGCAGCGCAAGAACGACAAGCTCACGGACATCGCATCGGTCATCGACGAGTCGAGCAACCGCGGCGGGATGCGGCTGGTCATCGAGCTCAAGCGCGGGGCCGACCCGGACGTGATCGAGAACCAGCTGTACCAGCTGACGCCGCTGCAGTCAACGTTCTCGATGATCAACATCGCATTGGTCAAGGGCCAGCCGAGGACGCTGTCGCTCAAGGAGCTGATCGACCTGTATGTCGAGCACCGCGTCGACGTGATCCGTCGGCGGACGGCGTACCGCCTGCACCAGGCGCAGCAGGAAGCACACCGGATCGAGGGCCTGATCTACGCGGTCACGGACATCGACGAGGTGATCAAGCTGATCCGCTCCAGCCGGACGCGCGACGAGGCGATCCAGCGTTTGATGGAGCGCGGCTTCCGTATCCCTCAGGACCACCCGCAGGCGCCGCAGATCCCCGACCGCTTCCTCGCGCAGTCCGCGGAGAGCGATATCCGCCTGTCGCGTACACAGGCCGAAGCGATCGGCCGGCTGCAACTCATCCAGCTGGTCGGCCTGGAGATCGAGACGCTCGTTGCCAACTACGCCAAGCTGCTTGGGCAGATCGAGGAGTACGAAGCGATCCTCGGCAGCGAAGAGAAGGTGCTATCGCTGGTCAAAGACGACCTTGCGATGCTCAAGGACAAGTACGCGGACGACCGGCGCACCGTTATCGAACAGGGCGAGGTCGGCGAGCTGAACATCGCGGACCTGACACCGGTCGAGCAGGTGGTCGTGACGATCTCGCACCGGGGCTACGTGAAACGGCTGCCCACCGAGCAGTACAAGGTGCAGGGGCGTGGCGGCAAGGGCATCATCGGCGCGAAGTCTAATGATGACGACTTTATCGAGCACCTGTTCGTCGCGTCGACGCACGACGACCTCCTGTGCTTTACGGACACAGGCCGGGTCTTCAAGATCAAGGTGTTCGAGATCCCCGAGGCCTCGCGGACGAGCAAGGGCCGGGCGATCATCAACCTGATCAACCTGAAGGAGGGCGAGAGGATCTGCACGTTCATGCCCATCGCCGACTTCGAGAAGAGCGAGGACTACCTGCTCTTCGCGACCAGCAAGGGCCTGGTGAAACGCACAGCGCTCAAGGACTACCGAAATGTCAACGCGGCAGGCATTATCGCGCTGAACCTGCGCGATGGCGACTCACTCGTCGGCGTCACCTGGACCACGGGCGAAGACCACATCCTGCTCGGCACGACCTCGGGCATGGCGATCCGGTTCGAGGAGAGCGACGCCCGCGTGATGGGCCGCAACGCGTCCGGCGTCAAGGGCATCGACCTCGGCAAGGGCGACACCGTCGTTGGCATGGTCCGCCTGCCCGCCGACGAACAGGAGCGCAACCTGCTCACCGTCACCGAGGGGGGGTACGGCAAGCGGACCCCGGTCGGCGAGTACCTGGTCCACGCCGAGGACGGCAGCACGCGCACGCAGTCGCGCGGTGGCAAGGGCCGGCGGGATATGAAGACCACCAAGGGTAAGGTCGTCAGCATCAAGCTGCTGCAGCCTGGCGACGACCTGATGCTCATCACGCACGACGGGATGATCGTCCGGATCGCGGCCGATTCGGTCCGCCAGACGGGTCGCAACACGCAGGGCGTGCGTGTCGTGAACCTGAAGGACAGTGATACGCTCGTCGCGGTCGCCCGTGTGGCCGACGCGGATGATGATGCCGAAGATGCCGAGCAAGCGGGCTGAGCCCACAGGAGCATGCGATGCCGACCGAACGCTGGTCCGATGATATCTGGATTTTCCGCCTGCAGAACGAGCCGGGTTTTTCGGATGATCTGCACCCTCTGCTGCAGCGTATCGGCCGGGACGAGGCCCCGCCCGCAGTCGTCATCGACCTCGCCGAGGTGACCTCGATCAACAGCTCGAACCTGTCGCAGCTGCTCAAGCTTCGTAAGACCGCAGATGATCACAAGATCGCCCTGCGGATCACGAGCCCGAGCGACGCGGTGTGGTCCGTCTTCCTGATGACGGGGCTAGACAAGGTGTTCGCCTTCACACAAGACACCTCGACCGCGCTGGCTGAGCTACAGATGGAAGAGTGATTAACAAGGTTGGCTTGCCGGGAAACGGTCCAAGCCGACGCGCTAGTGGACACGCTTGAGCACGACAGCTACCTTGTCCCCTTCGCTTTCGGGGCCGAGCAGGAAGAGCGTGTCGCCGTCAACAGAGAACTTGCTGGTCTCGGAGTCGCCTCCGAACTCTGCGGGCATCGTGGTGGTCAGATTTTCGCCGTCGGAGGAGTAGAGGCCTTTGATCGAGAGCGACTCCCCACATGGCCCGGCCCATTTCTGCTGGAGCTCCCCGTCTGCGGTTAAACGTGAAACCCATGCCTCCCGCTTCACAACTCCATAAGCCGATCAGCTTGCAGGGTCGTCGGTGTCAATTGGCTCGGATGCGGGCGTATCGTCGGTGCTGGGCGATTCGCCGGGGATACCCGCCGGGGCGGCACCAAGGCTCGTCATGATGCCGTCGTAGACTTCCATCTGCCGAGTCGCGATCTCGCCACGGGTGGTCGCCGGGTCGAGGCCGGCGAGGGCCGCGGCGGGTGTACTCGCGCTGATCTGCAGTTCGCCAACGGCGGCCTTCACCTCGGCCAGCAGGTTCTGCATCTCGAGAGCACGCGAGCTGATCGCGGTGTGCAGGTTCGTACCGAGCAGTTCCGGGCCGGCACCCGCAATCGACGACAGCGTTGTCGAGTAGAGTTGGGCGGAGACACTCTGCTGTTGCAGCGCCCGTGCCCTAAGCATGTAAACGTTCATCAGCTCCATGTCGATGCCCCTGCCCGAGCCTTGGACCGCTTCCTCGGCGAGCTTGAGGCTTTCGAGCGCGGCGGCCATACGGTCAAAGCCCGCGGCCTGGATCATCGCGTCGTGCTCAGCAAAGGCCGCCTCGAACTCGGCGATCACCGCGGCACGGTCTTGATCGATCTCGGCCAGCCTGTCGGAGACACGCTGGCGCTCGAGGCGGATCTGGGCGATCTTCATCTCCAGCGTACCGATGACCCCTAGGTATCCGTTGACCAGTTGGTCCATCGCCATGACCAGCGTCTTGCGCTCGTCGGTGTTGGGTGCGGCCTCGGTGCTGTATTCGCTCATGTCGAGCAGGAACGCGGCGGCCTTGGTGGCGTCATTGCCCGGAGAAGCCTTTGCCTCGGCAAGCAGTGCCGCCAGGCCATCGTAGGCTTCGTTGCCGCTCGGCGTGTTGGTGGACTGCGACGCGTCGGCGAGGAAGCCGTCCAGCTTGGCTAGGAGTCCGGCGGTGCTGCCCTGCTTGTCGCCGGCGAGTTGCTGTCGCTTGAACTCGGCTAGCGTTGAGACACGCTGGCTGATCCACGCGTCGATCTCGGTTTTCTGGGCCAGCATCTCGGCCGTCTCGGCTTCCTTGGCCGCGGCAGTCGCTTGATCAAGCTTGTCGTACTTGATGGTGGATTGGGAGCTGCGGGCTTCCCCGATGAGCTTGAGTTCGAGCGCCTCGTACTCGGCGACCTGCTCGCGCAGCTTGCTGATCTCTTCGTTCTGCTTGGCTAGGTCTGCGCTCGCGGTGGTGGCCTCGGCACCGAACGTGGTGGCCTGGTCCTTGAGGCCGTCGATCCCGATGATGTTTGCCGTGCCGGCACGGAGCCCGGCCTGGTAAGTCTCGATGACCTCGGTGCGGTCCCCCGCAACGGTGCTCTTGAGCGATTCGATCTCGCGGATCACATCGAGCTTGTTCCGCAGGGCGACTACTTCTTTCGCGCTGGCCTGGAAGGAACGCTCGGCTTCGTCGATGAGGAAGGACGCCTCGTCAATCCGGATCGAGCCGATGATCGCGTTGGCGGACTCCATCTGGATGGGGGTGCCGTTCTGCTTGATCTCCTCGGCCTGCGGCAATAGCGCGAGGGCCTTGTCGAGGTAGGACGCTTCAAAGCGGGTCGACCCCGGGACCATTACGCCGTTGACTTCGGTGCCATCGGAGTAGGGGCGGTCTTCTGTGCTCGGCGCATCGGCGTACTGCAGCCGGGTCATCTGGTCCAGCAGCGACTCGAGTTGTTCAGAGACCACGACCTCCTGTGATTTCTGTCCGCAGCCGACAAGGCAGGCGGATACGAGGCAGGTGGACAGGCTGGCGGTCAGGTATTTACGCACGGGTGGTTTCCTTTGGCTGAAGCGGCACGGGCCCCAGCGGTTACGAGCGATATCAGTTGCGGGGCCTCTTGTGCTGTGGCATGTTGAAGCTGATGCCGTAGGTCGAGCCCTGGTTTGCGGTGATCAGGGAGCTGATCCAGTCGACGTGCTCAGTAAAGCGTTTGTCATCCGTGTCTTTAAATCGCGGCTGCCAGCCTTCCAGTTCCGCGGGGGCTGGGAACTTGGCCTCTTCCCGGGGCAGGCCCCACTGCACAAGCAGCGAATCCTCGGGTGCGTTGCGATCGATGAACGGCTTGCCATCGATGGTCACCTGCGTGAGGATGTAGAAATTGGTCATCTCGATGCGGTCCGCATCCCGCCCCTTCGGGAAGAGGTACAGGCCTTGGACAGCGCCGCTGCCGAAGATCGGCTGGAAGTACTCCAGGACGTATCGGCGGTGGATATTACTCCACTCACGAAGTGTTTCGATCTGGCTGCGCACACGGACGTGCTTGTAATAATCACGCGCTTTATGCTCAAAAAACTTTGAAAGCTGTATGTGGCCTTGGCTTCGCAGGAATGATTCCTGATTCGACCTCCCACGGAGTTCCTCGTCGTCTTCCTGATATTCCTTAAGGAATTTCCGGATCTCGTCGCGAGGAATCACCACGCGGGGAGGCGGGTCGCTGTCCAGGTTCACTTCGTAAACCTCGATCAGGGCGATGTCGTCGGGGGACAGCAGCGGGTCTTTTTTCTCAGGCCTGTTCTGCGCTTGAACGCCGATCGAGGCGAGCAGGATCGCGAAGGCAATCAGAGATAACAGGGCGGAACGCATCAAGCGGCTTGGGTGTACGTGTGTCATATAGCGTCACTCCGGGCTTGGGCCCCGCATGTCAATCGCTCGCAAACCCTTGCTAGCAGCGATCTTCGGTGCGAAGCATTATAGGGTAACACCGACGGATCCGAAACCGCCAGCTACCTAAAAAGACGCCCCAAATCGGGCCCCGCATACAGCCAAGGGGGCTCCGGGACGCTCTTCTCAGTCCTCCGAACCAACCAGTTCCTCGACCAGAGCGATCAGCCGCTCCAGGCGCACCGGCTTGAGAAGGTAGCCATCGACGCCGAGGGCCTCGGCGTAGACCTGGTGACGCTTACCCTCGTTAGCGGTCACCATGACCACGCGGGGGCAACGCTCAAACTGCTTGATCTTCTCCAAAACCAGGAAGCCCGAGCGCTTCGGAAGCATCATGTCCAGGATCACCAGGTCAGGCGGGTCGGTTTCGATGATCCGGACCGCGGAGTTGCCGTCCCCACAAAACTGGGTAAGGGCCCCTTCAGCCTGGAGGGCGTGGTCGATCGCGGTGCGGATCTCGGGGTCGTCGTCAACAATCAGCACCTTGGCTTCTTTCAGCCTCAGGTCTTCGGCCTGTTCGGTCATGGTCATTCGGTCCGGTTCGTTAGGGTCTTGGCTGCCGCAGGGCTGCGATTCGTGGCTGTACATTGTCGCCCTGTGGAGCGTGCTGGTCAAGCACCCAAATGGCTTAGTCGGAATCAACCCTGCCAAGGGGAGGTCGGCAGCCTTGAAACCCTCGATGCGTTGCTAGACGGCTTGTGAGCTAAATGTCATACGCCTACCGCAAGGTTTCGACGGGCTTCTGCAGCTCCGCCATCAGCCCCTCGGTCATCCAGGGCAGTTCCTCGAGGTTCCGCCGAAGCACGCGGGGCATCTCTTTGCCTAGTTTTTCGTGCTTGGGACGGGTCTTCCACCGGCGGTGCATCCACCAGTACTGCTCCGGGCACTTGCGGACCATCATCTCCAAGGCCTGCGTGTACCGGGCGGTGATGTAGTACAGCGGGTCCCTCGTGTCCGCCCAGTCCGACGGGTGGATCACGTCGGTCGTGCCGATCTCATAATCGAATTGTTCGCCTTTCCGCATCGCGTAGCCGCAGACGATCGTCGCCTCGTAGCGGTGGGCCAGCAAAGCTATGGACTTGTACGCGCTGGCCAGCCTGCCCATGAACGGCACGAACAGGTTCTTTTTGCCGGCGTTCTGGTCCGCGATGAAGGCCAGCGCCCCGCCGCCCTGCAGGATGTCGACCATCTGGTCGGTCGCGTCCCACTTGGTGATCACGCGCATGCCCTTGCGCTCGCGGATCCCCAGCAGCCAGTCGTAGACCAGCGGGTTGTCCAGCGGCCGGGCCAGCGCGTCCACAGGGTAGCCCATCGTTGCTAGTGCGTAGCCGAGCAGCTCGAAGTTGCCCATATGGCCGGCGACGAGGATGACCGGGCGATCGCTGTTGAGCGCGGCGATCGCCTCGCCGAGGTTGCCTGTGTGCAGCCGGCCGGGCCAGGTGTGCTCGTGGATGAGCCGCGGGGTATACAGCGTTTCCATCACAAACCGGATCAGGTGCTGCATCGAGGCCCTGGCTGTCGCCTCAACCCGTACCTCTGGCCAATCGGGGAAGCTCCGCCGGATATTCGCCATGGACCGCGCCGCCCGGCGTTTGTCGAAGCGGTGCGCGAAAGAGCCTATCAGGCCCGCCGTCTGCAGGTTCCAGTTGATATCGAAGGACGTCAATGCCGCCGAGACACTACGCGCCGCGAGGTACTGAGACCACATCATGACCGGGCCGGGCTTGGCCAAACGATGACTCTCCGTCGGGTATCTACACCGAAGTGTAATCGGCAGAACACCCGCTTGTTTGCCATTGAGGCGGGTTTCGCTACAATATGTGGCTCGATTGAGAACCATCAAACCCCGCGCCGGAGCCCCTACTCATGATCGAAGCCCTCAAAGACGACCGCGTCATCAACGAACTCGGCGGACGCTTCAAGTTCACCGCGCTCGTCCAGCACCGTGTCCGGCAACTCATGGAAGACGCCCGCCCACTGGTCGAGCGCGACGGCCGGAGCAACTTCGAGGTCGCCGTGCAGGAAATCGTCGAGGGCAAGATCACCCTCGAGATGGCCGAGGACATGGAAGAAGAATAGAACTCGTTTGAAGAATCAAAGCTAGCCCCCGCCACATGGTGGGGGTTATCATTTGCGCGATGACCGATGAGACCCAACAACTCGACGGCAAGAAGGTCCTGATCGCCCTCTCGGGCGGGATCGCCTGCTACAAGACCGCGACGCTTGTCAGCCGGCTCGTCCAACGCGGCGCCGAGGTCCGTGTCATCATGACCGACGCAGCGGTCCGCTTTATCACCCCGCTCACCCTTCAATCGCTCTCGGGCCACCCGGTGCTTACTAGCATCTGGCAGCACGACGACCGGCCCGACTCGCAGCACGTCGGCCTGGCACGCTGGTGCGACATCTTCTGCATCGCCCCATGCTCGGCCGACATGATCGCCAAGCTCGCGCACGGCCTGACCCCGGACATCGTCTCGCTCACCGCCAGCGCGCTGCCGAGCGATACCCCCCTCCTGCTCGCCCCGGCGATGAACGCGGACATGTGGGCGAACCCGGTCTGCCAGCGCAACCTCGGACTGCTGCGTGAACTGCTGCCCAACCTCAAAGAGATCGGCCCGGATGAAGGCTGGCAGGCCTGCCGGACTAACGGTGGTGGAAGGATGAGCGAGCCCGAGGCGATCCGGGACCAGATTGTTGCGTTGATTGATTCCTAGTATGCGGGGACGACATGCCTTTCCGTTTTGCTAGCGAACCTGCCGAGACGCAAGATCGTGTTTTCGCTGAATTACGCGACCAATACACCATCCTCATTGTGGCCGATGGGGCTGGGGGCATGAATAACGGTAGTCAGGCAGCCGAAGATTTGATTCAACAGCTTGGCACAGCTGACCTGGGTATCAGTCAAGTTCGCGAGCCAATGTTTTGGCCCCACATCCTGCATGAGACAGATCAACGCATCTCGGGGTATGGACACGGTGGTGAAACGACGGCAGTCGTTGCCGTAGTCTGCGGTGAACAGGTTTACGGCGCAAGTGTTGGCGATTCGTCTGCGTGGTGGATCGATGAAAATGATTGGTACGATCTGACTGCGAAGCAAATCAGAAAGCCACTGCTTGGATCGGGCAGTTCACAGCCCATGCCATTTGGCCCAGTGCCCATGCGTGGAACATTGATGCTGGCAAGTGATGGCCTAACAAAGTACGCGAAGAGTCAGGTCATTGTGGATATGATCCGCGCAGAGGGGATCAAGTGTGCGCGAGAACTCATCAGTCTCGGCCGGTTACCGGCCGGCGGGCTACAAGACGATGCTACAGCTTTGCTCTATGAAGCGTGAGTAAAAGCTAGTTTAACGCTGGCGATGCCAAGCGGTACGCCACAAGCCCCTTGAGTTCGCGGATGTAGAGCACATCGCCCACGACCGCGAGGTGCCCCCAGGTCTCCTGGTCGGTGACCTTCCATTCCGAAGTGATATCAAACTTCTCTGGCGTCGCGTTGATCAGACGGAGCGTGCCATCGAAACCAAGCGACAGAATTCGGTTGCCGCTGACGACCATCGTCGAATACTCGCCGTACTTCTTGTCCTTGACGCTCCACTTGACCTCGCCGGTCTTCGCCTCGATACACCACCAGGTCTGGTGCCGGCCGTGCATGTAGAGGTGGCCGTCGATCACCTGCGGGGAGGACATGTAGCCCTCGCTCTTCTCGTCTGACCAAACGAGATCGACATCGAAACCGCCACCGTCATCCGCGGTGATCTTGAACATAAACGAGCCGCCGCCGTAGCTGCTGGTGAAGACGTGGTTCTCGTCGACAGCCGTGGGCGGGAGGATGTTCATCCCGCGGAAGGCTTTGATCTGCTTACGCCAGAGCACACCGCCCGTGTCGAGGTCCAGGCCACACAATTCGCCGCGTGTCTGCACGAGCAGTTGCCGCTTACCCGCGACGGTCGCGATCACCGGCGAGGAGAACGCCCCGCCCATCATCTGCCGCTGATCCACCATCGCGCGCCAAACGGTCTCGCCGGTCTTCTTGTCCAGCCTGCAGACGGACATGCCCGCCTGGATATAGAGCGCGTCGCCATCCAACAGCGGCGAGCATGGCTGGCCAAACGAAGGCCCTTGTGTCTCGTAACGCTGCTTGAAGTCGACCTTCCAGACCACCTCGCCGTCGGCCGCCTTGAGGCAGGCCAACTCATCCTGCATCCCGATCGCGTAGACATGCTCGCCGTCGGTTGCGGGCGTGGACTTCACCCAGTCGCCGTTGCGCTTGGCAAAGAATGGCACACGGACGGCCCCGGCCCAGCTGGACTCCCATACTTGCTCACCATTTTTCACATCAAACGCGCGGACCACCTCGTTTTTCGCATCGAGCGACTCAAACGTGAAGACACGGCCGCCCGATACGATCGGCCCGGGGTAACCCTCCGCGAGTTCGACACGCCAGAGCTGCTTGACAGTGGTGTCGCTCAGTTCGGCGGGCCAGTCTGCATCGGCAACAGTCCCCAGCCGGTCCGGGCCGCGCCATTGCGGCCAGTCCGCGAGGGATGCCGCCGTCATCAGCAAGCAGATCGTGAGTGTGATGGGCCTGATCGATCGGTGTGCATACTTCATACGTGAATCGTATGCAGCAACCAAGCAATCAACAAGCGGTTGCTAGCCATCAATCGATTTTTCAAACTTCCAGCCGAAGCCCTTGCGGTTGTCGATCCAGCGGAGCCAGGTCGGCGTGAAGCAGTAGAACAGCTGGAGCGTCATCGCCTTGTCGTACGGCGGGCCTGTGACAAACGGGTATTTCTGGGCGTACAGCGCGTGGATGTCTCCGAGCCGGCCGCCCTCGAGCATCTTCGCCTGGCCACGAAGCTGCAGGCCGTGGATCTGGTCGGGCACATCCTGGTGCGCGTAGATCGTCACCGCTGCTGCGGGATGCTGCTCCAGATTAACGGAGTGCAGCGAAGACATGCTGCTGACCCAGTAGAGCCGCCAGTGGTTGTCGTGGGCGTACTGGATATTCGCAGCGCATGGATTGCCGTGCGTGTCGATCGTCGCGAGCGAGGCGGTCTTGCAGACCGCGAGGAACGTCTCGATCTGTTGCTCCACGCTCAGTTCGCTCATCGCGTTGACCCCGTGCGGCTACCCATTTAGATCAGACAGACACCTTGGCCGCGATGCGCTCGATCGCCTCTTCGACGTTTGCCCGGCTGTTGAAGGCGCTCAGGCGGAAGTAGCCCTCACCGGCCTGGCCGAACCCGCTGCCGGGCGTGCCGACGACGTTCGCCTCACTGAGGAGCCTGTCGAAGAAGTCCCAACTGCTCAGGCCATCGGGCGTCTTGATCCAGACATAAGGGGCGTTCACCCCGCCGGAGCATTCCAGCCCCGCCGAGCCGAGCCCGTCCAGCAGCAGCTTTGCGTTCTCGAGGTAGAAACTCACCAGGCCCTTGACCTGCTCCTGGCCTGCCTCGGTATAGACCGCCTCTGCCCCGCGCTGGATGATGTACGACGCGCCGTTGAACTTCGTCGACTGCCGGCGGTTCCAAAGCCCATGCAGCGCGACATCGTTGCCGTCCGCGTCCTTGCCCACCAGTTCCTTCGGCACCACCGCGAGGCCGCAGCGTGTGCCCGT
The DNA here is from genome assembly GCA_039188575.1 of Planctomycetota bacterium. GTDB lineage: Bacteria > Planctomycetota > Phycisphaerae > Phycisphaerales > Phycisphaeraceae > JAHQVV01. The sequence goes on along the minus strand of JBCCYY010000005.1, from coordinate 55,163 downwards.
GAAGCCCGCGTTCTTCGAGAAGCTGCGGAACTCCATCGCGCAGGTCTTGGCCCCTTCGATCTCATAAATCGAGTGCGGCACCTCGGGGTCGGTGATGAACGCCTCGTAGGCCGCGTCAAAGAGGATGACGCTGCCGTTCGCGTTGGCGTAGTCAACCCACTGCTTGAGATACGCCTTGCTCGCGACCGCGCCGGTCGGGTTGTTGGGGTAGCAGAGGTAGATCAGGTCCACCTTCTGATCGGGGATCTCGGGGGTGAAGTTGTTCTCTGCGGTTGCACGCAGGTAGACCAGCCCGCTGTACTCACCCTGCTCGTCGGCGGGGCCCGCGTTGCCGGCCATCACATTTGTGTCAACATAGACCGGGTAGACCGGGTCGGTCACCGCAATCGTGTTGCCCGGGCCAAAGATGTCCAGGATGTTGCCTGTGTCGCACTTGCTGCCGTCGGAGACGAAGACCTCATCGGCCGAGATATCGCAGCCGCGGGCCTTGAAGTCGTGCTCGGCGATCGCTTCACGCAGCCAGGCGTAGCCCTGCTCCGGGCCGTAGCCCTTGAACGTCTCGGCCTTGCCCTGGTCCTGGATGGCCTTCTGCATCGCGACCCGGCAGGCCTCGGGCAGCGGCTCGGTCACGTCGCCGATACCGAGCTTGATGATCGGGGCCTCGGGGTTGGCCTCGGCAAACGCGGACACACGCCGACCGATCTCGGGGAATAGGTAGCCGGCCTTGAGGTTGAGGTAGTTGCTGTTAATCGTGGGCATAAGTCTTCAATGGTTTGGTTTGGAACCGCAGATGAACACAGGTGGACGCAGATCAATGCCGACACACCCGCTGCAATTCAGTCAAACTCTTTCCTATCTGCGTTCATCCGCGTTCATCTGCGGTTTCATAATTTGCCTTCAGCGAACTGTCTCGCTGCTTCAAGTGCTTGTTCGATCTTGCTCGGGTCCTTGCCGCCGGCCTGAGCCATGTCGGGCCTGCCGCCGCCCCCGCCGCCGACGATCGGCGCGGTGTGCTTGACCCAGTCGCCCGCCTTCAGGCCCTTGCTGATCACATCTTTGGGGACCGACGCGAGCAACGCGACCTTGCCTTCGCCTGCATCGGCAGCGAGCATCATCGCGGCGTCCGGCTTCTTGCTGCGGATCACATCCATCGCCGTGCGCAGCGATTTCGCATCCGCGCCATCGACCTTCGCGCAGATGATCGCGTCATCGGCCGACTCGGCGATCGCCCGTGCGACCTCGACGACCGCCTCGCCCTGCTGGCTGGCCTGCTCTTTCTGGTGCTGCTTGAGCTTGTCGGTCAGCCCCGCCAAAGCAGACTGGATCTTGCCGCGCAATACCAGCGGCGTCTGCTGCTCGTTTATGGCCTTGCTAATCGAGTCGATCGCATCCGCCAACTTCTCGGCTGGCGCTCCGTTGAGTGATTCAGCCCGGTGCAGGAGTGCCTCGGCCTGGGCGGTCGCTTCATGAGCGGCCTTGCCTGTAATCGCGGTCAGACGCCGGACCCCTTTGCTCACCGCGTCTTGCCCGGTGATCACGAAGCCCTCGGCGTCGCCGGTCTTGCTCAGGTGTGTTCCGCCACAGAACTCGATCGAAAGGTTCGCCCACTTGCCGCTGGCCGGTTCGGCGAGCAGGTCGTGTACCGCCGCACCAATCGATACGACACGCACCGTCGGCGGGTACTTTTCGCCGAACACCGCACGCAGGCCGTTGATGTTGATCGCCTCGGTCTGTGGGGCATAGTCGGCAAATACTTCGAGGTCGGCCGCGATGTCGTCATTCACCTGCTTCTCGACCGCTTCAATTTCTTCTGCCGTCAGCGCGCTGCCATGGCTAAAGTCGAAGCGGGTCTTCTCATCATCAACAAGGGAGCCCTTCTGCATCGCATCCTTGTTCACGTGGTCACGCAACGCACGGTTCATCACGTGGGTGATCGTGTGGTTGGACGTGATCGCCGAACGGCGGTCGGCGTCGACGTGCAGCGAGGCAGACACCGTCGGGTCGTTGGCGTGGAGTTCGAGACTTCCCTCTTCAACGGTGCCGATGTGCAGGTGGACCCCGCCGATCTTGACCGTGTCGCGGACACAGAGCCGCGTCATCTCGCCGGCCGCGTGGGTGATCGGGTGGCGGACGATGACCTCGCCGGTGTCGCCGACCTGGCCCCCGGCCTCAGCATAGAACGGCGTCATTTCGAAGACAAGGGCGACATCGTCGCCCGGCTGGGCCTCCATCGCGGTTTCGTAGACACCATTGCGCAGCTTGAACAGCGTCAGCGCGTTGTCCTGCTCGGGCATCTCGGTATTGCCGCGATAACCGACAAACTCGGTCTCTGCGAACCAGCCGATGTCCAGGCCTTTCTGAACTAGTTCGAGCAGGGATTGCTTGGCGTCGGCGCCGCCGGCTTCGCCACGCGAGATATCAGCATGCCGTTTCTTTGCTTTTTTAAAGCCCTCTTCATCCCATGCAAGCCCGCGTTCCTCGGCCATGATCCTTGTAAGGTCCGCGGGAAATCCATACGTTGCTTGGAGATCAAATGCGACATCGCCGTCCAGTTGATCTCCCGAAGAATGCGATTGGACCGTCTTCTCAAATAAAACCAGGCCGTTCTCGAGCGTTTCACGGAAAGCCTCTTCCTCTTCGAGGAGTTCTTGAACGATCGCGTCTGGATTCTTACGGATCTCTGGGAAGACACCCCCCATCGCATCAACAACCGACTGCACAAGCTTAAAAAAGAACGGCTCGTGGACGCCCAGGCTCTGATGCCCGAATCGAACGGCACGGCGAAGGATTGTGCGCAGCGTTGATTCGCGCTTATTTGTTCCACAGTGGGCACCATCACTAAGCGCAAACACCAGTGTACGAATGTGGTCGGCGATGACGCGGTAGGCGATATTGACCGGGTCGCTCAGTTCGGAATCATTAGCGCCGGGCCGATAGGCCCGGGCACCTGTCACCTCTTGAATCGCATCAAAGATAGGGTGAAACACATCCGTGTCGTAGTTGCTATCCACACCCTGCAGCACGCGGACGATGCGCTCGAAGCCCATGCCGGTGTCGACATGCTTGGCGGGCAGCGGGACGAGCTCGCCTGACTGCTGGCGGTTGTACTGGATAAACACCAGGTTCCAGATCTCGACGACGGTGTCCTGCGCGTCGGCATTGACCAGTGAAGCCCCGCTCTTGTCCGGGCTGCGGTCGTAGTGCAGCTCGGAGCACGGGCCGCACGGGCCGGTGTCGCCCATCTCCCAGAAATTATCCTTCTTGTTGCCCGGGTGGACGCGCAACTCGGGCAGGAACTGGAGCCAGAGTTCTTTCGCCTCAAGGTCGGGTTCGAGGCCTTCGCTCTCATCCCCTTCAAAGTAAGTCGCGTGCAGGCGTTCCGGATCGATACCCCAGACCTCGGTCAGCAGCTCCCACGCCCATTGAATCGCTTCCTTCTTGAAGTAGTCGCCGAACGACCAGTTGCCGAGCATCTCGAAGAACGTGTGGTGGTACGTGTCTTTGCCGACATCGTCCAAGTCGTTGTGCTTGCCGCCGGCACGGATGCACTTCTGGGTATCCACAGCTCGGGTGAAGCTCGGCTGCTCCGTCCCGAGAAAATATGGCTTAAACTGATTCATGCCCGCGTTGGCGAACAGCAGCGTCGGGTCGTCGTGTGGGACCACCGGCGAGGAAGGTACGGCCGTGTGCCCACACTTCTCGACAAAGAAGTCGATGAACTGCTGGCGGATCTGCGTGCTGGTCAGTGAGGTCGTTGCGGTCATAACGGTTCGTGGCATCCAGTTCAGGACCGGGCAGTATACCCCAGCCCGAACGAGTGGTCCGCGCCGCGATTTCATACCATAGGTTCTCCTGCCCGCCGGAGACTGATCGGACGATCAATACCACCAACGCACCCAAGCGCCTGCCTGTTCGCCTTGCTGGTCGTGCACCTGATGTTGCTAGTTGGCCTCCGTAACAAGCTTGCCGTAGTCATCCAGCTCTTTTGCTGATAAGTAACCTTCAGATACGGCGCACGAACCACCATCGATGAGGCAGAACACCGTGACGGAGTCGAGATAATCGTGGAATCAGGGCTACAAGCTGGGTCCGAATAGTATTTGCCATGTCAGATTTACCTGCAAAGGCATCAAATACACACCCAGTCGAACCGACTATGCTATGGACACTTGCCTGAATGGGCCGGGGTCCAGCCTGTTTATCAAATCACTACCCGCCAAGGACATGCACAATGCATTCCGTACATAGCAGTTGTGAGACCCACCGCGACAAGCCGCACATCCTCGTGATCGGGTGCGGGTTTGGTGGGCTCGCCTTCGCCAATTCTTTTAAGGGCGACGCCAAGATCACCGTCGTCGACAAACAAAACCACCACCTATTCCAGCCCTTGCTATACCAGGTCGCGATGGCGGCTTTGTCTGCGCCGGATATCGCCGAGCCGATCCGCACTATCTTCCGGCGGCGGCGAGATGTGGCGACGATCATGGACACCGTCGAATACATCGACTTAAAGAACAAGCGTGCCATGCTCGACCTTGGCGGTGAGGTCAAATACGACTACCTCGTGCTCGCCGTTGGCGGGAAGACAAGCTACTTCGGGAACGACCACTGGGCCGACCACGCCCCTGGTATTAAAACACTTGAAGACGCGATGCGGGTCCGGCGCAGCGTACTGACCTCCTTTGAGTTTGCCGAAGCCATCGATGTCGATGAAGAGCGGCAGAAGCTGACAACGATCGTGGTTGTGGGCGGGGGCGCGACCGGTGTCGAACTTGCCGGGGCGATGGCGGAACTGTCGCAGGTCGTATTCCGTAGAGACTTCCGCCGGATCAACCCGGCGGAAGCACGCGTGGTGCTCTGCGACGGTGCGGACAGGCTGCTCACCTCGTTCCCTGAGGATTTGTCTGCTAGCGCGAAACGCCAGCTCGAGCAGATCGGTGTTGAGGTATACCTCAACAAGTTCGTCAAGGAGATCGACAGCGAGGGCGTCGAGTTTTCTGATGGCGAGCGCATCGATACCCATATCGTCTTGTGGGGTGGTGGCGTCGAGGCCCCGCCTCTGACGCGCACACTCGGGGTCGAACTGGGCCAAGGCGGCAAGGTCGTCGTCGGGCCGGACCTGAGCATCCCCGGCCACCCGGAGGCGTTCGTCATCGGCGACGTCGCCGACGTCACCCTTCCCGACGGGACCAAGGCGCCCGGCCTCGCGCCGGCTGCGATGCAGATGGGCAAGCATGTCGCTAAGCAGATCCGTAAGGAGATCAAACAAGGCGAGTCAGTCGAGCCCGCAGAGCGCCGCGCCTTCAGATATACCGATAAGGGTACTATGGCAACCATCGGCCGCAAGCACGCGATTGCGGACATCGGTCCGCTGCACTTCGGCGGGGTCTTGGCTTGGTTCGCCTGGCTGGCCGTCCACCTGCTGCTACTGATCGGCTTCCGCAACAAGGTGGTCGTGATCATTCAATGGGTCTACGCGTTTATCACTTTCCGCCGAGGCGCCAGAATCATCATCGGACAGGCCGAGCACCACGAGGAAGTGAACCAGGCGGTTGTTGAACGAGCAAAATCTGGCAGGGCCGCCTGATTCTGTTAAAAGATTGACGGATACGGTTGTCACGCACTGCCAATCCCGGCACAATGCCAACGGATCAGCGGGAGCGCGTACCTATGCCGGATGTCTGTTTCTATTTTCAGGTTCATCAGCCGCGTCGGCTGCGCCGTTACAGCGTCTTCGAGACCGAGCCGACCTACTTCGATGACCACGCAAACAGCACGATTCTCCGCAGGGTTTCGCAGAAGTGCTACCTCCCCGCGACCGATCTCTTGCTACGCCAGATCGAGCGTCATGGCGACCGCTTCGTTGTCGCATTCTCCCTGACCGGCCAGGTGATCGAGCAGTTCAAGCGGTGGTCGCCGGAGGTGCTCGATCGTTTCCGCCAGCTCTCCGAAACCGGCTGCGTCGAGTTCCTCTCCGAGACCTATGACCACTCGCTCGCCTCGCAGTACAGCGCTGAGGATTTTGAACACCAGGTCCGCCGACACGACGAATTGATCGATGATTTGTTTGGGCAGAAGCCGTCGGTCTTCCGCAACACCGAGTTGATCTACGCAAACAGCCTTGCGAAGACACTGGCGAAGTTCGGTCGGTTCCGCGGGGTCCTCGCTGAGGGGGTAGACGATCTGCTTGGCGGCCGCAGCCCAAACCACGTGTATAAATCGCCGGGCAAGTCGGCGATGCCGATCCTGCTCAAGAACCACCGCCTCAGCGACGACCTCGCGTTCCGCTTCTCCGACCCGAGTTGGCCGCACTACCCGCTCAAGGCGGGGACCTATGCACAGTGGCTGGCAGACGCCTCAGGCGATGTCGCCAATCTGTTCATCGATTTTGAGACCTTCGGCGAGCACCAGTGGGAGCAGACGGGGATTTTCGCCTTTCTCGACAGCCTGCCAGACGCGGTCCTGGCAAGCGGCAGCCGGTTCCTGACCCCGAGCCAGGCGATCGAACGCTACGACCCGGTCGACACCTACGATGTGAAGCAGGTCACCAGTTGGGCCGACTCTGAGCGCGACATCAGCGCCTGGCAGGGCAACGCCATGCAGTCCGCAGCCCTCAACGAGCTCTACGCCATCGAGTCAGCCATCAAGGCCACCCACGACCCCGAACTGATCCACGACTGGCAGGCTCTTTCGACCAGCGACCACTTCTACTACATGTGCACGAAGTACTATGCGGATGCCGATGTCCACGCCTACTTCAACCCCTACGAGTCACCATATGATGCGTACATCAACTTCATGAATGTGCTGGACAACCTCAAGGGTCGGCTTGATGCGCTCGATCATGCCAGCACCTGATGCCTCTCGTTCTCTTAACTGTTGGTTTTCACCGCTATGCAAAAATGCCATCCAGCTTTTCTGTGCCTCATGGCAGGGCTCATCCTCGCAGGCTGCAACAACGCGCCCGACATCTCTGAGGAGGAGTTTGCGAAGTGTGTAGCCGACTTTGAAGAGAAGCTCGTCGCGGACTACTCGGCGATCCGTAAGGTCACGATCGCTGTCGCGGATGACAAACTCGATGCGTGGCAGGCCGGGAAGCGTAACGAGCGACCGACGCTGGATATCCTGATCTTGTCATCGGGCGGCCCAGATGGTGCGTTTGGTGCCGGGGTGCTGGAGGGTTGGGGCAGGGTTGCGGACCCCGACTTAAGCCGCCCGCAGTTCGACCGTGTGACTGGTATCAGCACCGGCGCGCTGATGGCTCCATACGCCATGGTCGGGACCGACGAGGCCTACCACACGCTCGCCGAGTTCTACTCCAACCCCGACCCCAAGTGGATGGACGGCTCGATCCTCTGGTCCGTGATCCGCAACAAGCCATCGCTATTCGACAATTCTCGTCTTGAGAAGACCCTGCGCGATGCGATCGATGCGGACATGCTCAAGGCCATCGGTGAACGCACGGAAGAAAACGCCCTGCTGCTCGTCGGGGCAACCAACATGGACCTCGGCCGGTTTCGCATCTTCGACCTCACGCAGCTTGCTAAGGATGGGGACGAAGAGCGCTTCGAAGATGTTATGCTTGCCTCGGCGGCGATCCCCGGTGTCTTCCCGCCTGTCGTGATCGATAACTTCTCCTACGGCGACGGCGGCGCAAAGGCCAACCTGTTCCTTGGTGTGGACCGGGACCTGATCTGGCGTAAAGACGCTGGCCCTTGGTGGAACGAAGCACGTGTGAAGGCGGGCTCGCCGAAGCTACGCGTGCGCCACTGGATCATCGTTAACGGCAAGCTGCAGGCCGACCCCAGCCCGGCACCAAAGACCTGGTCCGCTATGGGCACCCGGGCCATCAGCCAGATGTTACGAGCGGCCAATATCCGATCCCTCCAACAGCTCGACGTGATGCGTCGGCTCTCGGTTGACAGACCCGATGTACAGTTCGAGGTGTATTGGGTCGCGATCCCGCCTGAATATCAATTGCCTGAGATGAAGGAAGGGATGTTCGACAGAGACTACATGCGGCAACTGGTCGAACTGGGCAGGAAGATAGGCTCGGACCCCAGCAGTTGGCAGACCGAATCACCGCTTCTGGAGTTGGACTGGGACCGGGGCAATAGCGACTGATTAGAGCGCATCAAACGCGCTGCTAAGCAGCTTCTCGTGTCCGCAGTAGATGCACTTCTTGTGCCTGGGGTTCATGGCTCGGCCGCACTTCGTACACTTGGAAACGGTCTTGGTCGCCTTACCGTCTTCCTGCCCGTCCATCAGATCAAGCAGCTTGACGCGCTCCATGAGGTCTTCCTCGGTGAGCTTTGTCTTGTCCTGAAGCAGTGACCACATGGCCATACAGATCAGGGACAGCCGATCGACCCGATCCTCGAGGTACCGCAGGTCGCTGCTGTCTGCTTTACCCGAACCAAGTGGCTCCCGCCTCAGGTCGGCTGTGCCAGTGCTGTGGTAGGTGCTGCCGCCGAAAAGATGATTAAGTGACATACTTGCCCCGTGCTGTGGTGTTGATCGTCCGAATTCATCTAGATGACTTCGCTGGCCCGCGGGAACGAGCCGAGCGTGACGAGCTGCAGGCAGTGCTTGCGGGCCTCCGCGACCGCGTCCTTGAACGCGTCATCTTCCTGGTGGGCCATCAGGTCCACGAAGAAGGTGTACTCCCAGTTGACGCGTTGACTGGGGCGTTTATCGATATGCGTGAGGTTGAGGCCGAAGTCGTTGAAGACGTTTAGCACCTCGGTGAGCGCACCGGGCTTGTGCTCGGTGGTGAACATGATCGCGGTCTTGTCGTCGCCGGTGGGCTTGGTGGACTGGGTGCCGATGACGTAGAAGCGCGTGGTGTTGTTGGCGTTGTCCTCGATATTCTCGAATTGGAGGCGGAGGTTGTGCAGTTTGGCGGCGAGGGACGAGGCGATCGCGGCGCTGCCCTCTTCGGTGGCGGCCATCTCGGCGGCCCGGGAGGTCGAGGCGGTCGCGATGCGTTCGACATTGGGGAACTGGCTCGACAGCCAGCTTCGGCACTGGGCCAGCGCCTGCGGGTGCGAGTAGATCCGCTGGATCTGAGGGGCCTCGCAGTTGGCCATCAGGTTGTGATGGATCGCGATGAGCACCTCGGCGCAGACCTTCGCTTTCGTATCGGCGAGCGCGTCGAGCGTGGCCGCGACACTCCCCTCGGTCGAGTTCTCGATCGGGATCAGGCCGTAGTCGCAGTCGCCCCGGTCCACCGCATTGAAGATAAGCGGGATGTCGGCAAGCTTGTCATACTCCACGGACTGCCCGAACTTAGCGGTCGCGGCGGCGTGTGAGAACGAACCGGGCGGGCCGAGATAGCCGATCCGCAGGGGGCGTTCGATGGCGAAGCTGCCGGACATAAGTTCCCGGTAGATCGCATCGATACACTTGTCGGGGAGCGGGCCTTCGTTGTAGCTGCGGACCTGCTCGAGGACACGCTTCTCGCGGTCGGGGACATAGATGGGCGTGTTGCCGGCACGCTTGACCTTGCCGACCTCGACCACGACCTGTGCCCGCTCATTAAGCAGCTTGATGAGCTGCTGATCGAGATCGTCGATCCGTGCACGCAGTGGCGCGAGGGCGTGCTCATCGCTTGACGCGGCATCGGATTGGCGGGGTGTATCACTCACGACCGCATTGTAACGGCGGCGGCTCAGTATCGGCGATAATGCCAAGGCCCCGATACCGTCACTCGTACAGGCAATAACCGTGATCCTCGCAACCACCCAGTCCTTCGAGCAATGGTTCCAGCAGGCAGACAATGCGCTGCCCACGCTGACGATGACCGCGCGCTGGGTGGTCTTTGGCATCGGGGTCGCGCTGCTGCTGGCGGGCGGCAAGCTGCTCAAGGCCGCGGTCATGCTCGGCGGGCTGATGCTCGGGATGATCGTCGGCGCGGTCAGCATCGCATTCGTCGACTCTCCAGGCATCGCGATCGGTTTCATGGCGGGGCTGGGCCTGCTAGGGGTCCTCGGGGCCTGGCTGATGTTCCGGGCCTGGGTCGCCTTCGCCGCGGCGGTCATGTTCGCCATCGCCGCACCGGCCGGGGTCATCATCTGGCAAGGCGTGCCCGCGCAACAGCTCAGCGACGACACGCAGGAAGCGACCGCGCAGGTCCAGCAGCGCTACGAGGGCCTGGCCAGCCAGCTTAACGATCAGACCAAGCTCCAAGTCCAGGAGCTGATCCAGCAAGGCGATCAGGACGCGCTGGTGCAAGCCGACCAGCTGCTGGCTGAGCAGGGCCAGGAAGCCCTGGAAGCGGCAAAGACCGCCGTTTTTCAGAACCTCGAAGACCTGCAGGCGTGGTGGAGCGACAGCTCATCGAGCCTGCACCGCCAGATCGGTATCGCGATGCTGATCGGGGCGGGGATCGGGTTTCTTTTTGGCTTTATCGCCCCGTCCTACGCCGCATCGATCCAGTCCGCGATGGTTGGTGCGGTCTTGATTGTGATCCCCGGCCGAGAGCTCGTCGCGAGCTATCTGCCTGCGGTGGCTGAGTTTGTGCCCACGACGGCGAGGGGAACCCTCATCACGCTCGGTCTGATAACGCTGGCCGGTACCGCTCTGCAATGGACGCTGTATCTGCGCCGTGACGATAAGTCGTCATAGCCGATGTTGTGCAGTGCGCGGTTGCGTGCCCGTCGGCAAACCCGCAGGAGCCACGCCATGCTGAGCACCCTCGCACAAGCCGATACCGAAGCCACCGCTGTTACCGAAGAAGCCGCTAGTACGATCGACCTCTGGGGTCAGGCACACCACGTCTTCCAGACCAGTGTCGACATCTTTTCGCGTGGCGACACCCTCGCCAGCCCGGGCGACCTGATCCCGCAACTCGCGCAGCTCGGCGAACTCTGGGCGATCGTCTTCATCGTGCTCGGTCTGGTCTGCCTGCTCAAGGGCTACACATTCCACAAGGTGATGACCGTCGCGCTGCTGGTCATCCTTGGCGCAGGCCTTGGCTACTGGATGGGGCTGGAGATCCAAGGGCCCCCGTTTGTGGTGGCGGGGTGTGTCGCTGTGCTGCTCGCGGTGCTCGCCTTCCCGCTGATGAAGTATGCGGTTGCGGTCCTGGGAGGGCTCTCGGGGGCGTTCATTGGGTCGAACCTCTGGGCCGGGCTGGGCCGTGTACTGGATAAGTCGGCCGCTCAGCGTGTTGAAACGCAGGGCCAGGAGGCCGCCGCGGGCGACATGATCGTCAAGATCGCGGGGTATATGCCCGCCGATGCGTACTGGATGGGCGCCTTGATCGGCCTGATCGTGTGCGGCCTGGCGGCATTCGCGCTATCGAAGATCACGATCCACCTGTTCACCTCGGTCAGCGGCTCGACTATCGCTGTCTTCGGCGTGATCGCCCTGCTGCTTTCGATCGAAAACTTCCGCGATACCGTCGCCACGGAGCTGACCCGCAGCCCGCTGATCATCCCGCTGCTCGTCTTCGTGCCCGCCGCGATCGGCTTCCTGATGCAGGAAAAAGAGTCGGGCGCCTGGGGCGGTAGCGGCGAAGCCTCCGCGGCCTAACGCGTTACTCCAGGGGTTGCTGCCGCGAGACGCTCTGCATGACCGCATTTACGGTAGGCCCGGCGACGGTGTACCAGACCGTACCTTTACCCTTAATATCGATGACTGCCTGCGCATTCCCTTTCGTGTCAATCGGAACCACCGCGTAACCACCGCCCTTTTGCCAAACTGTTAGGCGTGCACCGTGCGCCCCGCGCAGCGAGCTTTCAATATCGACGGTCAGGCTGTGCGACCCACCTTGCCTCATTTCGGAAAGCGAAACCAGCGCCGCCTCTGGATCGATCGGCGCGCTAGCTCTGAAGCTAAGCGTCGGATCGCCCAACAGATTGAGTTCGCACTGACACCAATGGTAGCCCGCGGTCTTGCGGGCGTGCTCGGCCATCTGCTCCTTCATCACGACGAAGGCCTCGCCGATCGTGCGGTAGGTCCCGTCTTCGCGGGGCGATAGACCGTTCATCCAGAACCGTGTCATGGATTCGGTGGTGCCGTCGAGCTTGCCCTCGTTGACCATCAGCGGGAAATCGACGCGAGGGTTGTGGAAGATGGGCACGCCCTCGCGCGATGGGGCAACGATCACTACCGCTCCTTTGTTCGGTGTACGCAGCATCGATTCCGTGATCGTCGGATCGAACTTGCTGTCAAACATGCCCGTGAAGCACGAGACCGTCGTCATCACCAAGTAGGCGTCTTCATTGGTCAGCTTCTCGACGATCCGAGCATCACACTTGGTGTGTCCGCCGTCGTCTTCGAGAACCCAATAGCCCGGCATGCCGTGACCGTGCATATGCATTTTTCCCGCGGCCTTCGCGTTGAGGCGTTCAACCCAGTTGTCGGTCCGTAGCGAGAAATCACCCCGCTGGTCCCCGTCCCAGTCGGTTTCGGTGTGGAAGAAGCGCAGTGCTTTGCCCCCCTCCCAAACCTTGGACAGGTGCGTGTCCCAGCTCTTGCGAACCTTAGGCTCGGAGTGATCGACCGTGTTGGTATACAGGATTGTGCTGGCGAAGTCGCCCCCCGGGTACCGGGTCTCGTAGGCGATGACTTTGTCGGTGTACGCCGCGACATCGTCCACCGTACGGACGGGGATACGGCCGAGCGAGGCGCCGCTGGGGTGGGTGTAGGCCACCGCGTCCATGTCTTTGGCCCAGTCGCCGTAGATACCGTCGCCGTTGGCGTCCCAGTCGTTCTCGCCCGGGCTGAGGTAGTAGAGGTCCGTCGGGATATCGCGGTAGGCAAGCCTGGCGTGCGGGCGGTGCGGCGTGTCGCGGTCCGGGACCAGCCCGCCGCCCTCATTTGGGTTTCCAGGTACGCCACCGGCTCTGCGCACAGCCGTGGGGGTCTCCCCAGATGTGCTGTCGCCGCCGAGGATGATGTAGCGGGTCTGTTTGCTCTCGATGTAGTCCAGAACGCAGGCCCGGATCTTGGCCTGGATGTCCTTGCCCGCATAGGCCTGGCCGATTGCTTGTACGGTGACAATCTCGGTTGGCAGACCGATCCTGGTCTTGAAGTTCGCGAAGGGCTGCCATGCCTCGGCGAGGGACTCGTCTGTGATCAGCAAGACCGTAGGGTCAGGCTTGTTGTCGGCAGAGATTGTCAGCGCGCTGAACACGACGGCAAACAACAAACCAACCCGCATGAATCCTGTCATCGTGCACTCCTGGCTGAGATCTCGCTTGGTCGAAAGCCGCAAATCACTGGGTCATTCCGGCTCATCCGGCAAGAAACCGTATTTCACTAGAAACGTTACGGATTCTGACATCGTGAGTTCAAAGTAATTCGGGGAATCACCTTTTTGCTTGCGGAAATCGCTATGGTTAAAAAAGCCGTGGGTGGCCCCTTCATACTCGATCAGCTTGCCAACGACTTCCAGTTCTTCACACCGTTTGGTAAAGGCACGGACCGAGTCGATGGTTACGGTCTTATCCGCATCCCCGTGGAAGATCAAGGAGGGAGGCTGATCCTTGTGAACATGGTGCAGCGGCGAGATGATCAGCGGGTCATCGCCTGGGACCATCCTGGCGCCATAACCGCCGCGAGGGGCCGTGCTGATCACAGGGTTGAACAAGATCATCAGGTTTGGCACGCTGCTGATCGTTTCGTCTTCAGCCTCCGCATCGAATCCCTTCAGGACCCCGGTGCAGGCCGCAACATGGCCGCCCGCCGACCCGCCACCCGCGGCGATTTTGTCGGGATCGATGCCGAGCGCCTTGGCGTTGGCACGGAGGTATCGGATGGCACTCTTGCCGTCCTCTACACAGGCCAGCGGGCTCGTGCCGTGCTCGCGCTTGACCCGGTACTCGGCAGAGATAGCGACCATGCCCCTTGCCGCGAGGTCTCTGCAGTGCGGGTAGAACTGCGTCGGGGTACCCCCGACCCAGCCCCCGCCAAAGAAGAAGACAATCGCCGGGCGTTCGTCATCAACCGACCAGCCCTCAGGCTTAAAGACATGCATCTGCAACTCGGCGGGTTCACCCTTTGCATTTTCCGTCTTTTTGTAAACAAGCAGATCAGGCTCGACCGGCTTAGTCTCGGCCAGCGTCGGCATCGTCAGCATCACTATAAATAATGCCAGGGAGCCCGCAGTGATGGGGTAGCAGCGTCGTGTTGTATCTTGATCCTTCATGGCCTCTCCTGCGTATAGCTTCGTGTAGGTCTTGCCAGCATACCAGCACGGTGACCCTACGAATACCCGACGCACACGGCTATGATGCTGTTATATCCAAGACACGGAGTCCACCACATGGGACATAAGCCCCTTGCATCTGTACTGCCCCAATTGATTCTGGCCGGTCTGCTCGTTGGCTTTACGCAGCAGGGGTATGCGCAGGATGAGCGTTCTGGATCAGATACGGGGGACCGCGGTGAACGCCGCGACGACGATCGGCAATCCCGTTGGCGTATCCCTGATGATGCGACCAGCGACAACAACCGTATGCTTGAACGTATCCTTGAGCGATACCCCGACAGCGATGCAGATAAAGATGGCAAGCTCAACGCGGACGAGGCACGCAAGTTCATCGAGGCGGAGCGGGAGAGGCAACGCGAGCGATGGCGCGATCGCGACAACTGGCGTCGCAACCGCCTCGAGCCAACCTTCGACAACGTAAAGTACGGCCCTGACGACAAGCACCACTTCGATCTGTACCGGGCGAAGACCGATGAGCCTTCACCACTGGTCCTTTTCTTCCATGGCGGGCAGTTCATCACTGGAGACGAGCGGAGCACCCGTTCGATTGATACAAGAGCCTTTCTTGAAGCTGGCATCTCCGTGGCTTCAATTGACTACCGCGAAACCAACGTGGAGCCCTTCCCGGGACCGTTTGATGACGCGCAGACGGTGATCCAGTTCATCCGGTTCTACGCCGAGCAGCTCAATATCGATCCGACACGCATCGCGGGGATCGGGGACGAGGCCGGCGGCAACCTTGCGCTATACCTTGCGATGCACGACGACCTCTTCGACCCGAAAGTCCTTGAAGAGCTCGCAGAAGGCAAGATCGAGGACCCACGCGAGAAGCTGCCCGGTGGCCCGATTCAGCTCAACGAAGAAGGCGATATCGAGATCCGTATCGAGCAGTCCGACTCGGACGAGCCCGAGCAGCAGGAGCGAGATCAAGAAGAGACCGAAGAAGAGCAAGAGACAGTTGAGACGCTTGATGACATCCTGCTTGAAGAGCTAATCCCGTGGGACACCGAGGCCATCCAGGCGATGTCCAGCCGGCTGACCGCGGCGGCGGTGCGTCACCCGATCGCGACGTTTGACCCGCGTGCATGGGAGCCGAACAAGCTGCCCATGAACGACCACGAAAGGCTGATGACCAAGTACCTGGGCGTTCGCTACCTCGAGCCGCTCAACGACCCGGTCGTAATCGATATTGTCGAGCGGGTCTCGCCGATTGCGTTGGCCTCGGCGGATGACCCGCCGCTACTTTTGCTGAGCCGGTACACGGATCTGCCGCTAAAAGACGACACGATCTGGACCATTATGCGGCACCATCCCAAGCAGTCCAAGCTGATTGCTCAAGCGATGAATGCCAAGGGTGCCGAAGCCATCGTCCGCTACAGAGGGATGGAAAACGATCCGGAAATCAGCTCGACCCAGTTCCTGACGGACCAGCTGAAGTGATCTGCCTGACGATTTCATCGACCGACTGGGGCATGCCTTGATGCGTGCCGAGGTAGGTCGGCCAGTCGCGGACAGCGTTGCCGTTCACTTCCTCGCCGGGCCATTTGCGTGTCGCATCCACGCCGAGCTTTTGCCCACCGCCCAGCCGGGGCGCGGCGTGGTCGAGGATATCCAGGGGGCCGTGCACGATCTCGAGGTCGCGTCCGGGGTCGACGTTAGCACAAAGGTGGAACAGCACCTCTTCGTGGTTGTGCACGTCCACATCGTTATCCACGACGACAATAAACTTTGTCCACGCCATCTGACCCGCGCCCCAGATCGCGTGCATCACGCGGCGGGCCTGCAGCGGGTACTCCTTCTTGATCTGGATGAATGCGCAGTTGTGGAACGCACCGAACATCGGCAGGTCGTAGTCGAGGATATCCGGCACCAGCGTCTTGAGCAGCGGCAAGAAGATCCGCTCCGTCGCCTTGCCGAGGTAGTAGTCCTCCTGCGGCGGCGGGCCGACGATGGTGGTCGGGTAGACGGGCTTTTCTGTCATCGTGACCGCGGTGGCGGTGAAGATCGGGTACCGATCAGGCAGGGAGTAGAAACCCGTGTGGTCGCCGAACGGTCCCTCGAAGACCTCGTGTTCGCGATCAAGAGGCGGCGCATCGTTGTCACGCGGATCGTAGCCGATGCCACCTCCCTGAGTCGAGACAGTACCCTCGATCACGATCGCTGCGTTGACGGGGACGTGCATGTCGATGGTCTTGCACCTGACAAGCTTGATCGAGCCTTTGTTGAGGAAACCCGCGAAGAGCAGCTCGCTGATACCCGGCGGCAGCGGCGCGGTCGCACCATACGGCAGCACGCTTTCTCCACCGAGGACGATCGCGCAAGGCATACCGGTCGAGTGATCGCCCTTTACTTCGTTGTGCTTCTTCCACGCGCGCCAGTGGCGAGCCCCATCATGGTGTATGTGCCAATGCATCGCGGTGTGGGTTTCATCGATGAGTTGGGCCCGATACATGCCGATGTTGCGCGAGGGCCGCGGCTCGCCATCCGGCTTGCCCGCGTCGTCGGGATGGATCGTGTACATCCCCGCAAGGGTGATGTACCGTCCAAGCCCCCCCGCCGTGCCCGATTGCTCCGGCGAGAGCGGGTAGCCGCAGGACTGCGGGTCACCATCGTCTGGCCAGCACTTGATGATCGGCAGCTTCGTGAGGTCGATCTCATCACCCGTCTGTACCACCTCCTGGCAGGCCCCTTTGCTCACGACCTTCGGCGGCAATTGCGCGATCTTCGCGAGTTCCAGCCCCTTTTTAAGCTTCTCCATCAGCGTGTTAGGCGCCTCCGGCTTGACCAAGTCAGCCACGCGCTGGGCCAGGCCTTCCAGCCCGATATCCTCGCACCCCAGCGCCATCTCGATGCGGCGGTAGCTACCAAAGGCGTTGATCAACAGCGGGATATCACTCCGCGAGCCATCGGGGAGCGTCACGTTCTCAAACAGCAACGCCTTGCCACCAAGCGAATGATGGATCGGGTCGGTAGCCGGGGCGTGGCGAGACAAGCTAGCTGCGGGCGACTTGCTCACACGGTCCGCGATCGCGGCGACCTCGAGCATGCACGACACCGGCCCGGTCACCCGGTGCAGTTCACCGGCCTGCTCGAGCGCTTCCACAAATGATTGCAGCGATGCGTAAGCCATCGGGAACGACTCACCTCATCGGGCCATCAGGCTTCACCGCGAGCTTGCCGCTGCCGGTCGCTGCAATCAGGACGCACAAGGTCAGCAGGATGAAGTTCTTGGAGAAGGCGGGACCGCTTTCGGGCCACCACTCCGGCCCCATCGCGATGATAAAGCTCAGCAGCATCAGGCCGATCAGGACTGCCGATACACGTGAGAACAAACCTATAACGAGTGTGGACCCGACGATGATCTCGGTCCACGGGAGCGCGTAGCCGTATGCCTTTCCGAGGGCCTCTGGCATCGGTGCCTGGCTGGCCACGAAAGACGCAAAGCCGTTCATCTTGTCCATGACGGTGGCTTCATCCGTTGGCATGAGCTTGCGTACCCCGGCCAGCACAAACAGGACGCCGAGGGCGATGCGGTTGAGCAGCAATCCGAAGCTGATCATGTTGGATTCGAATGGTTTCATGGTGCGACTATAGCCTCTGTGCAGGTTCGAATGCGAAGAATTCATGCCCCGAGTTCTTGCGCCCGCGTAAAGGCGGCCCGTACCGCCTTCTGGATTGCTTCTTTCACTCGGTCGTGATCGAGCGATTCGGTCGCCGCCAGCGTTGTCCCGCCTGGCGAAGTGACTTTTCGGCGCAGCTCGGCGGGGTCTTCACCCGACTCTAGCATCAGTTTCCCGGCTCCAAAAAACGTCTGCGCAACGATCTTTCTTGCCGATCTGCCCAGCCCGAGTTCGGCTGCGGCTTCTTCGAGTGCCTCAGCAAAGTAGAACACGTAACCCGGTCCCGAACCGGAGATCGCATTGATGGCATCGATCATCGGTTCCTTTAATTCAACGACTTCGCCGACCGCGCCGAAGAGCTGCTTGCTCAGTTCATCGTCACCGGGCCTGGCATCGTCCCCGAGCGCAATGCCGGCCATCCCCGCGCCCACAAGAGCAGGCGTGTTCGGCATGACACGTACAACGCGGCACGGCCGGCCCAACAGCTTGATGATCCCCGCGGAAGACACCCCCGCCATGATCGAGATCAGCACCTGCTCCTCGGTGATTGCGTCGAGGTCCGCCGCCACGACTGGGAAGACCTGCGGCTTGACCGCAAGCAGTATCTGCTGCGACTGTGCAATGACATCGCCATTTTCATCTGAAACGCCGCAGCCCCAGCCTTGAAAGACGGCACGGTTGTTGGAGGAGGGGTCCGAGGCGATCACGTCTGAGGCCTGGAGGACACCGCCCTTAATCGCCCCGCCTGCGATGGCCTGGGCCATATTACCGCAACCGATGAAACCGAGCTTGTAACGCATCGCCCAATCATACCCGCAGACTCAGAAGTCTTTGGGGATGTAGAAACGCTTGCGCAAGTGATCGAAGACCAGCTTGTCCTTGTTGGCCCGGTACCACTGCTGGATATCCTTGTTCGAACCGCGGTAGTCGATGTAACGCAGCACGTTGGTTCGTCGGGCGTTGAACGTCGAGGCGTGGCTCAGGTAGCTGCTTGAGCTCTGGAGCTGATCGATCAGCGAGCCCAGCGCTTCGGCATTGCCGAACTCGGCGGCCTTCGCGGCGAAAGTCGTGAAGCTGACCGAGAGCTTGCCCTCGCGTGCCCGGCGCCAGCAGACATCGATTGTGTGCGCCAGGTCGTACTCGGGCAGCATCTCAAGCATCGTGATGAACTGCCCGGCATAACGCGACTGTGTGGTGATCTCGTGCAGTTTTGGATAAAGCGAGGGCTCGTCCAGCTCGACCGCGGCCTGGAACCAAGCCGGGGAGATCGAACCATCCGCATTCTGCATATGGTTGATAATGTCCGGGCGGACATCCTCGCACCAGCCGTGCATGACAATAATGCCGATGTTGTTGGGGTTGTCCTTCAGCGAGTTGACGAAACGCTCGCGGAGTTGCTCCGGATCGATCTCTCGCATCGCGTAGTTGGCGTAGTAACGAAGCGAGGTCCTGTTGGCCATCTCGGTGATGAGCAGGTCGTAGTGCTCTGGTGGCAGCTGCTTGAGTTTCTTCGTCGCGGGGTCGCTGCTGGAAAAGCTCCGCCGACCCTCGCAGGCTTTACGCAACTCGGCGACGTAGGCTTCACACTGCTCACGGGTCGGGTTCTTGGGCAGCTTGATGTCGTCGAGGGCTTTGATGGCGTCCTGCTTGGCCTTGGCACGCTGCTCGTTGGCCTTCTGCTGAAACTGGTTGCGGGCGTCCTGCAGCTCACGCTCCAGCTCGCGCATCTTCTTGCGGAGGTCGGCCTCCTTGATCTTCTCCCCCGCGGCCTTGTCTTCCTCGGCTGCCGGCTTAGCCTCTTCCTTTTGCTCAGCCGCCTCGGCCCGCTCCACAGCAACGATGAGCTCCTGGGCCTCAATCGCGACGGCTTCGACAGCAACCGCTTCAGCGACTGGGGCTGCTTCGGCTTCTGGTTGGTCAGCCAGAGCCCATGCGGCGGGTAGACAGGCCGTGGCAAGCGATACGGCAATGCGGTGCTTCATGCGAAAACTCTGTTTGGGTAAGGGGCTGCTAAGTGAATTTCGGTCCTGGTCTTAGCATAGAGACGTTGTTTTCAAGGGATATTACGCTGTTGCTGTAGCCAGCGTTCGCGCGAGGCCTGGGCCTTTTCCAAGACCAGGTGGATCGCTTCCGGATCGCCCGCTTGCAACACGCGGCGCAGCTCGGCCAGGCACGACTGCAATGCCTCTAGCGCTTGATCGACCGATTTACGGTTTGCCATGAGAATGTCGGTGCGCATCGGCGGGTTGCTGCTGGCCAGGCGTGTTGTATCCCGGTACCCGGTCGAAGCGAGGTCCAGCCCGCCGAGCTGCTCGGCCACCTGAACGAGCATCACCGCGGCCAGGTGTGGCAGGTGGCTCACGACCGCGGCCTTCTCGTCATGCTCTCGCGGCGACATGGTCAGAATCGACATCCCAAGCTTCTGCCAGAGGCCCTGGACCAAATCGACGGCTGCCGGGTCATCCGTTTCGCTCAGCGTCAGGATGCAGGGCTTGCCGATGAACAGGTCCGGGTTGCCGGACTCCGGTCCAGACTGCTCACTGCCCGCCATGGGATGGGCCCCAATGACTCGGGAGAGGTCTCTCATCGTCGCCTTGGCATCCGCAATTACGCTGGACTTAGTTGAGCCGACGTCGGTGATGATCAGGTCGGATGGGCCGTGCTCGGCGATCTGGCTGAAGACCGTTCGGAAGCCGCTTAATGGGACAGCGATCAGCGCCAACGTCGCATCCCTCAAGGCTGCGGCTGGGTCATCGGTCGCCATGTCATACGCCCCGGTCGCCTGGGCTTTCTCGCAGGATGCCAGGCTGCGGCAGAGGGCGGTGATCCGCCCTGTAAATCCACGTGATTTCAGGCCCATCGCCACGCTCGTGCCCAGCATGCCCGAGCCGATGATCACGAGGTGGTCGGTATGAAAGTGGTCGTCAGGCATGGTGATGCCGGGTAAACTATCAGGTTTAACGCGATCAGGCCCCCGCCGCCGACGGTGAACCAGCCGCCGGGATGCAAGGATGCCAGGCAACCGAAAGGCCAAGCCCATGACCCAACTCAACGAATACACAGGGACCTTTGAACTCGAGTTCGAACGCCCGCTGACCAAGCTCGAACGCCAGATCAACGAACTCGAACAGCAGAACGACCCTTCCCAGTCAGCCATCGGGCTGGACCCCAACGTCGACCTGGGCACAGAGATCCGCAAGCTCCGCCAATCGCATACCGCGATGCTCAAGAAGATCTACAAGAACCTGCCCCCCGCCAACGTCGTGCAGGTCGCCCGCCACCCCAACCGGCCGCAGACCATCGACTACATCAACAGCTTCGTCAAGGACTTCACCGAACTGCACGGCGACCGGGCCTACGGCGACGACCGCGCCATGCTCTGCGGGTTCGGCCGGATCGGCCCGCACAAGGCGCTGGTCATCGGCCACAACAAAGGCAAAGACACCAAGGACAAGATCGCGTCGAACTTTGGCATGCCCCACCCCGAGGGCTACCGAAAAGCGCTTCGCTGCATGAAGCTTGCGGAGAAGTACGGCCTGCCGGTGGTGACTTTCATCGACACGCCCGGCGCGTACCCTGGCATCGAGGCGGAGGAGCGCGGGCAGGCCGAGGCGATCGCGCTCAACCTGCAGGAGATGGCCCGGCTCAAGACACCGATCGTCAGCGTGGTCATCGGAGAAGGGGGTTCTGGAGGGGCGCTGGGTATCGCGGTGGCCGATCGCGTCGCGATGCTGCAGTACGCCTGGTACAGCGTGATCAGCCCTGAAGGTTGTGCGGCGATCCTATGGAAGCAGGCGACGCCGGAGAACAACGCCGAGGCCGCCGAGGCGCTCAAGCTGACCGCGAAGGACAACCTGCGCCTGGGCACGATCAACGACATCATCGAAGAGCCATTAGGAAGCGCTTATCGCCGGCCGGGCATGATGGCGGACAAGCTCGAGCAATACCTAGTGGGTGCACTGCGTGATCTGAAGCGGTTTAAGACCGAAAACCTGCTGGATAAACGATACAAGCGGCTGCGCGAGATCGGAGAACTGCAGGAGGCTTGAGTCTGTCAGAGCACGAAGCGTAAGCGAGTGGCCCGAGTCTTCCGGGACTTGTTTTTGACAGGATTTCAGGATTAGCAGGATTGACAGGATGGCAAGGCAATCCGGGTCTTCGAAGTTCTGCTTGGGTTGCCGCTATTGCTTAGATCATCTTGAGAGCGACGAGTGCCCGGAGTGTGGACGAGGGTTTGACCCTAACGACCCAAAAACGTTCTCAAACTCTCCGCGTCGCATTATTCTGCCACGTTGGGAAAGTTTTGCCGCGGCCTTTCTCTTCTCAATTTTTCTTTACCAGTCATACGCTTGGCGTGAAGTTCAAACAATCCTTTGGAACAAAAGGTCTTTAATCAGTTGGGGGAATGAGTACGCCTATTGGCTTTCAAGATTTGAAGAATTGCTCAACGCAGCATTTTTCGTCTGCTTAATTCCGGTTTTTATCGTATCCGCATATCGAGCACGCCCGCGCTGCCTCGTGAATGTGATCTGCTGTCTGATTTTCACCACAGCCTTTCTGCTCTGGCCTGGAACCCGTGTCTGGATTCTGGATATGCTCGAAGTGATCCCAAAGATTCATCAAATCGATCAATACCTAGAAAGCCGAGCAGGCCAGCACCCATGACTTATTTGCCTTGAATCCTGTCAATCCTGCTAATCCTGAAATCCTGTCCTAAACGAATCGCTCTCGATTCACCGCAGCGGCTCCAACACATCCCTTGCAGCCAATCCTTGCCCACGTACAAAGTCTTCTGCGGACATCGCCTTTCCGCCGGGGGCCTGGACTTCCAATAGCTTGACCGCCCCGCCGTCGGCACATGTGACGCGCAGTTGGCCGTCAATTGTGCCGGGTGCTGAAGACAATTGGGTCTGCTCGTCCGCAACGCGTTTAAGCGTCAGCAGCCCCTTGTCTGTCCCATCCGCCTTAATCCAGCGCACCCGGCACCCTGGCCAGGGGGTCAGGCCGTGCACACGGGCGCGGACCAACTCGGCGGGCTGATCGAAGGACACGGTGCCGTCGGCCTTGGTGAACTTTCGGGCCTTGGTGGCGAGGCTTTCGTCCTGCTCGATAGGCGCCAGCGCGTTGTCGGCGAGCTGCTGGATGACCTTGCCAACCACCTCTGGGCCCATCGCGCTTAGGCGATCGTGCAACTCCCCCGCCGTCTCATGTGGATCGATCGGCGTCTCATTAGTCGCGTACACCACGCCCGCGTCCATCCGCTGGGCCAGGGCGATCACGCTGTTGCCCGTCACCGGCTCGTTGTCGATCATCGCCCAGTTAATCGGGGCGGCCCCGCGGTACTTGGGCAGCAGCGACGCATGGAGGTTGATCGCCAGCCTGCCCATCGCTTCGATCAGCTGCGGCCCGAGCTTCTGACCAAACGCGATCACGACCGAGGCGTCCGCTTCGTAGCCCCTGATCTGCTCGACAAACTCGGGGGTGTTGACGTTGTCCACCCGCGGCACGGTGTAGCCCTGCCCGAGCGCCCACTGCGCGATCGGCGTCGGTGTCAGCACCCGCTTGCGGCCCGCGGGCTTGTCCGGCTGCGAGATGACCTCGACGACTTCGTGTGCTTCACAAAGCGATTGCAATGTTGGTAGGCCAAACGCGCCGGAGCCAAAGAAAAGAATTCGCATGGCTAGATGGTAGCCAAGGCAACGCTTCGCTTCACCACAGAGACGCAAAGATCGCAGAGGACACAAAGCAACGCCAAAAAGTTCCCCAAGACGATACCTCAGCGCTCTTTGCGGCCTCTGCGCCTTTGCGGCGAAGCGAAGCGTTGCTTTTGCTCACTTCGCCTCTTCAAGCTCTTTGATCGCGCGCTTGTTCGCCATACGGTCCATAGGCGACATCTTGTCGATGATCAGGATGCCGTCGAGGTGGTCGTACTCGTGCTGCCAGATCCGGGCGAGCAGGTCGTCGCCGGATTCTTCGAAGGCTTGGCCGTCGAGGTTGGTCGCGTGGATGGTGATCTCGGCGGGCCTGCTGACCTCGACCGTGATGTTCGGGAGCGACAGGCAGCCCTCATCCCGCGCCGCGTTGCCGCCGCCCGCGTTGCTGAGTTCGGGATTGATATAGACGCGGTCGTCGCCCTCCTCGCCGGTGGGGTTGGCGACGAACATCCGCCAGGGCAGGCCGACCTGGGGCGCCGCAAGGCCGACGCCGGGCGCCTGATGCATGAGTTCGATCATCTTCGCCGCGACCGCTCTGACCTCGTCCGTCACCTCGGCGATCGGCTTGGCCTTCTGCCGAAGCACCTCGAGCGGGTAGTGCACGATTGTGAGCTTTGCGGGGTCGACTGGCATGCAAGGATCGTACGCCCCGTGCAACTTGCTCGCAAACGCGAATAAAAATCTGTTAAATCATTGCTATCGCAAGACTTGACCCAGACAGACGCGAAATCGGCCCGAATGAGCCCTGATCGGCATTTATTGGACCATTTCGTTCAATCCGTTGCCTGTTTCGCGACTCAATTCTTCGCTAATTCGTGTTCTATCCCCAACTTGCCGCTTGACTGGCCTCCACTGGATTGTCATACTTCATTTAGTTGATGGGGACGGCCCATCTGGAGCAAACCGGGACTCCGCGAATCACGTTCTCGGCCTTTCCCATCGGCGCCTCTGCCCAAACCCTCGAGAAGGTCTACCTGATGTCGACCGTGACCAAAAAAGAGTTGATTGACAATATCGCTGATGCGACCGGCGAGAAGCGTGTCGTCGTGAAGAAAGTCGTCCAGAGCTTCCTAGACTCCATTGTTGTGGAACTGGGTAAGGGCAACCGCTTGGAGTTCCGCGACTTCGGCGTCTTCGAGATCAAACAACGCCGGGCGCGCATGGCCCAGAACCCGCGCACGCTGCAGCCGGTCGAGGTCCCGCCCAAACGCACGGTCAAGTTCAAGGTGGGTCGGCTGATGAAACAGACCCTCACCGAGCCCGCGACCGACGTTGAGAACCCTGCCGACCTCGAACCTGATACGCCTACTGTTTGATCGGCCGCCCCTTGCCCGCGCGCCCCCGCGACATCCGCCCTGTGACAACGACCGATTCGACATCGGCCGATCTTTCGTCTACCAGCTCAAAACAACTTTCAGAATTGGACCGGGCCAATCGCCTGCGACAACTGCGTGTTGTTTCGCCACAAGGCCGATACATCGAGATTGATGGAAGACGGCTGCTAAATCTCGCCAGCAACGATTACCTTGGGCTAAGTCAGCACCCGAAGCTGATCGAAGCAGCGATCAATACCACGCGTGATCTTGGGGTTGGCTCCGGAGCCTCTCGCCTGATTTCGGGCACGCAGCCGATCCACCGTGAGCTCGAGCAGCGTTTCGCGGCCTTCAAACACGCCGAGGCGGCCTTGCTGATGCCTACTGGCTATACCGCTAACCTAGCGGTATTGAGCACGCTTCCACAGCGCGGTGATCTGATCGTGATGGACAAGCTCGTGCACGCGAGCCTGATCGACGCGGCAAGGGCGAGTGAGGCCGAGATGCGTACCTTCCCCCACCTCGACCTGGAGCGAGCCGACCAGCTTATACAACGCCAATCCAGCGGCCGGCGCTTTATTGTCACCGACAGCGTCTTTTCGATGGACGGCGAATGCGCGGACCTGCCCGCGCTCTGCGATCTGGCAGACCGCTGTGATGCATCACTCATTGTCGACGAAGCACACGCCACGGGCTTACTCGGCAATGACGGCTCAGGCCTGGCTTCGGCACAAGGGGTCGCTGAGCGCGTCTACCACTGCGGTGCCGGGGGCGTCGTGATCTCAACCGCAAGTAAAGCCCTGGGCAGCCTCGGCGGATTGATCACCGCAGAGCGATCCGTGATCGACTTGATTATCAACAAGGCCCGGCCTTTCATCTACTCTACCGCGGTACCCTCTGCCCAGGCCGCGGCGATCAATGCGGCGCTCGATGTCATCCGAGACGAGCCAGCGCTTCGGGAGCACCTCGCTGCGCTATCGGCGCACCTCGGTAACGAACTGACCAACACGGGCTGGCCTGCATTGGTAACAGATCTTCCCACGCCGATCCTGCCGCTGCTTGTGGGCGACGAACATGCCGCACTGTCTCTCCAGACCGCTCTGTTTGAGGCGGGCATCTTCGCCCCCGCGATTCGTCCGCCGACGGTCGCACCCGGACAATGCCGGGTCCGGCTCTCACTGCGAGCTGACTTACATGTCCACGATCTCAATGCCATCTTGGAGGCAGTGCAACCAAGATGCTCTGAGTAAATTATTCGGCCCCAAGCATCCGAAACCTGATATTGCTGTAGCGAATTTTTAATTGATCAAAGCCCTCCGGCGCCAGGCTTCTCGGCCCATTACGCTTCGTTGATGACAGACCGAATCGGCATGCGGTTGGAAAATCTGACCATCGCCAGATGAAATCTACACACACTTGCCCATCGATAGAAACGCTCACTTTACCTTTCCCATCGTGGCGATGAATCAAGAGTTGTTTTCCATCAGGATTGATTTTCTTGCGTGTCTCACGCCCCCTCATATTCCATCCAGGGCGAAACTCTACAGTTCGACTTGTTTGCGGGAACACCCAGTTTCCCGCAAAATTCTCCTCACTCTGGTAGGCGAATATGACGCCTGTGTTGGACCAGCCCTCGGGAGCCGAATCAATAATTTCAAACTCGCAAGCTAACTCCCAGGGGTGGTTAGCGATATGCTGAAATATCAGCGCAAGCCCATTCTCGTCGGCTTGACCGATCAGCCGGCCTTGATCGTCAAAATCCCATGTGCCGTGTATTGGCTGCCACAATGATTCGAAATCTCTGGGCCGACCAACGTCAATCCATTGCCCGGTTGCCGCTTTCATCGAGAAAGCAATTGTGCTGATTTGCCGATCTAAAAATCTTTTTCCGGTCTTATGAAGATCCGCAGCGTCGTTACGGACCGCTTCCAATGACGCAATTGCTCGGTCAGGATTGCCCTCGCGAAACAGTTGATAAGCACCGAACACCTCTTCGGCATGCTTACTACTCATTAGGTAACTCGCGCCCACAACTTCTAAAAGTTCATACGATTCGGACTGAAAAGCCTGCTCCGCGGCCGCGAGGGTATCACCCTCAAGTGGCCCAAGTTGTTCAATCGCAGCGACAACACGTTCAAAGTCCTGACTTTTCCACATGAAAATAGCCTCAATAACCGTGTAATACAGCCGCATCTCCTCGCCACGCTGGCTAGCCATTTCATGGGCCATGCGTTGAAGTCCATCACTTACAGCAGGGATCTTCCATACCGCACCGTCTTGTCTTTCGTCGTCAATGCGTTGCAATATCACACGAAAATGCTCGGGCGTTGAAGTATCAAATCGCCCTGTCTTCAGCGCCTCGAACGCCAATCCCAGCATCTCGTTGTGCGACCCACCCCAGCGTGGTAGCAATGATGTGGCCATATACTGCCACGCTCTGGGGTTATCAAACATTAACGCTACAGAACGTTCGAACCAGAATCGACAGTCCTCATCAGGCTTTGCATGTCCCCCCATCGCAACCACGATCATTTCATTGGCGATATGCGTGCTTGGTCTTTCCTCCCATGCTGCGGTAAAACTCTCGCTAGCACCTTTGAGGCAGCTTTCAAAAGCCTGCCACTGCTCTCGCTTTACCTGATTGGCAAAGCCAGTTCCACGGTGCATCCAAGCCAAGTCTACCAGTGTAGTTGCCCGCGCGGCATGGTAAGCCCACGGATCATTCTCCTTCAAAACTTCAAGCGATTCAATAAATTGCTCTACATATACTACCTGGCGTGGTTGTTGATCCGCGGCGAGAAACTCGATCGGATGACAAATCTGCTGTACGATCAAATCACACACCACATTGCTTTTTTCTTCTGACGCTTCTTTAAGTGCTTCAATCGCCAATGAAGAGACACGCGCATGCCACGGCGCCCGCTGCCTCCTCAAATCCGCCGAGAACCCCAGTTTTCGGGATTCTGTAAGAGCAAGCGTGAGACACTTGTATTGCCAATAAGGGTGATACCCTGCGCCATCAAATCCTTCGATCGAACGGCTCAATACCTCTACTGTTTTTTTACGCATCTCAAGATCACGGCCGGTCAAATTCTGTGCGTACTCATACCCGATAAGAAAAAGAATCAGCGGGTCGTTGCATCTCGATTGCTCAACCGACTCGATGAGTTTCTCCAAAGGACGAAACTCTTCGAGGGCACGTCTCATTGGCTCTCTCGTGTAAACATCCATCTCGTGATCGCCATAGGTCAACAGGATGGCGAATAGCCCAAGCAGTTCCTGTGCGTCATGATCCCAAGCGTCGTTATGCTTGCCATGCTTTACATATGCATTGACCAGCGTCTGCTGCTTGAACTTATAAAGCTCACTGAGGACATCGTGTCGGCTGGGAGCGTCTGCCGCGACTGTTTGATGCCGAATATTCCCGTTGTCTTGAGCCTGTACCTGCCCAGGACAAAGCAACAGCGAAATCGCAAAAAAATACGCCAATACCTTGAGATTTAGTGGATACATCTAACGCTCCTGATGATCGGTTCTGACCCCTTTGGAATAGCAGACCTAGAACAAGTAGCTGCAAATCATACTTCCTAACTGGCCTGCAGGGCAGCATAATGACAAAAACCCCATCTTGCGATAGGGCTGTTGCTTACGGATTGAACTGAGTCAGTCCTTGGCTTATTCGCCGAAGGTGATCTTGTCGGTACCGAGGTGGTCGTGGCCTTCGCCCAAGCCGCCCATGCCGCCGCCGCCTTGCCCGCCACCCGCCTTGCCTTCCTTGCGTTCCGCAGCGGCTTCCTGGTCGGAGGTCCACTGGGCACGCTTGAGCGACAGGCCGATCTTGCGGTCATCCAGGTCGACGCGGAGGATCTTCACTTCGACCTCCTGGTTCTGCTGGACGACATCCTGCGGATTCTCGACCTTATGGTCGGCGAGCTCGGAGATGTGCAAGAGGCCTTCGAGATCGTCTTCCAGCTCGACGAAGACGCCAAAGTTGGTGATCTTGGTGACCTTGCCGTGCACGATCATGCCGGGCTGGTAAGCCGACGGGATCGCGTTGTCCCACGGGTCTTCTTCGAGTTGCTTCAGACCCAGTGCAACGCGCTGCTTCTGCTGATCGACTTCGAGGACGACGCAGCGGGCGTTGTCGCCCTTCTTGAGCATCTCGTTGGGGTGGCTGATCTTTTTCGTCCACGACAGGTCGCTGACGTGCAAGAGGCCGTCGATGCCGGGCTCGATCTCGACAAACGCGCCGTAGCTGGCAAGGTTGCGGACCTTGCCCTCGACGATCGTGCCGGGCGGGTATTTCTCGGCAACGAGTTCCCAAGGGTTGACCTCGGTCTGCTTCATGCCCAAGCTGATCTCTTGCTTGTTCTGGTCGATCTCGAGAACGACGACTTCCACCTCTTCGCCGATCGAAACGACCTCGGAGGGGTGGTTGATCCGCTTGGTCCAGGACATCTCGGAGATATGGACCAGGCCCTCGACGCCGTCTTCGAGCTTGACGAACGCGCCGTAGGACATGATGTTGGTGACCGTGCCACGGACGCGGGTATTCGCGGGGTATCGAGCCTCGATGTCCTCCCAAGGCGAAGAGTCCTTCTGCTTCAGGCCCAGCGCGATCTTTTCCTTCTCGAAGTCGATATTCAGGATCTTGACCTCGATCTTGTCGTCGATCTTTACGACGTCGCTTGGGTGGTTGACCCGGCCCCAACTCATGTCGGTGATGTGTAGGAGGCCATCGATCCCGCCGAGATCGACAAAGGCGCCGAAGTCGGCGATGTTCTTGACCGTGCCTTCGACGATGTCGCCCACGCTGATCTTCTCAAGCAGTTGCTTGCGCATGATCGATCGGCGGTCTTCGATGAGCTTGCGACGTGAAATCACGATGTTGCGGCGCTCGGTGTCGATCTTGAGGATCTGCGCCTCGATCGTCTTGCCGATATAGATGCCGATATCTGGAGGGCGTCGGATGTCGACCTGCGACGCGGGCAGGAAGACCGGCACGCCGATATCGACGAGCAGGCCGCCCTTGATCTTGCGCATGACCTTGCCGTCGATCGAATCGCCCTCGCCCTTCTCGGCGATGAGCTTCTCCCAGCCGCGGATACGGTCGGCCTTGCGCTTGGAGATGGCGACCATGCCGCCTTCGCCTTCGACGGTCTCGAGCAGCACGTCCACCGAGTCGCCGACCTCGACGTCTGCGGGGTTGTCGAACTCGTTCTTGTCGAGGATGCCTTCGGATTTGAGCCCGACGTCGACAAGGAAGTCGTCGCCGGCCTTGCCGATGACCTTGCCTGTCAGGATCGTGCCGCTGGAGAAGTCGGCGATGTTTTCCTGAAGCAGTTCTTCCATGTCGCCGCCCGCGACGGCGGTGCCAAACGCCGCTTCGAGCATCGACTCGGCTTCGACATCTTCAACGGATAATTCTGCAATGAGGGTCTTATTGACCATAAGAGGGGGGTGTCCTTTCGTGACAGATTTACCCGCCCCGGCACACGCCGAGCAACCAACGGGTCGCGGCCCAAGGTAAGGCCGCCTAGTGCGAATCCCCAGCAGACCGTCCGCTGGAGCGAGCCGAATAGTGTAGCAGAACCCGGAATCGTCGTAAATCAGGGGCTTTCACTAAAAACTACCGCCATCGGCATCGGCATAACGAATGACTTCGATATCTGGATTCGCTTGAACCATCGCGTCTATCAGTGGCTTGTAATGGCGAACGTATGGGTATTTCAAGACAGACCCGCCCCCCTCTATCAATTCGATTTCAAGACCAATAAGTCGGTGCAGATGGATTTTCTTGATCTGATTTAATCGCAAACGATCTTCACCTTTACTATTTCCCCATCGCAAATTTTCCTGATCAACAGTGATCCAGTCCCGCTCTGCTCTCAGAATGCTAAGCAGCAATAAAGTCGATAAGCCGAGGCATGCCATGCCCCAGATCACAGTCGCAACTAATCCCGCGCCAAGCGAAAGCAGCACCAACCCAAGCGAGCCGATACTTAGTATGAAGCCAAGCGACAAGAAAGAGTACAGGTCTCGGCTGCTGTAAACACGCTGATAGATAACTGAAGCAGAAGTCGAAGCAGCAGTTGCCTCATCACCGCCCATCACCTCATACCCCCGCCGCGACCTTCTCACGGACGTAGCTGACCGCGTTCTGGAAGAACCTCAGTCCCGGCATCGTCTCGCTCAGAAAGCCCTCACCTTGGCGGGTCCACTGCGGGTGCTGGGTCGCGGTGACATAGCGCTCGGGGTGCGGCATCAGGCCGAAGATCACGCCGGTGGGGTCGCAAATGCCGGCGATGTTGTCGTCCGAGCCGTTGGGGTTGCTGCCGGTGGCGTATCGCAGGGCGACCTGGCCGCTGGACTTAAGTTGGTTGATGAGGTCTGCTGGGCCGGTGAACCGGCCCTCGCCGTGGGCGATGGGGAGTTCGAAGTCGCTTAGGCCTTGGGTCCAGATGCATACGGAAGACGAGTTCGCAGTAACAGGCCCCCACTTACAGGTGAACCTGCCGGAGGTGTTGTCTGCCAGCGTGCAGACCTGGGTCGCTTGATCCGGGAAGGGCAACAAACCAAGTTTGACTAGTACCTGGAAGCCGTTGCAGATGCCGATCATGGGCACACCGCGCTTCGCCGCATCCTGCAGCGGCTCGAGCAGGCGGTGCTTCAGGCGATTCGCGAGGATCCGCCCCGCCGCGATGTCGTCGCCGTAGCTGAAACCACCCGGGAAGCCGATCAGGTCGAACGTGCTGATCAGTTCGGGCTGCTCGATCAGCTTGGCGATGTGGATCGTCTCAGCCGCCGCCCCGGCTTGCTCGAAGGCGTAGGCCAACTCAGCGTCACAATTCGTCCCTGCGGAACGGAGGATGAGCGTTTTCGGTGCCATCACTAGCATGATATCAGAGCACGATACGCAAGTGAGTGGCCGCGGTAATTGGTGGTTTGTACCACTCGCTTACGCATCGCGGTCTGGTGATTCATCTCGCTTGCCCGTCTCCTGGAACGCCAGGCGCCGCTTTGCGTATTCCTCCGGACTATGTGGCAGATCCGGGTTCTCGATGCCATCGATGGCTTGCTTGTGCAGCGACTTCAAAAACGGCACGCACCAGCCACAACCGGTCCCGGCCGACAGGCACTCACTAATCAGGCTCGCTACCTTCGGCTTCTCGCGCTTGCAGTAGTTCACCACCTTGCGCTGGCTGACGTGGAAACAGAGGCAGACGTGGTCGTCGGGGTCCATCGCTACAATCCTATCATGGCAGAGAGCGCTTACGACAACCTGCTGGACGAGTTGGAGAAGCTGCCGGGCGTGGGCAGGCGGTCGGCTGAGCGTATCGCGTTCCACCTGCTCCGCCAGCCCGCGTCGGCGTCCGTAGCGCTCTCCGAGGCGCTGACCCGCTTCCGCACGAACCTGAAGGTCTGTTCGATCTGCGGGCACGTGACTGAGTCAGACCCCTGCCCGATTTGTGCGGACCCGAAGCGCGACCCGGGCACGCTGCTGGTCGTCGAACAGCCCAGCGATGTCGTGGCGATCGAGCAGGCAGGGGCGTACAAGGGCCGCTACCACGTCCTGATGGGCCGGCTGTCGCCTATGGAAGGCATCGCCGTGGGCGAACTCAATATCCAGGGGCTGATGGACCGGATTGAAGACGGGCTGAGCGGTAAACCGCAGAGCGTAGCCATCTCGGAGGTGATCCTCGGCACCAACCCCACACTCGAAGGTGATGGCACCGCGCTCTACCTAGCCGAAGCCCTATCCAAGCTCGGGGTCAAGGTCACCCGGTTGGCCCGCGGGATGCCGGTTGGCTCGAGCGTGCAGTCGGTCTCCAAGGCCGTCCTCAGCGACGCGATCCAAGCGCGGACCCAACCCGGTGGATAGCGTGCCCCGCGCATGGAGGTGGTATGATCATTGCAAGTAAGCAAACTGCGGGCCACGACCGAATCCTCCGCAAAACACAAGCAAGCAGCAGGGACGCATGAGATTCGACACCGGACAACAGATGCGGATGGACCAGCGGATGAAGCTGGACCCCCGCATGATCCAGTCGATGGAGATCCTCCAGATGCCGACGCCGGCCCTGGAAGAGCGCATCGAGCAGGAACTCGCGTCCAACCCTACTCTCGAGATCGCCCAGGCCGGTGCTGACGCGGACACGCTCCAGGCCGAACGTGAGCAGGCACACCGCGACGATTACGAGGGCGAGCGTGAACTCGTCGTGGATGACGGCGCCGCGAACCATGCCGAGGCCGCTGACGATTTCGAACGGCTCTCCAACCTCTCCGAGCAGTATGGCGAGTCGTGGGAGTCCAACACCTTCGAGTCCGGCGGCTCCGACTTCGCCCGCAGGCAGGTCAGCTCGTCCGCCGGCGACCGCGACGGCAAGCTCGACGCCATGGCCAATACCGCCGCCCGCGGGGCCTCCCTCTACGACCAGCTCATCGACCAGTGGCATCTCGCAGAGATTCCTGTGGACCTCGCTCCGCTAGGCGACTTCCTCATCGGCTTTATTGATGCCGATGGCTACCTCCGGTCGCCCGTCGAAGAACTGCTTCCTGACGCGCCGAATGGCACGACCGCCGAACTCATCAGCGCAACGACCGGCCTGCTGCAGCAGACCCTGGACCCGCCGGGCCTCGCCGCCCGCGATTTCCGCGAGTGCTTACTGCTTCAGATCGACGCCAAGCTCGACGAGGACCCCGATCTCGATCTCGATCTGCCCCGTCAACTCGTCGACCACCACCTCAAAGACATCGAAGCCAACCGCTACCCCAAGATCGCCAAGGCCACCGATCGCTCGATTGAAGAACTCCAGCAGGCCGTGCTCAAGCTGCGTCAGTTCCACCCACACCCCGGCAGGCTGCTCGCCTCCGACGAGGTCCGCACGATCACACCCGATGCTACCATCGACTATGACGACGAGAACGACGCCTACACCGCCACGCTGACCCATGGCCGGCTACCCGCCCTGACGATCTCACGCGACTATCAGGACCTCGCAAAAGACAAAGACGCCGACAAAAAAACCCGCGACTTCGTCAGCAAGAACCTCTCTAGCGCCCGCTGGCTGATTGACGCGATCAACCAGCGCAACAATACCCTGCTCCGTGTTATCGGCGTCGTCGTCCAGGCCCAGCGCGACTTCTTCGATCAGGGCCCACAGGCACTCAAGCCCCTGCCCATGACCACCGTCGCCGACCAACTCGGTATCCACGTCGCGACCGTCAGCAGGGCTGTCAGCGAGAAGTACCTACAGACCCCGCGCGGGATCCTCCCCCTGCGGATGTTCTTCTCAGGCGGGACCGAGTCCTCCGATGGCGAATCCATGGCGTGGGGCGCGGTACAGCACAAGCTCAAAGAAGTCATCGAGGCTGAAGACAAGAAGAGCCCCATGACCGACGATGAGTTGGTCGCCGCCATGAAAGACCAGGGCATCGACATCGCCCGCCGAACGATCGCCAAATATCGCAAGCTGATGAATATCGCCTCGGCACGACAGCGACGCGAGTACTGAGCAGTGTGTTTTCAGGTAAGTTTAAGCTGCTCCGGCGGACCCCTATACACCCACACCCAGCCATGACGCTCCTAAACTCAAGACGGCTTACCTTTTGCCTCGCGACCGGCGTAGTCCTCTACTGGGCCCTTGGCCTGGCCTACGCCATCAAACGCACAGAACCCTACCCCGCCATCATGATGCCCGACTTCAAGACCAACGGCGGGCTTGAGGGCACCCGGTTCGGCTTCGACCACCGTGTACTCGTCCTCACCACCACAGACGGGCGAACCATCCGTACCTCGCTCATCGACACGCTAACCCGCAACGGTTTCAGCCGGGGCCAGGCTGTTGTCCTGGACTTCCAGATCGCCCACAAGCACCGCAACGAGGACGGCACCTACGAGATCCAAGACCGCCTCGGCCGAGTCTGGGGCGTCGCGCTCAGGGGCATCTCTCCGGACGGCCCTATCCCCGCCAACCAGGTTGATGAACTCCTGCTCATCCTCGAGCGCGGCGAGATCAACGTCGCCAGCAAACAGGGCCGTAAACCGGTTTACAAGCTGCTTGCGGAGACCGTGATCCCGCCGGGGGGCTCGCCGTGATCGACCGCCTGGCACGGCACTTCGAGCAGCAGTACGCAACGGACCTGCGCTCCCTCGCGTTCGCACGGATCGCTTACTGCATCTATGTACTCGTCTTCCAGTTCCCGCTTGCCGGCAAGGTCGTCGGGATGCCGCAGGACGCCTTCCGCCCTCCGCCTGGCCTGCCCAGCCAGTTCCCCGGCGTACCCGGGCCCGGCAGCGTCACCGCCCTCAACGCGATCATCCTTATCCTCCTCGCGATGGTCCTGGTTGGCTGGCGCACCCGCCTCGCCTCGCTGCTCCTCGGGCTCGCCCTGATCGTCGGCTACTCAATGGATTTCACTGTCGGCAAGATCAACCACACCACCACGCTCGTGCTGATCCCGCTGGCGATGTCCCTCTCAGCATGGGGCGCGCACTTCAGCATCGACGCCCGCCAATACCGCGCGCTCCATACCGAGCAACTCCAGCGGGTCAAGCTGAGCTCGGCATGGGCGCTGTCGCTGCTCGCACTAGGCATGGCCCTGGCCTTCTTCTCCGCCGGCGCGATGAAGGCCTTCAACGGCTGGCTCGACCCGAACACCTCCGCCGTCCTCGGCCACGGGTTGCGCGGCATCTACGTCAGCAACCGCGAGCCCCTGCTCTTCATGACCTTCTACGAGGTCCTGCCCCTCTGGATGTGGGAGGCCAAGGACTGGGCGACGCTTGCGCTGGACTTCGGCCTGATCATCGCCATCTTCAACCGCGCCCTGCTCCGCTTCCTGATGAGCTGCGCGGTCTTCTTCCACGTCGGTGTCATGCTGCTCATGGCGATCACCTTCTCGTCTACCCTCGTCGGGTACGCCTGCTTCGTCGGCTGGGCGTCACTGCTGTGCTCAGACCAAACCGGCAGCCAGCCCGAGCCCGATCGCAGGAAATCTGGCTACGCCGCCGCCCTAGTGCTCCTGCTCGCTGCGGGAATCACAGGCATCCTGACCGGCAAGACGCTGTCGCACCTGTACAGCCGAGACGGCACCGAAGCCGTTCTGAT
This sequence comes from Planctomycetota bacterium, assembly GCA_039188575.1. GTDB lineage: Bacteria > Planctomycetota > Phycisphaerae > Phycisphaerales > Phycisphaeraceae > JAHQVV01. The sequence goes on along the minus strand of JBCCYY010000005.1, from coordinate 19,190 downwards.
CACCGCCGCAGCGCTGTTCGTGCTCGGCTGGTGGGGTCGGTCGCTTGTGCAACTGCTCAAGCCCAAGCCGCCTTCAGCGGTCAATTGACGGTTGCAGCGCCCCATGGCCCTGGCTTAACAATCGCGGCATGCCGTTTTAGAACCTCTTGACTGATTTTGTATCCGTCGTGTACGCCGTATCCACGATCCACGCCGACAAGCGGTCGAACATCCCCTTCTTCTTCGCTGACGGAACGATCGGCCAGACATCATCTATCGACGCCATCGCCAAGCGTGCTACCATCTTCAACAACACGTAGATCATGGGCGGCACCTCTCCCGCCGCCTGCTCGCCCTGATTCCCTCTTACTGCCCGGGCTAGCGGATGCCCAACTGATGCCGCTGGGCATATGAGCAGAGAGCATCCCAAATCGCCTGATCAAGATCGACGAGTGCTTTCGTAAGCGGAGCAACCTTCTTATCTAATTCAGCGGACCTTTGCTCATACTCTTCTTCGTTGAGTGAATCATCAAAAACGACAACAGACGCGCCATCATATGGCAGTGGCCTACTCCCCAGGATCACTTGTTGGGCTTGCTCCATAAGCCTCAAGACATGTTCTAACCCGAGCAGTCGCAGGCCATTATACCCTTCCATGATCTCCTGGCCAGAGTGGTTCTCAAAATACCCAATCAAGCCGCTTCTCGATACAGAGCCCCTGAGGACATTCACTGCAAAGAAGGCTTGTTCATGGTCGGATAGGGGATCGCCAAGAGTGCTGTACTTGCGATCGACTAAGCGTGCCCAATATTCAGAAAAGTCATCATCAGTCATATCATCTTCGTGCAATCAATAATAGATGGCACATTTACGATTCCCTCACTACAGGGTGGGCCAAGCCTTCATCCCGGCCACCTGTCAGCCCTCGACAATTTATGTCTTGTCTGCCGCAGACTGGCGTTTGCGGATTGCGGCGGGCGTCAAACGCTTCGTGTTAGCCGAGATGACCCTTAGGTCGGGGTCATAGTCGAAACCTTCTTGATGAGGAGACCAGGTGACGGCGAACTCTAAATCGCTTAGCCCGCTCTTCTTGTACTTCGCCTGGATCGTTTTCAACTCGAAGGCCTCTTTGATCCCCTTGATCGCCCACGACTGGTACGACTCGATCTGATCCTCGGTCGGCATAACGTCGGCCGGGCCGATCAGCTCGAAGAAGGCATCGACCGTGATAAAGATGTAAGGCGTGACAGTCGCCTCGTCTTCGCAGGCATTCATATCGATATTGAACCCCGTCAGTTGGATGTTGCTGGAATACGGCAGGATCCACCAGTGCGCAAGCCTGCAGCTTTCATCGGCATGCTTGAAGAACGCGTCCCAGGCCTTGACGGCGGTTGGTCGAAACAACTTACCGAACTTGGGGTTGGGCTTGATGGTGATGTTACTCAATGGGCGACCTCCAGAAGTATGGCTTGGATTCGACTCCCGACCCTCTATTCAACCTAGATCAACCTAAGCCAGTTCACCATCGCTCCCCATGTGGTGACCGTGGTGAAAATTGCTAGGACAAATTGGGGCAGATAGTTGTCTGTCCAGCTTAGCATCGGAGTATGCTTGGGCCGTAATGGGTCGTATGAGACAGTAACCACAGAACCGATTGTCAGTGTTTTCTGGCTCATTGAGTCAGGCGAAATAGCGATGACCCATTGATCATTAACATCTTTAAAACGTAGGACTGGGCAGTAATTCATACCGCTGTCCGAATCTTTTTCACAGTAGTAGCGAACGATCTCTGCGTTGATGTGGCGATTGAGAAATAGTCGTTTATAGCTTCGCCAAGAGAACATCAAGAACAAGACCAGAAAGGCGATTGAAAATACTGTCAAAACAATCACAGCGGTCATTGGTTACCCCCTACTGGCAATATTCGAGCGTCTGTCGGATATTTTCGGCCTCTTCAGCTTTTTTGACTACGATCGCAATCCGTTCAATCGGGCTAAACACTTCGTCAGACAGTTCTTTGACCCCCACCGCAAATGCTTGGGGCGACAGCCGACCATAACCAGTCGCCAAAGCAGTCAGCGCTACGTCGGTTGCCCCTTCATCCATCGCGTGGTGCAGCGACTGTCTTACTACCGATGTGATTACTTCCTGTGACGAATCGTACATCCCGTCAACCGCGACCGCATGAATGATCGACTTGTAAGGCGTATCCCTCGGAAATGTCACAATAACGCTGCCACGGTCAACGAAGTTTGTGCCTCTTGACTTCAAAACCTGTTCGAGCTCGATGCGCAAATGGTCACCGTAACGCTGCAACAACGCGCCACCGACGCCACCGGAAAGTGTCAGAAAAGGATTTGCCGAGCAGATCAAGACATCTGCAGACTCATCCAAGATGTCGCCGTATTTTACGACCCACTGCATCAATGCCCCATCGGGAACCGCTCACAAAGCGCTAGCACGTCCGTATTCACTGCTTTGATGGTTGCTTCATCGCCCCCACTACGGATCGCACGATCGATCAAACCCGCGACGTCGGCGATGTCGTCTTCCAACAGGCCGCGGGTGGTTAGCGCAGGCGTGCCTAGACGCACACCGCTGGTTTTGAACGGGCTGCGGGTCTCGTTGGGCACGGTGTTCATATTGGCTATGATGCCGGCCTGTTCGAGCCAGAGCGCGGCGTCCTTGCCGGTGAGGTCGGCATCAACGGGGCGCAGGTCCATGAGGACCAGGTGGTTGTCCGTGCCGTTGCTCGCAAGCTTGTAGCCCTTGGCCTTGAGCTCGTCGGCCAGGCGTTTGGCGTTGGCAACGACCTGGGCGTTGTAGGTCTTGAACTCGGGCTTGAGGGCCTCGCCGAAGGCGACGGCTTTGGCGGCAATGATGTGCATCAGGGGGCCGCCCTGCGTGCCGGGGAAGACGGCCTTGTTGAAGCGCTTGGCCAGGTCCTCGTCGTTGGTCATGATGAGACCACCGCGCGGGCCGCGCAGCGTCTTGTGCGTGGTCGTCGTCACGACATCGCAGTACGGGAACGGCGAGGGGTGGGCCCCACCCGCGACAAGCCCCGCGATGTGCGCGATGTCGGCCCAGAGCAGGCAGCCGTGCTTGTCGGCGATCTCGCGGAAGCGTGGGAAGTCGATCGTGCGCGGGTACGCGCTGTAGCCGCACATCAGCACCTTCGGCTTGTGCTCAGCGCAGACGGCATCAACAGTTTCGTAATCAAGGTAACCCCAGTCGTCTTTGGATTCGTCGGTAACGAGGTTATAGGTGACGGGGTTGAGCCACTTGCCGCTGATATTGACGGGGCTGCCGTGGGTGAGGTGCCCGCCGTCGGAGAGCTCGATAGCGGCGAAGGTGTCGCCGGGCTCGTACAGCGCGAGCTGGATAGCGATGTTCGCGCTGGCGCCCGAGTGCGGCTGGACGTTGGCGAAGCCGCAGCCGAAGAGCTCACAGGCGCGGTCGATGGCGAGCTGTTCGACCTCGTCGTGGTGGACGCAGCCGGAGTAGTACCGCTTGCCGGGGTAGCCCTCGGCATACTTGTTGGTCATGACCGAGCCGCACGCCTCCATGACGGCGGCGGAGGTATGGTTCTCGCTGGCGATCATCTCGAGCGTGTTCTGCTGGCGCGTGGCTTCCTTGTTGATGATCGCGGCGACGGCGGGGTCGATCGAGGCGAGGGAGTTGTGGCTGGCATTGGGGCTGGCGGTCGTGGTGGCGGTCATGCCTGTCTCCGTACGGGCGTGCGATAGTTTGCAAGAAACGACTCATTCTAGCAGTGCAGCCCGCGTTCGACGAACGTGGGCTGCGTCACGGCAAACTGTTGTTTTAGATAGGTTTGCGGTTTACACTGGAGGTCCCTTCTTGAGGAATCATTACTCTTTTCTGGAGACCTGCGATGCCCGACAAAAATGGCCATGCGACGGACGACGAGCTGCTCAGCGAGGCGCTGCCGATGCCGACGGAAGACGATGACGAGCTGGAAGAGCTTGAGGTGATTGATGATGGCGTCGATCACGAGCTTGATCCGATCGAGGTCGGCGACCTCTCGAGCGGCGGCATAGACCCGGCCGAGATGAGCAGCACCAAGATCAAGGCCTTCGGTGTGCGCAAGCCGCACGAGGACCACTGGAACCGCACGCCGAACGTTACCGGGCAGGGCGCGATCCATGTGAAGACGTTTGTGACCAAGCTGCGCCTCGACGCGGTCGATCACCTGGATACTCAGGTCAACGAGTGGCTGGACGCCCACCCCGAGTACGAGGTGAAGTTTGTCACGACTACGATCGGCACGTTGTTCGGCAAGAACAAGGAAGATGCCCTGTTTATGAACATCTGGGTTTAAACAGATCGGGTACACTCCGTTTGACCGCATAGACCATCAAACCAACGGAGTGTCAAACATGAGACCTGCTCGGATTCCATTGTGTGCCTTGATCACACTGCTGTTGCTGCCCCCCGTCGTGGCGGTGGCCGGGCCGGTGAAGGTGTTTATCCTCTCGGGTCAGTCGAACATGGAGGGCAAGGCATCGGTTAAGACACTCGATGCCGTGCTCGGCGACCCTGCACAGCGCGACAAGATCGCGCACCTGAAAAAGGACGGCGAATGGGTGAAGCGTGAGGATGTTTTTGTCACCTACCTCGACCGTGAAGAGACACCGCTGACCCCGCGGTACGGGCCGTTGTCAATCGGGTTCGGCTCGCCGGTGGGCCATCGAGACCCGTTTACCCGCGAACGGAGCCGGCACCCCGGTGTAGGGCCGGAGCTGGGGATCGGGTGGGTGCTCGGCGAGCGCTTTGACGAGCCGGTGCTGCTGATCAAGGCGGCGTGGGGCGGCCGAGCGTTGAAGGCGACCTTCCGCCCGCCCAGCGCGATGCCGGGCGAGGCCGAGATGAAGGAACGCCTTATGCAGGCCCAGAAGAAGACCCCAACGCTAACGCTGGACGAGCTGGCCAAGACCTACGGCAGCGACTACCGCAAGGTCCTGTCCGAGACCAAGCGCGTGCTCGACAACATCGAGCAGTACGTGCCCGGCTACAACGAAGAAGACGGCTACGAGCTAGCCGGCTTCATCTGGTTCCAGGGGTGGAACGACATGGTCGGCGGTGGGAACCCGGCGTACACCGAGCAGCTCGCGTGCTTCATCCGTGACATGCGCCGGAACCTGGACGCGCCGGGCCTGCCGTTTGTGATCGGCGAGATGGGTAACAGCGGCGATAAGCCGAACGAGACTGTCACGGGGTTCCGGGCGCAGCAGAAGGCCGTCGCCGAGATGCCAGAATTCAAGGGCAACGTCGCGTACGCCAAAACGGCGTCATACTGGCCGAGTTCGTTAGAGATGAAGCAGGAATGGGACGCGTTCCGCAAGCTGGCCAGAGCCAACGAGAGTAAGTCGGAAGACGACCCGACACGCATCAAGCCTAGCGAGTTCTACCTCGTCAACTGGGAGCAGAAGTACGCGGACCGGCTCAAGTTCCGCTCTGACCGCCCGTATCACTATATGGGCTCGGGCTTGTGCTACTACCAGATGGGCGAGTCGATGGCACGGGCGTGGCTGGGGCTGCGGGGCGAGTAACTCAGCCCCATTCGGCTGATTTGCATGATGTTGTTTGCAAGAAGGAAGCCAACGTTCATCGAGCGTGGGCTTCATCTTTTTCAATCAAAATATGCTACTGCAGTTTCGCCTTGAATTGGGCGGGGTTCGCGTCGAACTTGGCCTTGCAGCTGGCACAGCAGAAGCCGATTGTCTTGCCCTCGAAGGTGCTGACGAACTCGGCCTTGACAGGGGCACCCGCGACCGGGCACTTCTCGTTGACGGGTTTATTCACGGGTTCGGCTGCGGCCTTGTCGTCCTTCGCGGGGTCGCCCGGCGTGACCTCCGGGGTCACCGGGGTGAACTGGAACTGGCCATCGTGGTCGGAGAAGATTTGCGTGTTGGGCATGGCCTGTCGCAGCGCGTTGACGCCCCCTGCGGAGACCTTGGTGCCGGTGAGGTAGAGCTTCTCGATCGTGCCGTACTTCTTCAATGCTTCGAGCCCAGCGTCGGTGACATCGGTCCCGAAGAGGTTGAGCCAGGTTAGCGAGGGTATCTCGGGCAGCTCGGCGAGGCCCGCGTCGGTGATAGCGCTGTCTTTGAGGTTCAGGCGTGTGAGCACGGACATGTCGGGTAGCTGCTTGGCCGCTTCATCGTCGAAGCTTGAGCCCTCGAAGGTGAGCCAGGCGATGTTCTTCGCGCCGCTTTCGAGCTTGGCGACCGAGGCGGGCTCGAGGTTCTTGAGGTAGGCGAACTTGACGGTGAGCTTGTCGGGGTCTTCTTCCTGCGAGAGCGACTGGGCGTTGCCGCCGATCGCGGTGATGGCCTGGAGCGCCTCGGGGTCGATGACAGGCTTGGGCGCAGCTTGGGTCGTGGAGGGGTCGGAGGGCGCGGCGGCTACCGCCGCGGGGTCTTCGAGTTCGCCGTCGAAGTTCTGGATCCACTCGCCGATGAACGAGACGAGCTCGGCGTCAAACGCCTTCTTCGGGTCGGGCGGCATGAAGAGGAAGTGCGACTGCGGCAACGCGACGACGGTATGGAGCGAGCTGAACTGCGCATCGCCCGCGGTGATTGCCGGGTACTCGAACTCGTAGCCCTCGCCCTGCACCGCGTAGGCGAGGGTGTCTAGCCGTAGGTCGCTGTTCTGTTTTCTTGGGCCGTGGCACTTGACGCAGGCGTCGTTGAGCGCGGGTTGGATGACGCCGTTCCACGCGAGGACCGAGCCGTCGGGCTCGAAGGTTTGGCCGTCTTCGGTTTTAACAACCTGTACTTCGGGTGGCGGTTCGGGCCAATAGATGGCCCACTGGGGCACGTCGAAGGGCGCCTTTTCGACCAAGTACTCCGGGCCTTTGGACATGTTCCCGCCGAGGTGCCCCACGACAGGCATCGCCGCCATGACGCCGACGAGCGAGACACGGGCAAGGCCGAGCGGCCAGCCGCCGCGCTCGGGGATCGAGGACTCTTTGTCCTTCCACTGCTTGCGGACCGCCAAGACTTTCAGGACCGCGGCGACACCCACGATGACCATCATGGTCAGGCCCAGCCACATGTGCAGGCCCAGCGTGTCGGACACGCCTTTGTCGGCGTCGGCAAAAAGCAGCGTGAAAGCGTTGAGCGACTTGTCGGTCGCCTGCTCGGTGCCCAGAAGCATGCCGGTCGCTACCGCGCCGATAGACGAGACAAAGCCGAGCACGAACAGCCAGGCCGCGGCGACATCGAAGCCCCTCGAGCGTTTGAAGAGCCCGAAGAACTCGATCGCGAACGCGCCGATCAATAGGCCGATGGGCAGGTGCAGGAACAAAATATGCGTGCGACCAAAGAACGCGCCCCAGCTGCGGTCGGGGCCGCCACCACCGATCGGAGACGCCAGCAAAGGCCCGGCAAATAGAACACAGCACACGCCAGCGACGAGTAGCAGAGCCGTGCGAAAGATCACATTGTTGATGGTTTTTTGCCTGTCTTGCATGGTGCTCTTTTCGGACATGGGTCGAGACATGCTTTTAAAAACACTTTTAGTGCGGACGGATCATACAGATGCATATTACCCCACGGAATCGTGCACTGACGGGCATGCAACAAAATGCACAGCAAGTAGAAATGTTAGTTGCAACTCGATATCAACACGCTATTGAGCGATCTCAATATCGGCGCCCTCGAACTGCGCTAAAGCAGATTGAGCACGGTTACGCAGGTCGATGATCGTGGTGTCGCTGGGGTTGCTTGTGCCCAGCGTGTCCAGCAGGTCAAAGAGCTTTGTGAAGTCCTGCCCGCGCTGGAAGCGGTCGAGCGTAACGAGCTCGGCGTTCTCGGAGCGCTGCCGGCTGGTCAGGGGGTCGTGCGCAGCGAGCTCGAGCAGCGACTTGGCCAGCTCGATCTTGTAACGCTGCCGCTCGGGGTTCTCACGCGCGATGCCTTCGAGCAGTGCGACCGCCTCGGCCAGGTGTGTCTGCTTGTCCTTGATGTTCAGCCTCGGCGACATCCGCCGAAGCGCGATCGCAAGCACCTCCTGCATCGGCGTGGTCAGTCGCATCGCCGGCTCCTCGGCCTCGACGCTAAACAAATCAAGCACATTCGTCACGATGCTGTTGTAGACGATAAACGCGTCCGCCTCCGCGTCAATCCGCTCAAGCGTCTCGGCAATCTTGAGCTTGACCTGTGCCAGCTCGCTGGCCAGTACGCGGTCCGGGTTGTCTCGGTCGAACTCGCCGAGCTGGATCGTCTCCGCGGTGGCGAACGCACTCAAGGCGTTTTGAAGAAAAGGTGCGGCGTCAGCCGGTGTGGGCTGGGCATCCGCGATCGCCAAGTTGATCTCGCCTTTGAGACGCAGCGCTTCGGCCTGCGAGGCCAGCAGTTCCTCGTAGGGTATGGGTGGCGCGGTGCTCAGGTCGAGGAATTCATTGATCGTATTAATGGCCGCATCCAAGACTTCAAGGCCTTGCACGTTGCGTTCGCTATTGGCGAACACGCGTGCGAGCACCTTGCGGATCATCGCCTGCTCGTAACGCACCGGGAACGAGTCGGTGACGCTTTCTAGGAGTCTCAATGCCTCACGGCACTGTTCTTCGGCTTGAGCAATGCTGTCAGCGCCGCCGTCGCTCTGCAACAGGGCACCATCGGAAGGCCGCGTGCTCTCGGTAATGTCGAGGTTGGTTTCCGATAGCAGTCGGAGCGTGCTGGCAAGATCGAGCGCAAGCTCTTCATCGAAACCGGTCTCGCGGAGGATACCGCGATATTCCGCAACGATCTGCACAAGCAGCTCGCGCGACTCGCTGTAACGCCCGGCCCCACGGAAGACGTCGGAGGTGGTCAGCGTCTCGAAGAGGTTAGCGAGTGCTTCGCGTTGGCTCTCACGGGCGGCCTGCGCCTCATTGAGTGCCTGCAGCGTCTCGCGCTGTGCCGCGAGCGCTTCATCGGCCTTCTTGTTGACCTGATGGAACGCGATCGAGATGATCGCCGTAATCAAGGTGAGGACGAACACGACCGACGCGACGAGCGCCTTCCGCCTGCGCACCCAACGGCCGATCAGCTCGCTGTTGGTCGGCGGGCGGATGGGCAGCGCTTCGCCGGCAAGATAGAGGTCGAGGTAGTCGGCAAGTTCTTCGGCAGACTGGATTCGCTTGTCGATCTCTCGTTCGGTAGCGCGCGCGACGATGGCCTCGAGGTCCCGGTCAAAGCCGGGGTCGACTTCGCGGAGGCGAGGCACATCCCTCTGGTGGATCAGGGTTGCGAGCGCGCGTTCGTCGCCCGCCTCGCCGAAGAGGCGCTTGCGTGTCACGAGTTCCCACAGCGTCGCGCCGAGGCCGCGCACGTCCGCGGGTGGCCCGACATCGAGCACCGCCGAGGCGAGTTGCTCGGGCGCGGCGTAGCGGAGCTTGCCCATGAAGCCCGCGCCGATCGAGACGGTCTGCGACTCGCCGCCGCCCTTGGCCAGGCCGAAGTCCATGAGCACGATGCGCTGGCCGTCCGGCGTAAGCATGAGGTTGCCCGGGCTCACATCTCGGTGGACGACGCCCTGGTCGTGGACGGTGTGCAGGGCACGGGCGGCGTCGCGGATCAGCTCGACCACACGAATCACGTAGTGCTCGTGGTCGTGTGGGTTGTGCGTCGGCTTGGGCAGGTCCGGCAGCGGCAGCGGCGGCAGGTCGATCGGCTCTTCCACATCGTCCGCGCGACGCAGGACCGGGCTCATCGTCCGCTCGTAACGCGTCTTCACATCGTCGCGTTTGCCCTGGCTGGCGTGTTTAAGGGCCTGTGAAAACGTCGAGACCGGCAGCGTGGTGATCTCGTTGTCCGCGGTGGACTTGCTCAGCTCCTTCCAGACCTGCTCGAGGTCCGCGCCGGGCACGTACTCCATTGTGTAGTACATCTGCCCGTCGGCGAGCGTGCCCGAGTCCAGCAGCTTCACGATGTTCGGGTGCTCGCAGTTGCCGAGCACACGCATCTCGCGGCGGAACCTTGCCAATGCCCGGTCGTTACTCGACAGATCACCGGGCAGCGTCTTCAGGGCGACGATCCGGCCGAGTGACGCCTGCCTCGCCAGATAGACGACCCCCATGCCGCCCCGGCCGAGCTCGGCGAGCAGCTCGTAATCACCCAGCATCGTCGCTCGGTTCGGGCCGAGCCGGCTGTCGCCGATCAGGCCTTCGACGGATTCGCTCTCGCTGCGGCTCTGCTTCTCGAAGTTGCGGACGTCTTCCTCGGTGATCTTGCGGTCGGAGATCGCGGTGAGGATCATCGCCATCGCGCCGGCCATCTCTTTATCGCGCTCGGTCCGGCCGGTGGTGTAGCTGAGGTACTCGACCTGCCGGCCGCCGCGGTCACGGTTGAGCAGCAGCACCTCGTCGGCGACCTCTGATTCACGGAAGCGCATCATCGGGCCGAGGCGCATCGGTGCCGCGACGCCTGGCCAGAGCAGGGCGAGCCCGGGGAACGAGCCGAAGCGCGGCGCCAATGCTTCGGCGAGGTCGGCGCCGAACGTCATCGGTGCGCTGCGTTCGCCTTGTAGGCCGATGAGCTCGCGGAGCGATACCTCGAACTTGCCCTCGCCGACCATCCGCATCTCGGTCATGTAGACCAGGCGCGTGCCCGGCGGGCCCATCGGCTCGAAGTTACGCTCGTTGAGCACCTCGTTGACCGCGGGGAACATGAGCGGGCCCATCTCTTTTTCGAAGAAGTTGTCGAAGCGTGGCCCGCCGTGGCCGACGACGTCGTTGCGGTATCGGACCAGGCGGTCGAAGAGGTCAAGGAGCGTGCACTTGGTATCGGCGGAGAGCTTGCCGTCTGGGCCGTGCTTGATGCGTCGGTAGAGCCCGACGATGCCGGGCGAGCCGCCGACGGTGTGCTTGCGGGTGAGCTGTCGCCAGACGGGTCGGAGCGGGTGTCCGCGCGTGGTGTCGGACTCGCCGTAATGCCTGGCGAGCTCGCGGAGCATGCCGACCCACTGACCAAGCGAGGGCAACGCGAGGTGAGACAGCGCGCGGTCGACGTGCTCGTTGTGGTCCTTGCCGCGCTTGAGATCATCGAGGTAGGACCCGATGAGCGGGCAGGCGGAGAGCTTGATGAGCGACTCGAAGATGTAGAAGCAGTTGTCGTGCCGGGTCCGCGTGTCCTTGGCATTGTGGGCACGGGAATACAACTGCGCAAGCGGCAGCGGCAGGCGGAGCAAATAATCGCGGCGGAAGCCTTGATCCATCACCAACAGTTTAGGGCACAAAGCTGTTGCTAACCGCTATTGCACTAAAACATGAGCGGATAGCAGATTACACATGGATCAATCGAATTAATTACCGGCGTGAAATCCGACGCCTCCGCGAGATAAGGCCCGCTCCGAGGGCCATGAGCGTCAGCGAGCCGGGCTCGGGCACGAGCGTGACAGTGAGCGTCACGTTGCCGGGCACAAAGTCTTCACCAAACGGGGCGGTTGTGTTGAGATCGAAGCTGAAGGGATTGCCATCGGCGAGCGTGCCCGAGAGGGTTACATCGCGTTTTGTGATCGTGGTCGGCTGGTTTAGTACCAGCGAATCGAGTGACAGGCCGTCGAGCGTAAAGGCGGTACCGACAATGTTGACCTCACTGTCGGCAGAGGCGGACAGGCTGTTATTGATGGTCCCGCCACTTAAATTGAAGACCCCACCAAAGACACTGAAGACGGCCCCGTTTGTGCCGATCGTTCCGCCACTCATGTTGAACTCGCTGCCGGAGAAGACCGCGGAGCCATCCCCGATAGAGCCGCCGCTGAAATTGATCTGCCCACCACCGATCGAGGTCACGCTATCGCCCGCGGTTCCGCCGAGGATATTGACCTCGCCGCCATCTGCAGTCAGGCCGATTCCTACCACACCACCAGAGATATTGACCTCGCCGCCGAACAGTGTTTGAAGATTGTTCCCCACGCTCCCGCCGTCCCCTACGTTCACTTGGATCGTTTGGCCGACGACGCCACCGATATCAACGCTGTCGCCGATATCTGGGCTGGGCGGGATGTTGGTGACGGTGTCAAATAAGCCGGGATCGGAGGGGCCGGAGTCAAAAACCTGTGCCGCTGATTGCCCGGCCAGCGCGGGGAGGATAAACCCGGCCAACAGGGCATACTTCGCAAACTTCATCAATACACCTTTCAACTCTCTTAGGACCAAACTACCACCTCAAACGAAGAGGCAAGTGACCCTGATTTACCCGCAATTGTAGCTAATACACTCTCACCAACAAAGCCCATTGCTACTATTGCGGCTTTGACCCCGTTATTCAACCTAAACTATCCCGCGTGGCAGACGACCCCAACCAACCCGATATGCAAGCGCTGGGCGAGACGGGCATCCTGTTTGCCGACCTTTCCGGCTATTCGCAACTCGTCTATCAGTGTGTCGGCGACGAGGCCAAACTCAAACGCCTGGGCCTGGCGATGTACCGACTGTTTAACGAAGCCTCGGCCGACCACCCTGAGGTCAGTGTTGAGGGCTACGCGGGCGATGGCTTCCTCGCCTTGGCGCACGGTAAAAAACCGGCCAAGTCGATCTACGAGTTTGCGATGACTGTTCACGAACGATTCGATCAGGATGTGAAGTCGCTGCTGTTAAACCTCGGCTTCCGTGTGAGCGTGTCGCTGCGGACGGGGATGCACGTGGGCAAGGTCTGGCGGATGCCGATACGGGAGGCCGACAGCGCGGGCGGGCCGATGGCCTTGAACCTATCCGACGCGATTGTCGTCGCCAGCCGAGTGGTCACCGGCCAGACCTGCCGCCGGTTTGGCCAGGCGCTCACACGCACCTGCTACAAGCGGCTGATGCTGGCCGGCGGCAAGGACATCCGCGAGCCGGACGAGGTGATCCAGGACCGCAACCAGTACCCCGAGCCGGTGGAGGTGTACCGGCTGACGGACGAGGAGCACGAGAAGATCCGCAAGCGGTAACGCTTATCGCGTGCGACTCGTCTTTTCCGGATTAAGCGGGAGGGCGAGGCTCCTGCCGAGCCGATAGTCCAAGCAGACACGTGGCTCGGAAAGAGCCTCGCCCTCCCAAAACTGATCGATGAAGCAGGACATCTACCAACTCGCGAAAGACGACAGCAAGCTGGCTGAAGAGCTGGCCAAGGCTGTGGAGTCGGTGGGCGCACAAGAGGGGTCGATCCTGCTGCTGACTCCGTCGGGCCAGGCGTTGCGGTTTGCATTGTGCAGTTCGCCCGAGAGCCGCAGGCTGATCGACACCCAGCAGCCGGTGACGCGCGGTGTGGTCGGGCTGGTCGCGTCCTTCCAGCAGCCAACCATTAACAACGCGCTGGACACCGACCCGCAGCACGACCCGTCGGTCGATGAGAAGGTTGGGACGACGACGCGCAGCCAGATGGCCGTGCCGTTGTCGGACGCGTACCAGGAGTACGGCGTCGTCACCGCGATCAACGCACACAACGAAAGCGGCTTCACCAACGACAACCTGCAGCAGTACTTGGGCGCCGCCAAGGCGATCACCGCGCGGCTGGCCGAACTGGCGGGAGGGCTGGCCCGTGCATAAACAAGCTGTAGATCGGTGGCTTGGGCCCCCTCTCCCTTTTAGGGAGAGGGCGGGGGGTGAGGGTGGCGTGTCCGATCGGGATGCCTCTTGCCGCATGCCTTTGTTGGCACAACGCCCCACCCTCACCCCGGCCCTCTCCCTAAAAGGGAGAGGGAGCCATCACACTGCGATCGGGGGCTGTCGTGCTTGAAGTGCAGCACATCCTTGAATCGCTTGGCGGGCACGATGGCAGCGGTGTGCGTATCGCGATCATCGACACCGGCGTCGAGCAGGACCACGCTTGGGTCGGAGGGAAGCTCGCCGAGTCATATGGCGTAGTGACGTTTGATGACGGTAGGACGGAAATCGAGCCCTGCGAGCCTTTGGATGTTTGCGGGCACGGCACCGCGGCGGCGGGGCAGATCCGCCGTGTTGCACCGGGGGCCGAGCTGCTCAGCATCCGCGTGCTCAGTGAGACGCGTCAGGGATCGAGCGAGGCGCTGGTCTCAGCGTTGCAGTGGGTCGCTGAGCAGGACGTGCACATCGTCAACATGAGCCTGTCGACACTGCGGCTGGCGCTGGCGCTGCGGATCGGGCACGCGGTGGATGAGCTCTACGCCAAGCACGTGCCGTGTATTTGTGCGAAGGGCTATCAGCAGGACGGCCGGGATTATCCAACGAGCTTTGGCGCGTCGATCGGCGTGACCTACGATGCGCTTCAGCCAGCCGAGCTGCGCTACCGCGAGGGCGAGATGGTCGAGTTCGTCGCGCACGGCGTGGATAGCGTGGTCGCCTGGCAGAACGGATCAACCCGGAAGGTCACCGGCTCGAGCTACGCGACCCCGCTGGTCAGCGGACTGGTCGCACGGATGCTCTCTGCCAAGCCCGGCCTGTCGGTCTTCGAGATCAAGACGCTGCTCAAGGCCTACGCAGACAACTACTCAAAGGGCTGGCGAGCGGATTGGATGGACCAGACCGGTCATTTGGCCTCACTATCGTAGGGTGGGTAGAGCGCAGCGAAACCCACCGCAGTCAGTTGAGGACGTTCGAAGTAGGTCGCGGTGGGTATCGCTTCGCTCTACCCACCCTACGTTACTACGCCAACGGCTGGCGCGAGCCGTGGATGGATGGGTTGGGGCAGCGTTTTACGGCTCCCAGCGGCCTTTAGAGCCCTGTCAGTGAGCACTTCAAAAAATTGTTATGTACACGTAATTTATTCAGAAACGGGTTCGTCCTTTCTCTCCGGCCGGCACCGAATTGCTAATCCTGGCATACCCGGCTGGGAAAGGACCGTGCGTCGTGCCCCAACCAACCAACCCCTACCGGATCGACTCCTACCCCCCCAACCCCAACGACATCCGCAAAACCATCCCTGTCGTTACAGACAGCCTTGCGCGCAAGAATTGGACGCAAAAAGGTGACAGGGCCGGCTTTAGAGGCGACAATAGGAAGCAGGCCGAGAAAGAACTTCGGCGTGCCTCGATGCCTCGGCCCCAAAGCCACATGGACAACCTCCCACAGCCCGGTGAAACGCAAGAGCAGTGGTACGCCCGGATCGTCGGCGACTACTACCGCTTCCTCTATGCCACGGCCTACCCGATCGTCCGCAACGCAACCGACGCGGAGGACGCCGTGCAGACCGCGACCCTCAACGGCTTCAAGCGGCTGGACGCCCTCAACGACGAGCGGGCGATCGTTTCGTGGATGGCGATGATCACCCGCAACGCTGCTTTGGACATCGTCCGCAAGCGCAAGCGGACCGCGGGCGGCACCGGCGCGGCAGACGCGGAGGAGATCCAGATCGCCGCCGAGTCGCCGGACGAGCGGTACCAGATGGACGACGATCAGCGGCGGATCGTGTTCGACGCGATCGAAGAGCTGCCCGACAGCCAGGCCGCGGTGATCACGCTGCGGCACGTCGAGGGGCTGGAGATCGCCGAGCTGGCCGACCGGCTGAACATCACGGCCAATAACGCCCGCGTCCGACTGTTCCGCGCCTACGAGAAGCTGCGTGCCAACCCCAATATCCGCACCGCGCTGGGGCTGGACGAGGTGTGACCCTGCCGGTTGTACGGCCTGATCGGTCTGTGACGCAGCGGCTCCCTGGCGGCCTGTAAAAAAACTTGCCTGACGCGATACCGCCGCTGTAACACGCCTGTGAGACCCCCGTCTCTCACACAGCCACGAATCAAGTTTCGCGGCGAAGGAAGGATGCCATGACCGATCAGCAGTACAACCCCATCGAACGCGAGCTCCGTGAGCAGGAAGCGACCGAGCTATGCCTCACCAGCTTCTTTGCATCGATCGTCCCACCAACCGGTGCCCGCGAGCGCCTGCTCTTAAAGCTCGGCAACGCATTCCACGAGTCGATGCTGACCCTCGATGATGGCGGCCCGTACAGCTTTGAGGAAGCCGCCGCGCTGGCTCAGATCGACGATGTCACGACCGACCTGCTCGCCGCAGGCCTGGAAGAAGAACCCATCGACGAAGACGAGTTCGACGACGAAGAATAGGCACAACACTAGAACCGACCACGCACGGCCGGGACGTCTTTCGTCTTCCTCCTCCTAAGACCAAGGCGCCCCGGTTTTTTCTTGCGCCGATCGGTGTACGACCTGCGTCAACCTGTTGCAGCGCGTGCGTTAGACTCTTATTCGCAAATGACCCAATCTATTCGCCCCGCCGGATCAATCTGATGCTACACCGCCTTGCCCTGCTCCTTCTCGCTGTCTCCGCCCTGCTCGCCTACCAGGCGCATTCACAACCTTCGGCCGACAAGCCCAACGTCGTCATCTTCTTCACCGACGACCAGGGCTACGGCGACCTGTCCTGCTTCGGCAACCCGACCATCCACACGCCGCACCTCGACCAGATGGCGGCCGAGGGCATGAAGCTGACGCAGTTCTATGTCGCCTCACCGGTCTGCTCGCCCTCGCGGGCCGCGTTGCTGACGGGCAGCTACCCCAAGCGGATCGGCATGCACAAGCACGTCATCTTCCCACAGTACGACTACGGGATGCACACCGATGAGCACACCATCGCCGACATGCTGCAGGCTCAGGGCTACGCGACGGGCATGTTCGGCAAGTGGCACCTGGGCCACCGCCGAGGCCTGCTCCCGACCGACCAGGGCTTCGACACCTGGTACGGCATCCCGTACTCCAACGACATGTCCACCTACCACCGCAACGGGAAGACGGGCTACAAATTCAACCTCCCGCTGATGCGCGACGACAAGGTCCTCGAGTGGGAACCGGACCAGCACGTCTTCACAAAGAACGCGACCGAGGAAGCGGTCAAGTTTATTGAGACTAATAAAGACAAGCCTTTCTTTGTCTACATCCCCCACGCGATGCCGCACATCCCGATCTACGCCAGTAAAGAGTTCGAGGGCACCAGCAAACGCGGGCTCTACGGCGATGTCATCGAAGAGATCGACTGGTCCGTAGGCGAGGTCATCAAGACACTCAAACAACACGGCCTCGACGAAAACACCATCGTCATGTTCGCCACCGACAACGGCCCATGGGAACCTTTCAAGCAGTACGGCGGCTCGGCAGGCCCGCTGCGCGGCGCAAAAGGCAGCAACTGGGAGGGCGGCCAGCGTGTACCCTGCATCATCCGCTGGCCCGCGAAAGTCCCGGCCGGCAGCGTCTGCATGGAACTCACCCGATCGATCGACATCCTGCCCACACTCGCCGAGATCACCGGCGGCCAGCTGTCGAGCAACAAGATCGACGGCGGCTCGATCAAGGGCCTGCTCACCGGCGAAGACGGCGCGGCATCGGCCAGCGATACCTTCCTTTACTACTCTGCCCGCGGCGAACTCAACGGCATCCGCAAGGGCCAGTGGAAGCTGCTCTTCAACGGTAAGGAAGCGAAAGACGTCGGCGGCACCGCCCTCTTCCACCTCGAGATCGACATCAGCGAGAAGTGGAACGTCGCCAAGAACAAGCCCGAACTGGTTGAAGAACTCAAGGCCCTGGCGATCAAGCTCGACCAGGAGATCAGCTCGAACGCCCGCCCGACGCGGAAGGTCAAAGAGACGCTCTGGGAATGGCCCTCAACGAAGTCCGAGGACCCCAACCCCAACCTGCAGGGCCGCGGCCCGGACCCGGAGTAAGGTCTTTCAACCGCGAGTTGTGTGACGATTCCTAGTCAATTCTGACACATTCATTGCCGCATCCGAGGCATAGGTTTGCTGCGCGCCTACCAGAAGTTGAGGCAGAAATTCTCCAATCAGTTCACGCGATCCCCATCACTCCCGCTAGGCCATTCAAATCGCATTAAGCCACGATGATGAAGTTGTATGCCTCTTTCGTATGCAAAATCACAGATTTTTTTCAAATAAATGTTGGAATGCGCGCAACATCATCACCCTTTCGGGGAACTATTGTACGGAGAGCAGTTCTGCTCCCTATGGAGCACCCATGTCTCGAGGTTACCTCAACACAGACCAGGCCAAGCAGCTCGCCGTGCACTGGGCTCGGACCGAGCCCATCGTGCGGGTCTATATCGCCTCGGTTATTGGCGACAGCAGCGCGATCGACGACATCGTCCAGGATGTCGCCTCTGTGGTTACTGAAAAGTTCGAGACGTTTGATCCCGAGATCGCCGGGTTTTCGCACTGGGCCATGGGCATCGCCCGCCACCGCGTATCTAAATCAATCCGAAGCAAGGTCCGGGATCGGCACGTTTTCTCCGGCGAACTGATCGAAGAACTAGCGGACGTCGTTTCCGAACTGCAGCCCGAGATGGACGCCCGCAAGAACGCGCTGCAGCAGTGCCTTCAGGGCCTAAAAGGCAGGTCACTACGCATTATCGAGATGCGCTACCAGTGGGGCCGGCAGGTTCAGGCGATCGCTGAGGAGCTTGGCATGAGCCGGGTCGCGGTGTCGGCCGTGCTGCTGCGGGCCCGCAAGGCCCTGGGCGATTGCATCGAGACGCGACTGAAACGGGGGGACCGCCCATGAACGACCCGCGCGAAATGATCGCCGCCTACTTCGAAGGCAGGCTGAACGCCGACCAGGTCGCAGGACTGGAGGCCTGGCTACGCGAGGACCGCGAGCGGGCCAGGACGCTGATCCGCGAGGCAATGCTCGACAACCATCTCAGCGAGCTGCTCCACGAAGCAAACCTGCAGGAGGTAAGCGCTGACCTGTCGGACGATTCAAAATTCGGTGCCACCTTTAAACCGGCGCAGGCTCGGTCGGCTGAAACGCCGAGCGACGACGCCCTGCTCACGATCCAATACACCGCGTCGAACACGCTGACAAAACAGAAATACGTCGGTGCCCTGTCATACGTGCTGCGTCATACCTTCACGCCCAAGCGTTTGACGCTGTTAGCGACGGCTGCAGCACTCTTGTTGGGCGTCGTCCTGGCGATCGTGTTGATCACAAGCAATGATGGCCCGTCGGACCTTGCCCAAGCACCCGACCTTAGACCGGCGACGCCGACACCGGAACCGAACCGCGTGGTGGCGACGGTCACCGACCAGGTCAACGCCCAGTGGGTCACCGCCAACGGCCAAGGGGCGCTGCCCGACCGGATGCTGCTGGCCATCAACCAGCGCTTAACGCTGGCGCAGGGCTTCGCGGAGATCACCACCAAGCGCGGCGCGAAGGTGCTGGTCCAGGCCCCGGCGACCATCGAGACGACCGACAGCGGCAACGCGATCCGCCTGCACCGCGGCAAG
>JBCCYY010000004.1:0-105390 GCA_039188575.1 Planctomycetota bacterium | reverse complement strand
CACCACCGCCACCAGGGGCGCCGTCCTTCGAATCGACAAACTGCCAAGTATCCACAACGACCTTGAGCTTGCTGCGCTTCTGGCCGGACTGGCGGTCTTCCCACTGCTCGAACCTCAGCTTGCCTTCGATAAAGATCGGCCGGCCCTTGGCGAAGAACTCGCTGATGTTCTCGGCGGTCCGGCCAAACGCCGTGCAGTCCACGAAGTTCGGTCGGTCTTCCCACTGGCCCGTTGCCTTGTTTTGAAACCGGTCGTTGACCGCAAGACCCATATCGCAGACCGCCGTGTTGTTTGGGAGAAACCGCAGCTCGGGGTCGCGCGTGAAATTACCCATCAGGATGACTTTGTTGAAGCTTGGCATGGTGGACTTACTAGGCTAGGTGTGGATGAGATAGATCGGCGTCGGATGAATACGTCTGCTCTGGGTAGGGCAATGGTTTATTCGGTGGCGGCAGCGGCAGTTTCTTGCTTCTCGGCGGCGGCAGCCTCACGCTTGGCCTCTTCCTTCTTGTTCTCTTCCTCTGCGAAGCTCTTGCCTTCCAGGGCGAGGTTCAGCTCGATTTCGCCCATGTGGTCCGCGCGGACAAACATCACACGCAGCACCGTCTCGGATAGGTTGCAGTCACGCTCGATGTTGGCGATCTGGGTCGGGCGGGCCTTGAAGTACGAGATCAGGAACGTGCCACGCTTCTGCCCTTCGATCGGGTAGGCGAGCTTGCGCTCGTCCCACTGACGCAGGTCGAGGGTCTCCGCTTCGGCGCGGTCGAGCATGTCTTTGACGTGGGCGATGGTGCCTTCGCTGTCGCTGGCCAGCGCGGCCTGGCTCATCAGGAAGAGCGCTTCGTAGAGGACGGGGGTGCTGTCTGCCATGGTCGTCTCCTTGCCGGCGTTGGCCGGCGCGTGGTGTACTGCCCGGTATCCCCCGCCGACGGTGCGGGGGCCTGGGACTGCGGCGAACAAGGGCCAACAGCCGGGCGGCGTTTCGAGCCGGAGAGTTTAGTCAATCAGCCCCATCAACGCAATCGATCGCTGGCCGTCTCTAGTCGTTGATCCGCACGCGGAGGACGAGGATGACCTCCATCCCATCGGCATCGATCTTCAGGAACTGACTGGAAACACCGCTCAACACGACCGCGCCGCCGTCCGGGATCCGCACATTGGTACGCAGCGATAGGATTTCCTGCTCCGGCAGGTCCAGCGCGGCTTCGCCCACGATTCGATTCGCGCCCGGCGCGCGCTTGGTGCCCCCGCCACGGACGGTCCCGGTGATCGGGGCGGTCTCATCATCGTCAAGCTCGACTTCACCCTCGAGTTCACCGCTGGTGCTCACGCGCTCGGAACCCGCGGGCGGCGTGCCGACAGGGACACCCGACTGACGGAGGCTGGACTGATCGACGACGTCTGAACGCAGCGCGACCGAGACCTGCTTCCCGTCAAGGGTGATCGTTGGCTTGATATCCAGGACCGCGCCGCGGTGCAGTGTCGACAGCGTCGGATCGATCGAGAAGGCATCGGGGATCGGCTCAACATCGGTGAGGATCGCCTGCTCGCTGGCCGCGTAGACGTACACGCGTTGGGCGTTGAAGCAGATCGTTCGGCCCGAGGAGATCCGGCGGACATTGGTCTGGGCCCCGCGCTCGAGTTTGGCGGATAAGGCCTTGTACCCCTCGGCATCCAGCACGAGCTTGCCATCCAGTTCATCAAGAAACGTACGCGGCACCGCAAAGTACTGCCCCTCGACGCTGACCATGCGTCCAGACATACCGCTTAAGCGCTCCAGCAGTTTTGCGATCTCGTCGCCAACCTCGGGGGTAGAACGGACGATCAGGTTGCTCTTGTACTCGGTGATGGTGTAGATCTCATCGAGCCAGTCATCCTTCTCGCCTGTCGTGGCCGTGATGAGGTCCGTGATCTGGCTGACCAATTCCTGCCTGGAAGGCAGGTCTTCTTCGGTGTCGCTGTCGTCACCAAATAGGCCCCCTCCCGCGCCGCCTTTGCCAAACGAGTCCGAGAAGCCTGCCGAGCTACCGCCCGAGCTTGTGTTAGAGAAGGTGCCGTCCAGCGAAAGGTGCTGGCCGGTGAAGTTCGGTACGGATTCAAGCAGCCCGCCGATGTCAAACACGCGCATCTCGACGTTGAGCGAACGGACATAGCTGTTCGTCGCAACAAGCACCACGCCGTCCTGGATGTACCAGTCGGTCCCGGTCGCAAGGCCGATCAGATTCAATGCCTTTGAGGTTGGCAGGTCGCGGATGGTCAGCGTAAGCGACGCGTTGCTCAGCGTCTTGGTGAACTGGGGCGCGATCAGGATGTTGATCCCCGACTCCCGTGCGAGCGTCTCCAGCGCACGGGGCAGCGGTGTGCCGATCAAGTCGATCGCCACCTTCTTCTCCAACGGCTCGGCCAGTTCGCCAAACGTGTCCTCGCTCGGCCCGGCCTGGACCGAAGAGACACCACAAACCAATAGAGCAACCCACACCACCACCCACAAACGCATCTTGAGCATCCCAGAACCTTTCGCTGATAGGTTGAATTCGACCGCTACACGCACGACGGCATCATGACAGCATGCGTCCACCGCCGCAATACTCCGAATGAATCACGCACCTAGAAGCGAGCAGCAGAGCAAATCACGGTTAGGCCGCGATTAGCTCGACATCTCGAAATAGGCCGGCGGATCGACGTACGCATCCAGCAGATCACCGAGCAACCGTCGTGCCTTGGGCGCGTCCTCGACCAGCGCAAATACAAACTGTTCAAGGTCCACCGGCGGGAGTTGGGACAGGTGCATCAGCGCCTGCGCGGGGGTATGCGGGGGCTCGATAACGCCCAGCAGGCGGCGGTAAAGGTCTGGGCCCGCCTTGAGCATCGATAACTCGTTTTCGATGATGTCGGTCTTCTGGATGACTTTCTCATACGACAACTCGTCGAGGGTATTAAGGCCGCGAAGGCAGATCAACTCGGCGATGCCTTTGCTGAGTTCGTGGATGAGCAGCGGCCAGCAGATCGCGCTCGCGTTAACACCGAGCCTGCCGTCTGGCAGCCTTTCGACGTTCGACCAGCCCACCGCGGCAAGCTTGATCAGCTTGCCACGCCACGAGCGCGTATTGATCGGCAGGTGTGTCTCGCACTCCGGCGTGATCTCAACACTCAGGCGATCGACCTCGATGCCCCATGTTCGTGAAGCCGACCGCCTCGCCAGGACCTGCAGATCCTCACGGATGTCTTTGTGCATCTTGCCCATCCCGATGACCAGCCAGTTCAGGTAGATGTTCCTCCAGACCGGCCAGGTGCGGATCCCCGCTTGTCGGGCGCGCTGCATCGCGTACCGCTTGCCAGACTTGCAGAGCGTCAGCCCGTGCTTGCGGAGGAATGGGAAGTAGCGGTACGGGTGGTCCGGGCGGTGGATACGTCGCCAGAAGCAGTTCTGCCCGCCAAACATCCAGGCGAAATCCGAGCTGTACTGGGCCATATACAGCGCCGCGGCGATCGTCTTGTACCGCTCCAGGACATCAGGCCCGAGAAAGGCCAGCTCTTCCTCAACAGGCTCGTGCCCGCTGAGATGCATGTGAGAGCCCGCGCCCTGGATCAGCAGGTTCAGGGTCAATCGCTTGTTGACTTCGTCTTGGATAACCGGGTCGTTCATCGCGGCACCACGCGGGCTTTGGGTGGTGGCATCGGGCGGTCCTCAGGCCAGTCCGGATCGAACGGGTCCGGCTGAGACGCCGGCTCGGGCGAAGGCTTCGACGGCGCTGGGGAGGGCGCTGGCTTGGTGGGGGCGGGTTGCGTGGGGGTTTCGGTGCCCTGCATACCGGTATTTTACCAGACGCAGGGGCTCCAATTCCGCAAGAATCTACGTGGTTTGCCCCGCTTCGTGCATCTTCAAGACCTGGTCGTCCGCGTGGTACGACGAACGGACGAGCGGGCCTGACTCGCAGTGGCGGAAGCCGATGGACTCGGCCAATTGCTTGTAGTGCACGAACTGAGCCGGGGTGACCCAGTGCGAGATCGGCAGGTGGTTCCGCGTGGGCTGGAGGTACTGGCCGATGGTGAGGATGTCACAAGACTCGTGGACGCCGGGGTAGGTGGCGTTTGGGTACGAGATCTCGTCGATACGCTCGTCGGCCGCCTGCGGCTTAGCCGGCGCGTGGTGATCCCAGTAGGGATTGGCGTGATCGACCAGTTCACCGCCGCGGCGCAGCTTGTGGTCGAAGCCCGGCTTGTCGGTGCCGATGTTGTCGTGGAGTGAGCCGGAGGGGTGGATACCAGATACTTCGTCGCTTCGCTTCTCAGTGTCGGCGTGTAACGCCGATGCTGAGCGCAGCGAAGCGTCTGGTACGACCCGATACGGGTCGGGGACTTTAAAGGCGTCCTGGTTGGTCGTCGGGACGTCGTGGTTGACTCCGGTGACGCGTGTGCCCTCGGTGACGTCGCGCATTAGCTCTTCGATTTCTTCTTCGCGTTCGCCGATGCCGACCATGATGCCGGTCTTGACGGTGAGGCCCTGGGCCTTGGCACGGCGGAGCAATTCGATTGACCGCTCGTAGATCGCCTGCGGGCGGACGACCTTGTATAGCCGCTTCACCGACTCCATGTTGTGGTTCAGGATCTCCGGGCGCTCGTCTAAGACGATCTGCAACGCATCCCAATCCCCAAGAAAGTCAGGGATCAGCACCTCGACCTGGGTGCCTGGCGACTGCCGACGGATCTCGCGGATGGTCTCTGCCCAGATCTCTGCGCCGCCATCCGGCAGTTCGTCACGGTTCACGCTGGTGATGACCAGGTGCTTGAGGTTCATGATCGCCGCGGCTTCGCCGACGCGCCTCGGTTCGTCGAGGTCGTATTCCGGGGGCTTGCCTGTCTTGATGTGGCAGAAGCCACAGGACCGGGTGCAGACGTCGCCGAGGATCATCATGGTCGCGGTGCCACGCTCCCAGCACTCGCCAAGGTTCGGGCACTTCGCCGACTCGCAGACGGTGTGCAGCTTGTACTTGTCAACGAGGTTGCGGGTCTCTTTAAACCCGGGTCCGGAGGGCAGCTTCGCCCGCAGCCAGTCAGGCTTCTTGCGTTTGATGAACTCAAGGCCCGCCCCGCCACCACTGGCAGACGCGTTGTCGAGGACCATGCTAGACAAGTCGATCTTCATCAGCTGCGTATTGTAGGCAACACCACCCTGCTCATCATCGGCGAAAACAGAGCCCCGCATGGGTACGCGGGGCTCTGCAACGATTCAAGGATGGGTGCTCGCGGGCTCAGTCTTCGTCGAACTGCGGCAGCAGGCCGGCCTCGCGTGCCTTCTTGAAGCTGCCCTCTGGGTCGCGGTTCCATCGGCGGATGTTGCTCTCTTTGAAGAAGTAGATCTTCTTGCCCTGGTACTCGACCGTCGGGCTCTCCGGGCAGACGATTGCGGGCGTCCGGTTGATCGGGCAGTAGCGCTGCTTGAGCAGCTCGATCTCGGGCAGTTCGACGCCATCGAGCTGGGGCAGCAAGGGCTTCTCCGACTCGATCGACATCGCCGCGACGGCGTAGTAGTCCGGGTTCAGCTCCCAGGCCCGCACGCAGGATGCGCAGCACATAAAGATGTCTTTACCCTTGTAAGTGACCGACTCTTCAATATCGACCTCGAGCTCGGGCATCACCGGGCACAGCTTCTGGTCGTCCGCCACGGCGGACAGCGAGAGGGTCATACAGCACAGGGCGGTGAGGAACCATTTCATTGAAAAACTCCTGGTAGCCGGGCAGCGCCCGGCGGGTTTGTGGTCGATTGTCCGGCTTAGGGACGCTGAGGCGGTCTTCGTTGATACGCAGAATACCCGAAAACGTTCATTTTCTGCAACACGGTCTCAGGTGTGCAACGCCTAACGGGCTCGGGATATTCCATCTCACCACTTGCGTACTTCCCCGTACACCAGCCCGATCACCGCTACGACGATCAGCCAGCCCCACCATGGGACGACGCGGGTCAGGCTGCCGAAAGCGAGGATGGTGTCGATGCTCTGCCAATCCACGCAATACATAAGGTCACTCTTCGATCAGCTCGGTGAAGCCGGTCACCAGCAGGTTGTTGTTCCGCAGCACGACGCGCTGGGATTCGAGCAGTTCCTTCACCACAAGCATCTCCCCGGCGTTGCTGATCGGCCGCTTGACCAGCTCCCCATCCTCACCCCGGATCGCGACGAGGCCAGAATTACTCTTCAAGTCCCACGCGAACGCGTACTGATCGACGACTAAGGTGTCTGCCATGCTGTGCTCCAGATGTTGTTGTTGCGATTCGATGAACAGTCTACGCCGTCTGCCCAAAGCCTGATCCGACCCATCACGAACGCATTAGTCAAGGCTGTCAATTACAGAGCAGCCTTGCACACAGCAGACCGTACGTTCCGTGATATGCCAACGCCAACCGACTACCACCCGCCACAGCCGCCGCGTCACCACGCGGGCGGACGAATCAGAGCACCTCGTCCGCCCGGGCGTGGCCCGTCGGCTACACAACCATCAACATCACTGACAACTTATTGTCACAGCCACCTGATACCGTGCCCCGATGCCCGTCTACTACTTCACCTTCCACGCCTACGGCACCTGGCTCCCCGACCGCCCCGAAGGCTCCTACACCTATCACAAAGGCTGGCAGCCGCCGGGCCACGCCCGGGCGGAAACCTACCGCTCTCAAATGACCGAACAAGCCGCTCGCTTTGACAACGCCTACCAACTACTCATCCTCGAGACCCTACTCAATGGACAGCCCCTTCAAGACTACGAACTCTACGCCCTGGCCACCGACGAATCCCACGCATATATCGTGATCGCCTGGCGTGACGAGCGTGAGCCGGTCCGCGTCCGCGTCCGCGTCCGCGCACAAGTCAAATCATCCATGACCCGAGCTCTCAACCAACGCTTCGGCAAGCGCAAGTGGTTCGTCCGAAGCGCAGGCCAAACCCCCGCTGAAGATAACGAACACCTCGACCGCCTCGCCCACGAATACCTGCCCAAACACACCGGTCTCTATTGGTGTAAGTCCAAGAAACGCAACGAAGCGTGACAAACTCTGTCCGTCCGGGCGTGGCCCGACGGCTGCAAGCAACCCACGCAAGCAAAACAGAGCAGCACACCTCGGCCACCGCGTCACACGCGGGCGGACAAGCCATCTCAACTGAGAGATCAGAGAAATGGAATCTGACACCCTAGTACCCCGCACGCACTACTTCTGTTTGTCTTTTCGAAAGTCATCCAACGCAGATTGCAATGCCTTGAGCACCAGTGGTCGATTGTGATTATTGAGCAATCGAAGAGGAAGCCTTGAAAAACGCGTTTGCGCCTCCCAATGATCTGCTGCGCCAATATCAACTCTTGAGGAAGGATGGGTCTTCTGACTGAAATAATCGATGTATTCCTCTATTTCTTCTAGAACCGGGAACTCAAACTCAAAGTTACAAACATAGACCTTGTACAGAACGCACCGCTCAAATATCAAGCGATCCATCTCCTTGTAGTTATCTGGGTGTCCATATCCTCTAGCACCCTTATCTCTACTCAGTTGTTCAATCCAATGTCGTGACATCTCGCAACTCCTAACCTTCCACGATTCATTATCTAGACTCGTACCAGTCTATTCAAGAATTCCGCTATCATCCCCTCCCTGACCCTGCCGTAACCCAACCCTAGACCCACACCTCACCAACATGAAAATCCACGAATACCAGTCCCGTGAGTTGCTCCAGAAGTTTGGCGTCCCGGTCCCCGGCGGGATCGTGATTGATTCGGCCGACCAGGCCGAAGAAGCCTACGAAAAACTCGCCGCGTCGGGCGTGACGCTCGCGGTCGTCAAGGCCCAGGTCCATGCCGGCGGGCGGGGTAAGGGCGGCGGCGTGAAGCTGGTGAAGTCGGCCGCCGAGTGCAAAGAAGCCGCGACGACGATCCTGAGTAAGAACCTCGTGACGCCGCAGACGACCGCCGAGGGCGTGCCGGTCAACAAGCTGCTGATCGCGTCCGGCGTAGATATCGCCAAGGAATACTACGCGGGCATCGTCGTGGACCGGGCGCAGGGCCTGCCGGTGCTGATGGGTTCGTCTGAGGGCGGGATGGACATCGAGGAGGTCGCGGAGAAGACGCCTGAGAAGATCATCAAGGAGCCGATCGACCCGGACACCGGGCTGCAGGCGTACCAGGCCCGCAAGGTCGCGTTCGCGATGGGTTTCACCGGCAAGCAGGTCGGCCAGGCGGTCAAGGTCCTGATGAACCTGTCCAAGCTTTTCCTCGGCACCGACGCTTCGCTGGTCGAGATCAACCCGCTGATCGTCACGCCTGCGAGCGAGGAGCACCCGGACGGCCGGGTCCTCGCCATCGACGCGAAGATCGATTTTGATGACAACGCGATGTTCCGGCACAAGGATTTGCAGGCCCTCGAAGACCCCGCCGAGATCGACCCTTCTGAAGCCAAGGCCGCGGAGTTCCACCTCAGCTACATCAAGCTCGACGGCACGATCGGCTGCCTGGTCAACGGCGCAGGCCTGGCGATGGCGACGATGGACATCATCAAGCTGCACGGCGCCGAGCCTGCGAACTTCCTGGACGTCGGCGGCAGCGCGAGCGAAGAGGCCGTGACCGAGGCCTTCCGGATCATCCTCGCCGACAGCAGTGTGAACGGCATCCTGGTCAACATCTTCGGCGGGATCGCCAAGTGCGACATTATCGCCAACGCGATCGTCGCCGCGGCGAAGGAAGTCGGCTTCGAGGTCCCTCTGGTCGTGCGGCTGGAAGGCACAAACGTCGAGCCCGCCCGCGAGATCCTGGAAGCGGCCAAGGCGGACATCCCGACGATGATCGTCGGCAGCGACCTGACGGACGCGGCCCAGAAGATCACGGCGGCGGTTGCAGGGTAACACCCGATGCAGATCAAGCCTCACCCGACGCACCACATCACGCCCTTGATCATCGGGATTGCGATGTTCAGCGGCCTGATCGTGATGGCGGTCGTTCTGGGCTTCGCGATCAAAGACAAGCCGTTTTACTTCGGGGTCGTAGGCTTTCTGGCGATCGCAGAGACGGTGTCCGCGTTCATCGTGATCAAGCAGATGCTCAAACAGTGCCAATGCCCGGATTGTGGCCAAACGCTCCGGCGTGACCAGGACGCCGAGGGTATCCGGTTCCTCTGTATCAAATGCGACACGGTCTATGTTTCACGGATCGGTAACGGGCGGAGAGGCGGCGCTGCGAGATGAAGCGTCGCTTGCACCCCACCTTCAACCGCAAACCCCTGATCGCGGTGTTTGGTTACGTGGCGATTTGCTTGTTCGGGCCCTCTTTGTATCTCAATTTCGCCCCGGGGGTGACGCCGACGTCGATGCTCGTCGCGATCATTGCGATCACCGTCCCCTCACTAATCGTCCTGCTGGTCTGGATCGGGTGGTACCACCGCCAATGCGCGTGCCCAACTTGCGGCGAGACCCTCAAACGCTCGGAAGAGACCTGGCACAACGCCGCGCAGTTCCCCTGCGACCAGTGCGCGACCATCTGGGTCAGCAGCGACCCGCACAAGCTGCTTTGAGCGGCGGCTAACCATCAATTTTTGTAAGACGGTGGAATAATCCTCCGAAGGCCTGTATTGTCCGTACGCTGTACGAACCTTTTCCTTTTTCCCCACCACAGGAGCCAACCATGGCCATCGACCCCCAAGGCAAGACCGTCCTGATCACCGGCGCGAACCGCGGCATCGGCCTGGCGTTTGCCGAAGCCTTCCTCGCGGCAGGCGTCAGCAAACTCTACGCCACCGCACGCAAGCCCGAGACCATCCAGCCGCTCATCGACAAGCACGGCGACAAGGTCGTCGCCCTGCCGCTGGACCTCACCGACGAGGCCTCGGTCAACGCCGCAGCACAGACCGCGGCAGATGTCGATATCGTCGTCAACAACGGCGGCGTGCTCGGCCAGGGCAACTACGCTTCCGACAAAGTCTTCGAAAACCTCGATTGGGAGATCGATGTCAACGTAAAGGGCCTGCTACGCATCGCCCGGGCGTTCGCACCCGTGCTCAAGGCAAACGGAGGCGGCGCACTGGCGACACTGAACTCGGTCGCTTCGCTCCGCAACTTTGCAGACTTCACCACCTACTGTGCGTCCAAGGCCGCCAGCTACTCGGTCACCCAGGGCCTTCACGATCTGTTGGCTGAAGACGGGATCGACGTGGTCAGCGTCCACCCCGGCCCGATCGCGACCGACATGGCTCACGATGCCGGCTTCGGCGATAGCGCACCGGGGCCAGAGGTTGTGGCCGACGCGTTGATCGCTGCGCTCAAGGCCGGTGAGTTCCACTGCTTCCCCGACCCCATGGCCCAGCAGATCTGGCAGGGCTACGAGGCGTTTGGCCGAGGGGTCGTCGAGCCTCCGATGGAAGCCGAAGTCTGATCAGAATCACAGCGTAATACTTCCCGATGCCCCCGCCCACGCGGGGGTTTTTCTTTCCTATGATGCCGCCATGAAACCCGAACCCCTCCTGGCCGAACTCAACCGCATGCGCAAAGACCTGGGCGAAGACCCCACCGACATCGAGTGGCTCACGCTCCAGCACGCGTTCATCTTCATCAGCTACCAGCACAAGGAGTTCGAGAAGTACGTCGCCGAGGCGTCCGAGCGCGGGGAGTTTAAGGCGTACGAAGAGGAGGATGGGATTTAGAAGGTTTATTTTTGAACCGCTAAGGCGTCAAGGCCGACAAGGAAGGCATCCGTATGGCTAAGACTTGCGAATACCTCGCCCCATTAGAAGACTCGATCGTTGAAGAAGGTATCGCCGAGACATACAGCGGCCAGGCTTGGTCTGAAAACTGCCGGATGTGGGTCTATTTCCGCTGCGTGCTGGACCTGGCCTCACTGCGAAAACGTTTTGACCTGCCAGACTTCGTAAAGGATCACAGCCATTTCGGGACTCACGATGGACAGGAATCCGGGTTCGTGTGCACATGCTGCAACGACGCGGTCATGGGACACCACCCACAGTCCATCAATCCACCGCGCACGTTTGGTTAAGACTTGACCAAGGCTTGAATAGATTTTGCCTTCCTTGGCAGACTTTGCGCCTTGGCGGTTCAAAATCAAACCGTAGTAACCGCCGCCTTCCCGCCCGCGATGTCTTCGTTGATCAGCCCATCCAGCAGCTTGACCACGCGCTGGACACGGTCTTCCATCGTTGGGTCGTGCGTGACCATGGCGATGGTTAGGCCCTGCTCGTGGAGCTCATCGAATAATGCGAGAATCGCGTCGCCGGTCTTCGTGTCGAGGTTGCCTGTCGGTTCATCGGCGAGAAGCAGGCTTGGCTCGTTCACTAACGCCCTGGCGATCGCGACGCGCTGCATCTGACCACCCGACAGCTGGCTCGGCCGGTGCGTTAAGCGATCGCCCAGCTCGACTTTCTTCAGCACCGCCTCGGCCCGATCGCGGCGCTCGCTGGCGGGGATGCCCTGGTAGAAAAGCGGCACGACGACGTTGTCCAGCACCGTCAGCTGCGGGATCAGGTTGAACGCCTGGAACACAAAGCCCAGCCGTTTGCCGCGGACCTTGCTCAGGTCCTCATCGTTCATCTGGGCGACATCGTCGCCGTCGAGCAGGTACTGGCCCTCGGTCGGGCGGTCGAGCGCCCCGATGATGTTCATCAGCGTGGACTTGCCCGAGCCGGACGGCCCCATAATCGCAAGGTATTGGCCACGCGGGACATGCAGATCAACCCCACGCAGGGCGTGCACCGGCGGAGCGGCCTTGTCTTTCTGGTAGACCTTGGTGACGTTGATGATGCTGGCGACGTGCTCGGGCATGGTTGCAGGCATGTGTGGGGGACGACGGTCGATCACATTATGATACGGGGATGATCTCGATCATTGGCCTGCTGTTCATCTTGCTCCTGGTCATCGGCTTGGTCTCGGGCATCCTGCTCTGGACGACCGGCGGGGCTCGTAGCAAGCACAACGAGATGTCCTGCGGCGCCTGCGACTACGCGGTGCGCGGGCTGGAAACCGTCTTCTGCCCCGAGTGCGGCGCGGACCTGCGCGAGGTCGGGATCAGCCCGCGGGCCAGCAGTGGGCCGCGCGCGGCGGGCATGCTACTCACATTCGTCTGCGGTTTCCTGACGCTTCTGCTGTTTGGGATGCTCTTCTTCTACGTCCAAGGCCCCTCCCCACAGGCCATCCCGAGCCAGGCGATCCCGACCCCCAACAACACGATCACATCGCCGCGGCCTGTGACGGGAACATCCCATAGCCCAAGCGACGAAACTGCAGATGATGACGCGTCGTCATCGGGTGATGAGCCGGTCTCTGAATAGCGGACAGGCTACTCGCGTGGGATCTGTGAGCCGTGCGGGTCGGTCTCGGGCTTGCCGAGTTTTTCGTCTAGCTGTTCAGCCAATTCGTGGGCGTGTTCCAGCCGCTCGGCCTGGTCGTGCACGACCTGCGGGTCGACGCCCGCCTCTTCCACCAAATAGGTCTCCCACAGGCGGTGGGCGCGGACGAGTTCTTTCGCGTGGGATCGGCCGGCGTCGGTGAGGGCCACGGAGCCCGCGGCGTTGCTGAGCATGCTTGTTTTGACGAGTCGTTCGATCGCGCTGCGGATGGTGCCGATCTTCAGGCCGGTCTCCGCGCCGATCTGTTCGGGCCGATCGGTGGGCTGGTCGCCCAGGCGGTAGACGGCTTTGAGGACGTCTTCCTCCGCGACGTGGCGGGCCAGACGCAGGCGGCGCATCCGCTCGAAGACCCAGCCGTGCCCCGGGCTGAACAGGACGGCGACGACGAAGAGCAAGGCCGCGACGATCACGATCGCCGGGCCCGTTGGCGAGTCGAATACGAAAGCGACGGACATACCTAGCCCGGCAGATACCCCGCCGAACAGCGCTGAGAGCAGCAGCATCGTTCTGAAGCGGTGGGTGACCTGGTACGCGGCGGAGGCGGGCGTGATGACTAGTGCGACGACGAGGATGACACCGGTCGTCTTCAGCCCGGCAACGATAGTGACCGACAGAAGCCCCATCAGCAGGTAGTGCGTGAAGACAACCGAGATCCCCATCGCGGCGGCGAGGGTTGGATCGAAGCTGATCATCTTGAGCC
The DNA here is from genome assembly GCA_039188575.1 of Planctomycetota bacterium. Classification (GTDB taxonomy): domain Bacteria; phylum Planctomycetota; class Phycisphaerae; order Phycisphaerales; family Phycisphaeraceae; genus JAHQVV01. The sequence goes on along the minus strand of JBCCYY010000004.1, from coordinate 92,302 downwards.
GGTGGTACATCAATCCAATAATCGCAAGCACGGCGGGACAGATCACCGCCATCATCCAGAGGTCGGCCTTGCCGATCGCAAGCGGGTCGCCGAAGAGGAAGCACTTGATGTCGAAGTGCGTCGCGCTGTGCATCGAGCTGTAGAGGATGATGCCGACGGCGAACATCGCGGTAAAAACGATGCCGATCGACGAGTCTTCCTTGGTCCGGCTGGTGTGGGTGATGAAACTGATGAGCCCGGTCATGACGAGGCCGGCAACGACCGCACCGATGAGCAGCGGGATAGGCTCGGTCGATCCGGTGAGGATGAAGACAATAACGACGCCGGGCAGCACCGCGTGCGAGAGCGCATCGCCGATGAGTGCCATGCGTCGCAGAACGACAAACGCGCCAAGCAGCCCGCAGGTCATACCAACCAGCATGGTGCAGATCGTTTGAACAATCCAACGCTCGGACCAAGGCAAAAACGCTTGATTGAGCTCGAACGTGAGTTCCGCGAGCACGGGTTGTGGGAGCGAGGGAAACATCAGGTTGTCATCGGTTCAGGTGTGCGTCGCCGGGCTGGGTGCGTTGACGCAGGGTTTCGTCGGCCATATCGAGAAGCGACAGCCGGCCGCCGTACGTCGAGTTCAGGGTGCGCTCATTCACCACCGCGTCCGGCTTGCCGAACGCAATCACGCGTTGGTTGAGCATCAGCACGCGGTCGAAACGTTTGAGGATCGAGAGGTCGTGATTCACAACAACGACGGTCTTGCCAAGCTTGCGGATGTCTTCAATGAGCGTGTAGATCGCCTGCTCGGACGCGGCATCGACGCCGGCAAAAGGCTCGTCGAGCAGCAGCAACTCCGCCTCCTGGCAGAGCGCACGGGCGAGAAAGACGCGGCGCTGCTGCCCGCCGGAGAGCTGGCGGATGTGACGCTTTGCGAAGCGGGTCATACCGACCTGCTCGAGGGCGTAATCCGCGCGCTGCTTGTCGTGCTTCCCCAGCCAACCCAGGAAACCTTCCTGAGCGAGCCCCATCAAGACGACGTCGCGCACACTAACAGGAAAATCCCAATCCACCGCCTCGATCTGCGGGACGTAAGCCACGAAACGCTTGGCCTGGGCCGCCGGACGGCCGAATAATTCGACCCTGCCGTAGTCGGACTTAACCAGCCCGAGCATGCATTTCAGCAGCGTACTCTTGCCCGCACCATTGGGGCCGATGATGCCAACCATCTCGCCGGGCCGGACTGCGAACGAGACCGACCGCAGCACCGGCCGCGCATCGTACGCGACGGTCAACCCTTCGGAACGGATCGCCGCATCACCCGAAGCGCCCGGCCTCTGCCCGTTGGTTTCACTCGTCTGCAACATACTGCGGTCCTTAGCCGCCGCCCTTGAGCGCCTCGACCATCGTCGTCGTGTTGTATCGCATCATGCCCAGGTAGGTGCCCGCTTCCGTGCCGGGCTCATCCAGCGAGTCGCTGAACAACTCACCGCCAACACCGATCTTGGTCTGCTCGGCCATCTGCGTGATCAGGTTGTTTAGTGTCGCGCTGACCGAGGTCTCGTAGAACAAAGCCTTAATGCCATTGTCAACGATCTTCTTTTCGAGCTTCATAATGTCGGAGGCCGTCGGCTGTTCTTCCGTAGTCAGACCGATCAGGCCATGCATTTCAACACCGTAAGCCTCGCCGTAGTAATTGAACGCGTCGTGGCCGGTGATAACAACCCGCTGTGCTTCGGGGATCTCCGCAAACTGTTCACGCACCCAGGCGTCTAGCTCGTCAAGCTCCTTGAGGTAGGCCTCGGCGCGGGCGGTGTAGCCCTCGGCGTTAGCCGGGTCCTTTTCGATCATCGCGTCGCGGATGCCCTCCACGTAGACCTTAAAATTGTCCGGGTCCATCCAGCAGTGCGGGTCGGGTGCGCTCTCGGCCCCCTCGTCCATCAGCGGCGTGATGTCGCCCGACTCAGCCAGGTAGACGGTCTTGTCGGCCGCCCTGCTCTCGACAAGCTTCGCGATGATCGCCTCGAGGTTCAACCCGTTGCCCAGCACAAGATCGGCCTCGTCCATCGCCATCGCGTCTTGCGGGTTGGGATCGTAGGTGTGCGGGTCTTCACCGGCACGCATCATGCCGACGACCTGCACGCCTTCGCCGCCGACGATCTGTGCCGCGTCGGCGATCTGGGTGGTCAGCGCCAGCACCTTGAGGCGTTCGTCCTCCTCAAACAGGCCGGAGGTCGCCTCGCCGCTGCCGCAGCCGGCGAGCGATGCCAGAACACAGAAGACACCCGCGGTCGCAGCAACCAACCGGTTGGAATAGGGTTTCTTAGTTTTCATACTCATCGTCCTTATTTTGAATATTCAAAGAGTTTTGCATGATATATGCTAGTGTTGAAAACAGAGCAGTCAAGCCTATGCCCCAAACCATAACCGCCCAGGACTATCTCAAGGAGCTGTTCCAACTCCAGCAGCGCAGCGAGGAGGGTGTACCGATTCCGATGGGCCGGGTCGCCGAAGCGGTCGGGGTCACGCCGGGCACCGCGACGACGATGGTCAAGCGTTTCGCGGGCGAGGGGCTGATGCGGTACACCCCCCGCCGGGGCGTCAGGCTGACTGCGAAGGGCGAGAAGATCGCGCTGGGGGTGCTGCGTCGGCACCGGATCGTCGAGACCTTCCTCGTCCAGCATCTCGGGCTGGACTGGTCCGAGGTCCACGCGGAGGCGGAGGTGCTGGAGCACGCGGTCTCGGAGAAGGTGCTGGACCGCCTGGACGAGCTGCTAGGCCACCCCACGTCCGATCCGCACGGCTCGCCGATCCCGCCGGCGAACGGCAAGATGCGCCGCGTTGCGATGCGGCCGCTGTCGCGCTGCAAGGCGGGGCAACGCGTGACGATCGGTCGCCTGCTCGATACCGCGCCGGGGTTTCTGAAGCTCGCCGAGACATTGGGGCTTTTGCCCGATACGGCTGTCCGTGTGGTGGATGTGAGCGAGGAGGCCGACGCGGTCACGCTCCAGATCGGCAAGCGGAAGCCCGTGACCCTTGGTTTGACTGCTGCAGACAAGATCCATGTTTACGAAGGCTAAGCCGATCTGGATAGCATATAAGTATTATAAAAATCAATATCTTGGCACAATGAGAATCAAATAATTGCCTGTCTAGCCAAGCTTTCGTTCAATCCTGGTCACTATGGCGAAAAAGCCGGTACCAATCGGTGCAAAAACCGCCTCAAAACGTGTTTTGATGTACAAAATCGGGTACGCTTTAACCCTGAGCGGGACGGATATCGTTTACTAGACTTTAAACCCGGTGTAGGACATTCCGAAAAAGGGAAATCATGATGAAAGCAAGCCTTACCAAGCGTCTCCTGATTGCCGGCCTCTTGGCCGTACCGATGAGCCTCACCGCTGGCACCGCGATCGCGCAGTGCAAGAACGGCAAGTGCGACGGCGGACCAAACAACCTCGAGGTGGCGCTTGGCAAGGTCGAGTCGGCGGCGTCCACCATGAGCAACGCCGACCTGCAGACGGCCTACGACAGGATCGAAACTCTCGCTGAGGAAGTTGACGATCTGAACGCTGCCAGCAATTCGAAGGTCCGCAACGGGCTCCGCGAACTCGCAAGCGAGCTCGAAAAGCGTGCCAGCTCTGAGTTCAAGGATGCCCTCGATCGCTATTTTGAAGGCTACTACGAGGAGTCGCTGGCCAAGTTTGAAGAGCTTGCTGATCTCAAGGGCCTGCCCTCCGCGAAGAAGGCTCAGCAGGAACTCAATAAGGAAGACGACCGTGTTGCCTGGCGTCTCGCGAGCGAGCAGGCTGCTAAGTTTATCAGCAACGAGCAGTACGTCGATGCACGCATGCCGCTGAACGATATGCAGCGTCTGGCACGCCGGACTAATTACAGCTCCCAGACCGCCGCCTCGATGAAGTCTTTCGCCGGGCGACTCACGCCTACTGTCGAAGCCGCTGAGAAGCTCATTGCTCAAGAGCAGTACGAAGAGGCCTACACGACACTGATCGAGATCTCCCGCCTGTCTCACGCCCGCGAGTCGGCTGTCGCAGCCCGCAAGATGCTCGCTGAGAACGCCCGTATCGAAGGGATGAAGCTCGCGAAGGTTGAGTACGAGGCGACCCAAGCCTTGGCCAAGGCGAAGACTTGGTACGCCGAGATCAACAACCCATCCAACAACGAGCAGCAGCTTTACCAGCAGAAGCTCGAAGCGATCGCCAAGAGCTTCAGCGGCACGGCTGCCGCGCAGCAGGCCGAGAAGATGCTGCTTGCTGACAACGCACAGGCCGCTCGTTGATCGGGTCTTGAGACAACACGATCGGATCACACGAGCCAGGCACCTTTGCGGGTGTCTGGTTTTTTACTGATGTCTGCGTGGTCCGTATATGGGGCTTGGGGTATAGCGTGGTCGCCTAAAGCAAACAGGCGGGCACCGAATCAAGACGCCAACCGCGATCTTATCGGCCGGGTTATACAAAATCCGAATCACGCATTGCAGTGAGCGCAATACGCGCGAATCCGACGATAAAATCCATTAACACGCCCCGCCCACCCGGTACACGAGTCCGCATTGCAAAACGGGATCGACGCAGTCTGGCAACGTATCCAAGGCTACTTCAGCAGCGAGCCTTTCGCGGTGCTGTTTGAGCTGCTGGTGATCTGGTTCGTGGTCTACCTGATCGTCCGGTTCCTCAAGGGCACCCGCGGCGCACGCGTAGTTTGGGGGGTCGCGCTTATCATGATCATCGGCACCCTGACGCTCAGGATCTTCCCGGGCGGCAGCGAGACGCTCGAACGGCTCAACTTCCTCTACAGCAACCTGCTCGCGTTTATCTCCTTCGTTTTGGTGATCGTTTTCCAGCCGGAGCTTAGGCGGGCGCTGGTCCGTATCGGCGAGGGCGGCTGGTTCAGCAAGATCGGCCTCCGCCGGGCTCGCGTCGTGGAGGAGCTTGTTGCTTCGGTGGACTACCTGGCCCGCAACAAGATCGGCGGGCTGATCGCGATCGAGCGGCAGGTCGGCCTGAAAGGAATCGTCGAGGCGGGTACACGGCTGGACGCGGACGTCAGCAGGCAGCTGCTCAACACCTTGTTCTGGCCTGGTTCTGCGTTGCACGACATGGGCGTGGTGATCCGCGGGGACAGGGTCGTGGCGGCGGGCGTGCAGTTCCCGCTCGCCGAGGGGGCCGACCTGGCCCAAGAACTCGGAAGCCGGCACCGCGCAGCGGTCGGCCTGAGCAACGAGGTGGACGCGCTGATCATCGTGGTCAGCGAGGAGACCGGGATGATCAGCATCGCGGAGCGCGGCCAGCTCAAACGCGGGCTCAGCGTGTCGGACCTGCGTAGCGCGCTGAGCGAAGGAATGACCAAAGTCGAGCTGGATGACAGGCCCGTCGAAGAGATCGACGCGTCACTGCCAAGCGCCGAGACCGAATCACCGGACAAACCCAAGCCCTGAGCTTTTTCACACAGCAACGCATGAAAAACATAGCCAGCCAGCTTGGAACCTTCCTGATCGTGACCGTTGTCACGTTGCTGGTCTGGCTGTACGCCGAAGATGCAAACGTCCAGTCATACACCCAGCAGGCGGTGCGTATAGAGTTCGTCTTGCCCGAAGGCGTAGAAGGCCTGATTACCCCAAGCGAGCCGATCACGGTGCTCGTTGATTTCGATGGCTCGAACGGCCAGTTCCAGCAGTTCGATGATGTACGAGACGAGGTCATCAAGGTCGAGTTGCCCATCAACCTGACCGAAGACATGCAAGAGATCCCGATCGATCTGCGCAGCGAGATTGAGCAGGCCGATCGGCTCAAACAGCTCGGTATCAACGTCACGAGTGTGAGCCCGGAACGCGAAGCTGTGACCTTTGAGAGGGTCCTCGATGTCACTCTTGACGTGAAGATCAGGCAGCGCACCGGCTCGATCAAGCTCGCCGCCGCGACCTTTACCGAACCCGAGCAGCCGCCCCGCATCACCTTTCGCAAGGTGCCCGCGAGCCAGGCGACCCAACTCAGCAATGCTTTCGCGACGGCATGGATCAACGAGCAGGACGTCGCCACACTGGACAAAGGTACACCGCACCAGATGACCGTCTCGTTAGAGCTGCCCGACGAGCTCGACGGGCTGCAGCGTTCGATTTCAACTGTAGACCTGCTGGTCACCGTGGCGGACGACCGCGACACCGTCAAGATCGATCGCCGGCCTATCCTCCTGAGCTACCCCCCCTCGATCAACGAGCGGTACATCATTGAGCTTGAGGAGTCCGACCGATTCGTCACCGCCTTCGAACTCGAAGGCCCGCGCGACCAGATCGTGCAGATCAAGGACGACCCGGCGACCAAAGATGTCTGGGCCACCGTTCGGTTTGACAACGAGGAGGCCGACGCGGCGGTGGCCAGCGGCGGCGTCATCAGCAAGGCCGTCACGATCAACGCGCCGGACGGTGTGGTGCTGGCTTCCGAGGTGGTCCGGATCAACATCAAGGTCACCTCGCGCGAGACGCCCGCGGCTCCGTGACCATCTACACCGACCGGTAGATGGACCGCGTGTCGGGCCGATCGAGCGTTCTTGAGCGGTGGCACAAGGCCGCCGGCTAAGGATGCCCGGCGCGGTTTGGCGATGTAAAATACAAGTATGACTGCTACGACCGCGGAACCCATTACCGACCTTGCCGCGTACTGCGACGCCCTTGCCGACCGTGCCTTGGCCGCGTCCCGCTCGCTGGCGATGTCGTCGGGCCGGCAGCGCAACGGCGGCCTGCGTGCCATGGCCAAGGCGATCCGCGCGAGCAAAAGCGATCTCCAGGAAGCCAATGCCAAGGACCTCGAAGCGGGTCAAGCCAACGGGCTGTCGCCCGCCATGCTCGACCGGCTGGAACTGACCGACTTGCGCATCGAGTCGATGGCGGCCAGCGTCGAACAGATCGCCGACCAACCCGACCCTGTCGGCAAGGTGATCGAGGGGCGCGTGCTGGACAACGGTATCCGGCTGCAGAAGCTGCGCGTGCCGATCGGCGTCGTGCTGATCATCTTCGAGTCGCGCCCGAACGTAACCAGCGACGCGGCAGCCTTATGCCTCAAGTCTGGTAACGCCACCGTCCTCCGTGGCGGCAAAGAAGCCCTGCACTCGAACCAGGCCATCGCGGAGTGTGTGCAGCAAGGGATCGAGTCCGCTGGGATCGACCCCGCCGCGGTGCAGCTCGTCCAGACCACCGACCGCGCGGCCGTGGGAGCGCTGCTGAAGATGGAGGGCAGGGTCGACCTGTGTATCCCGCGCGGTGGCGAGTCGTTGATCCGTGCCGTCGTCGAGCAGGCGCACATCCCCGTGATTAAGCACTACACAGGCAACTGCCACGTCTACATCGACGCCAGTGCCGAAGAGCAGATGGCCATCGACCTCTGCGTCAACGCGAAGACCCAGCGCACCGGCGTATGCAACGCGGCGGAGACGCTGCTCTTCCACGCGGACACGGCAGCGAACGGTATCCTCGCGAAGGCCTGCGAGGCTCTCGCCGAACAAGGCGTCGAGGTCCGCGGCGACTCGCGCGTGCAGGCCGAGTTTGCCCAAGCCGCTACCGCGACCGACGAGGACTGGGCGAACGAGTTCCTGGATAAGATCGTCGCGGTCCGCGTGGTGGATTCACTCGAACAGGCCGCGCAGCACATTAACCACTACGGCAGCAAGCACACGGACGCGATCGTCACCAACGACGTCTCGGCCGCCGACCGCTTCGTCAAGACCATCGATACGGCAAACGCGTTCGTCAACTGCTCGACGCGTTTCTCCGACGGCGGGCAGTACGGCCTTGGCGCGGAGATCGGGATCAGCACGGACAAGCTCCACGCCCGCGGGCCGATGGGTGCCGACGACCTGACGACAACCAAATGGGTCGCGTACGGCAGCGGGCAGACGCGGGGCTAACCGGGAGACAGCACACTCACCAACGGGGACACCACCGCATGCAGGACATCGCAGAGCGCTACGCACACAACACTTACAACCTCCGTCGCAAGGTTTTCACGATCGCGGGCGCGAAGTTCCATATCTACGATGAAGCGGGAAATCTCACGCTCTTCGCGAAACTCAAGGCCTTTAAGATCAAGGAAGACATACGCATCTACGCCGACGAGCAGATGACCCAAGAACTGCTGGCGATCCGGACCAAGAGCGTCTTCGACATCTCCGGCACTTACGACGTCTACGACGCTGTCGACCAGCAGACCGTCGGGGCCCTGCGGCGCAAGGGGCTTAAGTCGATGATCCGTGACGAGTGGCTCATCCTTGACGCGGAGGGCAAGGAGATCGGCTTGATCAAAGAGGACTCGGGGCTGAAAGCACTGATACGACGTGTCATCGAAGTGCCCTCCTACCTGATGCCTCAGAAGTTCCATGCGGAGGTAGGCGGGCGTGCCGTCGCGACTTACAAACAGAACTTCAACCCGTTCGTCCAGCGGATCGCGATCGACTTTACACAGGACACGGCCAACCAATTCGATGCCCGGCTGGGTTTAGCTGCGGCGGTGCTGCTGTGCGCGATCGAGGGAAAACAGAACTAACCGCGTGCGGCCGGGCTATGCTTTGACAAGTGCAACAGGACGCAAACCCACCACCGCAGACCGAACACCAGCACGCGACCCTGTCCGGGCGTTGGCTTGTCGCGTTGACGATGTCGCTGTTCCTGCTGGTGCCGACGATCACGTACTTTTCATGGAAAGCAACGCAGGGTACGCCTCAGCGTGCCGTGTTGGATTATGACCAGCGCGGCAGCTGGTTCATGCAGCCGGTGATCTCCAGGCCGCTTAAATACAGCAAGTTCGTCGCCGCCGAGACGGGCAAGCAGTACAAGCGGACCGACCTGATCATCGACCCGGATGTCGAGGCGGTGCTGCAACGCTGCGCGGCGATGGCGCAGTCGCCCGACTTCTTCGACAGCACGGACACGTACAGCGCCTTGTTGATCCTCTCCGACGACGACGCGAACGGGTTCTACCCGCCCTACCTGCTTGCTGCGTGGTACCTCAACAGCGGCGACACCGAATCGCACGACCGATGGATGCGCACCGCGTTTGAGCGTGCCGACACCGCGGTCGCGCAGAAGATGATCGATAGCAAAGGAAAGCCCGTCGTTGGCTATGAGCTGCCGCCTGTCGCGATCGGCTACGACCGGGTGACCGAGGGCAAGCTCGATGCGACACTCGTGCTGATCTACCCGCGGCCAACCAGCCATGACAACGGCTTTGTCTACCTGCCGGTGTACCGCAGCGCGTACCGGTTCGCCGACCCCGCCCTGCCGCTGGGGGTGGACCCGGGGCTGCACCCGACGCTGCTGACGCTCTTGCCCCAGCCGAGCAACGGGACGGACCCGAACTGGTTCGCGGTACCGGACGGCGCGGTGGGGAGGCTGGACGATGCGTTGATAGATCCTTTGAAAACAGATCTCAAAGGCAATGGCCCATACGCATCTGACGATAACAAATCAGACTGATGGCGCGTGAGGGGTTTGTTGAACCCGTTACCATGGGCCTTTCGCATCCGCCATGGAGGGCACCCATGACCGCCGCGCCGACTGATCCGTCGGGTGGCCGGGGTGGAGCCTGCGACCCCCCGGAACGAAGCCCTCGATCGCCCATTTCAAGTGGTTCGTTCCGGGGGTTCGCCGAGCCTCATCCCCGGCCACCCGGATGTCATGCCGAGCGGTTGTTGACAACGAATCGGCATCGTTTGACCCGCTATGATGGGTGCTTTCCCGCCGCATGGATGCACCGATGACCGCCACGCCGACCGATCCGATCACCCCGTCCGCCGCCCGCGTCTGGCGGTTCGAAGTCGCTGCCAAGCCGGGTGAAGCCGACCCGATCGCGGAACGCGCGGTCGCGGAAGCCAAAGAAAAGCTGCCCAGCGCGATGTTGATCACCTCCGCCAAGGTGTTCCTCATCGAGGCCCCGCTGTCGGATGATCAGGCAAACGCCATCGCAAGCGAGCTCCTCGCCGACCCGGTGATCCAGACCGCTGCGCTGGGCACGAGCGGGCTCGCAGACGGAGCGCGTCTTGTTGAAGTCCACTACAAGCCCGGCGTCATGGACCCCGTTGCCGAGTCCACCCGCGATGCGATCGGCGAGATGTTCCCCGAGATCGACCCGGCACAGGTCTACGTCGCGACCGGCGAGCGCTACGATATAGTCGGTGAGTCGGATGATGCCAAGCTGACGCGCTTCGCCGAGACCGCGCTGGGCAACCCGGTCATCCAGGACGTGTTCCTCAGCGCCCACCACCCGGGGGCGTTCCCTCATGGCAGCGCCTACGACTTCAAGCTCAGCCACACCGACATCCGCGAGCTCGACGACGAGCAGCTCATGGTGCTCTCTCGCGAGGGGCACCTGTTCCTCTCGCTCGAGGAGATGAAATGCATCCAGGCCTACTACCAGTACGCCGGTCGCGAGCCGACGGATGTGGAACTCGAGACGCTTGCACAGACCTGGTCCGAGCACTGCGTGCACAAGACGCTGAAGGCAACGATCAACTACACCCCTCAAGCCCCACCCACGCAAAACGCGGGTGGGGATACGAACCCCAAAACGACTCCCGACCCCTTTTTCAAAGGCAAACCCAACCACGTCACCAACGACGACGGCAGCGTCACGATCGGAAACCTCCTCAAGTCCACCGTCGCCGCCGCGACATTCAAGCTCAAAGAAGACCCGCGCATCGGCGAGTGGCTCGTCTCCGTCTTCGACGACAACGCCGGCATCGTCAAGTTCGACCAGACCCACGGCGTCGCCATCAAGGTCGAGACCCACAACCACCCCTCCGCCATCGAGCCCTACGGCGGGGCCGCGACCGGTATCGGCGGCTGCATCCGCGACATCATGGGTACCGGGCTGTCAGCCAAGCCGATCGCGAATACGGATACGTTCTGTGTCGCCCCACCCGACACGAGCGAACTCCCCGCCGGCGTGCTGCACCCCAAGCGTGTGCTCTACCGCGTCGTCGACGGCGTGCGCGACTACGGCAACCGCATGGGGATCCCCACCGTCGACGGGGCCGTCTACTTCCACGACGACTACCTCGCCAACCCGCTCGTCTTCGCCGGCTGCGTCGGGCTGATCCCGCTGGACAAGTGCTTCGGCGAGCCGCAGCCAGGCGACCGGATCATCATCCTCGGCGGCGCGACCGGGCGCGACGGTATCCACGGCGCGACGTTTAGCTCGGACGAGCTGACCGACACCCACGCCGACGAGTTCAACCATGCGGTGCAGATCGGCAACGCCATCACCGAGAAGAAGACACTCGACGTCATCCTCCAGGCCCGGGATTACACCGACCCCGAGACCGGCGAGACCAAGTGCCTCTTCAGCGCGATCAGCGACTGCGGCGCAGGCGGGTTCAGCTCGGCGGTCGGTGAGATGGGCGAGAAGGTCGGCGCGTACGTCACGCTCGAGACCGCGCCGCTGAAGTACCGCGGGCTGAGCTACACCGAGATCTGGATCAGCGAGGCCCAGGAGCGCATGCCCCTGGCCGTGCCCCCGGAGCATGTGAAGACGCTCAAGCGTTTGGCCGAAGCGGAGGACGTCCCCTTCTGCGACCTCGGACACTTTGGCTACGAAGAGGAAGGCACGCCCACCCTCAAGCTCACCTACCACGGGCAGGAAGTCGGCAAGCTCGCCATGCCCTTCATGCACGACGGCATCCCGATGCCGACACGCGAGGCGACTTGGTCCCCGACCAACCCGCGTTACGAAGTCAGCAAGCCCGAGCCTAAGCTAGCAACCGATGCGCCGCTTGAAGACAAGCTCCTCGCCCTGCTGGCCCACCCCAACATCGCGTCCAAGCACTGGGTCGTCCGCCAGTACGACCACGAGGTCCAGGGCTCTTCCGTCGTCAAGCCTTTCGTTGGTGCCGAACTCGATGGCCCGTCCGACGCCGCGGTCCTCCGGCCCAAGCTCGACTCCAATAAGGCCATCGCCCTGTCCAACGGCCTGGCCCCACACATCAGCGAGAAGGCCAACCACACCGGCACCGCAACCGACGGCGACTCCTACCAGATGGTCCTGCACGCGATCGACGAGGCCGTGCGCAACGCGGTGTGTGTCGGTGCCGACCCCGATCATATCGCGATCCTCGACAACTTCTGCTGGGCCAAGTGCGACGACCCCTGGCAGCTGGGCACCCTCGTCCGCGCGGCCGAGGCCTGCTACGACGGCGCGCTCGCATTCCAGACCCCCATCGTTTCCGGCAAGGACTCGCTGAGCAACCAGTTCACCGCCGAGGACGGCGGCCTGATCACGATCCCGCAGACGATGCTGATCAGCGCGCTGGGCATCGTCAACGACGCGACCAAGGCCCGGACGATGGACGCGAAGGCCCCGGGCAACGCCCTCTTCATCGTCGGCCTCACCACGCCGGACATGGGCGGCTCGCACTGGGCCGAGCTCGTCGGTTTGGGCAGCGGCGCGATCCCCAAGGTCGACCTGCACGCCGGCCCCGCCAACGCCAAGGCCGTCGCCAAGCTCATCGACCGCCGCCTCGTGCAATCCGCGCACGACTGCTCTGATGGCGGGCTGCTCGTCGCCGCCGCGGAGATGGCCTTCGCCGGCCGCGTCGGCCTGGACATCGACCTGAGCGGCGTCCCCGCCGACGCCTACAACCCCGACGAACTCTGCTTCGCCGAGTCCCCCAGCCGATACCTGCTAGAAGCCCATCCCGACGACAGCGCACAAGTCATTGAGTACTTGATGCAGGCCGGCGTGCCGTTCGGCCAGGTCGGCACCTTCGCGAACCATCAACAACTCCGCGTCCGCAAACCTGACGAAGGCGAGCTGCTCGACATCGACCTCGACACTTTGCGTCAAACGTGGCTCAGGCCTTTGGATTGGTAAGGCTTCAACAAGGCTTTAAATGACCAATGTCCAAGCCTAAGTGTCCAATACAAAAGCACTCTGGCTCGGCCATTGGTCATTTTGGCTCGGACATTGGTCATTCTTCAACGGATCATGAGCCGTTCAGTTTGAATCACAATAGACACCATGCCAGCTAACGCCCCGCCCAACACGTTCTACCTCATCGACGGCTTCGCGCAGATGTTCCGCTCGTACTTCGCCATCCGCGGCGGGATGACCTCCCCCGTCACAGGCGAGCCGACCAACGCCACCTTCGCCTTCACCGACATGCTCCTGAAGATCTACCGGGACTACCGGCCCGCCTACCTCGCGATGGCGATGGAGTCCGAGGGCGACACCTTCCGCGACGCGTTCTACCCCGAGTACAAAGCCAACCGCGACCCCGCACCCGATGACTTCAAGAGCCAGGTCCCGCGGATGATCGAGATCGCCGAGGCGTTCGGCGTCGTGATCCTCGAGGCCAAGGGTTTTGAAGCCGACGACATCATGGCGACGCTCGCCGTGCAGACCCAGCGCGGCGACTTCGATGACATCGCGCCAGGATTGATCCTGCGCATGGTCAGCAAGGACAAAGACCTCGAGCAGGTCATCAGCGACCGGGCTGTCATGTTCGACGCGCACACCGACACGCTCATCGATTCGGCGGCGCTGCTCGAGAAGAAGGGCATCACGCCCGAGCAGGCCATCGACTACCAGACCCTCATCGGCGACAGCACCGACAACGTGCCCGGCGTCAAGGGCATCGGTCCGAAAACCGCCTCCAAGCTCATCAACCAGTTCGGCTCCGTCGATGAGCTTGTCAAAAACATCAATCAGCTCAAGGGCAAGCAGAAGGAGAACATCCAGAACGCGATCGACTCCGGCGGCATCGACCTGTCCCGTAGGCTAGTCACGATGGCGACCGACGTCGAGATAGGCTTCAACCTCATAGACGCCGCGACCGAGGGCACCGCCAAGATCGATAGCAACAAGCTGCAGGAGCTCTTCCGGGAACTTGGGTTCAACCGGATGCAGAGCGACTTGGCCAAGCTGCTGGGAGAAGACGCACCGAAAGAATCTCACGCAGATGCGCCAAGCCGCAAAGGTAGGGCAAAAGAAGAAAAAGAAGAAGCCGGGTTTGGACTCTTTGCCAACCACGCCGACGCTGAGCAAGGCGAAGCGTCTGGTACAAACGCGCCAACGCGCAAGACGAACGAGAACTACCGCACGATCAAGACCGCTGAGCAGCTGAAGCAACTGGTTGCATCACTCAAGGGCCAACCCCTCATCGCGGTCGATACCGAGACGATCGGCTTGGGGCATCACGCAGAGATTTGCGGTATCTGCTTCGCATGGAAGGAGGGCTCGGGGGTTTATATCCCAACGAAATCACCTGAAGCCGAGAGCCATATGGACACGCAGCAGGTGCTGGATGGTTTGCGGCCGATCCTGGAAGACGAATCGATCCCCAAGTGTGGGCACAACATCAAGTACGACGACCTGGTCTTGCGGAACGCCGGGGTCGTGATGCTCGGCGTTGTGTTCGACTCGATGATCGGGGCCTTCCTCGCCAACGCGCCCGGGATCGGGATGGACGACCTCGCCTTGTCCGAGCTCGGGCACGGATGCATCCCGATCAGCGAGTTGATCGGGCCGAAGCCGCGGCGTCAAACCGACCCGCCGCAGAAGACGATGGACCAGGTGCCGCTGGACCGGATCACGCAGTACGCCGCCGAGGACGCGGACATCACGCTTCGGCTGTGCAACAAGCTGAAAGCGAGGCTCGATGATCAAGGCATGACCGGGCTCTATGCAAAAGTCGAGATGCCGCTTGTGGCTGTCCTGGCGACGATGGAGCAGCACGGCATCACAGTGAACCCCGACACGCTCGACAAGCAACGGGACGACTTGCAGACCCGGATTGATGAGCTGCGCAGCGGCATCCTTGAACGCGCCAAGGCCGACTTCAATCCCGACAGCCCCAAGCAGCTCGGAGATGTCCTCTTCAACCAGCTCGGCTTCAAGGCGATCAAGAAGACCAAGACCGGCTACAGCACCAACAGCGAGGTGCTGGAAAAACTCGACGCCATGCCCCCGGAAGAACTGGAAAGCGTCCCCGAAGATGCGCACCCGATCCCGGGGCTCATGATCGAGTACCGCATGCTGACCAAGCTGGTCGGGACGTACCTGGTCGCGCTCAAAGAAGCCATCGCGGAGGACGGCCGGGTCCACGCAAGGTTCAACCAGACCGGCGCGGCGACGGGCCGGCTGTCGTCCAGCGACCCGAACCTGCAGAACATCCCGATCCGCACGGAGGTCGGCCGGAACATCCGCAAGGCCTTCGTCGCCGAGCCCGGAAGCAGGTTGATCGCCGCCGACTACTCGCAGATCGAGCTGCGCGTGCTTGCTCATCTCAGCGAAGACGAAGCGCTGATCAACGCCTTCAACGAGGGCCAGGACATCCACCGCGCGGTGGCGGCGCAGGTCTTTGGAGTTGAACCTGATGATGTAGACAGCGAACAGCGCGGCCGGGCCAAGGTCATCAACTTCGGCATCATCTACGGCATCACCGCGTTCGGCCTCGCCCGGCGGATCGACGGCCTGGACAACAAGGCCGCCGCGGCGCTCATCGACGACTACAAGGCCCGCTTCCCCGGCATCGACACGTTCCTGAATACCTGCATCGAGAAGGCCCAGGCCGACGGCTACGTCGAGACCATCCTCGGCCGACGCCGCGTGATCGACGGCATCCACGAACGCAACCCCCAACGCCGCGCCTTGGCCGAGCGCCTGGCGATCAACTCGGTCGTACAGGGCAGCGCCGCCGACCTGATCAAGGTCGCGATGGTGAACCTGCAGCAGCGCATCGAGCGCGAGAAACTGCCCTGCAAGCTACTGCTGCAGATCCACGACGAACTGGTGATCGAGGCCCCGGCCGACCAGGCAGATGCGATGGCGGAGGTGTTGGTTAGTGAGATGCAATCCGCGATGGAACTGAAGGTGCCGCTGGATGTCGAAGCAGGTATCGGCGAAGACTGGTTCGGGGCGAAGTAATGGTTCTAGTTTTGGAGGCGCGAGGCGCAAAGGTCACGGAGGGGGCCAGTAGGCCGGGCGTCAGCCCCGCAAGGTTGTATGCGCGTTCATAGCTGCCGGGCTTAAGCCCGGCCTACTCACTGATGAATGCAGGTCATTGCCGTAGGGTGGGTGGAGCGAAGCGATACCCACCATCAAAACGCAACAAAGATCATTCGCGGTGGGTTTCGCTACGCTCTACCCACCCTACTTGCTAAACACAATCAAACTTTCCATTCCCATTCGGTCATTTCAGTGAACTTCTTACCGATTTCCTGATCGAATGTTGCGAGTACACCGCCACCCGATTCGGACTCTGCTGCAAGCATACAGTCAACGATATCCAGCTTTGTAGAGACGTAACGTTCTAGCGCATCCAGCAAGACCGCCTTGCCCTCGCACACAACTGATTCCGACGCGATCATCGTGGCTAGGCTTGCTGCGATCTCCTGACGCGGGGCATCGTAATGATGTCGAAGAGCCCAGATACACTCGGCTAACACGTGCCAACCGAACCGCAGCTTGCATCCACCGTTCGATGCCTCATCGAAAAGAGCCGCCGCCTGGGATGATTGCGTTGGATCGTCCCGCCGGAGGAATCGGAGGATGACGTTCGTGTCGAGGAGGACCTGTTTCACCCACCGGGCCTCGGGTTTTCTTGGGCGATATGCTTGGCGATCGAGGCGGAAACTTCGGCATCCGTCGCTTTAGGGACGTCCGAGCGTAGTATGCCGTAGAGGTCCATCAGCGATCGATCACTCGGTGCTTTCTCGGGTTGGCCATTGCCTTTTTCATGCGCCTGCAAGGCCTCGTTGACCAGCTCGGAAATCCTCGCGCGCAGGCGGATCAGCTCGGCTTCACTGAGCGATTGGGCCGCATCCATGTCGTGTTGGTTGATCAGTCGTACCACTGCAGTACCTTTCTATCGACTAAGCACATTTATCTTACAATCTTTCACGAGTATTTCTACCCAATGCCACTCGATCCGATTGGCGTCTTGGCGTTGCAATCTCGATTATCCCACACCAAATCACACCATCTCAATCTGCGGTTCTCGCGTCCACCGCCTTTAGAGCGGTTTCTTTGATGAACTTGCTCTGAGCGAGGTCGAGTACGCCCTCGCCCTTGTTATTTTTTGCCTTGAGGTCCGCACCGTTTTTAACCAGTTCGGTGAAGGCGAAGTGCCCGTGGTTCCTGGCGGCGTGCAATAGCGCGGTGTTGCCCTTGTTGTCGCGGGCTTCGATGTCTGCGCCGTTCTTGAGTAGCAGGTGGACGGCGTTGTGATCGCCCTTCTGCCAGTAGAGGTCGC
Organism: Planctomycetota bacterium; assembly: GCA_039188575.1. GTDB lineage: Bacteria > Planctomycetota > Phycisphaerae > Phycisphaerales > Phycisphaeraceae > JAHQVV01. The sequence goes on along the minus strand of JBCCYY010000004.1, from coordinate 75,058 downwards.
CGCCGCCGCGGATGCCGGTGGAGGCGAGCATCAGCGCGGTTCGGCCTTGCTTGTCTTTCAGGCCCACCTTGGCGCCGGCTTCGAGCAGAACCTCCACCCTTTCCTTGATGTGGTAGGCGCTGCTGTCGGCGGCGTGCATCAGGACGGTCATGCCCGATTCGCTGCGTGCGTTGATCTCGAGGTCTTCTTTCAGCAGGCGCTCGATCACCTTGGGTGCGTTGGACGATGGGCTCCGCGCGGCGGCCATCAGCACCGTACGGCCCGAGGGGTTTTGCGTCTTGATATCGGCCTGGGCTTCTAGCAGCGCTTCCATGGTGGATAGGTTGCCGGACAGCGCGGCGACGTACAGCGCGGTCTGGCCTCGGGGGTCTTTCGCTTCCAGGTCGGCTCCTCTTTCAATCAGGGCCTTGGCGGAGTCTGCGCTTTGTCGGCGTGCGGCGATCATCAGTGCGGTGCCATCACGTTTGGAGGCTGCTTCGATGTCTGCGCCGGCGTCCAGCAAGGCGTCGATGGCTTCGGGATTCGCCGTTAGCATCAGCGGGGTGTAGCCATTGCTGGGGACGGTCGCGTGCACATCGGCCCCGGCCTTGATCAGTTGCTCGAGTGCCCCTGTTTTGCCGTAACGGGCGGCGAGCATGATCGGCGTGTAGCCCGGCTCCCAGCTGCCCTGCGGGTGGGCGTAGACGTAGAGGAACCCCCGGGCCTCGGTATCGGCCCCCGCCTGGCACAGGGCCTGGACCGCGTCGGCCTGGCCCCACTGCGCGGCCCACATCAGGGCGGTGTTGCCAAGCTTGTCTTTGGCGTCGAGCTTGGCCCCCGAATCAGCGAGCAGCCGGATGACCTCGGCAGCGTCGCCCCACACCGCCGCGAACAAGGGTGTCATGCCCTCCATACTTACGCGGGCGTTGACGTGGGGGTGCCGGGTCCGCGGGTCAGCTGTGAAGATAGCGGGTTGATTGACGTCGGCCCCGGCGTCAAGCAGCAGCTGGACACGCTCGGCATCCCCGAGTGCACAGGCGATCGCGAGGGCGGGCCAGCCGTCGTCGTGCCCCTGGTTCACATCCGCCCCTGCTTTGATGAGGGCGCGCAGCATGCCGGGTGTTTCTGCCCGCGCGCTGCTTGCGATCGCGGACAGGCCCTTCTTGTTCGTGGTGTCCGGGTTGGCCCCCGCTTCGAGGAGCGTGCTCACGATGGTTGCGTGCCCCCTGCTCACCGCCCGGAGGAGCGCGGTGTCGCCGTTGCGGGTCCCTGTTCGTTCCAAGTCCGGTTGGTGGGGCAGCAGCAGGTCCACGACGTTGTCATGCCCGCGATCGGCTGCCCAAAACAAAGCGGTACGTCCGCGGTCCTGGATATCGATCTCAGCGCCCGCATCAATGATGGCTTGCAAGGCCTCGGTGTGGCCAAGCCGAGCGGCAAGCACGATGGGCGGCATCCCGCGGCGGACAACCGCGTTGATATCCGCGCCGTTCTGAATGAGGCGGCGTACCTGGGCGGGGTCGTTCGCCTGTACCGCATCGTTGAGCGTCGTGGTGTCGGCCGAACCGGTTATGGGTGGTGTGGGCTGTTGCACGGGCGCGCTGCAGCCAATGAATAAAGACAGGAGCAGGCATGCGGGCAATCGTCTGTATCGATAATGACTCAATGCGGCCCCCTTATTGATTCCACCGAGGATGTATTCTGACGCGTGTCTTGTGTAAGTCAAGAGCGATGGCTTTATAGAGCGCGCACACGGGGTGTATGAAATGGATCGGCCTGGGGTGTTTGTAATCGCGGGGGTGTTGGCGGGGGAAGCGTTCGGTTGGTTGCCCTCGGGTTTGTGTGCGCGAAACGAGGGGTTGGTATTGAATTGAGAAGGGGTGGGAACAACTGTTCTTCGTGTCCGCCATTCATGATCTGACGTTTTGCCCTCACCCCGGCCCTCTGTGGGGGTAGAGGGGCAAGGCAAGGGCGCGCCGCTTGTGCGCGGGGGGTTTTTGGCCCTTGGCAAAAAACTGAAAACCCAGTGATTCCGGTTATTGGATAGGCGGGATGTATTAGCCAACCTCATCCAGCACGCGTTGAGTCAGCTCCCAGAATCCGAACTCACGGAACGGGGTCGCTGTGCCGGGGAGCATGGCGTGGCGCTGGGCGTGGTGGTTCCATTCGGACTGGGCCGAGAGCAGGCGGCCTCGGGCGGTCTCGGCGAAGTCGCGGTTGCCGGTGTCGCGGAACCGGCGGTAGGCGACAAGGCCGGCGGTCAGGTCGCGCATCGCGGCGTAGAGAGACTCGGCGTAGATCAGTGTGTTCACCAGCGATTGCAGGCGGTCGTGGGCTCGGTCGCCGGCGAGGGTCTGCAGCAGGTGCCGGTCGTCGCTGATGACCTGGGCGGCGTTCTCTTTTTCGTTGACCGCGAGGCCGAGCTCGTGCTCGGGGATGCGTTGGATGATCCGCCAGCAGGCCTCTGCGTTGAGCTGGTCGTCGCTGACCCAGTCTGCCGCGGGGTGCCAGCACGAGCCCTTGGTCGCGGTGAATGGGCCGAAGTAGAACGCCTCGCGGGCGAGCTCAGCGGATCGCTCGAGGATGCCGGTCACAGCATCAATTAGCTCGGGTTCCTGGAGGTTGAGCCGGTCCTTAGCCCACTGTCGGGCGAGCGTGGACACGTCGGCCGTAGGGTTGTCCGCGAGCTTGGGGACGGCGTTGACGTTCGCATCGATCCAGGCCTCGTCCTGAACGAACGGGCCGCCCCACCCACCGCCACGGACCCAGGCCCAGAGCCCTGCGAGGTTGACCTGGTCGGCCACTTGCGCCAGCCCGCCTCGGTCGATCTCGAACGCCTCGGGCATGCCGTCGCGCCAGAGCGTCGGCTGGTAATTCGGGATGCCGCCCTTGCCCTCGAATTCACGCTGGCACTGCAGCTCGTAGAGGATCGGCCGGCCGCCCTTGCTTAACTCGCCCGCGATCGTTGAGGACTGGTTCCAGGGTTGGTAGCGCCAGAAGTCGGTCTGCGTGAACTTGAACGATAGCACGAGCCGGTCGTCATCGGGCGAGCCTGGCAGGCGTTCGACGATGCGTTGGGCCAGCTCGGGTGAGTCGTGGAAGCCGGAGGGGCGCACGTTCCACGCGCGGACAATCAGTCGGCGGTCGTGCTGCTCAGCGACCAGATCATATGCCTGATCGATCGCAGCGATCACTCGGTCGGCCCGGCCGAGCTGGCTACACCTCGGGCAGTGCGGGCCGTAGAGGTCGTTGCCCATCAGGTAAGGCAGCCGTCGTGCATCTGTGTCGCCGAGCCTCAGCACGATGCCGGCGATCTTGGGCATGCGCTGGATAAGCTGTTTGAGCGCGTCCATGCTACGCCTGTTCGCCTGGCTTGATGCGGGGCAGAGCATCTCCTCCGACCCCTTGCAGCAAAGCTCCTCCTCATGGCTGGTCACGTAGGCCTTGGGTAGCACGAGCATGTCGTAGGACAGGTAAACGTCCAGGCCAGCGGCCACGGCCTCGTCCACGCGTCGGGCGGCCTCATCAAGCTGCTGGCCGACCCATCGGCCTAGCTCGCGGTTGGCGATTTCATCAGGTGAACTCACCCCGGATAGGCCAGTCGTGCTGTAGAGGACCAGGCCGTTATAGCCGAGATCGCGCAGGACCCTGGGGTCTTTGTACTGGCTGGTGATCTCGGGTTCGCCGGGGTTTTGCAGCAGCGTTGCAAGCTTAAGCATAGGGATTGGGTTCATCCTTGAGGAACGCTGGCGGGCCTTGCCTTAATCGTAACCCAACTCGGTCAAGTCGTCCTCATCGAGCCCGAACTGGTGGCCAATCTCGTGCAGCAGCGTGATATGGATCTGCCCGCTCAGTTCATCTCGGTTATGCTCGACGCCGCCGACCACGCGGTAGCCCGAGAGGCGGATGATCGGCCCGCGGAAGAGCATAATCTGGCTGGGGAGTTCGCCGGTGTCCTGCACCGATCGCTCCGTCTCGGGCACGCCGAAGTGCATGCCACAGAGGTCACGGCCCTCCTCTCGAGTCATCCCCATAGACTCAAGCACCGAATCGTTGGGCTCGTCCTCGGCGATCACGCCGGACTCCGCCACAACCACAGCAGCATCGGGGGGCAACGCCTCTATCTGGGCCTCAAGGATGTCGTCGAAGATGTCGCGCAGGGCTTGGGGCAGCATTAGCGCTAAGTGTAGCCCGCGAGTAAAATGCTCGTGTGCCAAAACGACCGCATCTATTTGATTTGACACCGGATGAACTGGCGGACGTGGTAGCGGACTGGGGCATGCCACGATTCCGTGCAAAGCAGGTTCTTGAGTGGGTGTATGGCAAGGGCGTGGCCAACCCTGCGTTGATGACCAACCTTTCGCAGCGTGACCGAGAGGTTTTGGCTGAGCAGATGGGCTTCGTTGTCGGAGGCGTCCTCCGGCACGAGCGCGCGACCGATGGTACGCAGAAGCTGCTAGTCGATTGGGCGGTGCAGTCCGGCGAGATGATCACGGAGGCCATCAGCACCGCAGGCTGTTCGCTGGATGTCCTCAACAACCCCGTTGGCGGGGGTGTGGACACTCAGACCGAGTGCGTGATGATCCCCGCGACAAGCGATGACTCGGGCAGGACCCGCAAGACCGCGTGCGTCTCAAGCCAAGTCGGCTGCCCGGTCGGGTGCAAGTTCTGCGCGTCCGGGCTGAGTGGGCTCGACGGAAATCTCTCATCTGGCCAGATCGTCCAGCAGGTCTGGCAGCTGGCACGGCTGCCCGGTGTCGGGCGGATCACGAACGTGGTCTTTATGGGCATGGGCGAGCCGATGAGCAACTTCCCCCGTGTGGTGAAGGCGGCAAAGACTATGACCGCAGACTGGGGGCTTGGTATCTCCGGCCGGAAGATCACGATCAGTACGGTCGGCCTTCCCGGGCCGATCAAGCGGCTGGCGGACGAGGACTTGCCGTTCACGCTCGCGATCTCGCTGCACGCGCCGAACGATGAGATCCGTAAGCAGATCATTCCATGGGCCGAGTTTGTTTCGATCCAGGAGCTAATCGACTCAGGACGGTACTACTTTGATAAGACCGGCCGGGAGATCACGCTCGAGTACATCCTGCTGTCGCGTGTCAATGATCAGCCCGAGCACGCGCGCGAGCTAGCGCTAGTCTCAAAGAAGCTTCGTAGCAATATCAACCTTATCCGCTACAACGAGGTCGCGGGGCTTCCGTACATTCGGCCGGACCACGATGATGTGTACCGCTTTCAGAAGATATTGAAAGATGCTGGTCGTGTGGTGCATATCCGCGCCAGCCGGGGCCGCGACATCGCAGCGGCTTGTGGGCAGCTCAGGCATGAACACAGCAGCGCCTGATCCGAACGCGCATAAAAAACCGACGCCCACTGCAGATTTTCCAAGGTGACCAAATCGGTCTTCGCGCTTTTGTTCGCAGGGTCGCCGGCAGCAATAGCATCGGCGATCCGTAGCGGCTGCTTCACAGGCCGATAACCAGCAAAATCTCGGCACTATCCACCCGGTCGTTGAATGCACCCGGCAGGGCTCGAACCTGCGACCTTCGGTTCCGGAAACCGACGCTCTATCCAACTGAGCTACGAGTGCGGCTTAGCCACCTGCAATTCCAAAGCATATTGGGATTCTGCCCGCAACGCTACTTGATCTGCAGGTAGGTCGCCTGGACCGAAGCCTTGACCTCGTTGGTGATGCGGATCTCGCTGCCGTTGGTGTTCAGGCCGGCCACAAAGTTCATCGACATCTTCATCGTCGAGGAGCCATCGAACGACTTTGGGTCTAACGGCAGTTTGCCTGCCATACTCAGTTCGCCACCGCTGCTGATCATCTTGATGCCCTGATCGGCCAGCGCGGGGATCCCGATCGCGTTGAGCTTGATGTTGATATCGATCTTGGCGGCCTTCTGCCCATTGAGCTCATCGACCTCGATGAACTTGAAGGTCCCATCTACCTTATCTGGATCGATCTTCAACGCACCGGAGTGTGACATGTCTTTGGCGATCAGTTCGCTGTCGCACGCCCACGAAGACCCGGCTTCCCGGGGCTGATTGAGCTTGAACATCTCGTCTTCGGCGACATCAGACGGGGCCTCCTCGATCATGAACCCTAGCAGCACATCCAGCAGTTCGGCGGCCTTCTCCGACAGCTCCGATCCATCCTCGTAGGCGAGTGTCATCCCGTCGCCGTCGGCTGTAGCGATGATGCGTTTGGTCAGGTCCATTTCGAAGGCAACATTATTGCGCGAGCCTTCAAACTTATTGAGCTTGATCGCGGCGCTCTTGGTCTTCTTGTTCTCGTGGACCTCGAGCACCTCGGCGACGCCCTCGAGCTTGCCTTTGATAGTGCTGGACTCTCGGCCGGCCTGCTTTCCATCGATGGTCTGGGCCTGCCGGTTGGTTTGTTCGCCCTGCAGCATGACCTTGAAGGTTGATCCGACCGGACGTTTGCGGTCGAGCGTGAGCTCGTGCTGCTCCGCGGATACGGGGGCGGTGAGCAGCAAGAGTACAGCGATGAGTAACGGCAGGGCTTTTGTCGTGCGGTGAGGGATACGCATGGGATGCCTTTCGTGATTGGCCGTGGTAACTTCGAGTTCGACTAGCGTACCTCAAGCCCGGACCAAGCACACCATGGCTTATGATTCCGCCATGCAAACCGATGATGCACCGCCCTACCATCATTTGGACTTGTACCGGCTCGCGGTGCAGCACCCGCTCGCGGAGGTGGTGTTTGTAGAGCATGCCTGGTCTCACTTCCACGGCGACACGTCTGAGCCGATGCTGCTGCGGGAGGACTTTGCGGGCACCTGCGCGGTCGCGGCGGCTTGGGTTACTTCCGACCCCGACCGTCAGGCGATGGCGGTCGAACTCGACGAGCCGACGGTCAAGTGGGCTTCGATACGTTTCAGCGACCCGGACCTGCACATCGTACACGGGGATGTGCTTTCGCTCTCCGAGCCCGCGGTGGATGTCACGCTGGCGCTGAACTTCTCGGTGTTGATCTACCACACCAGGGACGGCCTGCTGCGCTATCTGGCCCACGCGCGGTCGTGCTTGAATCCCGGCGGGCTGCTGATTCTGGACGTCTTCGGCGGCCCCGGGCTCCAACGGCCGAGCATCACCCCGCGGTGGGTCGAACCCGATGAAGGCGGCTTTGAGCCCTTTACATACACGTGGCAGCAGGACGGCCTCGACACGCAGTCGGGCCGTATCGGGTGCCGGATTCATTTCGAGTGGGAAGATGGCCGTCGGCTCTCGGACGCGTTCGTGTACAACTGGCGGCTCTGGGAACCGGCCACCCTGATCGATCTGGCAAAAGACGCCGGTTTCGAGGAGGCGGCGTTCTGGTGGTCGGATCCCTCAGAGCCGGGCAGGTTTACGCCCGTCCAAAAAGTGCCTGGCGACCAAGAGTGGGTGGGCTACGTGGTTTGCAGAGCCGGTTTATGAGACGCTGCAATGACCATAAACCTTGATTATTTCATGTTTTGAGTTACACTTAAACGCCCCGCTCATGGGGCTTAGGACGTCAGTGAAATGCGGCCGAGGGACCGGCCAGACGCGACGAGGACCCGCACCGTGCTGATACTGATCATTGCTGGCGGCCCCGACAAGGGACGCATCTACGAATTGACCGACGGCGCCCCGATCGTGCTCGGCCGGGAAGGCGATCAGGTCAAGCTCAATGACCGTAAGGTCAGCCGGGAGCACGCGCGTCTCTGGTCCGAGGGCGGGCAGTGGTACCTCAAGGACCTCGGCTCACGTCACGGCACGTTCCGCAACCACGTCGAACTAGACAAGGGTCAGCACGCCAAGCTCAAGGACGGCGACTACCTGCAGATCGGTAATACCGTCATGGTGCTTGGCCGGATGCAAGCCAACCTTACCGAGCGTTCCGCTCTGCTCGGTGGCTCGCCCGAGCCGATCGCTATCAAACGAAGCAAGACACCCATCATCGCCGCAGGCATTGGCCTCGCCGCCATGCTGGGGATGGGTGGGTATCTGGCGATGCAGTTGCAGGAACTGCGAAGCGAGACCGTGCCGCGTGAAGAGATGGCGGCGCTGCACGAAGAACTCGCTGCGATGAAGGAGCAGTCGGCTAACGAAGCGAAGCAGATCGCAGAATCTGCCCGCCAGATGACCGAGTCGCTGGCACAAACCACCGAAGAGATCACCGGTGCCACCGCAGAGATCACCGGTGCAAGCGAGACAATCGCAAGTGTCCGCGATCCGCTGATTGAGCAGCTTGAAGCCGGCAAGGTCCGTGCAAGGCAACAGCAGCTCGCGCTCGAGGGAATCGGCGATGCACTTGCCAAGCAACAGTCCAGTGATAAGAGCGATGAGGTGCTAGCTGCGGTGGCCCAGATGAAGACACTGCTCGCGGACCAGCCTACAGGTGAGCAGCTTATTGCCCGGCTTGAGGAAGCGATCAACGACAACGCAGAGGCCGCGGGAGAGGCCGTTCAACTCGCACTGGCCGATCACCGCAAGGCGGCAGCCGAGGGAGCGATTGCGTCGGCGAAAGAAACCGAAACGCTCATGAACCGCGTGCTGGAGAGCCTGGCGAAGGTGCCCACGCGTGAACAGCTTGCCGAGGAAGTCAAGCTCGCGGTGGCGTCGGCCAAGGCCCAGGACGAGCAGCTCATGCGCCTCGTGTTGGCTGAGCTGCGGCGGACCGGCGACCAGATCGCGACGGATGTGACCGCGGCCGTCGAGGAGGACGCGGGTCAGGCTCAGACGCTCATGAAACAGGTTGTTGCGGAGCTCGCCAAGCGGCCAACGGGCGAACAGCTCGCCGCAGACCTGCGTGAGGCGATGGACGAGGCGTTTGCCAAGCGAGAAATCAACAACGAAGAACTCCCGGGCCTGATGCGGCAGGTGCTCAGCGAACTGGAGCAGCGCCCGACCAGCGAGCAACTCGCCGCAGACCTCCGCCGTGTGGTCGGCGAAGACGCCCAGCGGACCGAGCTATTGGTCGCCCGCGTGATGAGCGAGATCAATCAACAACCCACCGCCGAGCAGATCGCCAGCGAGTTGCAGGCGACGGACAACGAGTCTGCCGCTCGGACCGCGGCTTTGCTTGAAGAAGTGCTGGACAAGGTCGAGACGCAGGATCAGCTCACAAACCAGATCGCCGGTCTCCGCAAGCAGATCGAGCGGATGCCCGGCACGAACACGAACGTCGTGCGATCGGTACTCGACCGGCTTGACGAGCAAGAGCGCAACAGCACCGCGATGCTCGCGGCGATTACCGAGCTCCGCAGCGCGATACCCAAAGACCTGCCGGGCCAGCTCGATCAGGTGCTGGCTCAGTTAGACAAGCAGGTCCGGACCGATCAGATCACCGACACGATCGAAGAGTCGATGCAACGGATCGCCGCAAAGGAGAACAAGCAGACCGCCGATGCGATTGTTGCTCTGAGCAACCGGCTTGACGCCATGCCGTCCGCCAAGGAGCTGAACAAGCTTGCCGAGAACCAGGCGGCACTCGCCAAGCTGCTTGACGACAGCGATGCGCGTGAGGACCTGGGCCAGCTGCGGGCCTCGCTGCAGCAGCTCTCCGACAAGCTGGCCAAGGCGGGTGGTGGCGATGAAGCGCTCAAGCAGATCATCGCGATGCTTAAGAAGCGCGAAAAGACAGAGCTGCTGATCGCTGAACTGCACGACGCGATGGACAGCCAGTCGGAGAAGACCGAGCAGATCAAGAAGGAGCTTATGGTATCGATCGCCGAGATCAAACAGCCCGAGACGAGCCAGACACTCAACGATCTGTTGGCGGTGGTGCGGGACAGGCTGATCACCGACGAGTCGATCCGTCAGGCAATCCGGGATGAGATGCGTGGCACAATCCTGCCGAATCAGAAGGCGTTGGCCGATGCACGCGATGTAACGACCACCGCATCGAGTGGGACAATTGACGACACCAGCACACATGATCCTGCTATCAAGCCACGCCGGCTCACTCGGCTGGAATCGGCCTACAAGCAGTCGTTCGAGACCGGGCAGCCCGTGACCGTTGGCGCGGGTGTTGTCGACCCCAAGACCGGCGAGGTCTCCAAGGGTCGGCTGATCGATCCCGCTGTGGCCAAGGCCCTGGGCTTTGAGTCCTGGCGCGACTGGTACCTGACCGACCGCCACGCCGAGCAGATGCGTCTGCAACGAGAAGCACTGCGGCAGCGCAACGAGAACGAGGCAAAGAGTTCGGGTGCCGTCCAGCTTCCGCCAATTGTCGAGCGGTCAGACAGCAGCCGGCCCGAACAAGACTAAGTCACGCATGCATGTCACGCAATGCTTGCCGCACATGTGACATGTCGATGGGCAGCGGCGCTTCTGCGTTGATCTCTTTATATGAAAGTGTGCTGGCGTGCAGCATCTGCCGTGGAACAGCAATACTTGCCCGTGTGTCGCCGTAAACCGTATCACCAATCACCGGGTGGCCCAGATCAGCCATCATCACACGGGCCTGATGCAGGAAACCGGTGTGCAGGTCAACATCGACCAGGCTCGCGCGATCGCCGAACCGTTCGATCACATGCCAGGCAAGCGAACAGGACCGAGCATCAACCGCCCCGCTGCCTGTACGAGCGACCTCGACAAACGCGGGCTGGTGGGTCGCAACGCGTAGATCTCTGCTAGCCGCGCCGCGATCCACGATATCGCCTTCCACCAACGCTAGGTATTGCTTCGTGATCAGGTGCTGAGAGAACGCCTCCCGTAGCTCGTGCCAGACGTCTTGACGTGTTGCGATCAGCAAGGCCCCGGACGTGTCGGTATCCAGCCGATGCACGATCCCGCTGCGGAGACCGCCTTCACCCACGCCAATGATCTCGGGGTATTCCGCGACGACGCCGTTGAGCACGGTGCCCCGCTCGTCGAGGGAATGCGGCCGGACCGGCATGCCCGCAGGCTTATTGACCACGAGCCAGCCCCCACCCTGCTGTAGGATGCCTAGCCCGACGGATGCGTCCGCCTGCGGCGTCTCGCCCCCGGCGAACGCGCTATCCAGGCCGATCTCGTCTCCCGCGTGGAGGAGATCGCCTTTGTTCGCACGGCTCATCACCCGCCCGTTGCAGGTCACCGCGCCGTGCGTCAGCAGGCGCAGCACGGCCGCCCGGGACAGCCCACGCCAGTCTGCCACGGCCCGGTCCAGACGCACCCCATCGGCCTGCACCCGGGTGGCCAGGCGGTCGGGCTGTGCGGGTTCTGACGGCTGCATCAGACGTAAGGGTAACAATGCGGGCCGATGTGTTGGATGGCCACCGACCCTCAGCCGATAGTAATGGCGTATAGATTGATAGCAGGGAGTCTGCGCGCGGATGATCGTATCCGGGTGATTCCAGTACTCTGCGAACCTGACCGCAACACGTACGTCCGCATGCTTGATCCAGACAAACAACGCCGGCAGATCTTCCGCCTTTCCATCGTGGCGGCTGTTGTGCTCGTGCTGTGTGGCGGGATCTACACCCTGTACCTGCTCAACAGCCAGCAAAACAGCAGGCTTTCGGATGAGCAGCGGATCGCATCAGCCCGCGAGGCCTACGAACAAGCCGACTACGAAGAAGTGGTCAGGCTGTTTGAAAACCCTGCCAGCAGAGACTCGACGATCCAAGCGATCCAGCAAGACCCCGAGTTGCTAAGGATGTACATCGAGGCGAGGCAGGAGATCCCGCTGTATAACCAGCGGCACCTGTCTCGTATCGTGACACCGCTGACCCAGCTGGCCGAACTGGACCCAAGTGATCTCGGGAGCAAGCGGCTGCTGATCGATACCCTGCTCGACCTCGAACGCAACGATGAGGCACTCGAAAAGGGAAATCAATTCGCGGAGCAACACCCTGAAGACGCGCCGCTGCTACGCCAACTCGGGCAGGCCCTGCTCCGTAAGGGGCAGTTTGATACGGCACTCGAAACCCTTGGCCGATCGACCTTGATAGAGCCGCTGCATGTTCAGACCTACGCCCAGATGCGTGATCTGATCCAGCAGTACGAGCAGCCGATCGAGCCCTTCATCGGGCAGGCTGCGCAGGTCTTCAGCGCTCACCCGAACAATCCGCAGGCCATGATGATCCAGGCGCTCTCGCAAGAAGTGCAGGGCAACGGCGTACAAGCGCGTGACCTCATTAAAGAAGCGGGCCAGTTAGCTCCGGGCGACGCATCAGTGGTGCCGCTATTGACCCAGTGGCTGGACCAATACGGCTTGGTCGTGGAAGCGACGCGGTACCTCTTGCAGTATGCCGAAACCGGCGTCGAGACACCCGCGGGGCGCATGGCTATCTACCGCGCGTTCGAGGTAAAGGATTACACTGCGATTCTGGACCGACTCGCAGACGCTACGCCGGCCCAGGCGAATTCCGACCTGCTGGGGATGTGGATCACCGCACATCTGCAGGCGGGCGAGCCCGATATCGCAGAAACACTGCTGCAAGACCTGGCTCAGCGCGACAACGCGATCGCGGTGACCTGGGCCAAGCTCCTGGAGCTGGAACAAAACGAAGCGACCGCCCCGGCAAAGATCATCGATACGATCATACCTGCCCTGCAAGACGGAGAAGACCGCGGCATCCAGACCATGGCCCGACGGCACCCGTACTTCATGCAGCGGCTGGGAGAGGCCTACCTGCAAGCCCTCGAACCCGAGGCCGCGTATAGCGCCTTCTCGGTCGCGGCGAGTAACAGCAGCAGCTGGGCCCGCCCACACCTGTCGCTCGCTGAAACCCTGATCAAGCTCGGCCAACCCGCCGGGGCACTGGTCCACGCCAGAGAAGCACAACTCCGAGTCAATAACGACGCGGCGAGACGCTGGTTGACGGTCGCCATGGCGAATTCGGCCAAGCCGACGGATCAGGCCGCGGTGGATCGCGTGCTTAAGGAGGCAGACCAGGTTGGGCTAACGCCGGACTCGGACGGACGGCTGCTAGCTTCTGTGGTCGGCCTGCTTGCTCGTGCCGATCGTCAGGAAGAAGCCAAGCAGCGAATGAATGCAGCGCTTGATCACGATGCTACCTCCAGCAAGTTGCTGGAAGCGCTGCTCAGGGTTTCACAGCAGCAAAGCCTTGGGCTCGAAGCGAAGATTACAGACCAGATCGAGTCACGATTCGGGGTAACGCCTGGTCTTGCGCTGATCCAGGCAGAAGGGATCGCGTCGGACCAAGGCGGCGTCGCGGGCCGCCGTGCGTTCGAAGAGGCGAGCCTTGGCCCCATGACGAAGGCTTGGCAGACAACACTTGCCGAATACCTTGTGAAGTCAAAGGCAGAGGACGCCGCGGCATATCTCGCGGGCCTCGCCGAGCAATACCCGGACGACCTCAAGCTCCAGCTTGCTGCGCTGAAAGCCGGCAATCCAATCGATCAAGTCGCGTTTTTCGAGGCGACAATCCCTCGGCTACGCGAGCTTGCTGGTGAATCATCCATCCATTGGCGTCTGCAACAAGCACGCATCGCCATGCTGAACCCAGAAGATCGGCAAGCCTTGGGCGAAACGGCCGAGAGCCTGGGCTTCGCGCAGGGGTTGGCGCCGACCCACCTCGAGCTACGCCTGGTGTCGGCCCGCTGCTACATGCTGCTGGGTGATTACGAGAACGCAGCGGATCGGGCCCAGGCCGCGAAGTCCATCGCCTCGAACCACCCGCAAGCGATGCTGCTCAACGGGATGGCGCTGCACCGGCTCGAGCGTTTGGAAGAGGCCCGCCTGGACCTCATCCCGCTGGCGACAAACCCTCGCATTGATCCGGCCACCCGGCTCAAGGCCTGCGTCCTGCTGAACGAGCAAGGCGAGTACGGCCCCGTTCGGCAGGCCGTCGAACAGATGTGGGCCGCCGGCCAAGCCAACAACCAGTTACTCACGATGCTGGCACGCATCTACAGCAGCGCAGGCGAATTCGCGAAGGCCGACCGGGTCTGTGAAGCACTGACCAAGGTCCCGCAGGTCGAGTCGATCCGCTTCGTTTCGGCGTACTACCACCAGACGAATCGGCCCGAACTCGCTGAAAAAGCTATCAAGGCCGCTCAGGATGCGGGCCTTGGCGAAACGGACCGCCTCATGGTGCTCGCCGAGGACGCCGCACACCGCGGCGACACAGACACCGCGCTCCAGCTGGTCGAGCAAGCCGCCACCACCGAGCAACAGGCGGGCCGATGGGAAGAAGCCGTTCAGCTGGCTCTGTCCCTTGCTAAACCTCAAGACGCGATCCGGCTCGCCCGGCTTGGCCTTGAAACGAACCCAGATGAGGCGGGCCTGGCGGCGATCGTTCGGCTCGGTCAGTTGATCCTTCAGATCGAAGCGGATGCATCGCTGATCCCGATCGCGGTGACGATCCTGAGACACGATGAGTACCACGTGCAAGCGGTACGAGTCCTGGAGATCGCGGCCGAGCAACAAGATCAATCCAGTTCCGCTCTCGCGCTTGCTCAGCTTGCCGAGCAGCACCCGGGCTATAAGTACCTCAGCGAGCTGGCGGGTGACCGCCTGCTTCAGGCAGGCAGGACCGAGCAGGCCCACGAGCTATCTAAAAAAGCCATGGTGCGGTTCCCTAGGAGTGCGGCCGCGGCCCGTGTCGCTGCGTTGACGTCATTCCGGCTGCAAGACTGGCCGATGCTGCTGAGCAGTGCCAACGCCTGGGCCGAGCGAAACCCAGGGGATCGCGGCAATGCTGACCTCATGCGTGCCGCGGCCATGACCCGGCTTGACCGATTCACAACCGCGATCAATACCCTCGAGCCCTACATCCAGGCCCAGATCAAAGTCGATGCCGGCAACCGCTTGTTGTTCGAGTACCACACCTACGCGTTGATCAAGAACGGCGAAAGCGATGCGGCCTGGCTTGAACTCACACCCCATCTGAGTACAAGCAGGCAGGCGCGCCAGATCGCGTTGAAGCGGGTCAGTGAAGATGTGGAACAAGCCACGACCGCGGTCGACTGGCTTAAACAGATTGCGTCACTCATCAGCAACGATGCCGAGGAGCAGTTCGAGCTTGCGTCGGCGTATTTCCTCGCAGGACAACGGCTAAATGATGATCCGCTCATCCGGCAGGCCGACCAACGCATGGCCGTCCTTCTGGCTACGCCTGGCCCGCACCCGATGCAGTGGCAGTACGCGCAGGGGCAGATTGCACAGAGCCTGGGCCGGCTCGATCGTGCGGAGGCGAGCTACCGCGGAGTGATGGTGGCGAAGCCGGACAACCCGCTGGTCCTCAACAACCTGGCCTTAGTCCTCGCCGAGCAAGGGCCGTCGAGCCTGGACGAGGCGGAGCAGCTCGCGAACCGCGCGACGCAACTCGCTCCAGAAGACCCTAACCTACTGGACACGCTCGCCATGATTCAACTCCGTCGGGCGCGTTATGACGACGCACTAAAGACGATCGAGAAAGCCATCAAGCTGGATGGCGCCAGCCCCGACTGGCGTCTGACACAGGCGGATATCTATGATGCCAAGGGCGAACCCGAGCGAGCTGCGGTGATCCGCGAGCGTTATACGCCTCGCCTACGGGACTAGGGCTAGAGAAGCGGCCCGAGCAGCCGGGCGATGTTCTCGATAAGCCTCGTCGTATACCGCCGTTGACGCCACTGGCTCGCATCGATCTCGATCGACTGCCCAGCGTATTGCGTCTGCAAGTCGCCCAACTCTCTGGCAAAGCCGGCATCAAACAGAGCGAGCGTCACCTCGAAATTCAACCAGAGGCTGCGCATGTCGAGGTTGACCGTGCCGATGAGCGCGGTGCTCTGGTCCGCGACCAGGGTTTTCGTGTGCAGCAGGCCACCCGTAAACAGCATCACACGGATCCCCGCGTCGAGCAGGTCGGAATACTGCGAACGGCTGGCCAGCCGGGCCATGATTGAGTCGATGCGCTCGGGCACAATGAGGGTCACCTCGACGCCCCGCTTCGCCGCCGTGACCAAGCCCTCCAGGAGCGGCTCGTCCGGCACGAAGTAAGGCGTGGTCAAGACAAGCGTGTGCTCAGCACCATAGATCGCGGTCAGCAGAGATTCGCGGATCGCCTCTCGTGCAAAACCGGGACCAGAAGGCATAAGCTGACCCATGACGTCACCCGTCATAGCGGCACGGTGCAGACCTCCATCCGCCTCGAAATCACCAAACACTTCCGGTGTTTCGATGTCAAAATCACTTAGGAACACGAGCCCAAGCGTCTCGACCACCGGCCCGGTGACACGGACCATCGCGTCGTGCCACTGCCCCACGCCGGCCCCCTGTTTGAAGAATGCGGGGTCGGCGAGGTTCATACTACCGGTGTAGCCAACCTCGCCATCAATCACAACAATCTTGCGGTGGTTGCGCAGGTCCTGACGCCGAAACAGCATCCGCCAGATACTAACAGGGAGTACTTCGATCACCTCAACACCGGCGTCGCGAAGCTGCTGGCATAAGCTCGAACGCAAGAACTTCTTGCTGCCCACGGCGTCCGCCAAAGCCCTCACCACCACGCCCCGCGCACGCGCACGCAAGACCGCATCGACTACCTCATCAACTTGGCCCCCAGGCCACCAGATGTAGAACTGAAGGTAAAGGGTGTCCTGCGCCGCATCGATGTCCTCGATTAGCCGCTCAAAGATGCTGCCCGCATCCGGTAAGAGTTCGACACTGTTCTCGTAGAGAAGAGGGAAGCCATAGCGTTTGAGGCTGTGCTGGATCAGTGCGCGCTGCGGTGCGGGCAGGCCGGTCGTATCACGCGCGGCGTGGTCGTGGAGCTTAGCGAGGTGCTCTTCGAGCTTGGGGCGGATCCGCTCGAAACGAGACAACCTGAGTTGCCCGATCCGTGTCTCACCCAGTATGAGGTAGACGATCGCGCCGAGAAACGGCAGAAACAGGATGACACCCAGCCAAGAAAGCGAGACCCCGACCGGCCTCCGCCGCATCACCACACGCAGGCTTAGGCCGATGCGGATAACCCAGTCCACGAGGAACGCCGCGACCGCGATCCACGGGATGTCTTGGATGCTTGGCATGGGTCAGAGCGTCAAGTCCGCATTCATTGAATGCTGATCGTATTCTATCCTCAGACGGCATCGCTCTGACACAATACGGATCAAGCGATTTTGATACGATTGATAGCGTAGCAATGCGTTGCTCGCGATCTAACTCTAAACCCTTTCTACACAAGGCCGATCCATGGCGCCCGACAGCGACAACCAACCTAACCCGTCTGAACATACTGAGAAGGTGCCTGCCTGGAAGGCCAACATGCTCAACACGATGAGCGAACTGAGCCACCTGCCGCTCTTCCTGAAGCGATCGCTGAGTTCGGACTTCTACCAGGTCCGTGCCAACGAAGAAGAGCGCAAACGCCTCGCGGGCCTGCCTAAACCGATCACGAACGAACTGGGGCAGGACTACGCCGCCTGGCGTCGCGGGATGCTCTGGATCACAACGCTCACCATCGCGATCACGCTAGGTTTCCAGACCTACGAGACCATTGAGTTGATGGATGACGAGACGCAGCCGGGCATCATCCAGTTCATGTTCGTCATGCTGCTGTGCCTGCTGGCCGGAGCCACCGGCCTGGTCAACAAGGCGGCTCTCGTATGGGATGACTTGGAAAAGTCGAGGCGGTATACGAGATTCGCCTGGCTGCTACTCTTCCTCGGGCCGTTCCTGGTGTGGTGCATACCGATCGCGCCTTTTATGGACTACACCACGTCGGGGCAGCGAATCCAGATCGGCTTGTTTGTGTCGCTGTTCGCAGCACTCGATCTATTCCCGCGGATCATCGGTCTATTTGCTGGGATCATCCGCGCTAGCCTCACGCTTAAAACTCTCTTGCCTGAATCGAACACACCCGGCTGGCTTGCCGTAATCACAGCACCGCTATACGTGCTCTTCTTCCTTGTAGCTCTGATCATCGCGATCCAATCCACGATCAGTATCTGGCTGGTTCTTTCATTTAATGCGTTTATCCTCGCTCCTGTAATGCTCTTGACGCGCACCAAGTCGCTGGTCCGTTCGGTTGACCCGAAGGATGGCCATCTCGTGGTCCAGCAGATCCGCAGGACCAGCATCGTCTGCGTGGGCGCTGCGCTGATCTTCTTCATCATCTTCGTATCCACTATCGAGCTCAATATCCCGATCGAAGCGGTTGATGTGTTCAATATTATCGCGTCGTTTTTGGCCAGCGTCCTGCTCCTCACGTTGGTCATGTCGGACCTGATGATGAGCCTGATGATCCACGCCTACTCGCAGCAGCAGGTCTTCCGTGGCTCGGAGATGGAAAACGCGCTGGCAGGCAAGGTCGGCGACCTCTCGGACGTCGGACTGGGCGACCTCGATATCGGCGAAACGGAACTCCTCCGCAAGATCGGCGGCGCGGCGAAGACCGCCGGGCAGATGGGCAAGGACTGGGTTTCGGGGGATTCCACGCCGGATAAAAAGGACGAGGTTATACCTCCCGATGACAAGTCGTCAACATTGTGACGAATGCTTGGGTATCCGCCACCCGGCGTGATCCAAGTTACGCCAGCAGATCCTTCTTGACTTTGCCATGCACGTCCGTCAGCCGGAACCGTCGCCCCTGGAAGCGGAAGGTCAGCCGTTCGTGATCGACACCCATCAGGTGCATGATCGTTGCGTTGAGGTCATGTACGTGGACCGCGTCGGGGTGACCGTCAGCGTCGAGGTCGTGAAGCGGGGCCCCGTCTTTGTCAACGATGTTGTAGCTGTAGGGGTCTGTGTTGCCGAAGACATAGCCCGGCTTCACCCCGCCGCCTGCCATCCAGATCGTAAAGCAAGACGGGTGGTGGTCCCGGCCGAAGCCGTTGGGTGTGAGCCTGCCTTGCGAGTAGGAGGTCCGTCCAAACTCGCCTCCCCAGATCACGAGGGTGTCGTCGAGCAGGCCGCGCTGCTTCAGGTCGGTCACCAGCGCCGCAGATGCCTGATCGGTCTCTTTGCACTGCTGGGTCAAGCCGCCTAAGAGGCCGCCGTGCTGGTCCCAGCCCTGGTGGTAGAGCTGGATGAAGCGGACATCCTTCTCCGCGAGCTTTCTCGCGAGCAGGCAGTTGGCGGCAAAGGTGCCGGGTTGTCGAGCGTCCTCGCCGTAGAGCTCGTAAGTCGACTCCGGCTCATCGGACAGGTCCGTCACCTCGGGAACGGATGTCTGCATCCGGTACGCCATCTCGTACTGCGCGATGCGTGACTCGATCTCGGGGTCGAGTTCACGCTCGAACTGCTCGCGGTTGAGGTTGTTGATCGTGTCGAGCATCGCGCGTCGGCCCGACCGGCACACACCGTCGGGATCGCTGAGGTAAAGCACAGGGTCCGCGCCCGCGCGTAGCTGTACACCCTGGTGCTTGGAGTCGAGGAAGCCCGAGCCCCAGAGGCGGGCGTAGAGCGGCTGGCCGCCCTTGTTCTTCGTGACCAGGACGATGAATGCGGGCAGGTTCTCGTTTGTGCTGCCAAGGCCGTAGTTGACCCAGGCGCCAACGGAAGGCCGGCCAGCGATTTGCGAGCCGGTCTGAAAGAACGTGATCGCGGGGTCGTGGTTGATCGCCTCGGTATACATGCTGCGGACAACGCAAATATCGTCTGCGATCTTGGCGGTGTAGGGCAGCCGGTCGCTGAACCAGCCGCCGCTCTGGCCGTGCCGGGCGAATTTGAACGGCGAGCCCGCGATGGGGATGGACGACTGATTCGCGGACATCCCCGTGAGTCGGCCAGAGTCGACGTAATCGAATAGCTCCTTGCCATGCAGCTTATTGAGCTCGGGCTTGTAATCAAAAAGGTCTTGGTGCGAAGGCCCACCCGACTGGAAAAGGTAGATGATGCGCTTGGCCTTGGGCGCGAAGTGCGGCGAGGGCAGGATGCCCCCAGTCGCCTTGGGCAGGTCACGCTTCAGTGCGCCGGCCGTCCCGCCCGGTAGCAGCGAGCCGAGCGCAAGTGCGCCTAGACCCGCAGCCGATCGGCCAAAGAAGTGCCTGCGGGTAATATTGGCAAAGCTCGTGGGCTCGTGTTCCATAACCAACTCCGTGACCGCGTCTACCGACGCCAAATCGTTGCATCCAAGTTAAAGATCGCGTGCATCACGACGCTGAGTGCCGCGTGCTCAATCGCATCAAGGTTCTCATCACGCTTCGATGCTCCGGTCGATAGCAGCGCCTCGGCTTCTGCTTGATCATCGCTAAAGAAGGCACGCTGCTCGTTCAGCAGGTCAAGCAGAAGCTTCGACTCGGTGTCTGTATGGGCGCGTCCGGTCAGCATCGTGAAGCCTAAGGCGATACGAGCCGCATCGCCCTCGGCATGCTTCATCACACGCTCGGCCATCACGCGGGTGGCTTCGACGTATTGCACGTCGTTGAGCAGCACCAGCGCCTGCAACGGCGTATTCGTCGAGGATCGCTCGGCAGCGCATGCCTCACGTGTCGGTGTATCAAACGCCATCATGTTCGGCATTGGGACCGCCCGCTTCCAAACGGTGTAGACCGATCGGCGGTACAACGACTCGCCGGTGCCCTGTCGGTACGCATCGCCATTGACTTCTTTCCAAAGGCCAGCGGGCTGGTACGGGTAGGCCGGTGCCCCGCCGAGCTTACGGACAAGCAGGCCCGACGCGCTAAGCGCGGTGTCGCGGATCATCTCAGCATCCAGCCTGCGAGCCGGGCCACGCGAGAGCAGCTTGTTATCCGGGTCGCTCTTCCAGGTCTGCAGGGTTGTTGCCGAGTCCTGGCGGTAGGTCGCGCTGAGCACAATGCGTTTGAGCAGCGCCTTGGTGTCCCAGCCGGACTGGATGTAGCTCAGCGCGAGGTAGTCAAGCAACTCTGGGTGCGTCGGAAGCGTGCCCTGCAGGCCGAAGTTGTCGACCGACTCGACGATGCCGCTGCCAAAGAACTGCTGCCAAAGGCGGTTGACCGCGACACGAGCGGTGAGTGGGTTGCCGTCATGGGTTAGCCATTTGGCCAGCCCGAGCCGGTCACGCGGTAGGTCATCATCCCAAGCCATGACACTCTCGGGCACATCTCGTCTGACAAGGTTGTCCGGCGTGCGCTCAGCGTCATACACCCCACGCGCGAGGATGTGTGCCGGACGAGGCTCAGACATCTCTCGCATCACCGCGATCTCGGGGATCTTGTTCTCATAGTGCACAACAGCCTTGCGCTTGGCTTCGAGATCTTTGCGTGCCGCGCGGACTGGCCCATCGATTGCTGAGAAGAAGTAGGCACGGCGTTGATCTTCCTCTGCTGTACCGAACGCCTGTTTAAGCGATTGGTTCTTGAAGAGGGCCTTGCCTTCGAGATCAGACACGGCACGGCGGAACAACTTAACCTCGTCAACCATCCCGCCGGATAGACCGCGGTCACGGAATCGTTGGCCGATGATCAGGTTCCTGCCGCCCGGGCCGTATGGGTTGCCACCGCCCGCAGTTTTAAGCATCGGTCCGTCACGAACGACATCGAGTAACGCAGGCTCGCCATTGATGAGTAGCGTGAGGCCGCCGGACCGGCTTGAACCATCGTACCGCCAGACCACGTGCACCCACTCGCCAGGCTCGACAACATCACCGGTCCGCACCCCGATCGCGTTGCCCGGCCAGTGCCGATACCCGCGGGCCATGATTTGACCACCCTCGAGCATCAGGTCGAAGCCATATGGGCCAACGTCCGTTCCCGACGTGCGTTTGGCAATCACGCGCGGCTTGCCATCATCGAGTTCATCGACCTTGAACCACAGCGTAACGGTAAAAGGGGTCCAGCGATCGATGTCGTCCATCCCCGGTAGGTTAGCCAGGTTGTCGCCATCAAAGCGAAGCGCCTGCCCGATAACACCCTCGTCGGGTGTCGGGTTGTTCGGCGACTCGACCTTGCCGACCCCGCCGTGCGCACCGCCTTCGACGCGGTTGGCGAGCTTGCTGCCTTCCACAGTGTCGAAGGAGAAATCGCCAACCATCTCAGGCAGAAAATCGAGGTCCGGATCGGTTGCCAGCCAGGCCTGGAATGCCGGTTCACGGTTAGCGATCAATGCGCTCAAAGCCTCTTGCGCATCAACTGCGATCTCCTTAAGTCGATCAAGGTCGGCCTGCTGCGTATCCGTTGAGAGCAGCATGGAAGGCGGCGGGATGATGTCGGGGCGTCGGAACTCGACCGTGCCCGATTCGTCGATGCTATTGAAGAAGGCGAAGAGCTCGAAGTAGTTTTCTTGCGAGATGGGGTCGTAGCGGTGGTCGTGGCACCGGGCGCAGTCGAAGGTCATACCCATGAAGGCCGTGCCGAATGTCGCCAGCCGGTCTGCGACACCCTCGACCCGCCACTCTTCCGGGATCGCGCCGCCCTCGGCGTTCATGCGGTGTAGCCGGTTAAACGCGGTGGCGAGTTGCTGCTCCTGCGTCGCATCCGGCAGTAAATCACCCGCCAACTGCCAGGTTAGGAACTTGTCGTAGGGCAGGTTGTCGTTATAGGCCTTGACCACCCAGTCGCGCCAGGGCCAGGTCATCCGCTTGCCATCCACCGTGAAGCCGTAGGTGTCGGCATAACGCGCCATATCGAGCCAAGGCACCGCCATCCGCTCACCGTAGTGAGGCGAGGCGAGCAGGCGGTCGACCACCTTCTTGTAGGCATCCGCATCCTGGTCTGAAACAAACGCCTGAACCTCCTCAGCCGTAGGTGGCAGCCCCGTCAGGTCGTACGACACACGGCGCAGCCACCGCTCACGCGTTGCTTCCCTGCTTGGGGTAAGCCCTTCGGATTCCAGCCGCGCGAGCACGAAGCGGTCGATCGGGTCACGGACCCACAGCTCGTTCGCGACCTCGGGCATCTCGATCCGCTCGGGCAGCGAGACGAAGGACCAGTGGTCCTCATACTCGGCGCCCTGCTCGATCCATCGGATCAGTTTTTCCTTTTCTTCCTCGTTCAGTGGGTTCTTCGCCGAGACCGGGGGCATGACCCCTTTCTTATCGAGGAAGATACGCGCAACCAGTTCGCTGGCGTCCGGGTCGCCGGGCTCGATAGCGAAGTAGGCCCCGTCGTAGTCGTCGCCGTCATCGGTCACGTCGAGGCGGAGGCTGCCTTCAATCGCAGCTGCGTCCGGGCCGTGGCAGGCGAAGCACTTATCCGAGAGGATCGGTCGGATGTCGCGGTTGTAGCTGAGCTTTTCGCCCAACTCGATCGCGGGTTTATCGGCAACGGGCATCGCACGATGCGTGTCCGGCGGGTGCTCGGACCTTCCGCACGCGCAGAGGCAAAGCGTCGCCAGGCAGATGAGAGATAGCAGCGGGTGTCGCATAGGTAAATTGCTAGACGTAAAGAGAAACATGGCCCTGCATCCCTGCAGGACGACCGTATTTCCTTCACAAACGTACAGACGTACTGCATTTTAGTCATTACAGAACGGATACGTCTCAAAAGGATGGAAAATCGTATCTTCTTAACGAAAATCGAAGGCTTAAACCGCTTATGACCGCAAACCCTGCATGCCGATATCAGTCTCATGCGTGAAGACAGTCCACCCCCAAAGGATGAACCGGCCAACCTGCCCGTGCTGGCAGTGCGTGGCAGCATCGGGGGGGTCTTGATGGGGCTGGCCAACCTCGTCCCGGGGATCAGCGGCGGGACCATGCTCCTCGCGGCAGGGGTCTACCCACGCTTCATCGAGGCGATCGGCGAGGTCACGACGCTCAAGTTCAAGCGGGCCTCGCTGGTGGTGCTCGGCAGCATCATCCTTGCCGCACTCTTGTCGATCGTCTTGCTGGCCGGCACGATCAAGACGCTCGTCATCGACCACCGCTGGGTGATGTACTCGATCTTCATCGGGCTCACGCTTGGTGGGGTCCCGGTGGTCTGGCGCCTGATCAAGCAACCTTCCAAAAATGACATGCCGGTCCATGATACCTCAAGCGACAACCCGCACGGTATGCACGTTGCCTGGATCGGGTCGGCGTTTGGGTTCGTCGCCATGGCGGCTCTGGCCGTTGCGCAGTCCTCTGGTGCGACGGGTGATACGGAACGGGATGGGTTTGTGTTCCTCCTGCTCGCGGGTATCGCAGGGGCCTCTGCGATGATCCTACCGGGCGTTAGCGGAGGATACCTGTTGCTGGTGCTCGGGGTTTATGTGCCGATCCTTGCGGGTATCGATTCGTTCAAGGATGCACTCAAAGCCCGCGACACCGGCTTACTCTTTGATGTTGGCACAAGCGTCGTCCTACCCGTTGGGCTGGGTGTACTGATCGGTGTCATCGTCGTCAGCAACCTGCTGCGTTGGCTGCTACACCACTACGAAAAAGCAACACTCGGCGTGCTCCTCGGCCTCTTGGTCGGTGCGGTGGTCGGGCTCTGGCCTTTCCAACAGAATATCTCGCCCAAGGCGGGCGAGACGATTAAGGGCCGTGAAGTCGCGTTAGATCAGCACACCCTGCCTGGCGAGCACGATGAACTCTCGCGGTGGTACTACCTTGATAACGGCGAGCCCGTTGAGGCAGAGGATCTGCCAACTGGCTTTTTCTCACCGGCCCCGACACAGATCGCCGGATCACTCGGCCTGCTCGTGCTGGGGCTGGGCACCACGCTGCTGATCGATCGCGTTCAGGGCAGGAAAGACCGACGGGCAGCGGTTACGATCTTTGCCGATTTACCAAATCGATCCAAACGGAGCACCACGTGAAGAACATCCTTGTCACCGGCGGCGCGGGTTATATCGGCTCGCACTGCGTCAAACGGCTTGTCGCCGACGGCTATAACGTGACTGTGCTAGACAACTGCGAACGCGGTCATGGTGTCGCCGTCGATCGCGCTTCGAAATACAAGGCCAAGCTGATCCGGGCGGACCTGCGCGACACCAGCCGGATCGTGACCGCGCTGCAGGACAATGACATCGAAGCGGTGATCCACTTTGCCGCCCTAGCGTATGTCGGCGAGTCGGTCACCGACCCGCTGCGGTACTACGACAACAACACCGCGGGCTCGGTCAGCCTGCTGCAGGCCATGGACCAGGCCGGCGTCGACCGCATCGTGTTCAGCTCGACCTGCGCGACTTATGGCAAGCCGGAGACCGTGCCCATCACCGAGGAGGCTTCCCAGCAACCGATCAATCCGTACGGCTGGTCCAAGCTCATGACCGAAAGGGCACTGATCGACTACGCCGCGAGCAACGATGAGTTCTCCTTCGCCGCGCTCCGCTACTTCAACGTCGCGGGCTCGGACCCCGAAGCCGTCATCGGCGAGGACCATTCGCCTGAGACCCACATCATCCCGGTCGTCCTGAACTGCGCCCTGGGAAAAGTCGAGAAGATGAGCGTCTTTGGCACGGACTACGACACGCCCGACGGCACTTGTATCCGCGACTACATTCATGTCAATGACTTGGTTGATGCGCATATCGTCGTGATGAACGCGCTGCAGTCAGGCGACCAGCGGTTCTACAACCTCGGCACTGGTACGGGTACGACCGTGATGCAGATCATCGAGGCGGGCCGTGAAGTCACCGGGCACCCCATCCCCGCGGAGATGGGCCCGCGTCGGCCGGGCGATCCGCCGATGCTGTACGCCGACCCGAGCAAGATCAAGAACGAGCTTGGCTGGCAAGCCAAGTGCACCGACATCAAAGAGATGGTCGCAGACGCATGGGGCTGGTTCAAGAACAACCCCGATGGCTACGGGGATGGATAACGTGCGGCTTAGCGCCAGCACGCACGCAAAGGCGGGGCTGCTTGACTCAAATGCTCGGGTCCCCCGCCCTTCCGGGCGGGCGCTAATCTCTGCGGTATGGGTTCTACCGCGACCCGCGCCCGCTGAAGCTCCACAGCGACCTTGTACGCAGCAGCACGTACCCCATCGGGATGGCGAAGGCCGCGGTATTGAGCAGCGTGAAGAAGCCGCGGTACAGCTGGTTGGCGGCTTTGAAGCCCTCGACCGGTTCGTTGCCAAAAAGCGGGATCCCACGGAAGGCGTGCAGCGTGGTCGCGACCAGCAACGCGAAGATGCCGGCGATCAGTGTCATGATCCCGATCGTGAACATCGAGTCTCGGAACAGCAGGTTGCGAAGTTGCACCATCGCGTAGCCCGCGGCGAGAAAGCCGATCGCCCATGGGCCGATGACCCCGGTCTCCGGCTTGACGTAGGGCATGATGTCGGCGAGCAGACCGAGGACGACCGCCGACCACGCGACCGCCATCGCGGGGGCCTGCAGACCGATATACACCAGCAGGATCAACAACACCAAAGGCTGGTGGTGCTGAATAGGCCAAACCGGCGCGAGGACGACCTGCAGCGCAAAACCAAGGTAGGTCATGATGGCAAAGGTCAGCCAGTTCATGGTCAGTCGGTGCGCTCGGTCAGGACGGTCACTTTGGGCTGAGGCCCGATCGGAGCGCGGGGCTGGATCGTGACTCGGCTCAGGCTCAACGGGTCTTTCGGGTCGTCCTCGATCTGCTCGATGAGCCCGAGGAGGAAGCCGTTGGCGGATTCGCGGATCGTGTCCGCCGCACGGACGTAGTCGCCGGGGCGCAGTTCCTCGGCGACCGACTTGGCCAGTGTGCAGTAGAACTTACCCTTGCCATCGGACCGTACACGGGTTTTGAAGGGCCAGCCCTCGCCCGCTTCGATATCCGGCGGGGGCATGATGTTGACACCGATCGAGAACCCTTCGCGGGTGATCAGTGAAACGGTCGCAGTAGCGGGGCCGATGCTGTCGGTCACGAAGCCGATGAGGTTGGACTTGAACGCCACCGGGTCGTCGGGCTTGAGCCCGTGCAGCGAGCCGCGCAGGATCAGCATCGTCGGGTTGACCGGGTCGCGGTTGAATCGGCCGACATTCGCGACGACCAGCCGGATCGATGTCATGTCGGTCGCGAGCACGATCGCCTCGAACGAGTTGATCTGGTCGCGGAGCTTCTCGTTCTCCTGCCAGAGCGCGTCGTTTTCTTTTCTCGCTTTGGCGAGCCGGTCCTCCAGTTCCTGATCGCTCAGCTCGGGGTAGTCCACTTGGACATCGCGCATGAGCATGTTGGCCATATAGTAGCTGGGCTGTTCCAGCGTTTTGACCGTGTGCATCAGTGGCTGGGCCAGCCAGCTTGTCCAACGCGTGTTCAAGAGCGCGCAACCCAACAGCACAAGCGTGACGAGCACCAGGGCTTTGCGTTGCGTGAGCATGGGTAGCGTTTAGCGTTTAGGGCCTAGCGTTTAGCGTCAATCCAACGGGCCAAAGCATGATCGACCCAGACTAATCCGTTGATCTCAAGCAAGGACCTAGACGCTAGGCCCTATGCGCTAAACGCTATCTCACATCTCATCCATGTCGCTTTCCATGGTCTGCTTCCATTCCTCGAGGTGTTCGAGGTAGATCGCGGTGCCACGGGCGACACAGGTGAGCGGGTCTTCGGCGATTCGGCTGTCCAAGCCGGTCGCGTTGGAGATGATCGTGTCGATGCCGCGCAGGAGCGCCCCGCCGCCGGCCAGCACGATGCCGTTGTCCACCAGGTCGGCGGCGAGCTCGGGCTCGCAGCGCTCGAGCGTCCGCGTCACCGTCTCGATGATCGCGCTCAAGGGTTCCTGCAGCGCCTCGCGGATCTCTTCGGAGGTGATGACCGTCTTCCGGGGCAGGCCGGAGATCATGTCCCGGCCGCGGACCTCCATCGTGCGCTCCTCGCCGTCGGGCGCGGCGCTGCCGATCTCGATCTTGATGCGCTCGGCGGTCTGCTCGCCGATCATAAGGTTGTACGCCTTCTTCATGTGGCTGATGATCGACTCGTCCAGGTCGTCACCCGCGACGCGGACGCTCTCGCACTGGGCGATGTCGGCCAGGGACATGATGGCGACCTCGGTCGTGCCGCCGCCGATATCGACAATCATCGACGCGGTCGCCTCGACGATGGGCAGGTTGGCACCGATGCCCGCGGCCATGGGTTCTTCGACGAGGTAGACCCGGCGGGCCCCAGCACGCTCGGCTGAGTCGAGCACGGCCCGCTTCTCGACGGCGGTAATGCCGGAGGGCACCGCGATCACGACGCGCGGCTTCACAAATGGCCGCTTGCCGTTGACCTTACGGATGAAGTAGCCGAGCATCGCCTCGGTGATCTCGAAGTCGGAGATGACCCCGTCCTTAAGCGGCCTGATGGCGGTGATACTCCCCGGGGTCTTGCCGAGCATCTCTTTAGCGACCCAGCCGACGGCGTTGCCGTTGTTTAGGACCTGGTTCGTGCCCTTCTTGACCGCGACGACGGAGGGCTCGTTGAGCACGATCCCCTCGCCGCGCACGCACACCAGGGTGTTGCACGTGCCCAGGTCGATCCCCATGTCGACACTGAACCAGCTTAGAACGTTATCGAGGAACAAGCGATGAAAGCCCCTGCAGCGGCCCCAATCGGACCAGGTGATCAGACAGGCAGCGGGTTTGCCGCCTAAGAAAACGCGATTGTACCGACGATCCACATCGGCCGCCGTGGGTCTGGTCTGACCCGTACGGATAAGATCGGCAGCGGAGTAGGTTTAGGTCCAGATAATCAAACCAAGCGGCTTAACGCTTGTCCCAATGAAAAAGAGCGACCGAGGAATCGGACGCTCTCTGATGATTTGGCGATCAGATGGTCAGCCGAAAAAGCTGGTCATCGTGGGTAGCAGGACTGAAAGGTCCTCGGCGTCCATCGGGTTCCACGTGCCAAAGAGTTCGTTGCTACGCATTGCTACGTAGACCACACCCGCTAGCAGTGCGATCAGCGCGACCACGGTCAGCACGGTGTAGATATTGTTCGGGACGCTTTCTTGATTGGCCATCGGTCGTTCTCCGCGGCATCAGGCCGCAATGCTTGGCTTGATTACTTGGTGATGATGAAAATGCGCTAATTAGCGGCCGCCGGCTCGGACGAGGTCGCCATCCTGGATGCCGCCACCGGTCGTCAGTTGACCGACCGAAGCCGCGGTATCGACCGAAGCAATCTCCACCTTGGCGATAAACTCGTCACCGCGGTAGACAAGGAACTCCATGCCTTCTTTGACAAGATCGCGGGTGCCCACATTGATCTCGACGAAGGTGAGGTTGTCGGTGACCTGATCGATCTTGGTGACCGAGCCACGGATCACAACACCCTCGGGCGGACGCACGGCGGTACGCTCAACAACGCTTTCTTGGGCGTCTTGCTTGAAGACAGCGAGTTCTCCGAGAGCGGTTTCAAGCAGAGCGGTCGTCTCAAGCAGCCTCTGCTCAAGAGCTTTGTTCTCTTCCTGGATCCGCATGTAGTTGTCTGAAAGACGGCGGACCTTGCTGCGTTCATCGATCAAAACCTGCGAAAGGTCGGCACGCTGCTTCTGCAGATCGCTGAGCGTCGCGAGGTACTGCTTGATCTGTTCCTGCATCTCGGTGATCTGCTTGCCCTGCGACTCGCTGGTGCGGGTGGCGATCTCCAAGCCAGAGGCGCTGCGATCGACCGTGATCCGTGCCTGGTTGAGCTCGGTTTCGAGGGCCTTCTTGTCGTTGTTCGCGCGGTCTAACTCGGCGGTCAGGGCAGAGATCGACTCGAGCGCGTCTTCCAATTCGCTGCCCGCGGCGGCGATATCATTGCGAACCTTGGTCGCAGCTTCCTGGGCCAGGGCCAGTTGGGTGTCTCGGTCCTGCTTCATCTGTTCGTACTGCGAGGCGTAGTCGGGTACGCGGGCAGCGAAGGGGACGACTAGAGCAACCAGGACGACCGAAAGGATGGTCACAACAACGACGAAGGCTTTAGTCAGTGCGTTCAATGTGGGGTCCTCATGCAGGCACGCGGGTGGGATGGTAGCGAGGGGTAAATCCCGTTCGCTAGCCTGGCTATGATGAACGCAACCCCGGCATTTGTCAACCTTTCTGTCAATTTCCCGTTCAACTCAGCCGGGCCTAAACCATCTGGTTGACTTGTGAAACTGGGCAGGGTCGGCGTGCCGCTACCGTGTCGCCCGCAGGATGGACGCCGCCGCCGCGACCCGGACGATCTCATCCGGGTCCTCCAGCAGGGCCTTGAGACGCTCGGCAGCGGCTTTTGTACGAAGATCACCGAGCCCCACGGTCGCCTGGGCGCGGACATCGGCGGCCGCGCGGACACGCTCACTCTCGTTGGCGAGCAGGCCGCGGATCTCGTCGGCCTCCGGGCCAGAGATTTCGGTGTTGCGCAGGTAGTCGTTCAGGTCCTTGCGCAGCCGGGCGTCGTCGTATCGGGTGGCGTTGAAGAGGAGCGTCGCTGCCTGGTCGTCACCCATCTGTACGAGGGACTGTGCCGCGGCGATCTTGACCTGAATCGGGTTATCCCGCTTGATGATGTGGGCCAGCCCGCCCATGACGGAGCGGTCGCCGACCTCGCCGAGGATCTGGATCGCCAAGACGCGGGCATCATCGAGGTTGGAGTAGACCGAAGCCCGGATCGTACCCAGCACCTTGTCGTCGTCCGGGTCGAGGCGGATCATCGCCTCAGCGAACTGCAGGCGGACCCAGGTCCGCCTGGCAGGGGAGACCCGTGTCATCGGCTTTGCCGCCATGTCGCGTAGCATATCGATCGCCTGGGGGTCGCCCAGGTGGCCGATGAGCATGGCTGCATTGGCGCGGGCCCCACTCGACCCGTCGGCGAGCATGCCCGCGAGTGGCGAGAGGTTGACATCCCTGCCGCACTGGACCGCCGCAAAGAGCGCCGCGGCACGGACCGATTCGTTTTTGTCCCTTGTCAGGTCCATCGCCGCGTCCGAGAGCGACTGGAGCTTTAGTTTGCCGACGGTCACCAGGGCCCCGAAGCGGACAGCGGGGTTCTCGTCGCTCATACCGTTGCGTGCAAGATCGAACGCGGCATCCGGCGCGTACTCTGCGGCCTCAAGGGCAGCGAGACGGGCACGGGAATTCTCGCTGGTGCCCGCCGCTTCAACGATCGCGTAGGCCGAGGGCTTGGCCTGCAGGAAGATAAACCTGGCCTCGTCCGCCGCTTGCGCGTTTGCGCTATTCGACACCAATAGAGCCAGGCCGATCGCCCACGCCGTACCCAAGCCGTAACGCCTCGCCGCTGCCGTGATCGTTCCCATAGCTTGCCCTCGTTAGATCGACGCCTTAGTCGTGTGTTGCTTTGTACGCTGACCAGCCCAATCTGTGTTCAGCCCGATCATCATCGGCGAATCTCACCTCCCCTCCGCACCCCGCTGCCAAGGCTAAGTTAATTCGGTCCGTTTCGTTGCGCTGGGTACCAGCACCCCCAGCAAAAGCAGCAACGCAACCCCACAGAGACCCACCCACGCCGCTTCTCGGACCCTGCCATACAGCGTGGTCCGGGGGTCGAGCGCGACGGTCGCGTTGACATACCCGTCCACCTCTTGATGCTCGCCGCCAACCGTTACCAACAGGCCGACCCGCCCTGCCGAGTCGATCATCCCGCTGACGCCGGTGTTGACGCTCCGGGCCATGGGCACGCGGTTCTCGATACAGCGCATCGCCGCGATCTGCAGGTGCTGGTAACCCTGGTGCGAACCGGGGTACCAGCCGTCGTTGGTCAGGTTCAAGAGCAGGTCGGCTCGCTTGATACCGTCGTTGCCATACACCATCTTCCGGCACTGGATCGCCACGGCGTCTTCATAGCAGATCGGCGTCGCTAGCCGCAGCGGGTGCGAACCGACCTCCGAGCCTGCGTCAGGTTGATCGATCACATCGACCTCATCCACCTCGAAGATCACAATGGCCTCGCCGCGTTGCACCGTGTAGTCGTAATCGTAGGGGCTCAGGTGCTTGAGGAACAGGTCCCGGACCCAGGCCGGCCCTGGGATGTATTCGCCCATAGGAACAAGATGCATCTTGCTGTAGCGCTGGAACGTATCGCTGCCCGGAGTCACAAAGAGTGCCGAGTTCATCGACCGGTTGTTGTCGTATACGTAGCGGGCGGGGTTGCCCACCATCAAGGGGACGCCGAACCGGTCTGAGTGCCCCTGAATGCGCGAGCGGATCTCGGGGATCAGTTGATCGAACGGCGGGTTGAACTGCGGAGACAAAGCCAGCGCCTCGTCGTTCACCGGCTCCTGTACCATCGTCTCGGGCCAGACGATCAGATCAGGCTTAGGGTGGTCGGCCGCGGCCCGCTCGCTTAGTTCCAACAGGCGATCGAAGTCTTTAGCCTTCTGCTCCGGCGTGCCGCTGATCTTGTTGCTCTGCGGGACGTTAGTCTGCACGATGCCGATGACCGCGGACTGCGTATCGGCGGACAAGGGGTCGGGGGTATCTCGGATACTGCGGTAGCCGTAATAAAACGATGCGCCCATGCAGCCAAGCCAAAGGACGGCCGCGGTCAGGATGGTTCGTCTCGGCCTGATCCTGCCGTCGTTGTAGCGTTTGATCAACGGCCGAGCAATCAGGTCAACAATCAGGCCGGAGGTCATCGCGACGAGGAAGCTGACGGTGACCCAGCCGAAGAGGTCCGCCGTCTGTACGAGCAAGCCCGGGTGCTCACCGGGGCGCCATGCGGCCTGCGAGGTGCCGAGGGTGAACCACGCGAAGCCGCCGACCGGCCAGACGCTGCGCGCGATCTCCTGGGCGCACCAGAAGATCGGCAGCGTCAGCGTCATCGCGCCCTTGAACCGGCGCTGCACCAACGCCAGCGCGACCAGCGCAACCGAGAAGTACCCGGCACACACGACCGCGATGCCCAGCGGGGCGAACGTCTGCACCTCGCGGAGCCAGATCACCCGTAGCGTCCACCAGACAAAGAAGACGGCATAGCTGGTCCATACTAGCGTCCAAAGCCGCCTGGTCCGCATCGCCAGTACGCCGACCGGAACGAGCGCAAAAAACGCCATAAAGGACCAGCCCGGTAGCGGGAACGCCAACGTCATCAATACCGCCGTCGCCGCACACATCGCCAGGTGTGCAGACACCGCCTGGATGCCGTATCGTTGGCTCGCCGCCTGGATCGCTGGCTCGGACATGCGCTTAGGATACCCCGGCCAAAGCCCGCTCGGTAATCTGCACAGGCACGGGCCGTCCGGTTGATACGACGACAACACTGCCGAAGGGAGCCACTTATCCAACGCCTAACACTGCTTCAACTACTCACTGCTATCGCCCTGTGCATCATCACGGCCGGGGCCTGTGCCCAAGAGAAGCCCAACATCATCTACATCTATGCCGATGACCTCGGCTACGGCGAGTTGGGGTCCTACGGCCAAAAGAAGATCAAGACCCCAAACCTTGACAAGCTCGCAGCCAACGGCATGCGGTTTACGCAGCACTACTCGGGCAGCCCGGTCTGCGCCCCATCACGAGCCGTGCTCATGACCGGCATCGACTCAGGACGGAACTACATCCGCAACAACTCGGAGTGGGGCCGCGACCGCAATCCTTTCGGCGAGGGTCAGGAACCGCTGCGGCCCGAGGACGTCACGATCGCTGAACTGCTCAAAAAGCAGGGCTACAACACCGCAGTCGCTGGCAAGTGGGGACTTGGTGGGCCGACGACGACGGGCATCCCGACCAAGCAGGGCTTCGATGACTTCTTCGGGTACCACTGTCAGCGGCAGGCCCATACCTACTACCCCGGTCACCTTTGGCACAACGATAAACAAGTCCCGCTGAACGACAAGCCCATCAAGGGCCACTACAGGTTCAAAAAAACGCCAGATGACTGGTCTGTTGTCGAAGGCGAGCGCTACGCGCCTGAGGCGATCGCGGAGCATATGCTGAATTGGATTGGCGAAGCTTCCGAGAAAGAGGAGCCTTTCTTCTTCTGGTACGCATCGGTGATCCCGCACCTCGCGCTGCATGTACCCGATGCCAAGATCAAAGAGTACGGCTACGACGAATCGATGGAAACCGAGCCCTACCTTGGCAACAAGGGCTACACGCCGCACCCGCGTCCGAATGCCGCGTACGCCTCGATGATCACCTACCTCGACGAGCAGGTTGGTCGGATCGTCAAGCTGCTTGAAAAGAAGGGCAAGCTCGACAACACGCTCATCATCTTCTCCTCGGACAACGGCACGACCTACCTTGGCGGTGTCGATCGTTTCTACTTCGACTCACTACAAGGTATGCGTGGACATAAAGGCAACGTGTTTGAAGGCGGCCTGCGTGTGCCGATGATCGCGAGCTGGCCGAACCAGATCAAGGCGGGAACAACAAGTGATCTGATTTGCGCGCAGGTCGATATGCTGCCGACGCTGATTCAGGCGGCCGGCGGCGATGCGGCCGAGGGGATCGATGGCGTCAGCCTGCTCAATACGATGACTGGTGCCGTGACCACCGAGCAACCACGGCCCGAGTTTTACTACTGGGAACTCCGCAATCAACAGGCTATCCGGCAAGGCGACTGGAAGCTCGTTCGTGTGTTCAACAAGGCGGGCAAGCCGACGACCTATCTGTTCAACATCGCTGAGGACCGCAACGAGCAGAGCAACCTGGCCGATAAACACCCCGAGCGGGTCAAGGCCATGATCCAGACGATCACCGCCCACCGCACCGTACCCGAGATCGCTGCCTTCCGAAACTCCGCATTCAGCAGTGAAGCTGCTAAGTAGAGTGAACCCCATGATTCAAACCACCATCCGAACCGTTGCCGTGCTGATCCTGTTGACGATGGCAAGCGCCTGCACGAGCACGGCAGACCGCCCGCCCAGCGTTGTGATCTTCTTCACTGACGACATGGGCTACGCGGACCTGTCCAGCTACGGCTCGACCATCTGCAAGACCCCGAACCTCGACCAGCTCGCCGCCAGCGGTATGCGATTCACCAGCTTTTATGTCAGTGAGGCGGTGTGCTCGGCCAGCCGATCATCCTTGATCACCGGCTGCTACGCCCAGCGTATCAGCATCCGTGGAGCGCTGGGCCCCAAGTCCACGCACGGCCTGAACCCGGATGAAATGACCATCGCCGAACTGGTCAAGCCACTAGGCTACGCGACCTCATGCATCGGCAAGTGGCACCTTGGGCATCTGCCTCACGCCCTGCCGACCAGCCACGGCTTTGATGAATACTTCGGCCTGCCCTACTCCAACGACATGTGGCCCTGGCACTACGGCGACCAGGACCGCGGGCTCATCGGCAGCCCCAACTGGCCGGACCTCCCCGTCATCGATGGGACCGAGACGGTCGAGCTCAACCCCCGGCAGGAATCGCTCACGCCGCGCTACACCGAGCGGGCTCTCGACTTCATCGACCGCAATAAGGACATGCCGTTCCTGCTCTACTTCGCCTACTCGCACCCGCACGTACCGATTGCGGCGAGCGACAAGTTCAAGGGAAGCACAGGCAAGGGGCTCTACGCCGACATGATCGCGGAGATCGACGACTCGGTCGGTCAGGTTGTCAAGCGGCTTGAGCAGTACGGGATACGGGAGAACACGCTCGTCATCTTCGCCAGCGACAATGGCCCATGGACATGTTTCGGTAATGAGGCTGGCGAGGTGGGCCCGCTTCGTGGCGACAAGGGAACCGCATTCGAGGGCGGCGCCCGCGTGCCCGGCATCTTCTCCATGCCGGGCACCATCCCCGCCGGTCAGGAGTCTGAGGTCATCGTGTCGACTATCGATATCCTCCCGACGGTCGCGGCGATGACCGGTGCCAATCTGCCCGAACTCAAGATCGACGGCAAGGATATCGGGCCGCTGCTTAGCGGGGAGGCCGAGGACTCACCACACGAGGCCTACCTCTTCTACTACGGCGGGGAACTCCACGCCGTCCGAGTCGGCGACTGGAAGCTGCACACACGGCACAAGTGGCGTCGCGTCGTTACAAAGGGCAAGGACGGCTATCCCGGCAGGCAGGACTATCCGGTCATAGAGCAGTCCCTTTTCAACCTTAAGGACGACATCGGAGAGACCAATGACGTCTCGGAGCAGCACCCCGAGATCGTCGAAAAACTGCTGAAAGTCGTCGATCAGGCTCGGGCCGAACTCGGCGACCGGATCACCAAGCAAGAAGGCACCGAAGTCCGTCCGAACGGGAAGCAGCCCGCACCCTGACTACGCAATTCGCTGCAGGCATTTGGAATCTCCGCGGGGCGTGGTACGTTATACATATCGCCCCTCTCCACTCGGAGCCTGCCATGTCAACCGTTGCTGAACTGCTGGAAAAGAAAGAACAGAGCCTGTTGTCCATCGAGCCGAACGCCACGGTGATGGACGCCGCCAACCTGATGAACGAGCACCGCGTCGGCGCGCTGCTGGTCGTCGTTGGCGAGAAGCTCGAGGGGATCTTTACCGAACGTGACATCCTCCGCCGGATCATCGGCAAACGCCAGGACCCCGACGAGACAACCGTCGGCCAGGTAATGACGACCGAGGTCGCCTGCTGCAAGCCCGATATCACCGTCGAAGCGGCTCGCCTGATCTTCCGCGACAAGCGTGTCCGCCACCTTCCCGTCGTGGATGACGAGGGCCACGCGGTTGGTGTTGTGTCCATCGGCGACGTCAACGCCTGGGCGATGGACAACCAGCAGGCAGAGATCCACTACCTGCAGGAATACCTCTACGGCGCAGACGGCCAAGGCTCCGGCGGATACGCATGATCACCAGCGGTGTAGCGGGTGACGCGAAGCGTCCCGCGCGAATCATCTAACATCTATATATGAACTGGCTCTTCCTCGGCATCGCGATCGGGCTGCTGCTGGCTATCCCCGGTGGCTGGCTATACTCCAGGCGGACCGAGCGTCGGGTTATGGAACTCGAACGCGAAGCGCGCGCTAACGAACGACTGGCCGAGCAGGCGACGATGACCCGCGGCCTGGCACACGAGATCAAAAACCCGCTCTCTACGATCGGTCTCAACGTCCAGCTGCTTCAGGAAGACGCGGCGGACATCGAACGCGCAGCAGAGGACCAGCCCGCAATTTCAGAGCAGGCCGGCAAGATCAGACGTCGTCTGGGGACGCTGGGGCGCGAGGCGGTGCGTCTGCGTGAGATCCTTGAGGACTTCCTGCGTTTTGCAGGCCGTATCGAACTGGACAAGCAGCCGGCCGATATCAACGCGTTGGTTGATGAGTTGGCGGTGTTCTTCGAGCCGCAGGCCGACGAGGCGGGCATCAAGCTGCGGACCCAGCTCAACGCCCAGCCGCCCACCGCGCATGCGGACGCATCGCTACTCAAGCAGGCGACGCTGAACCTGATGATCAACGCGACCCACGCCATGGCTGACGCCGCCAGGGACAACCAGCCCCACGGCGGGGCCAGCGAACTGATCCTGCGTACCAGCCGATCGTCATCCAAAGAAGGCGACAAGCTCTGCATCCACATCCTCGATACCGGCCCGGGGATCGCCGAAGGCGTCAAGGCCAAGCTCTTTGAGCCCTACTTCTCCACCA
Source organism: Planctomycetota bacterium (assembly GCA_039188575.1). Lineage (GTDB taxonomy): Bacteria > Planctomycetota > Phycisphaerae > Phycisphaerales > Phycisphaeraceae > JAHQVV01. The sequence goes on along the minus strand of JBCCYY010000004.1, from coordinate 37,873 downwards.
AGCGGACGGGCACAGGCCTGGGCCTGCCGACCACGCGGCGGATCGTCGAAGAGCACGGCGGCTCACTCAACTTGCACACCGAGCCGGGCAAGGGCAGCGAGTTCACGATCGAGCTGCCGGCCTGAGGCTAGGCATCACCGCTTTTCGCTGCGGCGGGCTACTGCTGGAAGACGTCTTCGATAACAAACTCGATCTGCTCGATGTCGTACTCCGTCGCGAGGACGATCTCGAGTTTTTCGACATCGCGGTCCTTCAAGGGGAATTCCATCTCGACATCATAACCCCTGCCAAAGAGTTCGAGCTCGTTTGTCCACCGCCCACCGCCGATCCGCTTGCCACGGTCGTTCAAGGCGAAGACCGAGTCGATCACGGGGATGTCGCGGTTGCCGACGTGTTTGAAGGCGAGCTTCAGCGTCATCTCGCCTTTATCGTCGATCTCGCTCGAACTGACGCGGACCGTCGTGCCGTGGCCGATGTCGATGTAGTTCCGGCTGACTTCCGGGGCGATCTCCTCGACCTCCCGCTCCTTCACCAGGATCGCGGTCGCGACCACAGCCAACTCGTACACCTCCGACCCGGAATGCTTCAAGGCGATCTCCTCAAGCTCGGACTCGCATAAGATCATCGGCGTCCCGCGGCCCGACTTGTACTTGACGCTTGGCAAGAGCGCGTAGAACTTTTGCTGCTTGTTCCGACGATGCTGCGGGCGGAGCATATCCTTGCCGTCATCGTCGTTCGCGTACTTCGCGACCAGCGTCGAAGCGAAACAAAGGACATCCTCATCATCAGGCGGCTGCAACAGGGCAGAGAACTTCAGCGAATGCTCCGCGGACTCGCCTCGAAGAAGCTCGGCGTCGGTCTCGAGGCTGTACTCGGTGACCGCGAGCCCGTAGCCATCACGGTCGCGGAAGACGGGCACCTTAAGCGACTCCAGGTCTTCGGCGCGTGTGGTGTCAACAGAGAAAAAGCTCACCCCCAAAAGGCAGGCAATAAGCAAACCGAAAGAACGATTTGATCGCGGCATGACGGTCTCCAGTCATCGAAGCATAACCGCAAGTGGTGCGTTGACGACAGGTCAGATATAAAAAACACCGCCACGGGGCGGTGTTGAATAACAGATCAAATAGGGTCGTCTACTGACGGATCTCGAAGACCGACTGGGTCCGCAGCACGCTGCCGTTATTCGCGGTCAGGTGGTAGCCCTGCACGTGGAACTCGTTCTTGTACTTCTGGCAGTCCAGCACGTACAGGTTCGGACCTGCGGGGGTTTGCTGCTCAAACTGCAGGGCACCGACCTCGCTCGCAAAGTCTTTCATTTCACGATAGGTCGCCAGGTACAGGTTCTCGGTCAGGGACTCGGTCTGCAGCGTCGTGAAGTAGGCGACCTTGCCGGCATCCTCGAACTCGTACTCCTTCTCGCCAAGGCACGGCAGCGCGTGAGCGAGGTTGGACTCGGGCAGATGGTCATTGCCTTCGAGCACCGCCTCCACAAGCGATTGGCCATCGAGGATGAATCGAACGACGTGACCGCCATTCACGAGCCAGGTCTCGACCTCGTAGTCTCCGTGCCGATCAACCCGACGAGCTTTGAAAGAGAATAACTCCGGGTGGAGCGGTCGCTTATAAAGCATCAGCTTGGGGATCTGGGCGATGGGTGACTTGCTGTTGATGGTCATGTCAACAAACCCTAAGTGTTGTGGTGAGTGAATCAGGCAGGACTATATCTGGACGTCCCCGGCTTAAGAACTGTACTAAGCCAAGGCACAATTATAGTCTTTGCGGTCTATATTGGAAGCGCAGTGTGCAGATTTTCGCGGTTTTGACGAAATCTGAACCCTGTAAACGGTCTAAAAAAGACGCCGATGTCGCCAATGTGTTTCATAGGGGGTTGCAGTGATCTGAAGCTGCAGGCCGATAATCCTATTAAGGTGCCCTCCTGAAGCTCATTGACCCGGTCTCAGAACCTCCATGCCACGGATCCGTGACATCCTGCCCGCGATCCTCACGCAGCGGAACGAGGTCATTGATCAGGCCCTCTCCGCCGCCCTGCCGTACGCGATGCCGGAGGAGTTGACCGATCTGGGGCTGGCCATGCTGCACCGGGGCAAGGCCAACGGCGTCGAGGCGCTCATCAATGAGTACCACCGGCTGCCTAGCTTGCTCCAACAGCGGCTGGTCGAGCGGGCCGACCAGTTCTCCACCTCAATCCGCCGGGCCGCAGGTCGTAGTGAGAACGGTGCAACCAACGCCCTGACGATCATCGAGCGGGCCGGCTCAGCCAGGCTGGCTTATCTCGCCACCGCGCTCTGCAGGCACAGCGAGCCAGAGATCCGAGAGCACGCGGGGCGGTGTATTACCGCGCTCGCCCGCCGAGCCGCCACCTCTGAAGCACCTGATCAACCGCCGCACCTGGACGCGGTGAGCACAAAATACCTTGTCGATGCGATCGAACAGGCCATCGTACTCTACAGCCGGCACGAGAACCCGGCTCTGCTGGCCGCCCTGCTCTGGCTTCAGCCAAGGCCCATGCCCGAGGCAAAGGCGGCCTTGAGTCAGCCCGAGCACGCCGCGGTCAGGCCGTTGAAGCAGCTCATCTCGTCGTCACCCGATCAGGCCACACGGCGATCGCTCTTCGCCCTCATCGGCACGCACCAGCTCGCGGACAGCTGTCGCGAAGCGCTGGCGACGGCAAACACCCAGCAGCGCCTAGCCGAGCCGTTAGAGCTGGGCCATGGCCTTTCGATGCCGGCCACCCGCGCCGGCATGCGCAAGATCGCGCACCCGCACACGCATTGGCCCGATGCCCAGCAGGTGCAGAAGATGCCCGAGCACGCCCGCCGCTGGCTGCCGAAGTATCTGGACGCGATTAGCCCCGATGACCCCCAGGAGCAGGTCATCCGTCTCACACCCCTAGCCAGCAAAACGGATGCAGGGACCCGGCTGGCGGTGCTGCGTCGCTTGCTCGTCCTCGCGCATCCCGAGACGCCAGACGACCAGCCCGCGGCCAACAATGCCAAGGACACACTGGCAGTATTGACCCGAGACCCCGTTCCTGCTATCGCACGTACCGCGCTATGGCACCTGGTTCAGACCGAATACGCCGGGCTGCCACGCATCCTCGCGGACCTGGTCAACTCCCGCCACGAGTCCATCCGGCGGGTCGCCGCGCAGCAGCTTGCGCCGCTGGGGTTTGAGCGGTTCTGGAAGTCCTGGCCCAAGCTCGACCCGAAGCGTCGCATCGCCGCGGGGCGGGCGCTCATCAAGATCGACAACGACTTCCACCGCCACCTGGGCAGCAGGCTCGCCTCACGCGACCCCGACACGCGGATCCGGGCGCTCGTCATCATCGCGGCGCTCAATCAAGGCAGCTTTTTTGAAGACGCACTGCTCGAACTGTGCACCAGCGAAGACAAAAAAGTTGTCGCCAGCGCGGTCAAGGCCCTGTCGGGCTGCACCTCCGACGCGGCGCACCAAACACTTGAGCTCGCGATGGAGCACGAGGACACCCGGATCCGTGCGAATGCCATCGAGGCGCTGGGCCACACCCAGGCCGCCGCGAACCTCGACAAGCTGCTGCACTACGCCCAGGACACCGAGCAGCGGCCGCGCGCCAATGCGATCAAGGCCTTGCTCGAACTCCGGGCCAAGGACGCGCTGCCCTCCTTGACGCGGATGCTTGGCGACAACCGCGCAAACCACCGTATCTCCGCGCTCTGGCTCGTCGACGAGCTCGGCATCCTCCAACTCGCCCGGCTGGTCGCGGAGATGTCGCTTAACGACACCGATGAGCAGGTCAAGCAGCGGGCGGGCCAGGTGATCCACCACCTCATCGAAGACCTCGATCATCAAACGCACCATCGCGCTTCCCCACGCGACCCCAACGACACCACGGAGGCCGCGTGATGCCCACGAATATGCCCCCCCTACTGCTGGCACAGGCCGAAGAGCAGAATCCCGGTAAGCTTATCGGCGTCGAACTCAACGAGGTGAGCAAGCACGTCAACAATGGCATCCAGCACGACCTGCCCTGGGAGCTGTTGCTGGCGGGGATCGGCGCGACGCTCGTCACGATCGTGGTCATCTCGCTTCGCCGCTGGTGGCAGAGCCGGCACACGGACCCCAGCCCACTGGTCCTCTTCAGCGCGATCGCCAGGCGGGCCGGCCTGGGCTGGCGCGACCGCTACCTGCTCTGGCGGATGGCCAAGACGTTCGACCTACCGACCCCGATCGCCCTGATGCTCGCCCGCGGCTCGCTGCGTTACTACAGCCGGCTATATCTGAGCAACCGGTCGAGCGGCTCCCAAAGCAGAAACGCCCAAAGGCTGGCTGCGATCGAAGACGCTTTGTTTGGCTGAAACAAGGGGTTATAGTTAGATTTTTGCGGTTAATCCGGTGAAAAATTCTATAAACCGCAACGAATCGCTGGTTTGACCAATTAGTTCGAGCTATGCTTTAGAAGTCTAAGTATGCAAACAGTTTCTTTGTTTGTATCCACAGCTTGAAGGAGACCGAAAGGTGAAAACCCAATTTTCTGCTATTTTATCTGCTGTTTTACTTGCCAATTTCTCGGTGCAAGGCGAGTCACTGATTTATGAACCCTTTGACCAGGACTTCAGCTCCGATGCCAATCTCAATGGCAAATCGGGCGGTATCGGCTTAAATACTTGGAGTGACAACGGGACTGTTGTTGGTATTCCCCAGACGCTCAACTATGGTGACTTGGCCAACGAAGGCAGCCAAATCAGGCTCAATAACGGTGGTGGTACTGACGCCTGGGTAACCACGACATCCGTCTTGGCAGACAACGACTTACTAGATGACGGGGCCGAGCTTTGGTTTAGCTACATGTACCTGAAGCCAAACGGTGGAGGTAGCAATGAAAAAGGTGGCTTCGCCTTCGGTACCGATCGGCTTGATGGCGCGTTTAATGGCCAAAACATGATCGATGGTGGCAACGGCCTTGGCTTGGCCTACAACAACTTCAGCCTCTCCGCAGCGTCATGGTCAGGCGGTGGTGATGCGAATTTCGGACAGTCGTTCAACATCGGTAGCTACGGCAACTCAATCCTTGTTGTCGGTAAGATCGAGTGGGGGGCGACGAACACAGACGATGAGACGATCACCGTTTATTTCCCATCAACCACCGACCTAGGCACGCTCGGCCCGAGCTTCGTGCAGACGTTGACAGCTGTGGACCAGAGTCTTTTCGACACAATTAGTATGACGCTGCGCAACGCACCATTCGGTGGTGATGTTGTCGTGAACGGCCAGTTCTACGATGAGATCCGCTTCGGTGCCACACTGGAAGACGTGACGCCTGTCCCCGAGCCCGGCGCATTGGCACTGCTCGCCTTGGGCGGCATGCTGGTTGTTCGCCGACGCCATACTTGATCGAGCCTATTAGTTCGAAGCATCAAATATGACAACCCCGGTCTATCGGCCGGGGTTGTTTTTCAGTTATATCGAGAACGAACCAGCCTGCGTCATGGCTTGTGCGAGCAAGTCGCCTTGATGATTCTCAGGGTTGGTCAACCCAATAGCCAGTCGCCTGATACAGCGACCTCGTCAAGAGGTAAACGAAGATGAGATTGAAGCAGGCGGACCAAGACATTGGGTCTCAGACCTCGGCCGAGACCTCGACACGTTTGACTTCTTTCGCTTGCAGGCCCTTGTCGCCTTCGATGAGTTCGTACTCGACCTGTTCGCCATCCTTGAGCGAGCGGAAGCCGTCGCCAAGGATCTGGCTGAAGTGGACGAAGACGTCCTGACCTGCGGGGCCGACGATAAAGCCGTACCCCTTTTTCGGATCAAACCATTTCACTTCGCCTTGAATCGACATGAGAACGCTCCTGAAAAGAATCCTGACAAGACGGTCAGGCCGGTGAAAGTGCGGCTACACGGCGTTCGCCGCGAACATCTGCTCAGCATTCGGTGCCGAGGCTGATTCCTATTGTAGAGACACGCTGGAGTCGGACACCGGCTCGGAACACCCGGAGCCGTTCGCAAGAAATGAACCCACACCCCAATTGCGACGCACATCAACAGGGCGGCGGCGCATCACCCTCAACAACATCGTCAAAACGTTCAATTTCGACATCATAATCATACTGCCATACGGGGTTCGCGCCCAGCGGGCTGGCACAGTTTTTCTAATAAATCATCTCCTTTTTGTTGACTGCACCCAAGTTTCTGCACGAAAACAGTATTCGCGGTCCGACAGATTGTTAATTTGGGACGACCGGAATCGGCTATCCCGAGCTTTGGAATCGTTCTCAGATCGTTCATATAAACCAAAACAATCCTGGTAAGACGAGGGTATCGACCACATAAATACCACTACAGCGCGATCCGGGTTATTTCTGTAGCGGCGGGACAAAAAAACCGCGACGCAAGGCCGCGGTTGATTGATCCAGATTAGCAGGTCGCGATCAGCTCTCGGTGCTCGCGGGCTCGGCGTCGGTTTCACCCTCGAGTGCGCTGTCGGCCATGCCTTCGTAGCCGCCGGAGCTTTCGCCGCCAGTATTGCCATTACCTTCGCCGTCGCCCTTGGGCTTATCGCCCCTGGGGCCACGCCCCTTGCCACCTCGGCGACGCTTGCCACCATCACGGCCGCCGCCCCCACCGCCCTCCGGGCGTTCCTTGCCGGCGAACGGGTCCTCGGCGCCCTCTTCCTTGTAGGCCTGCTTGCGGCTGAGCTTCACCCGGCCGGTATCATCCACGAGGATCACCTTGACGCGGACCTCTTCGCCAACCTTGAGGATGTCCGTCACCTTATCGACGTAGCCCTCGGTCAGCTCGGAGATGTGGCACAGGCCGTCCTGGCCAGGGATGACTTCGATGAAGGCACCGAAGTCCTTGATCGAAGTCACGGTGCCGGTATAGATCTTGTCGGGTTGCACCTCGGCGCCGATCTGCTCCACCTGCTCCAAGGCCTTCTCGGCCTTGCCCGCGCCGACCGCGCTGATGAAGATCGTGCCATCTTCCTCGATCTCGATCTTTGCTCCGGTGGATTCTTCCAGGGCGCGGATCATCTTGCCGCCCGGGCCGATCAGCTTGCCGATCTTGTCGGGGTTGATCTTTGTGGTGAGCATGCGCGGGGCGTACTCAGACAGCTCCTTGCGTGGCTCGGGGATAGCCGATTCGATCTTCTCGATGATCTCGATACGGTTCTTTTTGGCGAGTTCGAAAGCCTTCTCGACCTGCTCAAGTGTGAGGCCTCGGATCTTCATGTCGATCTGCACGGCGGTGACGCCCTCGCGGGTGCCGCAGACCTTGAAGTCCATGTCGCCGTAGTGGTCTTCCTCGCCCTGGATATCGGTGAGGAAGACATCTTCTTGGCCGGGCTCATCGGCTTTGATCAGGCCGACCGAGATGCCGGCAACCGGGGCGATGATCGGTACGCCAGCGTCCATGAGTGCGAGCGTACCGCCGGTGGCAGAGGCCATCGACGAAGAGCCGTTGGACTCCATGATGTCCGAGACGAGGCGGACCGTGTAGGGGAAGTCTTCGACCGCAGGGAGGATGGGCAGCAGCGCTTTTTCAGCCAGCTTGCCGTGGCCGATCTCGCGGCGGCCCGGGCCGGTGATGCGCTTGGCTTCGCCGACCGAGAACGGCGGGAAGTTGTAGTGCAGGTAGAACTTCTCGGAGTACTCCGCACCCAGCCCATCGACGATCTGTTCGTCCTTGCCGGTGCCGAGGACCGCGGTCACGATGGACTGGGTCTCGCCACGTGTGAACAGGCCGCTGCCGTGGACACGGGGGAGGATCCCGACCTCGCACTCGATATGGCGGAGCTCGTCAGCAGCTCGGCCGTCGGTCCGCTTGCCGCTGCGGATGATCTCGCGGGTGATCACTTCTTCGAGGTCGTGGATCGCGACCTTCACCGCACGGATCGTCTTGTGATGGGCTTGGATCTCGGCGTAGGTTGCCGACTCATCCGGCTCGGGGTAGTTGTTCTGGATGAACTCTTCCTTGACCTTGCGGACCGCGTCGGCACGCTCGGCCTTGCTGTTACCACCGCTCTTCGCGGTACGCAGGCCGTCACGTAGGCTGTCGACCTTCTCGACGATCTCGTCGGGGATGATGACCGGCCCGCCGACCTTTTCCTTGCCGACCTTGGCCTGCAGGTCCTTGATGAGTTGGGTGATGGCCTTGACGGACTCATAGCCGAACGCGACGGCTTCGTTGATCTCCCTCTCGGGGATCTCGTAGCTGCCGACCTCGATCATGTTGATGCCGTCCTCGTGGCCGCAGAGCAGCATGTCCAGGTCGGAGTAGGCGTCCTGCGCAGCGGTGGGCATGATGACGAGTTCGCCGTCGACTCTGCCGACGCGGACATTGCCGACGGGCCCTTGGAACGGCGCCGAGCTGATCGACAGCGCTGCGGAAGCAGCGATGCCCGCGAGGACATCGGGCTCGTTCTGGCCGTCGTAGGCCATGACCCAGCACTGGATCTGGACCTCATCGATGAAGCCCTTGGGGAACAGCGGCCGGATGGGCCGGTCGATGTTCCGCATGGTGAGGATTTCTTTTTGGTTCGGGGCGCCCTCGCGCTTGCGGAAGCCGCCGGGGAACTTGCCTGCGGCGGAGACTTTCTCGCGGTAGTCGACGGTGAGCGGGAAGAAGTCAAGGCCCGGCCGCGGGTCGGCGCGGACGGCTGTGCCGAGCACGACCGTCTCGCCGTACTGAACGAAGACGGCGCCGTCGGCCTGCTTGGCGATCTTGCCGGTCTCGATCGACAGCGTCCGACCGCCGAGTTCGAGCTCAACGCGGTGCGTTTCAAAGATGGACATAACGATGTTTCCTTGTAGCGATAGCGCGGTTGTCATGGTGGTCGGTGCATGGCTATCGCAGCGTCAGATGCACCGGGGCTTGACCGACGGTTGTCAAGGTCAACAGAAGACAGGTGGCTTTGAGGAGAAGGTGGGACAGGCATCTTGCCGGTCATACTTTGATCACAGGCTGAAAACCTGTGTCACCTGCTCCGCAGGGCTAGCTGCCGTCCGCCGCCCGCCCGCTCCATCGCGGGCCCGTCGGCCGGTTATAAAAACTGTTAGCGGCTTGCGGTAAGCCTCGGTGTTTACGATCAGGATGATCGGCAACAAACAAAGCTGACGGCAAGCCGCTAACGGTGAAAGTTCGCTTACTTACGCAGACCCAACCGCGAGATCAGCTCAAGGTAGGTTGCACGTTTGTTCTCACGCAGGTACCGCAGCAGGCGGTTACGCTTCGATACCATCTTGAGCAAGCCACGACGCGACGCGTGATCGGCCTTGTGCTGCTTCAGGTGGATGGTCAGTTCCTTGATGCGTTCGGTCAGGACAGCGACCTGGACCTCAGGGCTCCCCGTGTCCTTGCCATCGCGACGGTAGTCGCTGATGACCTCTTGTTTTTTGTCTGCGGTGATACTCATGGTTTTGTTCCAATCCCGTCACTGCCAAGCATCGTGGAACCGTCCACAGGCCGAGCAGGCGTTCTACAGAGCTCGATGATTCGAGCCACTTATTGTATCAGGCTCTCGAAAACGCAGCAAAGAAGTGCTTAATTCATGTTATTGCAAGACTTACGACTACCCAAGCAGGCCAAACCAAACCGTGTCAACTCGGAATCACCAAACCTAACAAACCAGTCTGCCTTAGCATAAAACAATGCTATCAGCTTATTTAACCCGCTTGTTGTCTGTCTTGGTTTCGTTGCTTGCCTTGGTCGTCACGGCCACACGCGCCGAGCCGATCGATTTCACAAAGGTCGATCCCGCCGAACATACCTACGACGACTGGTACCTAGACTCGGTCGAGGGCCAGCCCGCTGGCTATTGGCATGCGTCGTTGATGGTCAAGGATGACACACTTATCAGCATCTACGACGAGTACAGCGTCGAGTCGCATGGCGGCGAGCAATCAACCTATACCTACCGCGTCGTTTGGACCGAGACGACAGACTTCAAACCTATCCAGGTCGTGGTCACGACCGCGGCGGGCAGCGATGAAGTCAAAAAAACCTACCGGTTCGTTGAGGATGGGATCGAACTGATCAGCGAGCAGAACGGCCGCTCGATTCAGCGGAAGCTGCCGCCGATCAAGGGCGATTTCCTTACCGCGGCCCAGGGATCCATCGCTACCGACCTCTATCTGCAGCGCGGCGAGATTGCTTTCGAGCTCATGACGCTCGACTTCAACGTCGGCTTGACGCCTTTCCGAAACATCTACAAACGGCAAGCAAAGAAGACAACAGTGAAGCTCACAGACGGAAGCGAGGCCGAAGCGCAGGTCTGGACTGCGACTTACAGCATCTTCCCAGGCTTTGAGACGGAGTACTGGATTGATGACTCAAGCAAGATCGTCGGCCTTGCCTACGAAGTCGACGGGGTCAACTTTGACTCGCGGCTGGCGGATACGTCGGTCGCTGAAATGGAGTTTGATCCCCCGGAGATGTCGGGGCTCTCGGTTGTCGTACCGGACCGACCGATCGATAACATCAACAAGCAGCGACGTGTGGTATACGAGCTGCACTACAAGTCGGGGGATTCGGACATCATGCCGGTGACCACCGTGCAGCAGACGGTCAAGCCGCTAGGCAAGGGCAAAGCACGGGTCACGCTAGACCTGGACACAAAACCGATCTCGCCTAAGTCAGATCAGCCCGGCCCCGAGCACCTGGCCAACTCGATCATGGTAGACCACGAAGACGAGGTCGTCCGCAAGCTGGCAAAACGCGCGGTCACTCGCCTGGGTGCGGATGCGGATACTAAAGCAATCGCGACGGCGTGCAAAAGCTATGTCACCCGGCACCTCACAGGCGTCTCGCTCTCGGTCGGTGATGGCAGCGCGAGCGAGGCGGCGCGGACGCGCGAAGGGGATTGTACGGAGGCTTCCGTCTTGCTCGCAGCGCTCTTGCGTGCTCACGACATCCCGAGCCGGTGCGTCAACGGGCTCGTCTACTCCGAGGATGAATTCGTCGGCCAAAAGGATGTTTTCGTCTACCATATGTGGACGCAGGCCTGGGTCGAGGACGAGGATGGCATGGGCTACTGGCTAGACCTTGACAGCGCGATGTGGCGCTACTCCGCTGGGCATATCGCTCTGGGCGTCTCGGCGATGGGCGATGAGGACCAGCAGGACCTGGTTGAGATCGTGCCGCTGCAGCAGGGCTTGCAGATCAAAGTGATCGAGACGAGTCTTGAGGACTAACAGCCTGTCCAGGCCCCCGCGAAGATTGGCGAGGACAACCCACCAGATTCACTCGGCTTCCACACCCGGCATGGCTATGCTAAAGTGAAGTTAGTTCATGACATCCGGGAAAGCCCAGACACCAGACCCGGGACGTTTTCTGATCGCACGATGAGGGTCGTGACCTGTTATCAACCGCCCGTCATAGACTCAACACGGGCGTCAACATGAGGGAGTCCAGCGACATGGGACAAGCACGGAACACCGCTATCTTTGACTCAAACCAGCGTGGCGGCGGCAGAAGACGCAGTCAACTGTCAGCGATGCGTTTGCTGGCCGCCGGGGCGTTGCTCTCCACCACACCGGCGCTGTCACAGGTCGCGATCACCACGCCCGAAGAGTTCTCTTTGTTCCTCAACTCGGCCGCCGCTGGCGAGTTAGACATCACCGGCGGTGATCTCGACCTCACTACTGTCACCCCCCTCACGCTGTTCGGCACAGACCAGATCATCAACGGCGACACGGGCATCAGGACGATCAATAACGGCGACCTGACCATCACGGGCAACCGCATCCTCGCAATCAATCCCACCGCGGCATGGAACGCCGGCATGATCACAGTCACGGGCGGGTCTCGGCTGGACCTCGTCGCCCCGACGACGCTTGGGGCCACTGGCATGGTCGATGTCGAAGACGGGGGTGAACTTCGGATCTTCGGTACAGGCGCGACCTATGACGCCACCTTCTGGGCAAAAATTAGCGGGATCGATGACACGACGACTGTTTCATTCGCGGCGGATGGTGCGACGATTCTGACCGCTTTGCCGACCTTCGGAGCAGACATCCAACTCGTCGCTTACGACTCGTTCCAGTTCAATAACGCGCCACTCGTTGACCCGATCGTCACGCTTGGTGCGAGTTTGAGCGGAGCACATGATGTCACGCTCGATGTTGGAACTCTAAACCTCGCCACCTTCGATTTAACCATCGATTCGCTTGCCGGCGAAGCAGGGACCGAAGTCATCACACTGGGTACCGCGACCCTCACCACCGGCACTACGATCAACACGACTTATGCCGGTGTTATCAGTGGCACAGGCAATCTCACGAAGGTCGGCAGCAGCATCTTCACCCTCACCGGAGTCAACACCTACACCGGCACCACCACCGTGGCCGAAGGGACACTGGTGTTCGGAGCGGACCAGACCGGCCCGACCGCTATCGTGGTCGAAGACGGCGGTATCCTGCTGGTCAGTGCGGCTCAAACCGCGACGCCGACGGTGACCGTACAAAACGGCGGCCGAGTCAACCTCGGTGCGGATATCGCGGATGCCACACCCATCACCATCGACGCAGGCGGTATCGTCGATCTCATCATTACCAATCAAACCCTGGAGGCCGTCACCGGCGGAGGCACACTCGACCTGGGTCTGGCTGATCTGACGCTTGGGGATGCTAACAACACCACCTTCGCGGGCGATATCACTGGCGATGGCAACTTCACCAAAGTCGGCACGGGAACCTACACGCTCTCCGGGACGAGCGACTTCACCGGTATGACCACCATTAGCGAGGGCGCGGTCACCCTCGACGGATCGTTCACCAACACGAGCATGGTGACGATCGACATGGGCGCGCTGCTGACCCTCAACGGCGACCTGCCCGATAGCGTCGGTGTAGCAATCGCGGACATGGGGACACTCGACCTCAACGGCAACAACGAGACGCTCGGCACCATCACAGGCCTGGGCGATATCACACTCGGTGCCGGGACACTAACCGTCGGCACCGCTGCAGACAGCACGTTTGGCGGCACGATCAGCGGGATGGGTGGCTTCACCAAACAGGGCACCGGCACTCTCACACTCTCCGACCCACAGACCTATACCGGCGCGACCCTCATCACCGGCGGGACGCTGGTTGCCAACGGCGACCTCGCGACCTCGGGCGTCACGGTCAACAACGGAGCAACCTTTGCCCTCGAAGGCTCGCTGACCACGGGTGGTGCCGATGTTACGGTCGATGCTGGCGGCACGCTCTTCGGTGATGGCAGCATCAATGACAACCTGATCAACAACGGCACGGTTACCTTCATCGGCCCAGGATCGGGCGACACCCTCGACGTCGGCGGCAACTACACGCAGGGATCAACCGGCCTGCTCGAAGTCCAACTGGATGGTGGTGGCCTGGTCGTGGCGGGCACGGCCAACATCGACGGTACGCTGGACATCAGTACGCCGCCAGACCCCGCCAACTTCGATATCAGCGCGACGTATCAGGTCATCCAGGCCAGCAGTATCTCGGGCAACTTCGCCACGGTGACCGACAACTTCGCGTTCCTTGACCTCTCATCGAGCAATGTGGGTGGCAATATTGAGATCACGCTGACACGCAACGCTGTGCCCCTGACCGCCATCGCCCAGACCAACAATCAGACCGCGGTGGCGACCGCGCTGAACGGCGTCGCGGTCCCGACCGGCAACCTCGACAGCGCGATTGACCGCATCCTCGCTAGCAGCGAGGAGGATGCACTGCGGACCTACGACCAACTCGCCGGCGCGGGCGCCGCGACCACGAGCACCCAGATCGCGGCCAATGCGGCCAATCAGAGCCACCGCCTGCTTGACGAAGTCATCGGTGTATCCCCCGGCTCGACCCGCCCCACCGGCGCGTTCAGCCAGGCGCCCAAGCAAAACGAATTCAATGATACCGACCACCACACGCTCTTCAGCTTCTACCAGGGTGAGCTTGAGGCCGAAACCGAAGAGGAGCAACCGATGTTCTCCGGGCTGAACCCGATGCCCTGGGGCGCGTTGTACGGCGGCTTCGGTGATCAGGGCGACGGCGCCGAGGGACTGGACTTCACGCGCTACGGCCTGCTCGTCGGGCTGGAACTCGAGTCGGATGAAACCGCGGCGAAATATGGCGTGTCCATCGGGGTCGAGCAGTCCGAGTTTGAGTTCAACCTCAACAACGGGGACGTGGATATCACCTCGATCTACCTGTCGGGCTACACCCGCCAGCCGTTCGGTGAAGAGTTCTACTTCACGTTTGCCGCCGCTCTGGGTTACCACAGCCACGAGTCGACGCGGAACATCCTCATCGGCGTAACACCGACACCCGCTAACGCGGATTTCGACAGCTTCTCTGTCTCATTAGCGGGTGAGATTAGCAAGTCCTTCATCATTATCAACGAGCCGGATGACCCGGGCGGGCACCCTACGCACACCTCGATCGAGCCCTTCGCACGGCTGGACTACAGCATCTCGTTCCAAGACGGCTACAGCGAATCGGGCGCGGGTACGGCGGGGCTGGTCGTCGGCGATCAGGACTTCGATAGTATCCGTGCCGCCTTCGGCGCACGCGTCCAGCACCAGTACATGTTCGGCAACAACTATGAGGCGACCCTCCAGGCACACGGCCTGGTGAACATCGCGCTGTCCAACAGCGACAGCGATCTCAATGTGTCCTTCGTCGGGACACCCGGCAGCAACTTCGCGATTGAGGGCTCCGACCAGGACGATGTCTTCGGCCAGATCGGGGTTGGCTTCTCGATCGAGGTCGATGACAACTGGGACCTGCACCTTGGCGTGGACCAGCAGTTCTCCAGCGACGCGGTGGGCACGGTCCTCGCGGGCGGACTGAGCTATACGTTCTAAGCCGTGCGACGCTGGCTAACATACGGGAGCGAAACAACACCGCACCGGGAAAGACTTGCCATGCGTACACCACGACTGAATATATTTGCCCTGCTGCTGATCCTTGGCCTTACTCTCCCGGTTTCTGCGAAGCAGGCCAAGACGCTTGAGTACGAGGCGTGGTACATCCTAAAGCTGGGCGGGCAGAAGGCGGGGTACATGCATGCCTCACTCAAGGAGGAGGACGGCAAGCTGATCAACAAGACTAGCATGGCCTTGACCATCAAGCGCGGCGACGTGGACATGCGTATCGAGCAGTCCAGCCGGTTTGTTGAGACCCTCGACTACAAGCCCCTGAGCTCGTCCAGTTCAATGAAGTTCGCGTTGATGGCGACCGAGCAGAAAGTCGATTTCACCGGGGACCAATGGGTGGTTACGTCCAGGAACGCTGGCCAGGAGAGCCAGTCCACAATCGACCCGCCCGATATCGAGTGGATGACCCCCGGTGCGATGACCGAGCATCTTTTGCAGGCGATCGAGAATGGCGACAAAGAAATCACGGTCACCTCGCTGGACCCTGCGATGGGCGTCACCCCGATCAAAACCCAGATGACGCGCGGCGAAACCGAGAATATCGAGGTGTTCGGCAAGACGATCGCCGCAACCAAGTGGGTCACGACCACAACCGCGGCGCCCGGTGTCGAGATCGAGCAGTGGAGCGATGAGAACGGCATGCCCGTCAAGCAGCGGATCCCGATGCTGCCCGGCATGGAGGTCGAGATGCTGCTGGCCGACAAGGAACTGGCGCTGGCAGAGTTTGATGCACCGGAGTTGCTGGCCGCTTCGTTGATCGAGCCGGATAAGCCGATCAAGGACCCACGCAAACTCAAGCGGGCGGTATTCGATCTAGCAGGCGAAGACCTCAAAGAGAACGTTGGCGACGCCGTACCAAATTCTGGATATCAAGCTACCGAGTGGATCAATGGCAATACGTTGCGTGTAACGGTCGACTTAGACGACGAGAGAAAAAGCAAAGAGGCTCAGCCAGAAGATTCGTATCTAGCCGCAACATCAATGCTGAATCATGAAGATGAGATCATTGAGAAATATAAACGACAATTACTTGAAGGCAAGCGGTATGTACGCGGCTTTGGAGAGGAATACACCCAGCAGCTGATAAATTTCGCGGAAGCGTTCCGCCACTTCGTCTGCGAGCATATCGAAGCCAAAGACCTTTCTGTTGGTTTTGCTTCTGCAAGCGAGACCGTCCGTACGAAGCAAGGGGATTGCACGGAGCATGCCTGTCTGTTGGCGGCGATGCTGCGGGGTGCCGGTATCCCGTCGCGGACGGTGACCGGGCTCGTCTACGCCGACCAATTCGCAGGCCGCAAGGACATCTTCGGCTACCACATGTGGACGCAGGCGTGGATCATGACAGAGGAGGGTAAGGGCTACTGGCTCGACCTCGACGCCGCGCTGCCAGGCGACATCGATGGCTTCGATGCGACGCATATCGCGCTGTCCACCTCAGCGATGAAAGATGGCGAGGGGTTCAACGACATGGTCACCCTCTTCCCGCTGATGCAGGGGTTGGAGGTCAAGGTGATCGACTTGGAATGGGCCGAGTGATGCTGTTGGTGACGCATTAGCCGCTACCATAACTGCATGCCATACGGACCATCGGTCAAACAACTCTTAGAGCAGGTCGCCGAGGGGCGGATGGCCATCGAGGACGCCGAGGCGGCTTTGCATGCGATGCAGGCCCAGCCACTCGGGTTCGCGACGCTGGACCACCACCGCGCGTCGCGTTGCGGCTCGAGCGAAGTGATCTATGCGGCGGGGAAGACGGCCGAGCAGGTCGTTGCGATTAGCAAGGCACTGCTCGAGAAACACAACAGCGTCTTGATCACGCGGACGACTCGCGAGCAGGTTGAGGCCTTGCAATCAGGTGATGAAATGGGTGGCACACCGATCGAGGTGGGCCCGCTTAGCGGCACGGTGTTGCTCGGCACGCCCACGATGGTTGATGAGCAGGCGGTGCCGATCCCGCTTGTTTCAGCGGGCACCAGCGACCTGCCAATCGCGGAGGAGTGCGCGATGACGTGCCGCGCGATGGGGCAGCCGGTCGAGACGATTAACGATGTCGGCGTGGCCGGTTTGCACCGCATCATCGGCAAGGCCGAGGCGATCCGCGCGGGCAACGTCGTGGTTGTCATCGCGGGGATGGAGGGCGCGTTGCCAAGCGTCGTTGGCGGGCTGGTCGATAAGCCCGTGATCGCGGTGCCGACCTCGGTGGGCTACGGCGCGTCCTTCGGTGGGGTCGCCGCGCTGCTTGGCATGCTGAACTCGTGCGCCTCGGGCGTCACGGTGGTGAACATCGACAACGGCTTCGGCGCGGGGCTCGCAGCGTCACGCATTAACCAGTTGGCGCATCGATGAAGCGAGTGGAAGACATCCCGCTGGTCCCGCCCCGGCCACACAGCGCCCACAAAGGGACGTTCGGCACGGTCATCGTCATCGGCGGGAGCGACACGATGATCGGCGCGCCCGCGCTCACTGCCCGCGCAGCGTTCCGGTCGGGTGCAGGGCTGGTCAAGATCGCCTGCCAGCACAGCATCCTGCCGCACGTGCTGTCGGTCGAGCCGAGCGCGACGGGCATCGCCATCGGCGGGGAGCCGGAGGACGCGCTCGCTCAGATCGAGCACGCCGACCCGCAGCAACGAGCGGTCCTCGCGGTCGGCCCCGGGTTGGGTCAGGATGCACGTACCGCCGAGTTGGTGATGGCATTGATCAAGGGGTCGCGGCCGATTGTTCTGGACGCTGACGGCTTGAACATGCTGGCCAAACGCCTCGATCAAGACCCTCGGGTAGCGGACAACCACGCCCCACTCGTGCTCACCCCGCACCCTGGGGAGTACAAACGTTTAGCCGATACGCTGCACATGCAAGCCGACCCAACCGACCCCAGCACGCGTGTCGAGGCAGCGAGCAAGCTCGCCCAGCAACTCAACGCGACCGTTGTGTTGAAGGGCCAACACAGCGTCATCGCCGACAAACATAACTACGCCATCAACACCACCGGCAACCCCGCCCTCGCTACCGCTGGCTCGGGTGATGTACTGACCGGCCTCATCGCATCGCTGCTGGCACAGGGCATGGCACCGTTCGGATCGTGCCAACTCGGCTCGCACCTGCATGGGTTGGCCGCCGATCAATGGATCAAACAGCACGGAAGCCTTGGACTTCGCGCTATTGAACTAGCAGATCAATTGCCTCATGCATTCGCTGCTCTTGCTTAGTGAGAAACTTGAAGCGCCGCCCGCTACAGTGCGTGGACTCAATTAACCCGTGTACTGAGCCGCCGCGTCGCGCTGCATCTTGGCAACCAAGTCACGCAGCTTCTTAGGTTTGAGCACTTCTACTTGGTCCGCGTACCCGCAGATCCACCATGCGATCTCATTGAGCCCATCGACCTCGAAACGCATCACACAGCGGCCATCATCGAGGACCTGGCGCGTCTGGCTGTCGTGCCAGCGGACCTCGGAGACGTTCGTTGCGACTTTCGCGGTGAACACCAGCTCGATCTTATAGACCTTGCCTTCAGGCAGCATCCGCCAGGCGTGGCCGACCTTGTCGCTGATCTTGTACGAGCCAGGCCGGCTGAACGGCCGGCTGAGCAAGGTCAGCTCCTTGATGCGGACCAGCTTCAACATGCGTACCTCCTGGTGCAGGTCCGTCTTGCCCAGCACGTACCACGCCCGGTTTGCGTGGTGCAATAGGTAAGGCTCGATTTCGAAGACCGACTGCCCCTCGCCGTTCACCGCGCTGTAGGCGACCCGGCAGGCCCGGCCCATGTCGACGGCCTGCTGCAACTGTGTGAAGTACATCGACTCGATGTCGATGTCGAGCTTCGGGTCCGGCTCGATGCTGATATTCGAGAGCATCTGTCCGCACGTCGCACGCAACGGCTCGGGCACGGTCGTGATCATCTTGTAGATCGCTGATAACGCGTGTGCATGGAACGGCCTTTCGCGGTGGTTGCCGATGAAACGGGTCAGCTGCATTAACCCAAGCACTTCCGAGGCAGACAGCGCGATGGGCGGGAGGAAGTACCCCTGCTGGATCCTGTAGTTGCCGCCATCTTGCGATCGGCAGGGGATGCCTGATTCTTCGAGCGTGTTCAGGTCCCGGAACAGCGTGCGTGTCGAAACGCCCAATTCCGTAGCGAGTGATTTCGAATCCCAGCCGGTACGGGTCTGCAGTAGCGTGATCAGGTGGAGGAGACGACTAATACGATCACTAGGCATCCGTTCACCCGCCCGAAGAAAAGAATTGAAACAGATGCGGTCATCTGGCTGAAGCGCTAAGGGATTATACCGGTTAGGGAGCAACCCCTGGATATATATTCGCACCGGCTGTCTACGCGCTTTTTTGGGCAATCACGATCAGGTCGCGGTAGACGCCTCCGATCTTTCCGTTCTGAACGACCCGCATTCCCTCCGCTGAGTTGATCAGGCGGTTGAGTTCTTCTGCAGTGAATTCGAAGCCGTGGTAGACCGGGTCGGACCATGCCTTGTACTGCCAGGCCGGCGTGACGCAGATGAGGTGGCCGCCGGGCTTGAGGACGCGTGCCGCCTCGTTGAGGACACCAATGGGGTTGCCCAGGTGCTCGATCACATCGAGCATCACCGCGCAGCCGACCGATCCGTTTTCGAACGCCATCGCGTCGCCCATGCCGACCTGGAAGGTGGGTGCGATCATGGGCGGCGGGTAGTGCTGTTGGTTGCACATGCGTTCCGCGCCGGCAATACCTTCGGTCTCTGGGTCGAGGCCTATGGCTTGGCAGCCCTGCATCGCGAAGAGGTGGGTGAACAGGCCGTCGCCCGAGCCGATATCGACAACCGTTCCGCCCGCGCCATCCGGCGGGATGGTGTACTGCGCGACGAGCTTGGCGAGGTGGTCCGCCCGCTGGCGGTAGACCTCTGACTTCTGGTAGCTCTCCCAGTGCATCGCGCCGCGCTGGTCGTACTTCTCAAACGGCATCATCCCGGCGTGGAAGAACGCGTTCCAGAGCAGGCCCTTGCCGGCGTGTGCTTCACGGACGTGGTCCAGATCAGGCGCGACCCAGTCGAAGCCGAACGCTTCGAGAAAAGCGGCAGATTCGGCTTCATCACGGGCTGGGCTGAACGTGTCGACCACGCCGGCCTGCGGCACCGCCAAGACGCGCCCACCGCCACGCCGGATCGCCAGCCCCAAACCCAGCAGGCCGAGTTGGCCCAGCGACGCAAGCAGTTCCTCTCCATTGAAGTTGTCAAAAGTCTTCTGAGAGAGGACCGCGACACCGCCAGCGATGGTGTCGCACTCTTCCGGGAATCGATAAGACTTGCCATCCGTACCCTTGCCGACGTGATGGAAGCCCTTGGGGTGTATAACGAATTCACCAAAGGAAAAGACCTGGCCGGACGGGAAAAAACGCTTGGCACCAACCATCTCGACGCCCGGCGTGTGGTGGATGAACCAGGCCAGCCGATCGCACCAGTCCTCGGGCTGAGGGTCCGGCGTATCAACGCCGCGGACCACGACCAACCCGTCGCCAATGCGGTGCGCGATCCAGCGCTGGATGGGCTTGGTCGTCGGAATGGACTGAACGGCGATCGAATCGATGTTTGACATAATCATCGGATCGACGCCAATCGTCTATGGACGTGAATTTGTCCGATAACCGATTGAAAATGGGTGCGCGATCGACCCGCGCCGCCTTCACCCATCATCAATCCGCCATGCCAACACCACGACTCTCGATCCTGATCCCGAACTTCAACAATGGGCCTTCGTCGTCGAGGGACGGTAAGACCGACCTCATTGGCGACCTGCTCAAGTCGCTGTGGGACACCCTGTCCGACGACCCGACCCCGTTGGAGATCATCGCGTTTGACGATGGCTCCACGGATGAATCAAGGCAGACCCTGCGGGACTGGGCGGAGAAGACTTGGCGCAGCGGCGAGCCTTTCCTCAAGCTGATGGAGGACGAACACTGCGGGGTCCTCTCGATCACGGCGAACAAGCTAGTGCGGGCCAGCCGGGGCGAGCTGCTCGCTCGGCTGGACGGGGATATCGTGATCCATACCCACCACTGGGCCAAGGTCCTCTGCGAGGCGTTCGACAACGGCCCGGAGGACCTCGCGGTGATCGGGCCGAAACAGCTCGCGCCAGACGGCAGGGTTCATTCGATGGGCGATTTCGTCCTGCACCCCAAGGGCTACCACCACGTCTGCGCGGGGCTGCCCAGCGAGATGGTGACCCGCGCGATCGAGGTCGATCACGTCATGGGCTGCTTCTACTGCTGCACCCGAGCGCTGTACGACGAGCTAGACGGCTACGACGAAGACTTCATGCGCGGGCAGACTGTGGACTTCGGTATGCGGTCGCGGCTCGCTGGGTACCGCTGCTGGGCGATCCCAACGATCGAGTTCACGCACCGCCATACCCTTCGCCTGGATCGGGCAACGAACGCGGACAGCGATGAGGGGATCGACACCTCGCGGCAGGTCTTCCGTGACAAGTGGGGCTTCGACCGGATCGCGCCGGACCTGGATGTCGCGAGGGAGCGGTACGCCAACACCCCCCTGCTCTGGAACGCGCAGGTGTTTGGGGTGCCCGCGGGGGCCGACATCACCCCCGCGAGCGCGATACCCAGCGGGTTGGGCCAGAGCGAATGGGTCCGTTTTAACCAGGATGAGTCTTTCCGCCAGTGGGTGATGTTCAAGGTCATCTCCGTCGTTCAATTGATCGAGCGGGGGTTTGTGCAAGTCGACCGACCGGTGGTCGTACCGGACTGCGGCTCGGGGATCGTGGTGCAGATCCTCGCGACAAGAGGGATCGAAGCGGTCGGCATCGAGCGCGAGATCAAACACATCGAATTGGCGGAAGAATTTGTAACGCACCACACCACCAAAGGCGGGGGCTACCCCGGTAAGGCACCACGGTTCATCCACCAGGCTGAGCTCCGCACACTACCAATGAACGACATGGAGGCGTCGCTGGTGTGCCTGTTTGATCGGATGGAGGCGCACGATAACCCCGTTTCGCTGCTGAACGAAGCAAGGCGTTTAACTGGCCAAGACGGCGCGGTGCTGTCCATCAGCAAGTGCCCGCCGCTCGCGCATGAGCAGCCGATGCACCCCTATCGGCCGTTGATGCCGACCCAACTGGCCAACCTGATGATGTCGACGACAGGCTGGCAAACCATGATCGAGGTGCAGCAGAAGACCCCCGGCAGGCCGATTGTTGCGCTGGCGACCGGGCGGCCGCTACCCAAGCAACAGCCCACCCCAGCGAAGGATCTGGCCCCCATCACACTGCAGCCCGCAAAGGCCGGATAACTTCCCCTGTACCGTTTCGATTCGCAGGCTTGCGTCGCACACCACTGGATTGAATAGTTCAGTGGTAGAATGCACTTGCCCGATGGATAAGGGTGTGCGCATTGTCACGTGGTGGCGTCCCTCCTGTGGGCCGCGTGGTAGAGCGATCGGCGACCAAAGAAAGGACTGAGATGGGTCTGACCCGACGACAAGCGATCATGACGAGTTTGGGCGCTCTAGCGCTGGGCGGCTGTTCGAGCACGTCACGAACCAGCACCGACCCGCGCCCGATCGTTGACTGGCGCGGCTACCCGGCGAGGCCGTCCGGGAGTCGTGTGTATACGCCGGTCGATACCCCTACACGCCAACCCATTAACCCAACGAATCAGAGGGCTCTTGTAGCACCCGCTAGTGGCGTTGCTGCCATCAGCCGGTCTAGTTGGACGCGCACCGGCCCGGTCCGCTCCAAGGTCAACGCGATGAACGGCATCAGTAAGCTGACCATCCACCACGATGGGATGGACCCGTCCTATCTCACGAACAAAAATGCTGTCGCCGAACGGATCGAGCAGATCCGCAAGTACCACGTTGGGGAGAACCGCTGGGGCGACATCGGCTACCACTACATCGTCGACCGCTCCGGACGGGTCTGGGAAGGCCGACCCATCCAATACCAGGGCGCCCACGTCCGCAACAACAACGAGCACAATATCGGCATCCTTGTGCTGGGTAACTTCGACAGGCAATCTCCGTCCAGAGACCAGCTGAAGTCACTATTTACTACAACTGGCGCGTTGACCAAGCACCATCGAATCAAGACGAATCTGGTCCGATCGCACCAAGAGATCAACAAGACCGCCTGCCCCGGCAAGAACCTGCAGAAGCAGATGAACGCCCTACGCCGTCACGTGGGATAAATCCAAACATCGATCAATCGAAAGGCCGTCCTGAGGAGGCGGCTTTTTTCATAGGCGTCGTTACAATGTTGGCATCATGGATGAAGCCAAACCCACCGTCGTCGACGATGAACGCACCGAGGAACTCAGCGAACCGCCTGAGCAGGAGACGCCGCCGATCGTGCTACCCGAAGACCTGGATAGCCGCGTCGAAGCCGCGCTGATGACCAGTGAACGGCCGATGACCGCGGCACGCGTTGCCGAGGCGCTGGGCGCTGCGGGGGCCGGCGAAGCGGTTGAAGAATCGATCGGGGCTTTAAATACAGACTATGAGCGGACCAGCAGGAGCTTCCGCATCGAAAAGGTTGCCGGCGCCTGGCAGGTGATCACGCTGCCGAAGTATGCTGATGTGCTGGACGGGCTGAAGCGCACGAAGCAAGACAACCGCTTGAGCGCCTCGCAACTGGAGACCTTGGCGATCGTCGCCTATAAGCAGCCGATCGTCCGGGCAAAGGTCGAAGCAATCCGTGGTGCCGCGAGTGGCGAAGTCCTCCGTCACCTGATGGATCGGCACCTGGTCAAGGTCGTCGGACGCGCTGAAGAGATCGGCCGGCCGATGTTGTACGGCACGACCAAACAGTTCCTTGAAGTGTTCGGGCTGGGTACACTCAAAGACCTCCCCGAAGCGGACGAACTCAAACCCATCTGATGCCATGATCCGACGATCTATTATCTATCGCGCACTGCTGCTATCGCTTGTTGCCGTGATACTGACGGGCTGCGGCAGCTATGCCATTGAGGGGCGTGTCGTACGGGGCTCGATGGCGATGATCCAACTCGTCGACAAAGACGATGTGCGGATGACCGAGAGCAACCCGACCGGCGGCGGTGCGGTGGTCCAAGGCATCCTCGAACCGAACACGCCTTCCGAGATGCAGTCACTGGGGCAAGTGGTAACCGATGGCCAGGGCCGTTTCGCGATCCCGGTCGATGCGTTGGGTTCCGGCTTCCTGGAGTATGAAGCGATGCTGATCGCGCGTCGCGAGGGGCACCAAGGGGCGATGAAGACCATCGATTTGCCGAGGCGAGGTCAGCGCGTGTTGATCACGCTGCCGCTGGGTGCGGACACCTTGAGAGTGCCTAAAGGTCCTTTGGATGACGCGCTCCGTGACGCCAAGCCTTATCTCGAGCAAAACCGCTGAATCACAGCGGTTTTATGGGTCTCAAGTGCGTCTCAGAGCCGAGCAGAGCGGCCTGGCTTACAATCTGTGATCCTGCGGAACACGGATCATGCCCATCATGGCTAAGCAGCTCCAACCCACTGCCGAGCCGGTACCAAGCCGGGAGGCAGAAGCGCCGCCAAGCCCGCCGGCGGTCGAGCGTGTCAGCAAGACCACCGTACCCAAGCCGCGGCACGACGTCTCGCTGGCCTGGCTGGTTCTGCTGGGACTGATGATCTTGGCGGCGCTGCCCTTGTTCATCGATCTGAATACCCCCGGCATCTGGTCCGAGCAAGAAGCGATGAGCGTCGCGATCTCGTCCGAGACAGCCCAACGCAAGACCCCGATCGCTGAAGGTGAAACCTCCCTGCAATCGTGGACGCCGGTCTACCGGGGCGAGAGCCGGTGGGACCTACCTCCCGGGGGGACCTGGCTGCACATGGTGATGTATACGGGTATCCAGACCGAGGTGGAGAACATCCATGGGGCAAGCGAGCAGCCATGGGTCGGCCGAGCACGACTCGGGTCGGTGATCATGTCGCTGCTTTTTGTCGCGGCGGTGTTCTGGGCCGGCTACAGCCTGGGGGGGCTACCAACCGGGACGATCAGCGCGCTAGTCGCGATGACGATGCCGCTCACCATCGGGTTCGGGCGACACGCCAACCCTCAGATCGTTGCCGCGGCGTGGTCGGCGCTCTCGATCGCCGGTGCCTTGTGGGCGATGCGCCCGCTCCGCGCGGCACCATCTCTGATACGGCAACTCATCGGTTGGATCACTTGTGGCGTCGGCCTTGGGCTGGCAACGCTCACCATGGGTCCGAGCATCATCCCCGGCACGCTCCTCTGCACCATCGTCTTGGCGATGATCTGCCCGCGCCGGATCAGCCACATCATGGGCTTGCTGGCGTCGACCGCGTTAGCCGCTTTGCTACTCATGCCTTGGGCGTTGCATGTCCACGGTCAGGACGCGGATGTCTGGCAGCAATGGCTCGCGAGACTCTCACCCGACTTCGGACAGACGGGTTTCGGGGAGTTGTTTAGCCGCGCAGGCTGGCGCCTCTCGCTCGCCGCGGCGATCAGCGGGCTCTGGGTGATCTGGCTCATCCCAGCACTCATCCAGCCATTTAGTACCTCGACAGGCGCGGCAAGACGCCGACTTATGCTCAGCTGGGGCTGGCTTGTTACATCCATGCTGCTAATCATGTTCGCCCCCGGCGAGACCAGGCTCTCTGCCTTCCTGCTCGCAATCGCGCCGGTCAGCGTGGCCATCGGGCTGATCACACAGCAATATCATGACCTCTCTTCAGAGGGGCGTCACGCCAGGCTGTGGATCATCGGGCGCTGGCTCTCGTGCGGGTGCATGCTGCTCCTTGCGATCGCGCTGCCGCTGCTCGGCTACCTGCTCAACCACCGGCCGGAATGGGTGCAGTGGTTGCCAACGATGGAGAACCCGCTTTTAGCAAACATGCACTGGAGCTTCTATGCCGGTGCTGCGGCTGCCCTGCTGCTCGCCGCGGTACTCGCAACGCGTTTTGCCATCCACCACCACCCCAGGCGGATGACGGCATGCCTGGCGGTCTGGCTGCTGATCGCTTTCGGATTGGCGGCGATCCCTATCTCTAGGGGCGAGCAGCTCAACACGCTGTACGAAGCGCCGCTTCCAGAGCAGGTCAGCCGTATCTACTAAGCCATGAATACCCCACAGCGCATCATTGACGCTAACGCTAACCGTGCCCGCGAAGCGCTGCGTGTGCTTGAGGAGGCGGCACGCTTTATCGTCGAGGATGCGGATCTTTCGGGAAAACTCAAGACCATCCGGCACGACTTCACCGGCGCGATGATGCTATTTCCAGAACTCATTGTTCACCGTGACACGCCAAGCGATATCGGGACCACTATCACGACCGAAGCGGAACAAACCCGCACGAGTGTGAAGGACATCGTCCTCGCGGCGGGCTCCCGCGCAACCGAAGCGTTGCGGGCAATCGAAGAGTATGCCAAGCTCAGCTTGGACAAACCTACCGCGTCACAAAACCTGGCAAAAACCACAGAGCAATTACGGTATCGGTGCTACGAGGTGACCAAGCAGCTTGCGCTTAGAATCAGCAACGGCAATGCCAAGCAATGGCGGCTCTGCCTGCTTCTGACTCAGTCGCTGTGTACACACCACCCCTGGCAGCAGGTGCTCGAAGAAGCGATCGCACATGGGGCCGACTGCATCCAGGTCCGTGAGAAAGAGATTGACAGCGGTCCGTTGCTTGCCCACATCAGGCGTGTTGTCGAACGCGTGCGCGGGCGTGCAACTGTGATCGTGAACGACCGGCCCGACCTCGCGCAGCTCTCCGGCGCTCAGGGCGTGCACCTCGGGCAAGCCGACATCGGCCCCTGGGAAGCGCGCAAGCTCCTAGGCAGCGAGATGATCGTCGGCGTCAGCACCTCAAACCTCGAACAAGCCCGACAGGCAAAAGCGGACGGGGCCGACTACTGCGGTGTCGGGCCGATGTTCCCGACGACAACCAAGCACAAGCCTAACCTCGCGGGGCCTGACTATCTGAGCGAGTATCTCGCGTGGGGCGGACTGCCCCACCTCACAATCGGCGGCATCCACCCCAACAACATCGACCGGCTCCTGGAGATCGGCTGCAAGGGCGTTGCGGTCTGTTCAGCGGTCTGCTCGGCCCCAGACCCAGGGAAAGCAGCAGCAGCACTTGCACGGGCATTGCAGGCCCCGCTCATGAGTGAATAGGCCGTCGGTAACCGTTACAAGCCGCAAAGCTTCACACACGATTACCCATCTCCTCAGCCTGACGCAGGTGTCGCATGCCTGTTGTATCACTTGAAATTCGGTCCGCAACAGGTTAACTCGCCGGAGTGCCTCAATCCTGCACCCGATAGGGCAGGTATCGCTGGCCCACGTTGGGTCGGCAAGAAAGATCGTCATGCACTATCACGCCGCTATCTTCGACTTACGTGGCACATTGCTGAAAGACCCCGAGCCACACTTCACGCTTAACGCCACCATGATGCAGGCCCGCAGCCTGCGGGTAGACCCGATCCGCTTTGCCTCGCTGTGGTACCACCACGCTCACCAGAACTACGCGGATATCGAGTTGCCCTGGATCGAATCGAACCTGCAGGCGGTCTGTGACGACCTTGGCATCGAGTTGGACCCGCTTATGCGGCGTCGGTTGGCCGAGCAGCGCGAGCAGGTGATCCGTACGACGCTGCAGCCTCGCCGTGGTGCCGTGCGGATGCTCACACGATTGCGTGCTGCAGGATTGAGAACCGCTGTGGTGGGCGATGTCCCGCCAGACGTGCGCGTGATGTTTCAGCAGACTAAATTGGCTAAGCATCTCGATGTGGAACTACTCTCGACCAGCGGCTCGTGCAAGCACTCCGACCCGCGCGTGATCCGCTACACGATCACCGAGTTAGGCTTGCCCGCACACACCTGCCTCTACATTACCGCGGGCGGGTTAGATGAGCTTGATACGGCAGACCTCTACGGCTTGCAGCCCATCGCATTCCGCGAGTCGGATGATGATGAGTACATCACCGACCTCGTGGGCGGCTACCCACGTGCGGGTACGATGATCGAGGTGTACTGGCTCGCGACCGAGGAGGCTGCTGCAGCGATGGCTTAATCGATCGGTGGGGGTGCGAGTTCTTCGGGACGCTTGATGGGATCGTTGGTGATAGGACCGGGCGCTTTTCGAGCCGTCGGCAGGTCTGCCGGGGGCTCGATTTCATTGGACGCAGCCTCGTAGAGCGGCACCCAGCGTGCGGCATCACTCGTCCTCGCAAAACGCTCCTTGATCAGGAGATCGCCCTGAGCAATCACGTACTTCTGTTCGGCACCAACAGGCACGAGATCCTGATCCCAGGTGAGTTGCCGAAAGATAAGTTGATGATCGCCACTGGATGAACCGGCATACCACCAGTTCACGACGACAGGCGGCTCACCGTCGGGCATGATCCTTAGCGGAACGATCGACAGCACGCCCTCGGTAAGCTGCGTTTCTTCATAGCGTTGATCAAGCGTCGCGCGGTCAATGCGCTGGGTCTTGGTACAGCCAGATAGCAAAAACAATACCAGGAGCAGCGCAATACGCATCAGCGGGTGAGGCCCGTGTTGCTACGCGGGGTGCGGCGCTGCTGCGTCTCTTCGTTGTGCTGCGGGCTACCGACCAACTCCGCGTTGGTCTTGTACTTCACGAGGGCCTTGAGTAACTGCTCGACCTGCATGACCGGGTTCATATTCAGCAGTCGTCGGCGGAGGAGATTGACAGTCGTCAGTTCTTCCTTTGGGATCAGCCGGTCTTCGTTGCGCGTGCCGGATGCGGCCAGGTCGATCGCGGGGAAGATCCGCTGCTCGGCGATCTTGCGGTCGAGGATCAGCTCCATGTTGCCGGTGCCCTTGAATTCCTCAAAGATCACCTGGTCGCCGCGGCTGCCCGTGTCGACTAGCGCGGTCGCGATAATAGTCAGCGAACCACCCTCTTCGAACTTGCGTGCGGCACCGAAGATCTGCTTTGGTATTGTCATTGCGCCGGCATCCAGACCGCCGGACAGCGTGCGGCCGGTCTGCGCCATATTCGGCGCGGTGTTGAACGCCCGCCCCAGACGCGTGAGCGAGTCCATGAGTACAACGACGTCCTTGCCCATCTCGGCAAGTCGTCGGCAGCGCTCAATCGCGGCGATCGCCAAGCCGCAGTGCCGCTCGGGCGTATGGTCGTTGGACGATGCCCAGACGGTACAGGGCACATTCCGCCGGAACTCAGTGACTTCCTCAGGCCGTTCGTCGATCAGCAGCGCGAAGACCTCACAGTCCGGGTGGTTGTGCTGGACGCCCAGGGCGATATTCTGCAAGAGCGTGGTCTTACCGGCCTTGGGCGGGGAGACGATCATGCCGCGTGTGCCGTAGCCGATCGGGCAGAACATGTCGATCAGCCGGCAGGCGTCGGGGCAGCCCGGGTACTCAAGTGTGAGCCGGGGCTCGGGCATGATGATGGTCAGGTCGGCGAAGTCGCGGAGCTTGCCGAACTCATCCGGCGTCTGGCCTTCGATCTTCACGATGTCATTCACACGGCGAGCGCTCGGGTCGATCGCGCTGTACTTGATCTTCTTCTGCTTGCCGCCGCGCTGGTTGGGCTGCTGCCCGCCGCCGAATGGCTTTCCAAGCGAGCACTCGATCATCATGCCAGGTCGCAGGTCGTACTTCTCCACAAGGTGGCTAGCAACGACAGGGTCCTTGGGGTATGCGAGGAAGGTGTCGCCGAGTTGGCGGAGTCGGCCATCGGACTTCGGCCCCTGCTCGTAGATGCCGGTGACGATCTCCTCGGGCAAGGGCTCACCGCCCTCGCCCTCCGCAGCGCCCTCGCCACTGGACTTCTTGCGTCGTCTGCGGCGACGGCGCTTCTTGGGCTTCGTCTCGCCATCTTCCGAATTGGCCTCGGGCTGGGTGTCGCCGTCGGCGTCATCGAGCTGGGGCTGGTCCTCGGTCGCGGTTGTTGCGGGCGCGTCAACAGCGTCCGTCGCCTCGGGCGAGGTGTCCTGTTCCTGGTCCGTCTTGTCTTGGCTCATGCCTGGTCACTCGCGGCACAGGGCGCCTGGCCCCGCCTGGTGAAAGAAATCAGGTGTCTTGGACGATTCGAAAACCGACTCTGACACCACCATCACGCCACGGCTTGATCATACTGATCTCAGACCGCCCGTCATGGAGAAAAAGACTGGAGTCGTACTCCGTCACCCTTGTTCCTGTCCTTCAGCGAATCGTTACCAGCAAAACATGGCTTCGAGCTTTTCACAAGGACAAACCCCGATGGGTAAGAGACAAAACTGTCTTCGCGACGGGGTCACATCGGGGTGACACCGGGCGGCCATCGGATGAAAAGGGGCTTGCAGGATCGGCCTCCCGCCAATTCCTACACACATGTTTTAACCGCATCGGCTGTCTGGATCAAGTCCTTAACCCGCCCCCGCCAGCATCCGCGGTCTGGCTCCTGATACCGCCCGATAACATAAGTCGTTTCCTGCCATGACTTGGGGTTTTACCCCAAAACCGTAGTAGACATGGCTTCGCGGATGACGAACAGGCCTGCGCGTACAATACTGGGCTATGCCAGTCGCACCCGAACAGTCTGAGATCAATTCTGTGGCCTTCGTGTCGCTGGGCTGTCCTAAGAACCTGGTTGACTCGGAGAAGATGCTGGGCCTGCTGGCTGAGGACGGGATCAATCCCGTGCCCGCCGACCTAATGGACCAGGGCGAGGCCGACGCGGTAGTGATCAATACCTGCGGCTTCCTCGAGGCATCCAAGGTCGAATCCATCGACGAAATCAACCATGCCGCTGCGCTGAAGAAACAAGGCAAGATCAAGCGTGTCGTCGTGGCAGGCTGCCTGGTCCAGAGGCATAAAGCCAAGATGCTCGAATGGTGCCCCGATATCGACGCGATGGTCGGGGTCTTCGATCGAGACCGGATCGTCACAGCGGTGCGAGGGTCGGATAGCTCTGGTGCGGCGGCCGTATCCGCGCTGAAGGAGACGTCGATCGAGTTGCCCGTCTACTCCTCGATCGCGACCAACGCGACAATCGCCAAGCAGAACCGAGAGATCGCCGGCGGGAACGAGCTGGGCTACTTCGAAGATGACAACGCCCGGCTCCGGCTGACGCCACGCCACTACGCGTACCTCCGCATCAGCGAGGGCTGCAACCAGGGTTGCGCGTTCTGTACGATCCCCTCGATCCGCGGACGCATGCGGTCCAAACCGGTCGAACGCATCCTCAGCGAAGCGACCGAGCTACTCAACGACGGGGCATTTGAGCTCTCCCTGATTGGCCAGGACACAACCAGCTTCGGCGAAGACATCGGCTACGGCGCGGGCCTGTCGGGCATGCTGTCCGAACTCGACCAGCTCGCCGGGCAGTTCGGTGGGGCTTGGCTGCGGCTGATGTACGCTTACCCATCGTGCTTCGCCGACGAGATGATCGATACGATCGCCTCGCTGAATCATGTGCTGCCTTACATCGACATGCCGCTGCAGCACATCAACGACGGGGTGCTCGACAGCATGCGTCGCAAGACCTCACGCAAGCTCATCGAGACCCTGCTCGGCAAGCTGCGCGACCGCATCCCGGGCATGACCATCCGGACGACCTTTATCTCCGGCTATCCCGGCGAAACCGATGCGCAGCACCAGGAGCTCGTCACGTTTATCCGCGACTTCGGCTTCGAGAACATGGGCGTGTTCCCCTACTCGCCCGAGCCGGGCACGAAGGCGGGCGCGGCCTACGACAAGGGCGGCGCGATCCCTGACGATGTCATCCAGGCGCGGATCGATGAGCTGATGGGTACACAACAGCAGGTGGTCTTCGATCGTAATGATGCGATGGTCGAGTCGGGCCAGGTGTTTGATGTGCTGGTGGATGACGCTTATGCCGAGGTTGAGTACGAGGGCGTCAAGACGCCTATGACGCGTTACGCCGGCCGGACCTACCAGCAGGCCCCCGACATCGACGCGACGACGCACATCGATAGCAAGGCCGAGTTCGCCCCCGGCGAACTGGTCCGTTGTGGGATCGTCGACTTCGACGGGTACGACCTGATCGCCCGGCCGATGGACGAGCTCGAGGGCAAGGTTTCGCTGCCGCTGCTATCCACGTAACAGATTGATGGGCATATGATAATCAGATACGACTCGTGGTAGAGATCGATAAGCAAGCCATCCTGATCGCGGTCCATGAGCAATACCGGCTTCATTGGCGTGGCATCCATGGTGTCGAGCATTGGTCCAGGGTGATGTATAACGGCCTGCTTCTTTCCGACCATGTGCATGCAGATCGGCGTGTTGTAACGCTTTTCGCGCTCTTCCATGACGCCTGCCGATTCAATGACGGCCATGACCCTCAACATGGTTCGCGTGGTGCGGCGTTGGCTCTTTCACTACGTGGCAAACTCTTTGAACTTGAAGACCTAGCCATGGACCTACTCCATGATGCATGCTGTCGGCATACCCACGGCCTCACAGAGGCGGACCCGACCGTTCAGGTTTGCTGGGACGCCGATCGGCTCGACCTTGAAAGGGTTGGGATCACACCCAGCCCGCAGTATTTGTGCACCG
The DNA here is from genome assembly GCA_039188575.1 of Planctomycetota bacterium. Classification (GTDB taxonomy): domain Bacteria; phylum Planctomycetota; class Phycisphaerae; order Phycisphaerales; family Phycisphaeraceae; genus JAHQVV01. The sequence continues at coordinate 5,468 of JBCCYY010000004.1, read as the reverse complement.
AGCAAGCAAAGCTGAAAGATGTGATACACGCAGCTTGTCTTCGGGCTTGCGGTGATGAGCACCCAGACTGCCTGCCTGACCTGCCGCGATATTCCTGATACTGGTTATCGCGTTCGTGTCTTCCCACTGCAGGGCAATTCCGATCAATTCCGCTTGGCACCAGCGCTTTCTGTGATACTGTTACTGAGCTGGATTACACACGATGCCCAAAGAACCACTACAACCCGTAGGATCGGTACAACCTACACAGCCGCCCGCTGGCAAACCGGTGAGGCGGGTATCGCGTCGCGGAAAAATGCGTCCGATAACTGCACCCCCCGTTTTACCCAGCAGAGACAAGCTTCGGCTGGTCGGCGCCGCGGCGCCAGACGCGAAGCCGCCCGTCTCCAACCCCACGCCGATGGCCGGTGTGACTGACCCGCGTTGGGTGCTCGCTCTGGCGACAGCACAAGTGATGGAAGGCGACGTCCTGCCCCCCACCAAGCGGGAATTACTGATGCAGCGGGGCAAGTCCATGGGGCTCAGCGCATTTGATTGCTCGCTGATCCTCGCGATCATCCAGGACCGTGCCCGGCGAGGGATCTCACTGGATCAGTGCCCCGCCGTCAGCGAACAGCAGCTTGCAATGATCCCGTTGCCGCAGGTTCGGCCATTCAAGTCGGTGCTGGGCGAACACCCGAAGCGCGCCCTGATGATCGCCAGCGGGTTGCTTGTGCTTCAGGCTATGCTGATCTGGGTCTGGCTGGGCTGATTCATCATCACTCCTCGTCCATACCATCAAGCACCTTCAGGATTTCTGCGGCATTCGTGCGTCCCCGGTAGCCGTTGCTGACATTAGCGTAAGCGATCTTGCGCGAGGCCTTCTCGATCACGAACGTTGCGGGGTAGGCGGTCTCTTTCTTCGAGTCCCAACGCAGGTTGTAAGCATTGGTGAAGGTATAGTCCGGATCGATCAGGAACAGGAAGTTGTCCGGAAGCGTCTTGCCGGTAATGAAGTCTTCGGCATGCTCCTTGAGCTGCTCAGATGGGCCGGGGTAGACCATCACTACTTTTGCACCGCGGTCTGCGAGCGCCTCGGCCTGACCGATGTAATCACCGACCTGCCTTGAACAGATCGGGCACTGGTAGCCGGGGTACCCGCGCAGAACCAGGAGCACGACCGAACTGTCCTTGGCGATCTTGCTGAGTTGGTGCAGCTTGTCATCAAGCGAGGCGAGCTTGAAGTCAGGAGCGGTTTGGCCGACCTTCGGCCGCTGATCGAGTACATGGTCCGGTGGAGCCTGCGCGGTACAGGCAACGGCAAATATCGTGCACAAGCAAAGTATGCCGACGGGTAGCAGGGATCGGCAGGACGGCAGGGATTGGGTTTGGTTCATCGTTGCCCAGGTCACAATTGAACATTCATACGGATGTCAGCTCGTAAGAACCACGCCGTCAGGCGATTTATTCCAAACATGCTGAACAAGATCAATCGCTACTTGATGTGCGCAATCATCTTGAATGTGCGCCAGAGGATGTAGAGGTCCATCTTCCATGACGCGTTCTCGACGTACTTGATGTCGTAGCGGATCCATTCCTGGAAGTCCTTGCCCGGCTCGCGCGAGCGCTTGACCTGCCAAAGACCCGTAACGCCCGGGCGGACCGACAGGCGTGCTTCGCGCCACGCGGGGCTGTACTGGTTCTCTTGGTACGGGCTTGGACGGGGCCCAACGACCGACATCTGGCCCAGCAGCACGTTGAAGAACTGCGGGAACTCGTCGATGTTGCACTTGCGCATAAACCGGCCCATCTTCGTGATGCGCGGGTCATTATCGATATAAAACTGCGGGCCGTCGGCCTGGTTCTCAGCCTCAAGCTTCTGCTTGATCTCGTCCGCGTTGTTGTACATCGTGCGGAATTTCAGGCACGGGAACTCACGGCCACCGATCGACTCGCGCCGGTGGGCGAAGAAGAACGGCCGACCGTCTTCGATAAAGATCGCGAGCATGATCAGCGGGTAGAACGGCAGCGTGATCAGCAAGAAAACCAACGCGAAGACCATGTCGAAGGCCCGCTTGGTCGCGCGGTAGAACGAACGGCTCGCCTTGCTGCGCTCGGGGTCAATGACGTGGTCCGTCGGCTCGATCGCGTGCCACTGGAGGGACTCCACGGTCGGCCGCAGCTCGGGTTTGTCCCAGAGCACCGCGGGACCGACGATACTGTTGATCTCGTCGAGGTCTCGTCCGGTGCCGATCCAGACCGGGCCAACAAAGCGGGTGTCATGATCCATCGGGGCGGACTTGTCAGTCCAGACCTCGCCGGACAGCCGGTGTGCTCTTGTGATCGTGGAATCGGGGCGCCGCCAAAGATTGATGAGCTCGTGCACAAAGTCGTTGACCTGCTGATCGTCCATACGGTTGAAGACGCAGCCTTCGACCGAGATGGTCGTGCGTTGATGGGCGGGGATGGATCGGCGGAGCTGCCGCCAGAGCTCGCGGCTGTCCGGCGCGGTCATCCAACGGTGCGCGATGTCTTCGTTTGGTGTGAGCGCGACACGGCCGAGGCGGAAGTTCAGGTGCCGATAGACGCGCTCGAACCGGACGAAGTAGTCGTTCTCGTCCGCGATAACACGTTCTTGATAGCCAGGGTCGTGGGTGTCGTGGATGCGTGCGAACAGCACCTGCGGCTTGAGCCAGCTGAGCGTGTCGACGAGGCGTCCGAGCCGGAAGATGGATAATGAGTCTTTGTCGGCGAGCAGGTAGAGCTCGGCGTGCTTGACGATCTCAGAGGGCTGGCCCTGCCGGACGACCTGCACCCCGCGGGCGGCCCAGAACCGGTCATGCAGTGCAACCGCGTCCAGGCCCCAGATCGTGTGCTGCTGGAGCTTCTGTTCAGTTTGAGCCGGCGATGATGTGGCCGCGGTTGTCATGCTGGATCTGTACCATCCCCGGTATCCGCCAAGGACGCGTTTATTCGTGGCCGTTTGAACTGCCGTTGCTATGAACCATCAGGCTCTGATCATCGCTGGTCTCTTCTGCCGAGCTGGCCACCGCGGTGCCGAGCGGGCCGAGCCTGGCAGAACGCGTCTTGTCGAGCTTCCGCTTGCGGGCGGAGAGGTCGGGGCGTCGCTCCTGCGAGATGAGCGAGGCGTACGATGTGTGCGCAAGGTCGCTCTCAAGGGCGTGGTTGAAGACTAGGCCGGCGACATTGGCACGCACCGAGCGGAGCTGCTCAAGGGAGCGGGCCGCGACCGAGCGGTGGTCACCACGCGAGACGATGAGGACAGTCGCGTCGGACTCGGCCGCCGCGATGGATGCCTCGAGCGAACCGAGCACCGGCCCGGTATCGATCAGCACGATGTCGAAGGCCTCGCGTGCCTGTTTCACGAGCTCACGCATCGCAGCAGGCGATAGTCGGCTCGCATCGGCGGGCCGGGCCTTGCCAACGGGCAGAACAAAGAACTGGTCGATACCCGTCGCGGCAACGCACGACCGGAGCCGACCGGGGGCACAGGCATCCAGCAGACCCAGTGATGTGTCCAGCTGTAGGCGTTGGGCGGTTTCCAGGTCTTCCTGGCTCATCAACTGCTCTTCAATCAAGAGCTGCTCGAGCGTTTCACCACGGGAGGCCGAGAGCGTCAACAGACGGGACAAGTCGGCCTCGTTGATCAGGCCCTTCTGGCGGATGACCGCATCAAGCGACTCGTGCACGACGGAGCCCATGCGGCGCGAGATACCCGCACCCACGAGGTCGGCGTCGATCACGAGCGTGCGCGAACCCGTCGCCGCGAAAGACATGCCCAACGCTGTGGCAAGCGAACTCTTGCCAGAACCGGCAGCCGGGCTGGTGATTGAGAAGACGCGGTTGCTGCCACCGATCTGCAGCAGCGTGCGGATGTGGTGGACGCAGTGAGCCGCGGCATCCGCCTGCTCAGGGTCCTTCATGTCGGCAGGCAGCGTCGGCAACAGGCCGAGGACATTCGTGTCGGGGAGGTCCGCGGCGGTATCGGCGACATGCCGCATCCGCCGGTCCATCAGCCCGATCAGCATGACCAAGCCGAACCCAATACCCATCCCGCCGATACCGCCGAAAGCGGCGTGCTGGATGCGTGTATCAGCGTTTGAGGGCTTGCCCGGCATCGGTGCTTTGTCGCCAATCTCAACGAGCGTGATCTGCTCGTTGCCTGCAAAGAGATCTTCTGTTTTCTCGTAATCAAAGATCTCTTTCTCAACATCACGGATGGATTCAATCACCTGCTGCAGCTCAAACTCGTCTTCTTGAACGGCGGCAATACGGGTAGCCAAGTCATTGGTCTCCGCCTTCAGCTCCTTGACCTTTTCAACCAAGGCGTTGTAGGTCGCCATCATGTCTGCAACCTGCTGCGGGACGGGGGCGGTGCCCCCCTCTTCGTTGTTACGGGAGAGCCAGCTGGCTTCGAGATCAAGGATCTGGCGATCAACGCGGGCGATCATCCGCTTAACTTGGACGACACTAGCCATTGTCTCGCCACGACCGAGGTCATAGATCTGATAGTCGCGCTCCTCTTCGAGTTCCTTTTTCTGCTGAAGCAACGCAATCATATTAGGGTCTTGCGCCATCATTTCCTTGATCGTGACTTCAGACCACTTGGCATTGGGATTAAGGGGATCTCCAATGATCAGCTCCAGCTCTCCTAGCTTGAACTCCATGTTTGCCTGCTCACCGAGCTTCGCGGTCAGGCGCGTCTTAATTGTGAGGTACTCGCTGTCGGGGATGATCAGCCGCATCTGGTCTCTGATCTGCTTTTGACGTAGTTCCAAATCGGCCTTGCGGTCCTGCAGCAGTTGGAGGTTTTCGTCGATGGCGTCTTTCTGACCCTGCTTGCGGATCGAGCCGTAGGCCTCCATCAACGCGTTAATACCTGCCTGAGCGATTGCCGGGTCTTCAGACTCGTACTGGACCTGGATGGTCTGGTCGCCGCCAAACTTCGTGTCCATGTCGATGCTGTCAGAAAAGTCCTGCGGCGTCATCGACGCGAGGCCCAGGCCAGCACCGCGGGCCGCTTCCTGCCACTCGGGCTGCTGCATGGCGAGTTCGGCGGTGTCTAGCGCATAGAGCCGGTCCATCTCCGCCTGAACGAGGAGCGTGTAGGGCTGCTCTTGGGAGAGGTCCGTGACATCGACCGCGATACCGTAGTTCGTCTTGATCTTGATCGTCGACCAGGCCGTGTACTCCGGCCGCTCGAAGTTGTACCCGAGGTAAACGCCGCCGGAAGCGAGAATCACGCCTAGCAGGATGGCCCAGTGCCAGCGACCACGTAACAGCCTCAGCACCGCCGGTGACCCTCCGCCCTCTTGTGAAGGCTCCACTTGGTCGTAGTCGGCGTAGGCATCGTTTGCGGCGGTGTAGTAGTCGTCTCGCATCGAAGTCTCGCTCCCGCCTGTCGCCCAGAAGGGCCGGTCGTGACGGATCATTATTGTACCCGTTTAGGTTTAAGGTCTGGATCCTTT
>JBCCYY010000003.1:0-107172 GCA_039188575.1 Planctomycetota bacterium | reverse complement strand
GTCCCTACGGCTGTACTTGTGCGCGTACGTGGGTAAGGCGTTCTTGCCGGCCTCATAGGCCTTGCGGGCGACCTCCGACGGTGACTTGCTGGTCATACTCATGCATCAAGGATCGGACCGCCGATAAGGATTTCTACAGAGTAAGCGGAAGCCCTTTTCTGCTGCATGCTTTTGCGATTGATTGTGATACCAAGTTCCATCTTCTTCGCTCTATCAAATCGTCAAGCTGCTTTTCTGATCCTGTAAATCCTGCTCATCCTGAAATCCTGTCAAAACCAAACGCTCTCAATTCACCTGCCCAATCGTCACCTCACCCGTTGTCGCGTTCACGGTCAGTGTGATGATGTTGTCGCCGGACCGCAGCGTGATAGTCGCGTTGCTGGTCTGGTCGGTCTGGCCGTAGATCCCGAAGCCGAGTTTGTTGTCGCTTGATTCAGACGCCGTATCGAGGCTATAGCTGTCGACCGTGACGCCGAGGAGTTGCTGCAGGTTGTTGGAGCCGAGGCTGCGCGAGTAGGGCAGGCCGGTGTCGGGGTGGTTGATCGGGGTGGTGGTGTCCGAACTCGCGGCGATATGCCAGGTGATGTCGTCGTTGTCGAATACGAGGTAGCGGACGTCCTCGCTGTGGGTCATGGACTCGGCACGGGCGGCGTCGAGGTCGGCGGCGAGTACGTTCGCGGCGGCGGTCAGCTTGGTCGCGTCCGTCGCGGAGAACATCGGCACCACCAGCGCTCCGATAATCCCGAGTACTGCAACGACGATCATCATCTCCACCATAGAGACAGCACGTCGGTTCAGCTGGCGTCGATTCCTTGCCATACAAGGCATATCGGCTGATTCGCAAGCAAGCTTGGGGCCTGCCCAGCGGGGGTGAATCACGCCTCTGATACGGTCGATAGACCTTTCATGCGCCAGAGAATCCAGAACAAGCGAGGCTTCACGCTTGCCGAAGTGCTCATCGCATCGGCGATCTTGTCGTTCGTGACGCTCGGGATCGTGCAGGCGGTCTCGGCAGGCCAGTCACGCACGCTTGACGCGTTGAAGCGCTCGCGGGCGCAGGCCCTCGCTGAGGTGATGCTGGAGGAGATCCTCGCCAAGCCATATGCCGACCCGGAGGGCGCGACGACGATCGGCCCGGACAGCGGTGAGACCGCGCGTGCCGACTTCGACAACATCGATGACTACCACGGCTACCTCGAGTCGGCCGGCGCGCTAGCGGACCATGCCGGGACGACGTACCCGAGCGACTACCAGTCGCTAAGCCGGTCGGTCTCGGTCGCCACCGTGACGAACAGCGTCGCGGACCTGGGCGGGGACCATACGGGTGTGCAGGTGACGGTGAGCGTGAACGAGCCGGGTGGCCGGGTGTGGTCGGTCGAGCGTTTTGTGCCGGAGCCGAACTGATGTTCGATGTGCGATCTGCGATGTCTGATGTACGGCAAGCTCGGCGGGTTCAGGCCTGTCGGTCGATCGATCAGCGTGACACATCGCACATCGCACATCGAACATCGCACATGCATCGACGCGGCCTGACCCTGCTCGAACTGCTGCTCGCGCTGGCGGGCACGGCGGTGATCGGCACGGCGGTCACAGCGATGCTGACCGGCGTCGCCTACGGCACGACCGCAGACAAAGACATGCGCTCGCTGATCACCCGGCAGATGGCGCTGCGTGCCCGGGTCGAGGCGGAGATCCGCGAGTCCCGCATGGTGCTGGACAGCGGCAGTGACTATGTCATCCTCTGGTCAGGCGATTCGGATGACGACGGCCTGCCAAGCAAGACCGAGATCCAGGTGATCGAGTACGACGCGGTGATGGACCGCGTGATGCGCTACGCGCCCGCCGCGCTGATCACGGACGTCGGCTACGCCTTGACCGACGACTTCCGCACATCGACCAACAGCTACAAGGGCGACGCGACGTTCCCCGGCGAGCGCTGGGCCGAGCAGATCACATCGCTAGCGATCAGCCTGGACAACATCGACCCGCAGTCCGCCAAGCTCGTTTCATTCACCTTCGGCATGACCGGCGGTGAGATCCCCTACACCGGGATCGGGGCCGCGTCGATCCGGATCGAGGTGACTGAATGACCTTGCGATCTAAGGGAAAACCGGTACGACGCTCGGGCGGTGCAGCGATGCTGCTCGTGCTGATCGCGGTGGCGATGTGTACGATCCTGGCGCTGTCGTTCTTGGCGGCGCAGGAGCCCACGGCCTTGGTCGCCTCGAATATCGACCGCAAGACGCAGGCACGGCAGATCGCTGAGTCGGCCTTGAAGATGGCGATCGACTACGTCAACGAAGACGCCGACTGGCGCACGGATAAGAGCTCCGGCCAGTGGATGTCCAATATCTCGCTCGACGGCGGGACGTTCACGCTGAGCGGAACCGACGAGGCGGACGGCGATCTGGCCGATGACACCAGCGAGGCGGTGCTCCTCACCGTGGTCGCAAGCTACCAGGGGGTAACCCACCGCGTGTCGGCGCGGGTGACCCCGGGTGCGGAAGAGGCGACGGCGAACCGTTTGCTCTTCGTCGCGGGCAATGGTTCATCTCTATCAACACAAGATACGAATAAGCGTACACTTTTTGAGTCTTGGGGCTATACCATTACGGTGATCGATGATGCGGCTGGCCAGGCAACTTACGACGCCGCAGCTGCGCTAAATGACGTTGCCTTTGTTTCGGAAGAGGTGAGCTCTGGTAACGTCGGCACGAAACTGCGTTCGGCAACGATTGGTGTTGTTTGTGACGAGGGCTATCTATTTGATTCATTCGGGTTCTTGACCTCGGATGCAAGCTCAAGCTCGTCCGATACCGCAACAGATATCATTAATACCAGCCATGAAATCACTTCTATCTTTTCTTCCGGCACATTGACGATCCTTTCCAGTTCAATCAGCATCCAGTACGCAACCAGCACCATTGCTTCAGGCGTGACCGTGCTCGCCGAGCGGCCAAGCAGCAGTTCGGCCAATCTCATGGTCGCAGACACCGGAGACACGCTGCACTACGGTACGGCAGAAGGCCGCCGTGTCATGTTCCTTGGCAATACTGCGCTGGACGTCAATGATCTAACCTCTGATGGCCAGAGCCTTCTGCAACGATCGATCGCATGGGCGGCGGGTGGTTCGACTACCCCGAGTGGCGATAACCCAACGCTGCTTGCTCTATACGAGTTCAGCGAGCAGGCCGTCGCAGCGCCAACTTTGGTCGGGCACTGGAAGCTTGATGATGAGGGCTCGGGCGGTGGGTCGGGTATGGTCTTCGCAAACGACGACATCGACTTTACCAGCGGCACAGTGATCGACAGCTACAACTCAAGCGCTGGCGCATACGGCGGGTCCAACATCGGTTCGGAAGCGATTGTTGTCACCAACTCGAGTTCCAGCAGCCGGATCAGTGGTGGCACGATCAACGGTGACGCCTACTGTGACGCTAGCGCTACGCCCTCTAGTGTCATCACCTCGACTGTCACAGGAACCAAGGGTAATCTCACCTCCGACCTGGATGTGCCCAGCTACGGTTCGCCTAGTGGTTCGTTCACCAGTATGGGAACCCAGACTTACTCCGGTGGATCACAAACCTGGTCTTCCAACCTCGAGTTCAATGAGTTGAACATCACGAATAACTGCCAGGTGACGGTGACCGGTGATGTCACGATCCATATCGGGACGGATTTCCTGCTGGACAACGGCGCCGACATCAACCTCGATCCCGGCGCATCGCTCACGATGTATATCGATGACAAGATCGAGATCAAGAACGGCTCGACCATCGGTACATCCGATGAAGCCCCCTCAATCCGAATTATCCGCTATTCAACGACGGACACCTTTATCATTGATGGCAGTTCGACCGAGGTCACCGGGATCATCGAGTCGGAGGGCGACGTAACGATCTCTGGAGGGGCCCAGATCTACGGCTCGATCGAGGTTGCCGACGACCTCTACGTCAACGATGGATCAGACATCCATGTGGATATCGCGCTGGATACTTATGGTGGGGAACCAGTAACCTTCGGCAACACCAGCTCCAGCGGCAGCAGCTACGACACCGCCGAAAACGACCAGGCGGCGACACAGTTCACCCTGACCGAGGCGATGACGGTCACCAGCATGTCGGCCTACCTCTGGGGCGCGGACGATGGCGGTGATGTCCGCTTTGCGATCTATGAAGACAGCTCCGGATCGCCTGGGGCGTTGATCGCGGAGTCGAACCGGGAGAGCCTGCGCGAGGAGAGCTGGGGTTGGGAGACCGAGCCGATCGGGCCAGTCAATCTGAGCGCGGGGACATACTGGCTGGCTTTGTCGATCGAAGGCGACGATGGCACCGCGCGGTACCGCTACCAGAGCGGTGGAACGACTCGGCACAATACAAACAACGGCGTTGACAACGGATTCAATGACCCGTGGGGGGCCAGTAGTTCGACGCTTAGCCATACCATCAGTATTTATGCCTCGGGTACTTCGAGCGGCGGCGGCTTGCCGGCAGCAATCCTTGATGAAACTGCCACTGCAAACGCGGGCACCGCCAATGATGTGACGCCTGAAGCAACAGGCTTCGGCGACGGGGGCACCTCCTTCGAATTCGACGGTAGCAACGACTACATCGAGATCCCGCACGACAGCACATACCTGCTTGATGAGGGTAGCGTCAGCTTCCACTTCTATCCCACGGACTTGGGCGGTGAGCAGGGGCTCTTCTCGAAAGACTCGACCTACTTCGATAACGGCGGTCACCTGACGGTTTACACCGATGGGACTAGCATCAAGGTCAGACTTCAGACGGATGGTTCCAACCCGTTCGGTACCGGCGACAGTATCACCGCGCAGTCTGCGTCTGGACTGCTGAGTGACGATACCTGGCATCACGCTGCTATCACATGGGGTGATGGAGAACTGCGTCTCTACCTGGACGGCACGCTGGTTGCCTCGGAGACCCATCTCGGTGGGCTCGGTACGACCTCAGGGGGGTCCGGAAACGATGAGCCGATTACGATTGGTGTAGGCTCGGATACTAGCGGCAATCAATCGGCCACACCAGTAGAGCACTACTTCACAGGCCGGGTTGATGACGTTCGCATCTACGACCTGCCGCTTGACGCGACACAAGCGGCCAACCTCGCCGGCGGCAGTGACCCAGGCTCGCGCACCGCGCCGGGCTATGTCATCGCAGATACATCCGGCTACGGCACCGCGGCCGATATGGTGGTGTATGACACGACCGCGATCACCTGGCCCGGCAGTGGGGGGCTGCAGTTCACCGGCGACACCATCGCCACCACGCACGACTATGCGACCAAGCTACACGATGCTATCGAGGCCAACGGCGAGTTCGCTGTCGAGGTGCTCCTCACCCGCGCGACGCCCGGCACCACGTCGAACCCATCGCACGTCGTGAGCTACGCGGACGGGGCAACCGCCCATAACTTCCTGCTCGGGCAGGACAGCGCCAAGGCCGAGGCCCGGGTCCGCGATTCGTCGACCGGTACGACGGGCGTGCTCAGCCCGGAGCTGCTCTCATCCAGCGACCTTGCCAGCAGCGGCGACACGCATATCGTGCTGAGCTATTCGAGCGGCACGGTCAGTATTTACATCGACGGCTCGCTCGACTCGACCGGCAGCGCGGGCGGGACGCTGAACAACTGGGACAACGACCACTTCCTCATCTTCGGCGGCAGCTATACTGACGCCAACCACTGGCGAGGCACGCTCAAACGCGTTGCGATCTACGACAACTCTTTCAACGCGATCCAGGCCAATAACGTCTTCAACGGCAACGATCCCGGCAGTGGCGCGAGCGGTGCAAGCGGAGCAGGCAGCGTCGAGTGGGATGAGCAGGACTGATTATTTCTGTTTGTTCCAGAGGATCTGCGTGCCATCCTTGCCTGGTACGACGATGTCAAGATCGCCATCCTGGTCCAGGTCAGCCGTGCGGATGTGCAGGCCGATGCCGACACCCTCGGCGAGCACGTACTTCTTGATGTTGGTAAACCCCTCGTCCCAGCTGTAGGCCATGACGACGGCCGTGTCGTTGGCGCCAGGGTCTTTGCCGTTGTGGCCGAAGACACGCTTGCCGGAGATCAGTTCATCCTTACCATCGCCATCGAGGTCGGCGAAGTGCAGCGCGTGGGCCTGACTGAACGAGTCGTCGATCAGGACCTCGTCGTAGAGGAACTTGCCGTTGCCGTCGAAGCCCTTGCTGATCCATGCGAAGACGCCGTAGTCGTGGCCGCTGCCCCAGAGGACGTCGTTCTTGCCGTCGCCGTTGATATCACGGACCAAGCCTGGGCAGGACAGGCTCTTGTTCCAGTCGGCGTGGAGGGCCCACTCTTTGGCGTAGGGGTCGCCTTCGGGCCTCTCGTACCAGCCGCCCCCGAAGAGGATATCGCCGCGGCCGTCGTTGTTGAGATCGCCGAACGCGATGCCGTGCCCGCTCTTCGGGCCGACGGTATGGCTGACGTAGTAGCCCTCTTTGTCCTGGTACCAGATCAGCGTGGGCTTGTTCTTGTTCCACTGGTTCGCGATGTACTCGGGTTTGCCGTCGGGCGTATCGTCCAGATCGAGCAAGTGGCAGACCTCGTTGTTGGTCTGCTTGGTGTCTATGAGCAGTTGCTGCTTCCAGAGCAGGCCGCGCTCCAGTCCCTTCTTGCCCGGGTTCTTGTACCAGTGCACCTCGCCGACCCAGAAGCCGTTGGAGACGATGTCGGTCCAGCCATCGCCGTCGACGTCGTAGGCGTGCTCGCCGTTGGAGAGGGTGTAGCCGCCACGGTCTGCGAGGGCGCGCAGCGGGCGGGCGATCCACTGGCCATCTTCGCCCGGATTGAGGTAGAGGAATCGACCCGCAGAGATATCGAGCCAGCCATCTTTGTTGTAGTCGGCGACCTCGACGCCCTCGTTCGCGTCTTTGGCGAGCGTATGGATGTCGAATTGGAACGATTGTTCTGCGGACTGGTCAAGCGCACCAAGCAGGGTCAGGACGATGATGATGAAGTGCTTCATGCACGCATTCTTGCAGATTTGATCGCGTAGCGGGCGACGCGAAGCGTCCATTCAAACGATCTGTCACGATTCGCACGCGATGCTTTGCATCTCCCGCTACACGTATCTGCTCACGCAAAGATATCCATGTGCGCCTTGCCCTTGCCGTCCTTGGTCACGAAGAATGGGCGTCGCTCGATCTCGAACTGTGTCTTGGGGCTGATGCCCATGGCCGTATACATCGTCGCGTGCAGGTCCTCGACGGGCAGCGGGTTCTCGATCGCGATATTAGGCCGTTCGTCGGCGGTCTTGCCGTAGATGAAGCCCTGTTTCGCGCCGCCGCCGAACATGACGACGCTGGTCCCGCCGGTGAAGTGCCGGTGCAGGCCGTAGTGCTTCATCTCCTTGAGCACATCGGTCTTGGCGCGGGACTGGTCCTTGGCGTTGGAGCCGGGCACGCCCTCGATCATCATGTCGCGCGAGAACTCGCTGGCGATGACAACGAGCGTTCGGTCGAGCATACCGCGTTCTTCGAGGTCGCGGACTAGCGTCGCGATCGGCCGGTCGATCTCGTCCTTAAGCCGCTTGGCGGTGGTGTGGCCGTTCTCATGGGTATCCCAGTGCAGGAACGGGACATACTCGGTCGTGACTTCGATATAGCGCGATCCGGCCTCGACCAGTCGACGCGCAAGCAGGCAGCCGCGGCCGAACCGGCCGGTGTTGTACTTGTCGTAGCTCTCCTTGGGCTCGAGCGAGATGTCGAACGCCTTCTTCTTCTCCGAGCCGAGCAGGGCGTGGGCATTATCGACAGCCTGGCGCATCGAGTCTTCATGGTACTCGTCGATGTATTGGTCGCCAGAGGACTCGACGAGTTTTTTGTACTGCTCGTAGCGCTTCTCGAAGCGCTTCGCGTCCATGCCCTTGGGCGTGGCAACGGATCGGCCGGCCTCTTCGGGGTAGGGGATGTTGAACGGGCCGTACGCGCTGCCGAGGAAGCCGGCGGTGGTGAAGGCCTTGAGCTCTTCCTTCTCGCCCACGCCTTCGAGGCGCTGGCCGATGTTGACGAACGCGGGCATAACCGGGTCCTGCGGGCCCAGCAGCCGTGCCATCCACGCGCCAAGGTGCGGCGCGGCGACGGTGATCGGCGGGACGTAGCCCGTGTGCCAGTGGTACTGGTGCCGTGAATGCAGGATGTGGCCGAGGTCCGGCTGCACGGCCGAGCGGATCAGCGTCGCGCGGTCCATGACCTTGGCGACTTCTTCGAGGCCCTGGCTAATCTTGATGTCGTCGACCGCGGTGTCGATCGCGGGGAACGTCGAGATGATCTTCTCGACAGGCAGGCCTTTTTCGAAGGGCTTGTACGTCTTGGGGTCGAAGGTCTCGGGTGCCGCCATGCCGCCGGCCATCCAGAGGACGATGATCGCGTCGGCGCGGGCCGCGATATCCTCAGCCCCGGCGCCGCGGTCGGCGGAGACGAGCTGCGGGACACCGGTCATCATCGCCGCGGCGGACGAAGCGCTGATCGCCTGCAAAAAGCGTCGGCGGGTCAGCGAGGGGTTGGTTTCGTCGTACCAGTCATTCATGGCTTGGTTCCTCTATCGAATGTGCTGGAATTCGGGGAGCATGAGGATGGACCACAGCATGTCCTCCAGGCCCTGTTGAATCATAGGGTCCCCCAGCATCTGGCGGCAGATCTTGCGCTCGGCCGGGTTCGGGTCACGCGACAACGCGCGGTTGTAGATTAGAGTGATCATCTCGTCGGGCGACTTGTCCTTTTGCTTGTTTAAAAGCGATGTTGCGCCGGACTGGATCATCTTGTTGAGCGCTTCGCCGTTGGACAGGTCCAATGCCTGGAGCGTAGTGAGCTCCTGCGGCCGGCTGGTCACGACCTGCTCGCGGTTGGGCCGGCCAAGAGCACGCTGCAGGAAGTCGCTGGGCAGCATCGATGCGCGGGAGGTGAACGGGGCCTTGTCCGTGCCGGTCTGCTTCTCAATGTCTTGCGCGGCGAACCGCTTGGCGGCGCCCGTCGTCTGCGTCTCGGTGATCTGACGGATCGCATCGACAAGCTGCTCGGCCGTCATCCGCTTGAGCAGCGGGCCGGTGTAGACGTAGCCATCAACCTCGGGCTCTTCTTCCAACGCGACCGACCTGGCGCGGTAGGCATGCGATGTCGCGATCAGGCGCAGCACGGCCTTGAGGTCGTACTCCTGATCGCTGAGGTGGGTACCCAGCTGATCAATCAGATCCTCGCTCCAAGGCTTGGTCTCCATCGCGTCAACGGGGTGGATCACGCCCCGGCCCATCATGCGGTGCCAGAACCGGTTCGTGATCGTCCGCGTTAGTCGGCCGTTGTCCTCGTGGGTCATCAGCTGGCTGAGTTGTTTGAGCCGTTCGTTACGCGGGGCCTTGGCGTCGATCTCGCCCAGCTCAGGGAACAGCCAGCCGGGCTTTGCGACCTCGCCGGTCGGCTTGTCGCAGCGGTTGATCTCCAGCGGCCTGTCCGCGAAGACGGCGGCGAGGCTATAGGACTCCTCGAGCGACCAGCGGTCCAGGAAGCTGTCGTGGCAGGACGCGCACTTGATGTTGATGCCCAGGAAGACCTGCCCGACGTTCTGCGCGAACTGGATCTCGATCGATTGGCTGGAGTTCACATCCCCGCGCCACTTGATGCCCTTGATGAAGCCGTCCGAGTCGGGCGTCGGGGCGAGCAACTCCTCTGTAAACTGATCGTAGGGCTTATTTTCTAGCAGCGACTTGTACAGCCAGTTGTGGATCGCGCGTCTCCCGCCGGTGATGTAGCCCGTGCCGGTATAGTCGTTGCGGAGCAGGTCGTTCCAGAAGGTCAGCCAGTGCTGGGCGTACTCGCGGTCGTTGTCGAGCAGCTTATCGACGAGCGTGGCGTGTTTGTCGGGGCCGCTGTCTTTGACGAAGCGTTCTAAATCTACGGGGTCGGGCAGGACGCCTAGCAGGTCCATCGAGGCGCGTCGATAAAACGCCGCGTCACTCATCGCGGGCTGGGGCTTGAGGTCCTGCTTGGCGAGGTAGTTATCGATGATCCTATCGATCGGATTGTCCCGGCCATCAATCGCTTTCAGCAGCTCGGGTCGTCTCGGCTCGAGCGGCGGCTCGTAGGTGTTCTTGGCGAAGGTGAGCCCCTCTTCCCACTTCATCCCCTGGTCGATCCACTTGGTTAGGGTCATGATCTCCGCTTCGGTCGGCCGGGGCTTACCCCTGGGCGGCATGGCTTCGTCGAGGTCCTCTTCGCGCATCAGCCAGATGACCTCGGAGTCTGCACCGTTGCCGGGCTCCGCGGCCTGCTTGTCCAGCCAGAGCGCTAGGGTATTCATCGAGAAGCCGCCCTTGGCCTCGGTCCCGCCGTGGCACTCGTAACAGTGCTTCATCAGGATAGGCGCGACTTCGGTGTGAAAGTCGACATCCTTCGCATGGGTTTGGTGCTTCCAACACAGCAGCAGGAGCACAAAACAAAGCAACTTCTTCATCACCAAAGCACCTTCAAAATTAGCTGAATGATTCAGTATAGGCATACGACGCATCGGCTCAAAAGCCCTTACTCGTAAACAAACGTCGCGGTCATCGTGGCGTCGGTATCGCTGACCAGGCGGAGTTTCTTAGGGTTAAACGCGGGGAAAAAATTGAACCGCCGGGTCTCATCCGGCGACACGATAAGGCTGCCCATTGTGTGCCAACTCCCCATCCCGCTGACGTCGATCTGGATCGAGACCTCGGCAGACTGATCCGATGCAATCGTCAGATACCGCTTCTCGTGCGCGAGCAGTGGGACGCTTGCGGAGGGCTGGCCGGCCTGCACGGTTGCGTTGGACCATGGCGTTTGAAACGTTGGCTCTAACCTGTCGGCAAGCCCCGCGTTTTCAACGTAGGTCAGCCAGGCAGTTACCTGCGTCAGGTCTGCCATCGCGACAACACGCAGCCGTTCACCGGGGCCCGTCGCCTCGAACATCTGAAACCCCCACCTGCCCGCCGGCAGCGTTACGGTGCCGCGGCGCTCCCACTGCTGATCACCCTTGTCGTAGTCCAAAGCCAGTTCGACAGGCTGATCACCTCGGTGGGCAAGATGCAGGAACGGACGGGCTCGGTCGGCGATCCGAATGGGATCGCTGGCCGTACCCGCCACGATATTTGCATCGAGCCAAAGGCCTTCGCCGCCGACAACCGCTTCCAGACGTTGTGCCGTATCTTGCCGGCTTGAAGACCGGTTTGCACAGCCTATCAACGTGGTGCAGAGACCCGCCAGGACCAATCGTGTGATCAATTGAATCGGCATGTTCTCGTTCATATCTCGCCGTCTGGCATGGCTGATTCAGTTCACGTTCTTCCTCAGGTCAAAGCACACCATCTCGTCTTGGTCACGGACGATCAACATGCCGTTGGCCAGGGTCAGCGGGGCCCAGGCCCGCTTCTGTTTCGCATCCGTCGCCTGGAAGCTGCTGATCTCTTTGTAACCCTCCGGGCTCGGGTCGACAAGGAAAAGCCGTCCGGCCTCCGCGTCCTGCATGATCAGCTTGCCGTCCGCGTAGAGCAGCCCACCCCGGCCGATGAACGGCTCTTCGCCGGTGTTCCAAACAACCTTCCCATCGGCCGGGTTGACACAGGCCAGCCCCGCGAACTTGCGGCGGGCCTTGCCGTGGGTGTCGTTCTCGCCGTGGTTGATGTAGAGGTATTCGCCGATGACGATCGCCGGGTGGATCTGGCTGCCTTCAACGGTGCGGTACTTCTCTTCGATGATCCAATCGCGATCCACGGTCCGGTCGATCTTCAGCATGACCGAGCCCATCTCGTAGCCCTGCGTGACGAACACGTGGACGCCGTCTGGCATCACCGTGATCGGCGTGATCGGGATCTTGCCCTTGGTATACGCCTGGTGCTTAAACAGTGTCGCTCCTGTTTTAGGATCGATGAAGAAGAGCTCCTTGATGTTACGCACCGCGATACCCTCGACGCCCGCGATGGTGCGCAGCAGCGGCGAGCTGTACATGCTTGACCCGCCGAAGTCCTCCGACTCCCAGACAACCTCGCCCGTTTTCTGATCGAATGCGATGAGCCCCGGGTGCTCGCTTGCGTAGGACGCGGCGACGACGGTGTCGCCGACGAGCAGCGGGTTCATGCCGTAGCCCCAGCCTTGCCGGTCACTGCCATCGTCGTCGGGGTACTTCTCAAGCAGATTTACCGACCATACGACGCTTTTCGTCTTTCGGTCGAACGCGTACAGGTCGCCCATCTGCCCGGTCGTGAAGATGTGCGTCTCGGTCACGCTAGGCGTACACCGCGAGCCCTCGTGCCCGACCCGGCCGACGGCCTCGTACTCGTAACGCCACTTCTCGTTGCCGGTCTTGACGTCGAGCACACGGAGGATGTCGGCCTCGCCGTGCCTGCGGTCGATGATGATCGCCTCGCCGTTGTGGACCGCGGCCCCGCCGTAGCCCGGCCCAACATCGATACGCCAGACTTCGCGCGGTCCGTCCGCCGGCCATGCATCGAGCAGCCCGGTCTCATCGGACGTGCTGTCGAGGTTCGGCCCCAGGTATTGGTGCCACTGAGCTGTAGCAGGCAGCGTGAGCATGAAGATCAGGGCGTATAGATAGCGATGCATAAATAGACTCCGTGTGATGAGGTAATGCATGATACTCATCTAAACAGAGACTGAATTAGCTTAGTGGCGTTTCATGTTTTTCTTGAATCCCCCTAGCCGCCACTCATAAGGGGTCAAGGGTTTTCGTAAGAGTCGGGCTCCGGCCAGTAGCCGGTCACAACGCTAGTCTCGTCCGCAGCGAACTCCACCAGGTTTGGCGTTGACTCAAACACGACAGACCCGTCGAGCCGTCCCACGTTCTCGCCAATCACACCCAATTCAATGGGTGTAGCGTTCTGTGGGCCGGTCACTAGTCCCTGCGGGCCGTGAGACGCTGTCGCGTTAGGTGGGTTGATGGTGCCGCGCTCGGTCACGTCGGATGCCACAACTAGATCAGACGGGTCTTCCATCCTTGCTGGGCTTAACCAGTTCTTGCCATTGACTGCGACGAACGGTTCAATTTTGCGGCCCGCCATGAGGTAGTACCCCATCCGCCAACGGTTGGTATTGCCGCTATCGGCTTTCCTGATGTATTCCACGCCGCGTTCGGGGCAGGTGAACTGTTCGATCTCCATGCCCACCTCAGCCAGGTCTTCACCAAGGTGCGAAGGGATCCAACTGATATGGTCGTTGCCAGGGAAGGCAATGCTTTGATAGTTAAGTTGGAAAGCTGATGCTTCTGGAAGGTCGCGGTGAGAAAGCCGGAAATGCCCCTTATTGTCCACGGCCATCGTTACGGAGCTCTGCACAAGGCTACGGCAGTTCGAAGAACACTGTGCTCGTCGAGCGCTCTGTCTCGCCGCGCCTAAGGCCGGTAGTAAGATTGCGATCAGCAGAGCAATGATGCTGATGACCACAAGTAGTTCGATCAGAGTAAAAGCACGACGCATAGGAAATCCTTCTGGGTTGAAACTAAGTAATGGTGCCACGCCCTTTCAGAGTCGTAGCGCCAATTGAAGGAGAAAACGATTACCGCCGTCGGCGAGCGATCATCAGCCCACCAAGTCCCAGCAGTGCCAACGAACCGGGCTCGGGAACAACAGTGATGATCGAGCCGAGTTCGCCATCGCTAACCACCTGTAACGTACCGCCGACCGGAGTGAACTTGCCGAGATGCTCATTGTTAAACGCGGCGACATCTTCATTCGTAAAGATCACGGTGCCGCCGAATTGCAGTTCAACGGTGCCGCCGGGAAGCGGTTCATTGCCGCCTCGAAGGCTCAGAGTTCCGCCATCCAAAACAGTGATGGCTGTATTAATGAACTGTAGGTCGACCGTGCCCCCGTCTCCGATCGTGACCGAACCCGTACCGTCGGCACCGAAAGTGCTGAAACTACCCAGCTTCAGCCCGGCGACCAACAGATCGTTGCTGCCGAAATTGAAGGTGCCGCCGCCGAAGAAGCCGGGCTCGCCTGCAACGTACTGAGATGCGCTGGCATCGATGATGATCCCACCGGTAAAGCCGAGGACAGCATTGTTCGCGTCGACCGTGCCGGCGGCTGGGGCAGCATTGGTATCGGTATCTACGAAGTTACCTTCGTTAAACAGCGAGCCACCGTCAGCGGCACCGGTCCAGACCAACGCGGCGTTCGCGCCGCCTGCGAGACATAGCGCAACTGCTGCGCTAAACAATTGAGAGGGTTTACATACGGACATAGTTTCTCCTTTCGAATGAGAAAGTGGTTGTGGCTTTTCGCCATTGATGTTGGCGGCGCCAAGTAGGGCCAATAAGGGTTTGGGTCTCATCTAAAATCTCCTGAATTGATTAATGGTTTTTATGCATAGGGCTAGTCCTATTCCTCAAATAAAGTCGTTATGGAGCCAAGCTCCCATGCGACACGTAGGCCGACCTGGCCGGCGGTTGCAAATCGTTCGGCGTAGTGATTTCGGACTTCGAATTCGATCGTGTTTTTACCGGCTACAAGGTGATCTGAAAGCGTGAAGTTACGCCAGCGAGAAAACGCGATCGTGATATCGCCATCGACGCCGATACGCTTGCCGTTGATCACCACCGCCGCCAACGCGTTGTCCGCGATATACCGCACTGACAGCCGCAGTTGATTCGGGTCTACTTGATCCGAAACATTGAAAGATGTCGAAAATGTGTAGGTGAAGAACTCTCCGGCGCCAGGTCCGGATGGTGGTTTCCAGCTGATGAATTTTGAGGCTTTAGGTCCACTTGGTAAGGTTTGGTAATAGGCCGTGCTATCGCTAACGACGGGGTTGACCGCAGGTTCGATCCGCTGCCCATTTACCGCGGTGATCTGCCAGTTCATATCAGCTTCATTGGCAGTCATCGCCTCACCGGTGGCCTGCAGCGGGAACGTTATTGGGCGGAGTGCGCCAAATGCCTTGTAGGACTGATTGATTGGCACTAGCAAAGAATTGCCTGCCGAGGCGCGTAGGGAATGGCCGGTAGAAATTTCCTGGTGTGCATCCACAACATCGGGCCTGTTTATTTCGACCTTTCCTTCAAAGACGTGGATGTCTGTATGCGCCGGTGATGCAGCATCCACACCAAAGCGTGTACCCAGATCAGTAACATCCATGTGCGGGGCGCGTACTAAAAAGCCTTTGGATAATCCGGTCTCACAGATACCGACGAGCTTGCCTGAGATGAGGCGGATGGCGTTGTCGTGGTCAATGAGCTCGACGGTGCAGGGGGCTTGGAGGATCGCGACGGCGCCGCTCCGGGTGGTGATCTCGGCGAAACCCCGGGTTATTGTTAGGCGTTGGCCAGCTCGCAGGGATGACCCAGGCGCTATAGCGCGCTCCAACGAATCGTTTGACCACACCGCATCCCTTTCGGCGGTGAGGGTGGCGACCGTGTTCCCTTTGGGTGGTTGAATGTTGGATGTATCGCCTGCAATCGGGCCATCGATATGTCCGGGCGATGGGGCGGGCGTGTTGTTCTTCCACGGGGCGATGAGCAGAAGTGCGATCAGCAGCATGGCGGCCACCGCGCTGGTTACGCCGGTTTTCGATTGGGCCAGCCGATAGCCCACCTTGCCAGCGGCCCAGCGCAGGTCGATGAGGGCCTGCCGCATGGTGACATCGTCCTTGGTCGATCTGTGGCCGACAGCATGGGGATCAGCCGGCCGCTCTTGCTCAGCCAGAATCGCGCGTTCGGCCTGGGCCTCCATCTTCGCAAGCGAGGCCATCATCAGCGGGTCGAATTCCTCGGCCTGCCGGTTGAGGCGTGCTTCCCTTCCGATCGTATCGAGCACCTGGTGGGTGCGGACCATGTGCAGGAACGCGGCTGCATGGTTGGGCGACGCATTGATCCACGCCTCGAGCACGGCGGCCTGCTCGGCGGTCAGCGCGTCTTCCAGGTAGGCATCGATCTCGTGGTCGGGTCGTGTCATCGTTCGGGGTTTTTATCGATGGATTTGCTCACACAGTCGGCCAGCGCTTTGCGGGCGCGGTGGAGCAGAATGCTGACCGCGTTGGGGGTCATGTCGAGTTCGGCTGCGATATGGCGGGGTTTCAGGTCGTCTTCGTAGCGGAGGGTGATCGCCTTGCGGGCCTGGTTTTGGAGCTTGCCGAGGCACCGTTTGAGCGTCACCTTGAAGTCGCTCTGCTGGATCGGGTCGTCGGGGATAGCGTTGGCGAGAGACTCGATGGTCTCTTGGGAAAAGACGACCTTGCTCATAGCGTACTTGCGACGGTAGTTAAGCACCCGATTGCGGGCGATACCGACCGCCCAGCGGACGAAGGGCTGTGTTTCATCGTACTGGTCGAAGTCACGGGCGACAGCGACGGCGACCTGGCCGAGCAGGTCTTCCGCGTCATGGTGGTTGGGCATGGCGGCGAAGAGGTAGGCGCTCACGCTGGGCTGGCTGGCGTGCCAGAGCTCGGCCAGGCGGGCGCGGGCGTCGGATGGGTTTTGCTGCGGGTCGGGCATGGCGGAAGCGGGGCGATTGCCCGGCAAAAAACTGGATCTCCACCTATGGTGTGCACGACGATGCGTTTCCTTTCATACTTTTTGACTAAATTTTTCAGGTGAGGTATTTGGGTGTGCATAGACGGTGCATGGAGCGGGGGGCCATCCGCGCGCATGAGCGGGCACGTATTGGCATAGACCATCTCGCTGTATAGAAAACCCCGCTCGATGGCGGGGCCTTGTACATGGGTAGAAGGGGGGCCTGCTCAGTCCAGATCGGATGGGTCGTAGATCCACTGGTTGGCGGTCTTATTCATCTCGACTAGTTCGTCGGCGGTGAACCAGAGGGCGAGCTCGCGTTCGGCGGACTCGGGGGAGTCGCTGCCGTGGACCATGTTGTTTGCGCCTGACATGCCGAAGTCGCCTCGGATGGTGCCGGGGTCGGCCTTCTGGCCATTGGTTGCGCCGATGAGGTTGCGGCAGACCGCGACGGCGTTGGGCCCCTGGATCGCACAGGCCAGGACGGGCGAGGAGGTGATGAACTTCAGAAGGCCGGGGAAGAAGGGCTTCTCGGCGTGCTCGGCGTAGTGCTGCGTGGCGAGGTCTTCGGAGACCTGGACCAGTTTCATGCCGACGAAGCTCAGGCCCTTGCGCTCGAAGCGCTCTAGGATCTGGCCGACCAGGCCGCGCTGCACGGCATCGGGCTTAATAAAGATAAAGGTGGTCTGCATCGGGTGGCTCCAGGTTGGCTCTGGTGGTGTTGCTGCTTATCTAGGCCTTCGGCGGGGCCGGGAGTATACCGGCTGGGTTGTTTTGGTGTGGTTGAATCGGGGTTCTGAACGCCGCTTATGAGCCCGAAATCGGGTTTTTGGCACATTGAGCTAAAGATTATTGGCCTCTTGCCTGAGGCGGCAGTATGCTACGTGTTCGTTGATCCAACTCAACGCGATGATAGACAGCCAGTCCTCAACCGGCTAACCGCGTCGACCCGCCATCACGGCACCCGGCAGTAGCGATCCAGACCATGAATCTGATCCGTGCACAACTTAAGACTAAGCGGCAACGCGTCGCTGCTATTGGTTTAGGTGCGGGCTGCTTCTTTGCGGTCTTGCTCTGGTCGGGAGTCGAAGCGTTCCAGCGTCACACCGAGCCGGTCCCTCTCGCGGCGACGGAGCGCCCGAGCAACTTGCCGAGCCTGGGTGATCGCCCGGCTCCGAAAATTGAGCTGACCATCGAGACGCCGACATACGAGGTTGTCGACGCGGCCGATCCTCCGGGGGCCGATCAGCCTGCGGTCGCCAGCGAGCCTCGTCCCGTTGCCGTGACTGATCGTCGGATCAAGCTCGATCGTCTGGGCAAACCCATCATCGTCAATGGCAAGCCCTGGACCGGCGAGGTCTTTGACCACAAGCCGATCCGCCCGCTGTATACCCGCACGATGAAGACCACGGCGTACAGCCCGGACGAGAGGTCCTGCGGCAAGTGGGCCGACGGCATCACCGCGTCGGGTAAAAGCGTCTGGATGAACGGTGGCCGGCTCGCTGCCGCTGACCGGAAGATCCCCTACGGCACGATCCTTACGGTGCCCGGCTACAACAACGGCCAACCGGTCCAGGTCTGGGACCGAGGCGGCAAGATCAAGGGCAACCGCTTGGACCTGCTTTACCCAACCCACGAGATCGCGCTGCGTTGGGGCGTGCAGGACCTGCCTGTTGTTTTTTGGGAGTTCGTTGAGACGGACTGAGGCTCATACATCAAGAAATCGGTGACTGGGGCGTGGTTTTTACTTTTAAAATTGAGTAGAGGCATAGTTGCATTGCACTTAAAATCTGTCGGGTAGAAGTTCTACATTGAGATTGAGTTTGCTCATCTTGTGCATGTCTGTATGGATACCCGATAGATTTGATTTGTGTGTTAGAATCGATTCAGAAAGGGGCAACATATGAATATGAAGCTATTGATTGGTGTCGGCGCAGCAGTACTTGTGCTTATTGTGGTTCATTTTATGATCGGCAGAGATCAGGTTGACGATCGCTTGACGTTTGAAGACGTAGAGGTGCGAAATGATGAGAACGCACTGGGTGAATCTGCTAAGGGCTATATCACGATCCCGGCGATGAGCGCCGACGCGGATGCTGTGGTCGACTTGATCGGGGCAATCGCGGTCCGTGAGGTTGTCGATGGCGAGGAATCTTGGACGTTCGATGTGCGTTTCCGGCCGTCGCGTGAGCAGATCGGGACCAAGCTTGTGGATGAGTTGCTGTTCCAAGGCGTGGTCTCTGCAAAGGCGTCCTTCGGCGGGCGGTTCCAGGTGTTGTCGGGCTCTGTCAGCGCTGAGGATCTTGCCGAGGTGTCGATCAAGAATATCTTGACGGTTGGCTACAAGGATTCTCAGCAGATCCCTTTCAAAAGGCTTGAACAAATCGATACACAAGCCGGCAAGGATTACTACTTTATTGACCGGGTCATCGTGTCGAATATCCACGCCCGACGGTTCGCCAAGCGAACGGGCGAAAGCCAGATCGATGGCGTAGCGTTTGGGGCGAACGGCGATGTCTACGTGAGCAAGGAAGCTATTTCTAACCGCAAGCGGGTGTCGTTCCGCCCGATCGATATCACGATGCTGCAGCCGTCGGAGGCGGGCCCCGCGAGCGTGAACCCAAGGCTGTTCGAGCTTGCAGCCAAAGCCAGGCGTGGCGATTTGAGCCAGATGGAGGCCGATCAGGTCATCGACCTGATCAATGAAGAGACGCGTGATAACGCCCCGGCGGCGGTCACTTTCGAGTTACCCCCGCCTAGGAAGCCGCCGGAACTGATCGATACCGACCCGGTCATCTGGCTGCAAGACGTCAGGCCGATCCGCCAGACCTCGCCGCAGCGCTGCTGGGCCGCCGCTGCCACGATACTCAAGAACTGGCAGAACCAGAACCCTATCGATGAGGCGCGGACCATACGCGCGATCGGCCAGGCATGGGAGCAGCACTACGATGAAGACCGTGCGCTGCCGCGTGGATTAAAACTCGATTTCTTGACCGATGCGGGGTTCGACTACCAGCCGCCGCAGGGCTATAGCCCGCAAGGCCTTGCTTCGCTGCTACGTGAGCACGGCCCGATCTGGTTCACCATCGGCGAGGAGTTAGGCAGGCACGCCACGGTGCTGACCGGCTTGTTTATTGATCCCGACAACCAGGCGTTCTGGGTATCGTACATCGATCCTGCCGATGGCAAGCTTAAGGCCCAGACCTACGCGCTGTTCATGCGCCGCTACGAAGCGCCGGCGTATTTGGCCAACGAAGAAGGCATTCGTGTCGCACTGACTGAACGCGACCTTGACATCCAGGTGATCCATCTCCGCGATGCCGGCCCAGGCCCGATCACGGATCAGTAGCCGCGCCGGAACGGATGATTCTCATTGAGCTTTAACAAGACCGGTTTCATAGTCACGCCTTGGTCGGCGCGACCGCCTCGACAAGGTGCTGCAAAACCTCGTCAAGTGAGCCGTGCAGGACCTGCATGCGCCCCGCGATGGCCAGGGTGGCCAGGCCGTGCAATGCGATCCAGTATCTACCGGCGGCTTTGCGTGTTTCTGTCTGGAGTTGTTTACCGGTCAGGCCTTGCAGCGCGAGTTGTTCGCTGACGACCTCGAGCAGTCCCGCGAACCCGCCGTGCATGATCTGGTCGAATTGTTCGTCGTCGGGGTCGACGGGCGTCGCGAACATGAGGTGGTAGAGGTTGGGGTGCTCGATGGCGAACTTCACGTAGGACCGCGCGCCGGGCATCCAGCTGTGGTCCTGCTTGCCCTCTGATTCACAGGCGGTCGAGCAGTTGTGATGGATGATCTCGAAGCCTTTTGCGATGATCTGTCGGTGCAGGTCTTCGAGCCCATCGACGTAGGTGTACAGCGTCATGGCCCCGACACCGATCGCGCTGGCGATACGGCGGATGGTGACGGCCTCCTCGCCATCGTCCTGCAGCATGTCGAAAGCAACCCGCACGATAAGGTCGCGTCGGCCGTCACGGTCCAGTTCCTTCCACTGCTTGGCAAGGCCGGTGTCTTTTCTCTGTTGCGTGCTCGGGGGGGTCATGGCTGGGTTGGTCTAAAAAAGTTCGGTCGGTTGGTTTGACATTTATGGCGTCATTCGTACAGTGTACCATTCTAGACCGTACATTGTACGAAGTCTTGATCCTATTTTAATTTTTGGCGACAACAGAGGATGAGTCAAACCAAAGCCCCACAACCTGCAGCCCGCAGCAGAGGTCCGGTCGTCTGGATCGGTTGGCTTGCTTCGTTCGTGCTGATCGCTGGATTGATCGGGCTCTGCGCATTGCTCTACACGCGTTCCGCATCGCAGTCGAAGAAGATCAATGAATTGGAGCTGGCTTTGTCCGAAGCCCAGGCCGGGCCACCCCCGGAAGACCCTGCGCCGCCGACTAGTGTGAAGGTCGCACAGGTCGCGACGGCAACCATGCAGGAGCGTGTGGTGGTGGTCGGTCGGCTTCAAGAGGTGAAGCGATCGACGGTTGCATCCGAAGTCGAAGGCCGGGTGACGGAGTTGCTCACGCCCGCTGGCCGGGAGGTCGTTGGCGGCGAGACGGTGATCGCGCGTGTCGACCCGGTGTGGTCAAAGCTAGCGGTGGAGCAGGCCCAGGCCGATCTCGCTGCAGCGGAAGCGACAGCCCGACAATCCGCGCGGGAGCTGCAGTTGCTGGAAGGCCTTAAAGCGCGCAACGCCGCGGACCCCAACGCGCTCGATGATGCGCGTGCTCAGGCCGAGTCGGACGCTGCAAACGTGCTGTCCCGGAAGGCCGCGCTGCATCTCGCGGAAGAAGCCAACAAGCGCGTCGAGATCATCGCGCCTTTCGACGGTACCGTGTCGGCCAAGCTGACCGAAAAAGGGCAGTGGCTGGACCCCGGCTCGCCGGTGGTTGAGATCGTCTCGCGTGGCAAGATCGATGCGGTGATCGACGTGCCTGAGCAGATCATCACGCAGGTACCCAAGGGTACCGAGATCGAACTGACCGTCGAGGCGCTCGACATCCCGCCTTTCACCGGCGAGGCCATCGCGATCAACCCGGATGGTTCCAACTCGGCAAGGACCTACCCGGTCAAGGTGCGGGTCGACGACCGTGAGGGCCTGCTTAAGGTCGGCATGAGTGTGACGGCGAGGGTGCCGATCCGCGCGGAGAAGGAGTACCTCGTCGTGCCACGGGACGCGGTGCAGTACGCGGTGACGGGCCCGCAGGTGTGGATGTCGTTGGTCATGCCGGGCTCGGCGCCCGGTGCGATGCCGAAGGGCATGCCGATGGACGTGAAGGTGCTGTTTGGTGTAGACGGCTTGTTCGCGATCGAGCCCATGCCAAAGATGGAAGGCATGGAGTTGATGCCCGGCATGGACGTCGTGGTGGAAGGGGCCGAGCGGCTCTGGCCGACAAGGCCGGTCATCGTGATGAATGGTGCTGGGCCGGGCGGACCCGATGGCCCTGGTGAGCCTGTTGATAAGCGGGATGCAGGCGACGGGCCGCAGCAGCAGTGATAGACAGGTGTGACTGATGGACCCGATCCGCTTTGCGATTGATAACCCGGTGAAGGTGGCGGTTGGGGTGATCCTGCTGCTGCTGTTCGGCGTGCTTGCGGTGGTGTCGATCCCCGTGCAGCTCACGCCTAACGTGGACCCGACGATCATTACGGTCAGCACGGAGTGGACGGGCAAGAGTCCGGAAGAGATCGAACGCGAGATCATCGAGGACCAGGAAGACGTCCTCAAGAATATCTCCGGCCTGGTGAAAATGACCGCGACGGCGACGCAGGGCGAGGCCGAGATCGAGCTTGAGTTTAAGGTCGGTAAAGACCTGCAGTCGGCGCGGGTCGAGGTCAGCGATGCGCTGCGCGAGGTGCCGGACTACCCCGACGATGCGGACGAGCCGGTGATCACGGATGGCGAGGCGGGGCCCGGCAGCCCGATCGCCTGGCTGCTGCTAACGAGCGATATGCCGGGCTTCGATGTGCAGACGCTGGGCGACCTCGCGGAGGACCGGATCAAGCCGATGCTCGAGCGGGCGGAGGGCGTGAGTGAAGCTCGTGTCTACGGCGGGCGCGAGCGCGAGGTGCACATCCAGTTCGACCCCGATAAGGTCGCGCAGCGTAAGATCACGTTTACACAGCTTGGAGAGGCGCTGCGGCAGGAGAACGTCAACGTCTCGGCGGGGAACCTGAAGGAAGGTCGGTACGACCCGCGCGTCCGCGTAATGGGGCAGTACGACAACCTCGAAGCGATCCGCCAGACGATCGTGGCGTATGACGCGGCGGGCGGGCCGATCCGCATCCGGGACATCGCCGATGTGGACCTGGCGTTTTCCAAGCGGCGTTCGTTCGTACGGTCTCGTGGCGAGTTGGCGATCGCGATGCCGGTCTACCGCCAGCCTGGCACGAACATTATGGAGGTGATGGGCAACCTCAAGGAAGCGATCGATCAGATCAACGGTACCGACGACGAGGAGGGCATGCTCGAAGTGGTCGGTGCGAAGCTCGAGATCGAACGCAACCTCGGTTCCGACCCGGAGATCACGCTCCGCCAGGTCTACGACGAGACAGGCTACATCGAAGATGCCCTCGCGCTGGTGCAGAGCAACCTGATCATCGGCGGAGTGCTCGCGGTGATTGCGCTGCTGTTGTTCCTTGAGCTCGGCCGGCGCCCGCTGCTCGTCTTGATCGCCACGCCGATCCTGATCGTGCTGATGCTCGGTGTGCTACGGCTGCCACAGGAGCAGCCGCTCTGGTGGACGTCGACGGGCCTATTGGTGCTCGCAGGCTTAGTCGTGCTCTATATCGCTCGGCCGACGCTGATCATCGCGTTGGCCATCCCGATCTCGGTCATCGGCACGTTCGTCGTCATGTACGGCGCGGGACGGAACCTCAACGTGATCTCGCTGGCGGGCCTGGCGTTCGCGGTGGGCATGGTCGTGGACAACGCGATCGTCGTGCTCGAGAATATCGACCGCCACCTCGCGATGGGTAAGAAGCGGGCGCAGGCCGCATACGACGCAGGCAGAGAGGTCTGGGGAGCGGTGCTCGCGTCGACGCTGACCACCCTGGCGGTCTTCCTGCCCGTGCTGTTCATCGAGGAAGAGGCGGGCCAGCTCTTCCGCGATATCGCGCTGGCGATCTGCGGCGCGGTGACGCTGTCGCTCATCGTGGCGATCACGGTGATCCCCACCGCCGGTGCGCGGCTGCTGCGCGAACGCCACGAGACGAAGAGCCCGCTTGACGCGATCAACCCCGCGCGGCTGTTCGCCTACATCGGCCGCGGCTTCTCGCAGTTGATCTACCTCATGAGCGCCCGCCACCCGCTTGGCGTGATCGGCCGGCTGACTGTCGTCGGGCTATTCACCTTCGCGGCGCTCGGCGGGGCGTACCTGCTGATGCCGCCGACCGACTACCTGCCGCGCGGCAACAAGAACCTGGTCTTCGGCATTATCCTTAACCCGCCTGGCTACAACATCAACACCGATGAGGAGCTGGCCAAGATTGTCGAGGACCAGATCCGTCCGTACTGGGAAGCAAAGAGCGATGGGCAGCTCGTCGATATGGGGCTGCCGCCGGTGATGGACTTCGACTTCGAGACCGGCACGGCCGAGTTGGTCAAGGATGTCCCGCGGGTGAATAATTATTTCATCGTCTCATTCAACGGCGGGATGTTCAACGGCGCAACCAGCGTTGACAAGGAAAACGTCGCGCCGCTCGCGCCGCTGCTCTCGCAGGCCTCCGGTGCATTACCCGGCTCGTTCGGATTCGCGGCCCAGCAGTCGCTCTTCGGCAGGGGCGCGTCCGGCTCCCGCGCGATCGAGGTGGAGATCTCCGGCGACAGCATCGAAGAGGTGCGCGATGCGTCTACCCAATTGTTCCTCCGGTACATCGGGTTGTATGGCCCGATGAACGTGCAACCCACGCCGACCAACTTCGACAAGCCCGCGCGTGAATTCCAGATCCAGATCGACCGGGTCAAGGCGGCGGAGCTCGGTGTCGATGTAGCGTCGCTCGGCCGGGCGGTCGAGGCGATGGTCGACGGCATCATCATTGGGGAGTACCGCGATGGCGGGAACTCGATCGACATTCTTGCCAAGAGCCGGGACGGCCTGACGTACACGCCTGATGAGTTGTTCGCGTTGCCGCTGGCCTACCAGGCGCCGGACGGGACGATCGGCACGATCCCCTTGTCCGCGATCGCGATGCAGCGGCGGGCGGACTCGCCGCAGTCGATCCAGCGCATCGAGGAACGCCGCGCGGTGACGCTTGCGGTCAGCCCGCCGGACGACGTCCCGTTGGAGGCCGCCGAGAAGGAGCTCCGGGCAATCGAGGCGGAGCTGGATGCGATGGATATGATCCCGGATACGCTCGAAGTGAACTACGCCGGCTCGGCCAGCAAGCTCGACGATGTGAAGACCGCGATGCTCGGGAAGTGGGACGGCTGGGACTGGGACTCGCTCTTCAGCCTGGGAACCAGCCGGTTGTTCATCGCGCTGCTGGTCACGTTCCTTCTGATGGCTGCGCTGTTTGAGAGCTTCATCTACCCGCTTGTGATCATGTTCAGCGTCCCGCTGGCAACCATCGGTGGGTTCATCGGCCTAGCGCTGGTTCGTCTGGCCAGCCCCGACCAGCAGCTGGACACACTCACCATGCTCGGCTTTGTCATCCTCATCGGTGTGGTTGTGAACAATGCGATCCTGCTCGTCCATCAGGCGCTGAACTTCATGCGCGGGCTCGGCGAAGGCGAGGGGGACGACTCGGGCAAGATGGGGCCGCGCGAAGCGATCCGCGCATCCGTGCGGACCCGGATCCGCCCGATTTTCATGACGACCGCCACGAGCGTCGCCGGGATGCTGCCGCTTGTTCTGATGCCCGGTTCGGGCTCAGAACTTTATCGGGGCCTGGGCAGCGTGGTTGTTGGGGGTTTGGTCGTATCGACCCTGTTTACCTTAGTCGTTGTGCCGCTGCTGTTCTCGCTGGTGCTCGATCTGAGGTCCGGCATCCACATCATGTTGGGGGTCGGCGATGACGAGCAAGATGCGCTGGTGTACTGATCTGCGGCTTGTATGGATTGCGCAGGGTGGTTTTAGCGCGGTCGTACCGGGTTCAGGTCCGATCAAGTGGAATACGCGCGGTCAATTCCGGGTTCTTGATGACAAGGGCAGCAACTCCGCCGCTTCGTCGGACGATAGGTTTCATGCCAAGCGAAGACGCTTGTAAGGAGCCCGCCATGCAGACCACGACCAAGCAGACCGCCAAGACCACGATCGCCCGCCGAACCTTCTGTGTTGAAGAGGCCAACCGGGCGCTGCCTTTTGTGAACCGCGTGGTGACCGACATCGTCGAACTGCACGAGCAAATTGTGTTGTGCCGACGCACGATGGAGCGGATCGAGATGGGCCTGCACGGCGGCGAGCAGAGTGTTTATGAAGCCGAGTACCGCCGGAGCATGAACCGCCTGCGTGAACTGGTCCGTGAACTCGACCTGGTCGGTGTGGACCTGCTGGACTTCGAACGCGGGCTGATCAGCTTCCCCACGATTCATGATGGCCGAGAGGCCGCGCTGTCATGGCACCTCGGTGAAGACGAAGTGCTGTATTGGCACGAGCCCGAGGCCGGCCTCGAAGCACGCGAGTCGATTCAGACGCTCCGGCCTTGACCGGCTTTATTCTTTCTTAGCATCAAGCTCGGCTTTGCGGTGCGCCTTGAGCATCTCCAGCCCAAACGCCTGGCCCAGTGCGAGATTGCCTTTTGTGCTGTAGTGGACCGTGTCTTTTTTTAGTTCCATACCCTCGGTAGGCACCATCCAGATATTATTGACCGCCCGGTCACTCTCCGAACGCCAGTCCGCCTCGGCCATGCGCTGGCGGATCAGATCGCGCGCGACAAACCGCTTCAGCGGAGGGTCATGCGGGAGCACCTGCCCGAAGACAAACGGCACATCTTCACCGCCGGCGAAGTCGTCTTCGAGTCGCTTCTTCAGCAGCGCGAGCGATTGGTCGTACCGGCCTGCCGAGACTTCATGCTTCGCGTCGGCCTCGCCCTGCATCCAGACGACGCCGCGCAGCCTGTACTGGCCTCCGCCCACGGTCAAAGTGCTTAGCGCCTGGGTCACGTGTGCGTGCAGCCGCTTATAGTGCTTGCCGACGTTGGGGTCGTCCGGCGAGGTGCCAGGGTAGAAGGTGTTGCGGTCCGGCCCGGGTTCGGGCCCGGTCCAACCGCCGCCGCCCGCCTTGGCAGCGCCCCACCCCGCGTCGAGCGGCTGGCCGCTTAGCGCGAACTTGATGAGGTAGATCCCCGGTTTGCCCGGCTGGTTGTTCCGCAGGTAGTGGGCGAAACCGATCTCCGACCCGAACCGGCCAGCCCCGGCAGCGCTAACGGTTACGAACTGTTTGTTACGGTAGATGAACGCCCCTTCGATCGGTGAACGCCACGCGTCACCGAGCTCTTTGACCGTGCCCGACCCGACCATGTTGGACTGGCCCGAGAGGATGTAAACGTCGACTGCTTCGGCGTTCGCAGCTGTGTGATACCCGGCCAGCACGGTGGTCAGGCCAACGAGGATCAATAGCCGGTAAGCCATGCGCTGTGCTCCGTTTGAAAGATGATGCGTCGCTATAATCGATGAATGCATATCAAAGACATCTTTGAACGCCATACCACGACGTTTTCGTTCGAGTTTTTCCCGCCCAGGTCCGAGGCGGCAGGCGACGCATTGTACCAGTCGATCGCGGAGCTTAAGACGCTAAAACCCTCCTTCGTTTCGGTGACGTACGGCGCGGGCGGATCGACGCGGCAGCGCACGCACGACCTGGTCATCCGAGTGCGCAAGGAGCTGGATGTCTCCGCCGTGCCGCACCTGACTTGCGTGTGCCACAGCGAGCAGGACATCCACGAGATCCTGAAGCGGTACGCTGACGAGGGCGTGACGAACATCCTCGCGCTAGGTGGGGACCCGCCACGCGATCTGGATCAGTACGACAAGGCCGACGACGCGTTCCAGCACGCGGCTGATTTGGTGACCTACATCCGTGGGTTTCAGCACCCCGATCCGCGAGGCTTCGGGATCGGCGTAGCCGGCTTCCCCGAGGGCCACCCCGCGACGCCCAACCGCTTGCTGGAGATGGACTACCTCAAGGCCAAGTGTGACGCCGGCGCGGACTACATCGTCACACAGCTCTTTTTTAATAACGACGATTTCTACGACTTCTGCGAGCGCTGCGAACTAGCGGGGATCAACATCCCGATCATCGCCGGCATCATGCCGATCACCTCGGGCAAGGGTATGAAGCGCATGGCCGAGCTCGCCGCGGGCTCGCGCTACCCGGCGAAGCTGCTGCGCGCGATCGAACGCTGTGGCGGCGATGAAGATGCGGTCAAGCGCGTCGGTATCCACTGGGCGACAGAGCAGTGCCGAGACTTGTTGGACAGCAAGGTCAAAGGCATCCATTTCTATACGCTCAATCAATCCAGCGCGACGCGGGAGATCTACGCCAACTTGGGTGTGTCGGATAGTGTGGCGCTGGGTGGCGGGTGAGCGTTCAGACCGTCTTCGCGTTCCGGTGCAGCCGCGCGAGATCAGATAGAATCACGCTATGGCAGGATCTATTGTTCCCTTACCGGTGATGCTCGAAGAGGAAGATCGCAAGATCTACGAGGCCCTCGAGCCACCGAAGACTATTGTTGTGCGTTACGGCTACCAGCGTAAGATCGCGGAATTGCCTTACTCAGGCGATGCAAAGCCAGGCTGCGGGTCCAAGCTTGTCGCGGTGACGCCGCGCGGCACCGAGGTCGTCGAGATGCTCACGACGACCTGCGGTAACTCCGGCTGTGGCAAGAGTGTCTCCCGCGAGGAGATGCGCGATTACATCGAGAAGTCTGGCGGCAAACAGTTCCCTTTTACGAACCAGGGCCGGGTGCTCCGTGTTGCGACGGTGGACGACCTGAATGAAAACACCCGGTTCGAGAACCGCCGCGCCGACCTTGTTCGGCTGTGCAAGGCTCTGATTAACGAGCTCAAGCTCGAGATGAAACTTGTTGAGGTCGAGTCGATCCTAGGCGACGAGCAGATCTCGTTTTATTACCTCGCCGAGAACCGCGTTGACTTCCGCGAGTTGGTCAGGCGGCTCGCGAGCGATTTGCACACACGGATCGAGATGGTGCACGTCAGCGACCGTGAAGAGGCGCGTCTTGTCGCGGACTACGAGAAGTGTGGCCAGCACTGCTGCTGCCGGCAGTTCCTGAAGGTGCTTAAGCCCGTCTCGATGCGGGCTGCCAAGGTGCAGAAAAACACGCTGGACCCGCAGAAGATCAGCGGCCGGTGCGGGCGGTTGATGTGCTGCCTGCGCTACGAAGACGAGACGTACAGCGACTTGAAGAAGAAGCTGCCGCACCGCAAGTCACTAGTCGAGACGATCGATGGCGTGGGTATCGTGCTGAGTACGCAGATCCTGACCCAGCTCGCGTTGGTCAAGGTCGGCGCTCAGCCACCTGCGGCGTATGCCGTCGAGGACCTGCGTGTGCTGGATAAGGACGAAGTCAACGCCTGGCGTGCAGAGCATGGCGACCCGGTCGAACTCGCCAAGAACCCCGGCCGACCCCGCGGCGACAACCAACGCAAGGGTGGTCCGCGCGGCAAAGACAGTAGCGGTGGTGGTGACCGGGGCGGGCAACGCGGGGAGCGCTCCGGGCAGCGTGGCGACCGGACCAAACCCCGCCGACCCAAACCCGGCAAGCCGTTGACCGATGGCGAGGTCGAGTCCAAGGAAGGCGACAACAGCTCAGCCCTCCCCAGCAAAGGCTACGGCAACAATGCATCCGACCAAGGCGGCGCACAGGCATCGGGGGGCCAGTCGAAGAAGAAACGCCGCCGCCGCCGTCGAAAGGGCAAAGGCGGGCAGGGTGGTGGCGGCGACCAGGGCACGCCGCCTTCAGGCGACTGATCGAATCGCGGTCATGATCCTGGTTTCACATACTCGAGTGTCTGCACAACCGCGTCGAACGCGGCGATCTGCTCGGGTTTTTCGGCTTCGTACCGGCCGGTGAACAGGATCGCGTCTTCTTCGCCGAGGACCGTGAAGTAGTAGCAGCTGCCGTACCGGTCGCCCGTGCTGGCGGGGACGTGGATACGCCAGATTACCAGGCCGTTGTTCTTAAGGTGGCAGACCTTGGCATTGCCGCGTGCGCGGATCTCTCTTCGGCCCAGACGGAACACCTGCCTCGTCTCGGTGTCTTCATGCACCGGGCACGCCATGCCGTGGTCTCTCGGGTAGAGCTTGAAGAGGTCGGCGTCGAGCCCGATCCCAGCTTTGCCTACGCCCCATTTCGCGGTGCGCGAGTTGGTCCGCTGCAGCTTGAACTCGCGCGAAGGCTTGAAACGCCAGTCGCCGAACTCGAAGCTGTCTCCCAGGTGTCGGCTGTACGAGCCGTCGGCCTGCCAGGCGCCGTATTTTTCAAGCAGGGTTTGATCTGGCTTAGGTGATAACGCGATCGGCTCGGGGTCAAGTTTAGTGGCCTGTCGATCGTTCGCTTGCAGCTGTTGCGTACGTGGCTGGTGATTCGAAGAATGCTTTGGCGATGTGGCTTGTGGGCTGTACTGTGAGGGCCGAGATGGGATCGTGACCGTTGGCCTTTCAGGGATCTTGACCGTGGGTCGGTAGGCCGGCGGCGGTTGCCGCATCGCCTCTTCCATCCGACGTCGATGATCCGCTTGGATCTGCCGGTCGCGTTCGAGTTGCTGCTGCATACGCTGCTGTGACGCCTGCCGCTGAGAGTCGAAGATGGATTGGGTTTGCCGGCGGGTCTGCTCGCGCATGTTGTTCAGGTGCTGCTGCTGCTGTGCCATCTTCCGCTGCATGCTCTCCTGCTGACGCTTGGCATACTCCTCGGGATCAAGCTGTGGCGTGTCGCGGTCTGGCGTGCTGTCCGTGTGGCGCTGATAGGCCTGGTAGCCACGCGCACAGGCAATAATGATGATGAGAAGCACGGTCCCTGCACCAATACGGCTGTGATCCATTTGAAAACCCCTTCAGAAGAA
This sequence comes from Planctomycetota bacterium, assembly GCA_039188575.1. Classification (GTDB taxonomy): domain Bacteria; phylum Planctomycetota; class Phycisphaerae; order Phycisphaerales; family Phycisphaeraceae; genus JAHQVV01. The sequence goes on along the minus strand of JBCCYY010000003.1, from coordinate 76,639 downwards.
TCTGATTACTTTTGATTCTGACGACCAGTAGACAGATCGTCAAGCGGAATCAGCAGAGTTATTTCAGAAGTTGTCACCCGGTCGCTCAATCTGCGGGCGAGACTTCCGCATCGCCTGGCTCTGCCGGCGGGTCCTCGATCGTGATTAGCAGTACCGTCCGTACGGGCTGGCGGATACGGGTCCCTGTCAGCAGCTTGCTGCCAAAGCTGGTCGCGAGCGGTGAGGCGATCCGCTCGTAGCGTGGCTTGGGATCGTTCACCTCGGGCTGTGTACTGGCATCGGATGGCGCTTTGGCAGTGTCTGGCAAGTCCCGTTCCAACAACTCTTCGACGGGCGTCAGGTGCCTGGGCGGCGCGGCCGGGTCGCTTGGGTCGGCTGCCGGCTCGTCGATCGACGTACTCAACAGCAGTTGATCCGCTTCGGCGTCCGAGTCCGCATCGTCCTCTTCCAGCACCTCACCTATCGGCCAGGGCCAGTGTAGGCCCACTACCGCGACCTGGCCCTTGCCTGGTGTCACCCGCAACGCCAGCTCTTCAAAGACCCGGCCATCCATCTCACGCTCCAACGGGTCGCGCGGTATCAGGTCCAGCGGCGAAGGGATGTAGTGCTGCGGCGTCAGCACGAGCGTATGCCGTCCATCGACACCTGTTTCAATCTTGGCAAGTAGTCGAAGCGTGCTGTTATCGCCGCCTCGGATCGTCTCCACGGCACGTGGCCGTGGCGGACGCGTCAGGTCGATTTCAAACCGCAGGTCGCTGCGCAGCCTTGGTGTTTCGAGGATTGAGACCGGGTACGAACTCTTATTAATCAGTATCCGGCTGAATGCGACCGGCTGCGGCATCGCCTCGGAGTACGCATCCAGCTGGTTGCGCGGAAGCAGACCGATCCGAAGGCCGTTGCCACGCCAGATCCCGCGCGTCAGTGGTGGTACGAGCTGCTCGTTAATGATCGACCACGCGTCGTCGGTCGATTCGTCGAGCGGCACGTCCGCACGGCGGATCACCGCATACACCGTCTTAGGTCTTTCGGGTCCTTCTCCTGCAAAGCCCGGCAGCGGGATATCCGGCTCTGGCTCGGTGGTGGACTGGCAGCCGAACAGCAAAGCAAGCGAACACATAGCGAGCGCTACGCAGCAGATCACGCCTAGCGATTCATACCGATCCGGTTGAGTAGGGCAGGCACTTTTTTGCATGGTCCGGACCGCCGATTGTATCAGCGTCAATCCTAAAATCCGCCGGTGATGCAACAAAAAAACAAGCCCCCAGCCGGGTTACGGCCGGGGGCTGTTGTTTCGCAAGGGTTATGGGGCTTGAGTGACTTTATTGGTCCTTAGCCGCGATGCTACGCATCGTAGGCAGACGGTCATAGGACCCATCAAGTGGTTCCAGCGATGCGTAGCATCGCGGCTATCCCAATCCAAACCCAACCAGACCCTAGAGCTGGTCCTTGAGCGCCTTCATCGGGCGGACCTTGACGGTCTTGCTCGCGGGCTTGGGCTTCTGCTTGACCATCTCGCCGGTGAACGGGTTGCGGACGAGCTTGCCGCCGCGGACGGCAGGCTTCTTGACCAGGGTCATCTTCATCAGGCCGATGAAGTTGAACGAGCCCTTTTTCTTGACTTCCTTGACCATGACGTCGGTGGTCGCGTCGAGGACGGCGACGACGTCCTTACGGCTCAGGCCGGTCTTTTCGGCGACGGTCTTGTAGACCTCGCTCTTGGTCATCGGCTTCGCGGTGGTTGCTTTCTTCTTTGCCATTGTGTTGCCTTCCGTAGCGTGGGAATCTGAAATCGTCCATGAGTGTGGACGGGGTCTGTGCCGAACGTTTCGGCCTCCGATGACCCGACTATCGCGGATTCTTCCTATTTCCCTTGAGTTTTTCAACCTGAACCCTCGATTTTCCTTATTTTCAGGTGGATTGTGGAAAACCTCCGATGCAACATCGTCTCCAAGCAGGTTGTCAAAGTGGCAGGCTCATCGCATCTGAAACCTCCTCTGGCAGCACAAAACCACCTTTATTGGCTCAATAATGCCGTTTTTTAATCAACACATTGGCACGGTGCTTGCCTTTGTCCTTTAGTGATGCTGTTGCGGTGCGCATCTGCAGCGGGTCGCATTGAAAGGAAATCAATCATGGGAAAAACAATCGGAATCGACTTGGGCACGACCAACTCTTGCGTTGCTGTCATGGAGGCGGGCCAGCCCAAGGTCCTTATCAACAACTCCGGCAACCGGACCACCCCGTCGATCGTCGCCTTCACGGACAAGGGCGATCGCCTCGTCGGTCAGCCAGCGCGGCAGCAGCAGGTCACCAACCCGACCGGCACCATCTTCTCCATCAAGCGCTTTATGGGCCGACGACACAGCGAGGTCTCCGGCGAAGAAAAGATGGTCCCCTACGAAGTCATCGGCGGCAGTGACGAGCTCGTCAAGGTCTCCGCTAAGGACAAGGAATACACCCCGCAGGAAGTCTCCGCGATGGTCCTGCAGAACCTCAAGAAGACCGCCGAAGACTACCTCGGCGAGAAGGTCGACAGCGCGGTCATCACCGTGCCGGCCTACTTCAACGACAGCCAGCGCCAAGCCACCAAGGAAGCCGGCGAGATCGCGGGTCTCAAGGTCGAGCGCATCATTAACGAGCCGACCGCCGCAGCACTCGCCTACGGCCTGGACAAGAAGCAGGACGAGAAGATCGCTGTCTTCGACCTCGGCGGCGGCACGTTCGACGTCTCCATCCTCGACATCGGCGAGGCCGACGGCACAACCGTCTTCGAAGTGCTCTCCACCAGCGGTGACGGCCACCTCGGCGGCGACGACTGGGACGAGGCGCTGATCAACTACCTAGCCGACGAGTTCAACCGCACTGACGGTATCGACCTGCGTAAGGACGCGATGGCACTGCAGCGTCTGAAAGAGGCCGCAGAAAAAGCCAAGTGCGAGCTCTCGACCGCGCAGAGCACGACCGTGAACCTGCCGTTCATCACCGCGACGAACGAAGGCCCCAAGCACCTGCAGATCACCGTCAGCCAGGCGAAGTTCGAAGAGATCTGTGACTCGCTGTTCGAACGCATCAAGGCGCCGGTCCTCACCGCGCTCAAGGACGCTGGTCTTTCTACCGGCGACATCGACGAGGTCGTCCTCGTCGGCGGCTCGACCCGCATCCCCAAGGTGCAGGCTATCGCCAAGGAACTCTTCGGCAAAGAACCCAACAAGTCGATCAACCCCGACGAGGTCGTCGCGCTTGGTGCCGCGATCCAGGGCGGCGTGCTCGACTCCGGCGGCGACAGCGATGTGCTGCTGCTGGACGTGACTCCGCTGTCGCTCGGCATCGAGACCATGGGCGGCGTGATGACCAAGCTCATCGAGAAGAACACCACGATCCCGACGAGCAAGAGCCAGGTCTTCTCCACCGCGGCCGACAACCAGCCCAGCGTGACCATCCACGTCCTGCAGGGCGAGCGCGAGTTCTCCAAGGACAACCGCACGCTCGGCCAGTTCGATCTGACCGACATCCCGCCGGCCCCGCGGGGCATGCCACAGATCGAAGTCACCTTCGAGATCGACGCCAACGGCATCCTCAACGTCAAGGCCGCCGACAAGGGCACCGGCAAGGAAAGCAACATCGAGATCACCGGCAGCTCGGGCCTCAGCGAGGCAGAGATCGACAAGATGAAGCAGGACGCCGAGGCCCACGCCGAGGAAGACAAAAAGGCCCGCGAGCTCGTTGACCTGAAGAACCAGGCCGATCAGGTCGTGTTCCAGACACGCAAGCAGCTGGAAGAGCACGGCGAGAAGGTCGGCCCGGAGATCCGCGGCAAGATCGAGTCGTCACTAAGCAATGTCGAAGAGAAGATCAAGGGCGATGACGCCGCTGCGATCCAGGCCGCGCTCACCGCGCTGCAGACGGATACCCAGGAGCTGGGCAAGGCGATCTACGAAGCCAGCGCCGCAGGGGGTGGTCAGCCCGGCGGTGAGGGCAGCGAAGCGGGCGCGGGCAGTAGTGACGACTCCAGCGACGACGATGTCATTGACGCGGAGTATGAGGTCAAGAACTGAAAAGAAGACCAAGTGACTTCACAATAGTCTTAAGCCCACGCAGTCATTGTGTGGGCTTTTTACGAGTCTGATTCATTGAGCTTACGTTTGAGGTGGCGTATTTATCTCAGCAGTGTGATAATCGTTGCCATGAATTGATCGCCGCTGTTAACCGCGGCAAAGAGTACGACGCCGCAGGCAACGATTGAGAATGTTTTTGCGTGGCTGCCAAGTGTTTTGTCCGCGAGCACGGGCAGCGTGAAGAGTGCGATCAATGCGCAGCCGAAGAGCTTGGGCAGGTCCAACAGGATGCGCCCCCAGGTGCTGCGTTGAACCCAGGCAAGGGCGGCGGCCTGCCCCTTTGTCTTGGCGTATTGGGCGTTAAGACGCTCAAGTTCGTAGCGGTCAGATATGTCCGATCTTGCATCGGACATCTTCCCCCTCTGTCGGTCGATTTGCTCCTGAAGTTGGTTGCGGCGGTCACGCTCTTCATCCGCGGAAAGGTCTTTGTTGCTGAGGTTGTTAAGGCGCAGTTCCAGCCGATCGATTTCGCGTTGGTATTTGGCGCGCTCGGCGCGCATCTCCGCCTGCACTCTGTCGGGCGCAACGAGGGCGGGCATCTGCATCACGGCGCCGTTTAGGATGAGGCTTTGAAGTATGAACGAGCCAATTACTAAGAGCACGCCCAGCTAGACCATATAAAGCGATTTGTTCGTGGGGCGGTGTAGCGTTGTAGCAATGCGGCCGGTGATGGCCCTCTTTGGCTCTGTTTTGAGGGCTGGCGCATCGGCGGAACTGGGCTCGATTGATTCCGGCGCAACGGCAGGGGGCGGGGCGCTGTGGCCTGCGAGGGAGGGTGCCTGGACGGGCTGCTTGCATTTGGAGCAATAGACCTCCTGGCCGGCTTGTTGGCGGCTGACTTCGATCTGCTGGTCACAGTAGGTGCAGGTGAACTTGATTGGCATGGGACCCCTCGGTGAAGTGAGAATCGATAGGTGCTGTAATCGGAACCAGATACTGAGGGCAAGACGAGCGGGTACGACGTTGGCATCCCCATCCGCCGTTGCCGATCGCCAATAGTAGATAGGCAAAGGGCAGGAGTGTCAAAGCTCAGCGGCGTACGTCAGCAGGTCTGCCCGAGCGACTTGTTCGTCAGGACGTCGTAGCTGCAATGCCCCATGGTGTTCTGTGATGCTATCTCTTTATGAAGGCAGAGCACCTTTGATTCCGGTACGGGAAAATCCTTTTCTTTCGTACAGAGCTATTGCCGGCGTTTTGTTGTCGGCAACGTCGAGCAAGAGTTCTGAATAGCCGGCCTCTTTCGCCCACTCGATGACGGCATCTACCAGGGCACCCCCGATACCTTCGCCCCGATGTCTGGTGTCCACCCGCATCGCGAAGAGGCCGGCGTTTTTGCCGTATGGAGCGCCAACGACGATCCCAGCGGGCTAAGACCCGTTGACTTTCGCTGTGATTTCAACTTCCAATTTCATTTTCTCGTCTAGCAGCCCCGCAGTAATCATCGTTGCTGCAGGGCGAGACTCGCCTAAGTAGCTCAAAAAGATAGGCCAGCATGGCTCAAAATCTTCCTTATCAGGGAAAATGTAGCGCACTCGGACAACCTCATCAAAACTGCTTCCCGCTTCACTCAAAGCTTGTCCAATATTTTTGAAGCATTGCTCTGCCTGCTCTACGACATCTTGCGAAATCGTGGAATCTTCATAGTTGTACCCGGTCGTTCCAGACACAAAAACAAAACCCCCATCAACGACAGCCCGGGAATAGCCGATTTTCGATTCAAATTCAGATCCGCTTGATATTCGCTTTTTCTTCATGATGTAGAAGGCTCAGTTGCCGGCCGCCCGCGGAGAGCGGGCTCCAAACCGACAACCACAGCATACCGCGGGCGCAGCCGGTCAACTGCAGCAGTTGGTTAGGTCGATGCCGGCCGCGAATTCAGCGTCCGTAAACCCGCTCCGCCGCGTTGCGACCGTGTACTCGAGGATGGTGGCGGTAGTTGGATACGGAACTGCTGCCGAATCTCATCAAGTGGACGGTCCAGGAAGGAATCCAGTTCTGTGACTGGCCAGCGGTTCTTCATCCGACTTGCATACCAAACCAACTTAACGATTCGAGGCACACTAAACAGCCAACGCAGCAGCAACCTAACATGGCCAATCTGTCGGATAACTTCTCGGTGGTCGCGGTGCGACATCACGCGATGCAGGTCAGCCAGTTTCGCGGTGGTGCCAAAAATGGTCCAGACATGGGCCCGCACTTCTCCTTCTAAGTCGGTTGTGCAGGCGAACAAGACATGAATCGCGTCGTGGATTTCGATGTCGCCAGCCAACTCCGGCGCAAGCGTTTCCGTGGCATCGTCATCGGCTCCCTCGGCCTGGCGTAGCTCTTGGATACCTTCACGAAGCGTCATCTTGCAAGCAGGGTCAAGATAGGCGAGCGGTGAATCATCGTGCATAGCTTGGCTCTCATCGACCTAACGTCAAAGGCTCAGTTGCCGGCCGCCCGCGGAATGCAAGCTCCAAACCAACAACCACATCATATCGCGGGCGCAGCCGGTCAACTGCAGCAGGTGGTTAGGCGACATTTACTTATGGGTCAGGGCGATGAATTATCAGTAGGCAATGTCGCCAAGACTCGTCCTTGGCAGATGAAGTCGTGCCCAGAGTTTTTTGATTCAGTTATTTCAACATCTGCTTCTGGGTCTTCTCGTTCGAGGGCTTCAACGAGGTCGATACAAAATTTTTTGATCTCCACTGACGGATTTGTAACCCCATCCCGCTGCATCGAACAACGGGTGCGATAGATATCCAACAGTTGAGATACAGTCGGCATGTCGCCTAACGTAAAAGGCTCAGTTGCCGGCCGCCCGCGGAGAGCGGGCTCCAAACCGACAACCACATCATAACGCGGGCGCAGCCGGTCAACTGCAGCAGTTGGTTAGGCGGATAGCCAACTGTACGGCCTAGCGTTTTAGTTCAGGGTTTATTTCGCGGGCAATTGGATCGCGATTCAAGACGTACCAATCAAAGATTACTCGTTCGACCCGATCGAAAACGTCGTCTTCTGTGTATGGGCGCTCATAATCGAGGATCCGATCAATATCCTGTGAAAGTTGTATTTTACTTTCATCCGATACATCATTCGAAGCTGTGATTGTGTCAAGGATGTAATTCGCAAGGATTTCGTGGCCGCGATCCCAGTTAATGTTCCCATTGCGATGGCATTCGTCTCGGAGCTTTTCGCTAGCTCTAAGGAGTTCGCCTTGTACAGTGTCAGACTGACCACTTTTCGGCACGTATGTTTGCCAAATGAACTTACCGATATCTGCGTACTCTTCATCGGTCACTTTATGTTCCGTCCGCCTAACAGTTGATTGAATGGTTCTGTTGTGCGTGCTATTGGGCGTGCACAACAGGATTCGGATGGGCAAGAACGCCTTACCCCGAGAACGAATGCATCGTATCACGGAGGCCATCGGTTGCCAAAACCAACGATATCAACAGATTTGAAAGGGTTTTATAAAAGCTATGGTCCTTCGGGCGATTTTATGTTTGGTATTTGTTTGTATTGATGCTATCCTGTTGTGCATGAGTCCGGGAAGCAACACGACGGCTGGGCCTGGCCCGAAGCTGCTCGAGCAGGTCGCTAATACCTGCCGAACAAAGCACTACGCCCGTAAGACCGCCAAGACGTATTGCTATTGGGTCCGGCAGTACGTCCTGTACCACCGGCAGCAGGCGGGGCGTTTTGTTCATCCCAACGAACTCGGGGCAGAAGCGATCGAGGCTTTCCTGAGCCATCTTGCGGTGGATCGGCGGGTTGCGGCGGGGACGCAGAACCAGGCGCTCAACGCGGTCGTGTTTCTTTATAAGCACGTGCTGGATCAAGACCCGGGGCAATTCAATGCGACGCGCGCTAAGCGCAGCAGGCACGTGCCTGTGGTGTTGTCGCAGCGGGAGGTGCAGACGCTGCTGCGGGCGATGCCCCCGGGCCACCGCCTGGTGGCTCAGGTGATGTATGGCGGTGGTCTGCGGGTCGGGGAAGCGTGTGCGCTGCGTGTGAAAGACATCGATCTCAGCCGGCTGCAGGTGACCGTCCGTCAGGGCAAGGGCGGGAAAGACCGCGTCGCGCTTTTGCCAAACGCCTTGCTTGAGCCGCTTCAAGAGCAGCTCGTGTGGCGCCACGGCGTCCATCAGCGCGACCTGGCGGAGAACGAAGGATGGGTTGAGTTGCCCGGGGCGTTTGCGCGCAAGTCGCCTAAGGCCGCGTGGTCGCTGCAATGGCAGTACCTCTTCGCTTCGCACAAGCTGTCACGGCACCCCGATACGGGGCAGCGCGGACGCTGGCACGTGTTTGAATCGACGGTCCAATCCGCGATCAAGCATGCGGCCGAGCAGGCGCAGCTGGCCAAGCGGGTGACGAGCCACACGCTTCGGCACAGCTTCGCGACGCACCTGCTGGAGGCGGGGTACGACATCCGCACGATCCAGGAGTTGCTGGGCCACACCAATGTGCGGACGACGATGATTTACACGCACTGCCAGACGCAGGCGAGCAAGGGTGTGAGGGGTGTGAGAAGCCCGCTGGATGCGGTGGGGTGACGGTTATGGTTGTGGAGGGGTGCCCGTGTTGCGCACAACCGGTGCAGGCGATTGATTGAGTGGGCGTCGGGACGGCGTGGCTGTTGTGTCGCAAGTCGTTGGAGGGTCTGGTTTGGGCGAAAGGGAGGTGGGTCGCCATGGGTTTGTGCGCGCGGGGTGGGGCTTCGGTGCTTCATTGATAGAGTCATTTCACGGTGCCTCTGCGTCTGATGGGCGCAGGGGCTGTTGTTGATGCGCACGCTTAAAGGCGTGCGTTTTTTATTGCGCTTTTGTCAGCCCGTCTTTTTATTGATTGATGATAACCAGTGAGCCAATACGCACGTTGGACCGGGGCCGCGCGCACAGATCAGATTTTTTTGAGCACGGCTTGCAGGTCGGCCCAGACCTTCTTGCGGTTGTCGGGGGTGTAGGACCGCAGGAGGTAGGCGGGGTGGAAGGTCGGCATGATCGGGAGCATGGGATCGGTGTGGACGAACTGGGCCCACTGGCCGCGGAGGCGGGTGATGCCGGTGGTGGTGGACAGGGCGTACTTGGCTGCTGCGCCGCCGAGGGCGACGAGCGCGGTGGGCCGGATGATGGCGGCTTGGCGGGCGAGGTAGGGCCCTTGGACGGCGGCCTCCTCTGGGGTGGGCGTTCGGTTGCCGGGCGGGCGGTACTTGACGACGTTGGCGATGTAGACCTGCTCGCGCTGCAGGCCCATGGCGGTGATCATCTTGTCGAGCAGTTCGCCGGCGGGGCCGACGAAGGGTCGGCCGAGGCGGTCTTCGGTCTCGCCGGGGCCTTCGCCGATGAACATGAGCTTGGCGTCGACGTCGCCCTCGCCGAAGACGAGGTTGGTGCCGGGCGGGCGGAGGGCCTGGACCTTCGCGTCGGACTCGAACTCGGCCGCGAGTTGCTTGAGTTGCTGCAGTTTGTCCGCGGTGGACAGGCCGTCGAGGAGCTTGATGTCGGCGGGGTGAGCCCGGGGCAGCGGCGGGGCGGTGCCACGCGAAGTTGGTGCGTAGAGCGAGAAGGCGGGGGCTCGAGTTGGTGTCCGCGTGCTAGGGGCAGGGTGCACGGGTTGGCTTGGAGCTGGCTGAGCCAAGTGGGCAGGGCTCGGTTGGACCGGTGTAGGCACTGTCGGTGCACCGAGCAACGCGTCGGTCTGGAGGTGCTGTCGTAGGATCCGGTCGGGGTCGGGGGTTGGCATCGCGTTGCAAGCGTACCGCGCTTTACGATCGATTGGAGCTTGCTGGGTCCTTAAAAGTCCGAGAAAAGCGGTGCCCTGGCTTGGCGGTGTGGTCGGGTTTGGTTTGTGGACACAAAACGCGGGTCATCCGATGCAATATCGGCATCGGCCCAGGGTAGGTCGATCGTTACTGAACCGACTTTACGCTGAATTGGAGCATTCATCATGGGCGAAGGACCACGCAATAAGACCGTTCTTGGACCGGACTGCAAGATCTCGGGCGAGCTGACGCTCGACAACGACGCGGTCATCATGGGGCAGTTCACCGGCACGCTGCGTGTCACGGGCATGCTTGAGCTGACCGAGTCCTCACAGATCAATGGCACGATCATCGCTGGCACCCTCCGGATGGCGGGCAAGGCCGAGGCGGATGTCGTGGCTGAGGCTGGCTGCGAACTGCTGCCCGGCGCTCAACTGCTCGGCCAGCTCTACACCAGCCACCTGAACGTCATCGAAGGTGCGGTCTTCCAGGGCGACGTCTGCGTCGGCCCCAAGGCCATCGCCGCGGCCAGTGAAGCGCTGGGCCAGGAAGAAGAGATCGAGGAAGAAGAGACTTACACGACCTCGATGCTCAGCCAGCCGGAAGAGCCTGCAGAAGAAGAGCAGGAAGTCACGACGATGCCCGGCTCGGTGAATGCGGTGCTTCAACGCCGCCGCGCGAAGGTCCTGCAGGCCCGCCGCCCCGCGACCAACGGCAACCGCTGACCCGAGGCCCTTGCTCTAGGAGGGCCTGACTGATGCCATTGCGCCCGGCACTTGCTGCGTTTAAACCTAAGGGTCCAAAGCCCAAGGCCGTGCGGTCGGTTAGTTGCCCGCACTGTTCCTACAGCTTTGAGATCTCGCAGAAGGCGATGTCGGTGCGCTGCCCACAATGCACCCGCCCTTTGGCGTTCGAGGACCTGCACCTTGATTCCAAGATTCAGGGCGACGTGTCGACGATGGGCACGGTCCACCTCGGCGGGCAAGGCGAGATGGTCGGCAGGCTGATCTGCGGCCAGCTCCAAAGCGAAGGCCGTGTTGATGGCAAGGTCGTGGTTTACGGCCGGGCCGAACTCCAAGCCGATTCACTCGCGACCGGACAACTCAATGCCAGGTCGTTTTACGCGCATCGCGGCGCTACGGTCCGGATGTCCCTCAAGATCGGACCCAGGCCGCTCGTCTCAACTTCGACTGGCACTGTGACTACGCGTCCACTTCAACGCACGGGGCGGCGGATCGTCGGCGGTATGACGAATGCCGAACGCTTTCGGCCGGTGGGCTGACACAGTTGTCGATCGGTTAGGTCTCGATGAGCCTGGAGACAAATACGTCGTTTGGCTTACTCAGTCTTTGCTGATCACCATGCTGACAATACCGGGGAATTCGTATAGCTGCTTGCGTGTCCGCACACCGAGTTTGCGGTAGATGTTCCGCACGTGGACATGGACGGTGTTAGGCGACCGGTCCAGGTGCTCAGCAATACGCTGCTCGGTCAAGCGTTGTAGCAGCAGGGAACACACTCGTTTCTCGGTTGGGCTGAGGGACGGTATATCCCTTGCTGGGAGTGCGCCTTGATCGGTTGCGTTCTCACTGGGAAACAGATTTGGGTCAAACATGATTCAACTCCAGAAATCAGTCGTGATTACATCTACGAGCCGCCTATAATCGAGAGCCGAATAAGCAGAGGAAACATCGCTACGAGAAGACTACCTGTATTTCGGCACATTTGGAGTAAGGCCGTTACCTACTAATTTGAGAACCTATTCTGCGCAGAAGACGTTTTAATCATGGCAACGCCATCTGAACTGGGCTGCTGAATGTACGGAGTAACTTTGATGACTTGGATCCATAAGACTCGATTTCCTCTCGCAATCACGCTTCGTATATCTTTCATAGCGGCAGTGGCTTTATTGGTGTTTGCAAATAGCTCGCTCGCAATAGCCCAAGGCGAAGAGGCCAACGAAGTAGCTTCAACACTCGTTCCTGAATCTGTCGAGGACCTCGCTGACATTGAAGAGCGTGTGGCCTCAGTCATCGAAAAGTGCCAGGACGCTACGGTCTGCGTCCAGTCAGGCGGTGGCTCGGGCAGCGGTGTCATTATCTCTGAGGATGGCTACGTTCTGACGGCAGGGCACGTCGCCGTAGAGCCCGGCCGGTCGGTGACCTTTATCTTCCCGGATGGGAAGAAAGCGAGGGGCAAGTCTCTAGGCATCAACATCGGTGTTGATGCGGGTTTGATGAAGATCACGGACAAAGGCAATTGGCCGCACGTTGAAATCGGGGATATGTCTGAGGTAAAAACCGGCGCTTGGGTCGTCGCGATGGGGCACCCCGGCGGCTTTGATAAAGAACGCTCGGTTGTGGCCCGCCTTGGCCGTGTCTACCGCGTTCGATCGACGGTGATCCAGACCGACTGCACGATCATTGGCGGGGACTCCGGTGGACCGCTCTTTGATCTGGATGGCAAGGTCATCGGGGTCCACAGCCGGATCAGCAACAGCCTCCGCCAGAACTTCCACGTGCCGATCTCGATCTACACACAAGACTGGGATAGGCTGGCGGAAGGCGATGTCTGGAACCGCCCAACACGCCGCGGCAATATCCGTCCCGGTGGGCCTTACATCGGCGTACAAGGTGCGAACGGCAGGGGCCAGGGCAACGGCGCGGCTTTGTCTCGGGTGTACCCCGACTCACCCGCCGCCGAGGCGGGGATGCGTGGCGGCGACGTCGTTGTCGAGTTGGACCGCTCACCGATCGGTAGCTTCGGCGATCTTGCTGAGGTCGTTGGAAAACTTGAGCCCGGTGACCGGGTCCCGGTTGTGGTGATGCGTCGTGGAGAACGCGTCGAACTGGAGATGGTAATTGGGAAGGCGCCTGAGCGTTGAGGCTTCCCGTTGGCGTTAGTGATTTTGGATTGACACAGAGATAGTAGTGATAGCAGGTATTGCGATGAATCGAATTGTCATAGTCATGTTCTCACTCTTTGCCGCCTTGAGCGCATCTTCAGTAGAGGCTCAGGAGCGTACAAGATTCGCACCCGATGCCGAGATCCGATCGGCGTTTGACAAGGTTGTGCGGGACGTCCGGGCAAGCGTCGTGCAACTCGTTGTCGATGGCGAAGAGCGTATCCTCGGCACCATTATCGATGACGAGGGGTACATCCTCAGTAAGGCCAGCGAGTTGTCGGGCGAGAAGATCAAGGTTGTCCTATCTACCGGCCGGGGCTTTGATGCGAAGCTCCTCGGCGTAGACAGGAAGAACGACCTCGCGATGCTCAAGATCGATGCGGAACGGCTTGAGGCGGTATCGCTTTCGTTTGACAAGCCCGGCCTCGGCCGTATGGTCGCATGTGTCGGGATCAGCCGGTCGCCTGTTGCGATCGGCATCATCAGCGCCAAGCCCCGGGAGATCAGGCCTGCTCAGCTTGTGCTAGGCGTTATCCTGCGGGCACACCCTGACGGCCTCTGGATCGATGATGTCAGCGAGGGATTTGGTGCTGACAAGGCAGGTATCAAATCAGGCGATGTACTAACTCACGTCGGCAGCAAGAAGGTGATCGCGGTCGATCAGGTCGTGGGTCAGTTGCAGTCCCGAGCCGAGGGTGACGAGGTCCAGGTACGGATCCTGCGTGGCGGCGAGCCGATCAAGGTAACGGTGGGTTTGTCGGAGTTTGGACCTGATCCACGCAGCAGAGCCGAACGGATGAACCGCATGGGCAGTTCCTTGAGCGAGCGGCGGCGTGGCTTTGAACTCGTGCTTCAGCACGATGCGGAGATCAAGCCAGAGCATTGTGGCGGGCCCCTGGTCAACCTCAGGGGAGAGGTCATTGGGGTCAACATTGCCCGGGCAGGACGGATTTCAAGCTACACCCTGCCCAGTTCGTTGATCCGTCAGAAGCTCGCAACGCTGAAGAGCGGCAAGCTGGCGCCCAAGCCCAGCGTCCCACAGCCCGAGCCGGTGAAGGACTAGGGTGTTGTACATTTTCTCGGTCGTTTCGATTAAGCGTTGAAAATAAAGGGCTTAGGTTGTTTCGGGGCGGCCCTCACATTCAAGGTCCGCTTTGTTATCTGTCGATAATGACTTCGCCGGGTGTAATACGCGCCAACGGAGGCCGATCCCATGGGACAGATCACAACCGGTGTCGGGCTGATCAGCGGCCTGGACATCAACAGCATCGTCGAGCAGCTCATTGCCATCGAAGCCAGGCCGCGTGACCTGGTAATTCAGCGTAACGAGGTGATCCAGTCTCAGCAGATCGCCTTCCAGGACATCAACGCGAGGCTGCTGGCCCTGCAAGGCTCGGCAGACTCGATCTCCGGCTCGACTTCTTTCGCCACGACGACCTCCAACAGCTCAGATGAATCGATCGTCAGCGTTAGCTCAGGCGTCGGCGCGGCCCCTGGTACCTATCAGTTCACGGTCGGCCGGCTCGTCGCGGCGCAGCAATCGATCACGAGGGGCTTCCAGGATTCCAACGCTACGCCTGTCGCACCGAACGGCGGTACGCTGACGTTCGACCGCGGCGAGGCGCGGCTGGATAGCGAGACCCGTCTCTCGAACCTCAACGGCGGGGAAGGGGTCAACCGCGGGTTCATCCGGATTACTGACCGCTCCGGCTCGACCGCACTCGTCGACCTGCGTGCCGTGGTCAGCGTCGACGATGTCATCGACCGTATCAACACTTCAACGGGTACCAACGTCCTTGCGCAGGTCGAAGGCGACCGGCTGACGATCACGGATGTTTCTGGTGGCACTGGCGACCTGCTCATCACTAACGTTGGGACTAATGGGACAGCGACCGCCCTGGGCATCGCGGGGAACGCCACGCTCGACGCGGACGGCGACGATGCGGTCCTGACCGGCACGATCATCAACACTGTCGGCGATGGCTCGTTGCTCAGCTCGCTCAACGACGGCAAGGGGATCCGTACCGACGGCGGTAACGACCTGGTCATCAACTACTCAGGCGGCACCGCCGCAATCGACCTCTCGGGTGTGCTGACGCTTGGGGATGTTTTCGACGCGATCGACACCGCCACGGCCGGCGTGGTCACCGCCCAGCAGAGTACAGACGGCACGGGCATCTCGTTGACCGATACCGGCGGCAGCGGGGCAGGATTCAGCGTCACTTCCGGCAACGGCTCGAACGCACTAGTCGATCTTGGACTCACTGATGGGCAGGCCGACGATGATGCCGATGGAACAATCAGCGGCGAACGTGTTGTCGCCGGCATCAACTCAAAACTGATCAAGGACCTGCTCGGGGGCAACGGCGTCGGTGGGATCACCGGCGAGGGCCGTGTCCCGGTCAATAGCAGCACGCTCCTGGCGGACATCCTGCAGGGTGCCGGACCCTCCACGAATATCGGGTCCAACGGCGATATCCAGATTACCGACAAGTCCGGCACATCCACATTCATAGATGTGAACGCGCTGACGACTGTTGGCGACCTGGTCGACCGGATCAACAACGATGGGTTCCTGCAGGTATCCGCCGCGATTGTGGACCGGGCCCTGGTCATTACTGACAACTCGGGTGGGAGCGGCAACTTCACGATCGCCGACGGCTTAGGCGGGGCGACTACCGCGACGGCGTTGGGCATCGCCGTGGATGACGATGTGACCAGTGTCCGGGGCATCGACCTCGACCCCGTCGGTACACCCAGCACAAGTGCCGAGGTCACGATCACCGATTCGCTGGGCAACGCCGCGACTGTGGACCTCACCGGTGCCCGTTCGGTGGGGGACATCCTCGACGCGATCAACGCGGCCGGCATCGGCGTGACCGCGGGCCTTAACAACGCGGGCAACGGGATCCGCATCACCGACACGGCCGGCGGCAACAACGACCTCACCATTGCAGACAGCGTCGGCAACGCCGCGTTTGAGCTAGGGCTTACCGGCACGTTCGATGACGGCGTCGCGGACTCCGGTGACCTCGACTACGCCTACGTTACCGGTGGCACCCGTATCGACGACCTTGGCATCACCCGCGGACGATTCAGCATCACCGACAGCTCCGGCATCAGCTTCACGGTCGACCTCACGCAGGGCAACGAGCTGACCATCGATGACGTGATCACCGAGATCAACGGGGCCAGCCCCGGCGGACGCATCACCGCGCAGGTGAACGCGAATGGCGACGGCATCGACCTGATCGACAACGGGCCGGGTAACGTCGCGATCAGTGTGGAAGACGAGGGCTCCACGACTGCCGCAGAGCTGGGCATCGCGGGCACCGCGGCTAGCGCCGGTGAGAATATCTCAGGCACGTTTGAAAACGTGATCACCATCGAGGCCACCGACACGCTTCAGACTGTCGCCAACAAGATCAATGATGCGGACGTCGGCGTTTCCGCCTCTGTCATCAACGACGGCTCGCCCGGAGCGCCGTTCCGTTTGAGCATCAGTTCCGATGACGCGGGCACCGACGGAGCCTTTGTCTTTGATGATGGTGGCCTTGGCTTGGACACCATCACGCTCAGCCAGGCGCAGGATGCGGTCGTGTTCTACGGCGGCAACGACCCATCCCAATCGCTTGTCGTCGAGTCTAAGTCGAACACGCTCTCCTCGATCATCCCCGGGGCCGATATCAGCCTGCTCTCGGTCAGCGACAACCCCGTGACTGTCACTATCGCCCTCGACGACGAGTCGATTGTCAGCAACGCCAGTTCGCTGGTCAGCTCGCTCAACGGTGTCTTCGACACGCTCGACCGGTACGACAGCTACAACGCCGACACTGAGGAGCGAGGCCTGCTGCTTGGCGACTCGACGGTCCAGCAGATCCGCAGCAGGCTCTACAACGCGTTGATCCAGCCAAATAATGAGCTCACCGGGCAGTTCACCTCGCTGTCCCAGATCGGTATCCGTGTCGGCCAGGGGGCCCGAGTCGAGTTCGATCAGAACAAGTTCACCGAGGCGCTGCAGACCGACCGGGACGCCGTCGAGGCGCTCCTGACTTTCGAGCAGTTCGAGGTGGACCCCGACACAGGCGAAGATACCGATGTGATCGCGGCCCAGGGGGTCGGTGTCGAGATCAGTAAGCTCTTGGACCGCCTGACCGACGATATCGACGGCGTGGTCCAGACCAGGCTCGACACCCTCGACTCACAGGTACAACTCAACCAAGACCGAATCGAGGAACTCGATATCCGCCTGGAGGCCAGCCGTCAGCGGCTGCTCGCCGAATTCCAAGCCATGGAGGCCGCGTTGGCCCAGCTGCAGGACCAGAGCGCCGCACTCGGCCAGATCCAGCAGATCTCCGCACCGCAAAGCAGCAGCGGGTGATCTTTGATCACCGCGTAGGCATTAGACGATTATTGGACGCGTTGGATGCCGATTGATCCGCCCGACCGCCCAAGCCGATAACGGCTTTGAAGGATGGATTCCCCGCAGTCACCCGATTCAATTGTGCCATGAACCAAACCGCCGCCAACCCGTACCTCCGCAACCAGGTGCTCTCCGCAAAGCCCGAGGAACTCCGCCTGATGCTTTTTGATGGTGCGATCCGTTTCCTCAACGTCGGTCGAAAAGGCCTTGAAACCAAAGACTACGACGTCTCCTACACCAACATTAGCAAGGCCCAGAAGATCGTCCTCGAGCTCTCCAACTCGCTGAACCGTGATGTCATGCCCGAGGTTACTGAGAAGCTCAGTGCGCTTTACACCTATATCTATCGCCTGCTGGTCGATGCGAGCACGACCCGCGAAACCAAGCCACTGGACGAGGCCGTCAACCTGCTGAAATACGAGCGCGAGACGTGGGCGATGCTGATCGAGAAAGCGAAGAGTGCCCCGGCAAGCGGCGCTGCGTAAACGAGCGTTGGGAAGCGGGATGTCCCGCTTAACACCGATCACGATTTAAGCTGTCTCCTCAAGGGATTTCGGTGGAACTCTTTCGCAAGGGCCGCCGTAGGACCGTGATACTACGCGTCCAGCCCTTTGAGACAACGATGAATCCAGTGATCTATCACACCCGGCGTTTTCGGTGCATCCCGATGCTTCTCCTCGTGCTGCTTGCCGCCGCGGCGAAAGCCGACGACGTGATCAAGCCTGGAGAACCGATCGATTACAAGCGGCTGGCGTTCTACCCGGACCGCTGGGAAGAGCGCGGCGTGTCAACCGAGTTGGTGCCGTGGGAGGGGGAAGAAGTCATCTTCCTGACAACGACCGCCGAGCTAGACCATGCGGTGATGGCGCGCATGCTGAATAAGCTAGACGCGGGCTGGCTCCACTTCGAGTCGATCGTCGGCAAGCGGCCCAGGCCCTTCAAGCAACTGAATAACAAGCCAACGATCGCGGCGGTCCCCGACGCTCAGCTCAGCTGCGGCGCGGGCTGCGGCTACATCGGCGCGACTGGGATCGAGGTCGCGCTCTTCTACAACCGCGACTACGCGATCCTCCAAGAACAGCCCAACGCGTTTCTCCACTACTACTTCTACGAGATGGGCCGAAACTACTTTGTTTTTGGCGATCGCCACTCGGTCTTCAAGACCGGCTTTGCCGTGCTGATGCGGTATATCTGTATGGACGCGGTTGAGGCCAAAGACCCCGAAGCTAACCTCCGCAAGCGGATCGAGCAGGCAGAGGCCTTCTACGCCAAGAGCGACCTGACTTTCCTCGACGCCTTTACCACGCATGGCCAGCTCAGTGAGAAGCGAAACCGTCTGAAAGGATTCCGCGGCCCATCCGATCAGAACGTGATGTACACCTCGGTCATGCTCAAGCTGCGGAGCGAGCACGGCGGGGACGATTTCCTCAAAGCATTTTATCAGCAGGTTTTCACATGCCCGAAGATCCGGCCGCGCGATGCCGAATCGGCCCTACAGCAGACCATGAACTGGCTTGTTTCAGCCTCTCTCGCGGCTGGGGAAGACCTTACACCGCTGTTCGTAGACCGTTGGCGTATGCCGCTGAAAGCTGCCTCACGCGAAGCGCTTGCCGAAGTGAATTGGGCGGGAGAAACGCGCTCTGCCGGGGAGGTGATCGAGTCGCTTAGCCTTGCGTTCGAAGTAAAAGAGCAGGCTGATTGACCGTTCGATCAGAGGCCAGCCGCCGCGCGGGCGCGGGCTGTTACCCCCGCGACCTGCTTGCCTGCCGCCGCCGCGCCGTCTCTTAGGACCTCCTCGACATAGGCTTGGTCGTTCATAAGTTCGATGCGTTTCTTGCGAGCCTCGTTGAACTCATCGAGGATCAGTTCGAACAGTGCCTGCTTGGCGTGCCCGTAGCCGAAGCCGTCCGCAGGAGGGTTGAGGTACTTATCGCGCAGCTCGGCTGTGCGCGGATCGTCCGCACCCGCTAGCGCAGCAAAGATCTGGAACGTCGTGTCCTGGTCCGGGTCCTTGGGCTGATCGACCGGCGTCGCGTCAGAGAGAATCTTCATGATTCGCTTGCGCAGCGGCTTCTCCTCCATGAATGGATCGATGCCGTTGTTGTAGCTCTTGGACATCTTCTGTCCGTCAACACCCGGCACGGTCGCGCCGCTGTCGCCACGGATCTGGGCTACGGGTACTTTGAAGACGGCCTTGCTCGGGTCTTGATCGCTCCCCGGGGCGAAGTGGTGGTTGTACTTCTGCGCCAGGTCACGCATGATCTCGATGTTCTGCCGCTGGTCCTCGCCGACGGGCACGAGGTCGGGGTCGACGCTGAGGATGTCCGCCGCCTGCAGGATCGGGTAGCTGTACAGCCCGATCGTCGACGGCAGACCTTTCGCGACCTTGTCTTTGAACGCGACCTGCTTGTCCATCAAGTGCTTCGGGCAGACGCACGACAGTAGCCAAGCCAACTCGGTGACCTGCGGCACATCCTGCTGCAAGTAGATGTTTGTCTTGGTGGGGTCGAGCCCAAACGCCAGATAATCGATGACGACCTGACGGATATCCGCCCGCAGTTGCTCGGCGTCCCGCGCTGCGGTCAGCGCGTGGTACGACGCGACGAAGACATACATCTCGTGGTCGTCCTGCATGCGCAGGAACTGCTTGATCGCACCGGCATAGTTGCCCAGGTGCAATTGGCCAGAGGGTTGCAGGCCGGAGAGGACGCGTTTCATAGGGCGGGGATTGTAAGGCAATTTGGGCCGCAGAGAACAAGGAGGAAGACCAAGTGATTTTGTCTCAGTCGAACTCTGTGTTTTCTGTGGTGAACTATTGCGAATGATTTGCGAGCGTGACAGAATCAGAGAAGCACCAGATCAGCCCTGGATCTTTTACACCTCTTGACGATTCAACGCCGCTAGATACATCCACAGCATAGGGCCTAACGATTTCAATTGCTTCATGTACATTGGCTGGCGTGAGCCCCCCTGCGAGGATGATCGGCTTGCTAAGTTGGTCTTTGATCTCAGCAAGTGCGGCCCATTCGAACGCAACACCGCTGCCGCCGGTGAGCTCGCCTTGGGGCGGGGTATCGATAAGAAGCGCCTCGAGGCGTGGGGCTTGATCCCAAGCCTCTGCACGATCGTTCAGGTCTTGTGTAAAGGGCAAGGCTTTCCAGACACGTAGTCCGCTTAGTTCGTCTAAGGCCGAAGGTTCTTCGTGTCCATGCAGCTGAACAACGGATAGCCCTAACTGCTCGGCAATGCCCTTGATCTCTTGCGGGTCATGATCCACAAACAAGCCAACCGCGTCGACATGATTGGGCATCGCGCTGACAACCGCGTCCGCCTGTTCGAGTGTAACAAAGCGGGGCGACTTCTCGACGAATACAAGACCGATGTAGTCCGCACCCGCATCGACCGCAGCCTGCGCGTGCTCACGCTCCTTAATGCCGCAGATTTTAATGCGTGTTCGATACATTTCTATTCGTAGCACCTGGTTGAAAATAGCCGCGACGCTATGCGTCGCAGGCAAAGCATGATACGCGTGTCACGGTTCTCCGGCGATGCGTAGCATCGCGGCTATCCAAGCTCTTGTAAGTCTTAGATCGGGATATCATCGTCGAAATCGAACGACGGGTCGTGCTCTGGCGGGCCGCCGATGCGTTCGAGGTTGGCATATTGGAGGATCAGGGTCTTCCGGCCGTGCGTATTGAAGCGGACGGAGGCACGCGTGATCGAGCCCATGGCCTGGACGTCGATTATTTCGCCGATGCCGAACTGCGGGTGGCGGACCTTCGTGCCCTTGGGGAACAGGGATGCCTGCTTCGCCGCGGTCGAGCGTAGCTCCCGGCCCGCGAACGGGTCACTCTCTTCAAACCCATCGCTCTCCGGCTCGACAAACTCGACCGCGTGCTCGGGCAACTCGTCAAAGAACCGGCTGCGGATCGTCGACTGCGTCTGGCCGAAGATCGTGCGCGACTTGGCGTGTGTGAGATAGAGGTGTTCTTGTGCGCGGGTGATCCCGACGAAGGCGAGCCGGCGCTCTTCTTCGAGTTCGTTCTCGTCCGTGTTCGCCCGCTGGTGTGGCAACAGCCCGTCTTCGAAGCCGATCATTGCTACCGCGGGGAACTCGAGGCCCTTGGCCGCGTGCAGTGTCATCAGGGTGACCTGGCCCTGCTCGGAGTTGAGCCCGTCGATGTCCGCGATCAGGGCGATGCGCTCGAGGAAAGCAAGCAGCTTGTCGTGCAGCGGCGCATCGGTCTCGCGACCATCGCTGTCGGCCTCGATCTCGACGATGTATTCCTGTTCGAACTGCTGCGCCGCGCTCACGAGTTCGCCGAGGTTGTCGAAGCGCGTGCCATCGGGGTCGGACTTGTCGTTGCGGTAGTGGTCTTCGAGGCCAGACTCGCGGAGGACCCGCTCGACGAAGTAACGCAGGCTGTTGCGATCTTGACTTTTGTCGATGCCATCCTGCTCGACGGTTGTCTTCCAGCCCTGCAGGGTCTTATCGAATTTTGCGATCGCATTCTGGGCACGGGTATTGAGGTTGGTCAGCACCAAGGGGTTGGCGAGCACCGCATCGATCGCGACGCCCTCGGCGAGCGTGTAGGCCTGCATCGATTTGACCGTCGTCGCGCTGATGCCGCGGGCGGGGGTGTTGATGATGCGTAGCAGGTTGACCTCATCGGCCGGGTTGGCGATCGCGCGCAGGTAAGCCACCGCGTCTTTCACTTCCTTGCGGTCATAGAACGCCGTACCACGCGCGATCTGGTAGGGGACCCCGCCATCGCGGAGCGCTTCTTCCATCACACGCGAAAGCGAGTTCACCCGGTAGAACACGGCCATGTGCCCCCACGGGATGCCGGACTCGTCGTGCAGGCTGCGGAAGGTGTCTGCGACCCACTGCGCCTCGCCGCGCTCGTCGTACTGCGTGACGACCCGAACCGCGTGGCCATCGGGGTTCTCGGTCCAGAGCTCCTTGTGCTTCCGCCCACGGTTGTTACGTATCAACGCATCGGCGGCGTTCAGTATCTGCTTCGTCGAGCGGTAGTTCTGCTCGAGACGGACGATCGTCGGGTCCGGGTAGTGGTCCTCGAACTCGAGGATGTTGCGGATGTTCGCGCCACGCCAGCCGTAGATCGACTGGTCCGGGTCGCCGGTCGCCATGATGTTCTTGTGCTCGGCGGCCAGCGCGTTGGCGATCATGAACTGCGCGTGGTTTGTGTCCTGGTATTCATCGATCAGGACGTACAGGAACCGGCTGCGCAGCTCCTGAAGCGCATCGGGGTGCTTCCGCATCAGCTCGACGGTCTTGAGCATGAGGTCGTCGAAGTCCAGCGCGTGGTTCTTCTTAAGGATCTCGCTGTAGCGGGTGTATGCTTTGGCGACTGTGCGGTCATAGAAGTTGTCCGCGTTGGTCGCGAACTGCTCGGGCCCGATGAGTTCGTTCTTCGCGTTGCTGATTGTGGCGAGCGTGTTGGCGGGGGGGAAGTTCTTGGTGCTGATCTCAAGGTCCTCGAGCGCCTGCTTCATCGCCCGCTTCTGATCGGCGGTGTCGTAGATCGAGTACCCCGGCGCGAGCCCGAGCTTATCCGCGTACTGCCTGAGCAGCCTTGCGCAGAGGCTGTGGAAGGTGCAGATCGTCACGGCTCTTGCTTGGCGATCGGTCAACAGGGCGCCGACACGTTCACGCATCTCTGCCGCCGCTTTGTTTGTAAACGTGATCGCGAGCACGTTCCACGGCGCGACCCCACAGCGCTGGATCAGGTGCGCGACCCGCCGGGTGATCACACGTGTCTTGCCCGAGCCCGGCCCGGCGAGCACGAGCAGCGGCCCGTCGAGGTGTACGACCGCCTCCTGCTGCGGCAAGGTGAGCCCGCCCAACAGCTGGTCCGACGGCGCGACACCTTTCAAGTCCTCCGTGACAGGCTGGGGATCCATCGCCATCGTTGCAGTTTAGCAGGTGTGGCCTAATTCAAGGGCAGGCCGGTCTCGCTGACGCACGGCCCCATCTGATTCGCCAACGCCAGTGTCTTACGCGTTTGCAAGAGTTGCTGCTGCAGGTGCTGGTACCGCTCGAACACACTGGGCTCTGCGAGGGACGCGTAACGCTGCTCGCTGTCGCGCGACATCGCGTGGCAGGCCAAATCAATGACGACCGGCGTTGAGAGGTCCGGGCTCAGCCAACTGCGGATATTCCGGATGCTCGCCAGTTGATCTAGATGCTCATCCTTAAGCAGCGCATCCAGCGTCTTCCGCTGCTCTTCGAGGTCCAGTTCCATGACGCTGGACTCCGTCGGCTGGAGGATCGCGCTGCGGTAGCCGGCTTCGTTGAGGTCTTGCTCCTCCGTGACGACCCCGCGAGCGACGCCTTGGAGCAGCATGTTGTACCGGCCGTCGTACAGCCGTTCGTGGTGCACGATGTAGCCGACACAAACGATGGGTCGGATCGGCGGTGTGCCCTCGTAGTCATGCTGGTAGGCGTCGCCATCGAAGGTCGCCATCGCGATCAGGCCGTCTGAGTCAAGCGCATCCTTGGTCATCGCGCGGTAGCGCTGCTCGAAGATATGCAGCGGAACCGTCGCGTGGGGCAAAAGGATACAGCTCGCCAGCGGGAACAGGCGGATCGGCTTGCTGAAATCGACGGTGAGCGTGAGCGGCATTGAGCGGTTATTTACTTACGGTTGTAAGTTCTCTTTCCGCAGAATATTAGGCAGCTTATACCGGTTTTTCTCTCAGATCCCGCTGCCCAGATCGATTTCAGGTGAAGGCTTTTTGGCGTTTCGACGGGCCTTGAGCTTAGGCGTCGGCAAGTCGGCCACGACCGTGTGGTCGGGCGGGACTGATGTTGTTACAAAAACCGACCCTGCGATCGTGGAGCGTGCGCCGATGACGGTGTCCCCGCCGAGGATCGTTGCGCCAGCATAGATCGTGACGTCGTCCTCGATCGTGGGGTGCCGTTTTCGGCCGCGCCAGGACTGCCCGCCCTTGGTGGATAGCGCGCCGAGGGTGACGCCTTGGTAGACCTTGACCCGGTCCCCGATGACGCAGGTCTCGCCGATGACGACGCCGGTCGCATGGTCGATAAAGAAAGACTCGCCGATGGTCGCGCCGGGGTGGATGTCGACGCCTGTCTCGTTGTGGGCGTACTCGGACATGATGCGCGGCAGCATCGGCACGCCGAGCGTGCAGAGCTTGTGGGCGACGCGGTGGGTGAAGATCGCGTCAATACCCGGGTAGCAGAAGACTGCCTCATCCGTACCCTTCGCGGCGGGGTCGCCCTCGAACGCGGCCTGCACATCCAGTGAGATCGCATGCCGCAGATCAGGCAGATATGCCAGCATCGCGTCGGTTTTTTCTCGCGCAACGACATCGCAATCGATGTGCTGCTGGTCGCAATTGTCGCCCTGCTCGGTGCCTTGGAACTTCTCGTTCTGGCCGTAGCGCAGGGACTGGCGGACTTGGTCGTACAGGGCTTCATCGACTTGT
Source organism: Planctomycetota bacterium (assembly GCA_039188575.1). GTDB lineage: Bacteria > Planctomycetota > Phycisphaerae > Phycisphaerales > Phycisphaeraceae > JAHQVV01. The sequence goes on along the minus strand of JBCCYY010000003.1, from coordinate 51,974 downwards.
GCGAGCAGTTCGCCGATGTGGAAGCGCACGTTGTCGGAGGTGATCCGCCGGTTGTCGAAAAAGCCAGGGAAGACGATCTTTCGGAGCAGCTCGATGACGCGGATCGCCTCGTCCCGGCTGGGCAGGAAGGTCGCGTCGATGTGCTGGGTGCGCGGGTCGTTAGGGTAGGTCTCCATCAGCGAGTCGACAACATCACTCAGCTTGGTCGAACGTGTCAAGTCGGGTTGCGGGTCGGGGGCTGCAGGCATCGCAAGTATTTTAACCGTGCCAGAAGCCTGCGTATGGCGCACATGAGCTTCTGGAGAATCCAAAGAAAAACCCGCTCATTGGAGCGGGCTTTTTAGCTGCACGGTTTCGGGAGGCCGTAAGGCGGATGTCCCGAACCCCAATTCGAGGTGGGTGCGTCGCCGGGTCGTCCAGGCCTTCCACTCGATGGAGGCATGGCCGTCGCGCCCGATACCCGCTCCCTTGGGGATCGACAGGTTCAGAAGCATTTGGCCTTAGGACCGGCCTCTCGAAACCTGTGCAGCCGACAGTACTACTTCGTCCATTCTACCCCGCCGACATGAACGGGCCAAACTTTTCACGTCATCAATTTGGTTGCGTCGCTTACTCCGCGCCGTCGAAGGCTTGCGGGATGATCAGCTCCATGCCCACCTTGAGCGCATCGGGGCGCGGCCCGATGAGGTTGCGGTTGCGGGCGTAGATGAGGTCCCATTTCTCCGCCTCGCCATAGAAGCGTTGAGCGATCTTGGAGAGGTTGTCGCCCGGGCGGACGGTGTAGTTCTGGTCTCTGCCGGGAGCGGGGGGCAGCACCTCTTCACGCTCGCGGACGGGGGTGTCACGGTTGGGAAGCACGATGGTCTGGCCGACCTGCAACCGCTTCGGATCAATTGAAGGGTTGGCCTGTGCAATGTCGAACCACGCGCGCTCTTCGCCGTAGAATTTTTCAGCGATCGAGGCGAAGGTATCTCCCGCTTCGACGGTGTAGGTCCTTGGGATCGTGCCGGGGTCCGGCGGGATTGGGCGCGGCGAAGGCTCGGCCCGGGGTTCTACAACAGGCTCGCTGGTTTCTTCTGCGGGGTCGACCGTTTCTTCGCTCGGTGCACGGCGGGGTTCTTCAACGGGTTCGGCGATCTCTTCCGCAGGCGCTTCGCTGTCACCAATCAGCGTACCGTCTGACGATTCCGGCGCGGGTCGAACCGGATCAGAAGGTGGGTCCGCGGTGGCCAGCGGTTCATCGGTTAGAGACTTAATCACCGGCGCCTCGGGCAGGTCGTCAAGCGTCTCACCGATGGTCTCCTCTCGAGCGGCCACGTTCTCGCCTGCCTCATCGCCGGGTAGAAGCGTTTCGAGACCCGGGCGTCTGTCCTCATCAGGTTCCTCTGCTGGCCCTGCAGCAGGTTCACGCGCGGTTTCGGCCGGTGGCTCAATCGTGTTTTCTGGTTGGCCGGTCGCATCCGCCACCTCGATCGTGGGCGGCTGGGGCCCGCTTGGCTCATCACCCGCCGAGAGCACAACAAAGCCAACGACAGCGGCGAAGAGCACAAAAGCTCCTAGCAGCACAATTTTGTACGACGCGTTCATGGTCCGGCTCCTTGCCTCAATAGCGTATCTTAACAGCGCAGATGGCCCGGGCGAAACCCGTGGCGGATGCCCCACCTCGGGTGTTTCAAAGCTTGACACTTCACCCTGCTGCGGCTAATTTCCGTGGATTCAACCCCTTACGGAGTATGCCTGATGGCAAATCAGGAATCACGCCTGGTGATTGAGCAGGACGGTGAAGTCACGCGTGTGGGCTTTCTGGACCGCAATATCCTCGAAGAGGCCAGCATCCAGCAAATCGGTGACGAGATCGGTGCGTTGATTCTCGCCGCGTCGAACCCGAAGATCCTGATGAGCTTCGAGAACGTCGAGCACCTGTCTTCTGCTGCGTTAGGCACGCTTATCACGATCAATAACAACGTCAAAAAGCAGGGCGGCCAGCTCCGCCTTGCCAATATCGACCCTCAGATCTACGAAGTCTTTGTGATCACCAAGCTCAACAAGCTTTTCCAGATCCATGACGACAACGCCGCCGCCCTCGCCAGCTTTAAGTAACCCTCCCTGTGCCACCGGCGGCGGCCGCTTCGGCCTTGCCGGGACGATCCGCCCTACGCCATGGCCCAGCCTTATTCAAAATCCTGGACCATCCCCAGCATCAATGCCGAGGCCGCGCAGGTGATGCAGGAAATCCTTGATGCCGCTGAAGAGCACGGCTACAAGCGGGAAGGTTTCGCGGTGCGCCTCGCGCTCGACGAGGCATTGGTCAACGCAGTCAAGCATGGCAACCAGAACGACCCTGGCAAGACGGTCCAAGTCGAGTGCAGCATCGATGAGGACCGTATCGTGATCCAGATCGAAGACCAAGGCCCGGGCTTTGTTCCCGACAAGCTGCCGGACCCCACCGCGGAAGAAAACCTCGGCCGGCCCAATGGCCGCGGCGTCATGCTCATGCGGGCCTACATGACCGAGGTGGACTTCAACGACCGTGGCAACCGCGTTATCCTTACCAAACACCGAGACTGCGCGAAGCCCAACTCCGCCTGATCTTTCTTCTTCACTGTGAGCCAACGTGCCCCCGGCCGAACCTACCACGCAAGACCAGCCCGACCCCCCAGGCTCAGACGAGCCCGACTCTAGCCCGTCTAAACCCCCAGGCCAACCTCAATCAATCCAGGTCGAGACGATCGTCAAAACCGGGGATCGCATTGCAGACCTTGGTGGCTGGCTCAAAGAGCAGTTGCATCGCGCGGCGGTACTGTGCGGACTCACCCAGGCTGATCTCACGGTCGTTGTCGTCTCAGACGAAGAGATGGCCAAGCTTCACGAGCAGTACACCGGTATCGCCGGCACAACGGATGTCCTCACCTTCAACATGCTTGAGGGCGTTTCGCCGCCCGGGTCAGCCCATTGCATCACGTCAGTCGAAGGCGACATTATCGTCTGCCTTGATGAAGCAGAACGCCAGGCCCAGCGGCGTGTCCATGAGACACGTCATGAACTGCTGCTCTATGCCGTGCACGGCCTCATGCACCTGCTTGGTGAGGACGATCATGAAGAAGACGACTACGAGCGGATGCACGCCCGCGAGGATTCGTTACTGAAGCAGATGGGATTTGGCCCCCTGTTTGGCCCCGATCGCTAGCCCGAAGCCCGATATGGACCCCGTAACCTGGCTCATCATTGCCGCCTGCGTTTTTGGCTGCTACTTCGCGGCTTGCCATACCGCGCTGAAGACGTATTCTCGCCGAAGGCTGACGGAGCAACTCGAAGGTGACGGCAAAGCCGCGTTGGCTGAGCGACTGATCGAGCGTTCCGAGCCCATGATGCTGATGACCGGGGTGCTCCGCATCGCTTTTGCCACTGGCATAGTGCTGGGCGTCTTGCGTGTGGTCGAGCGGTCTGGGTCCTTCGCTTCGCCTTGGGTAGATTACGCGGTTGCGTTCGCGATTGCGGCGGTGCTGCTGAGTATCTTCATCGTGGCGATCCCAACGAGTTGGGCCCGCTACAGCCGCGATTCACTGCTCTCGATCTCGGCCCCGCTGTTGCTGCTGCTTGCGCTGGTCTTTTCTCCTATCGCTGCGGCGCTTCATCTCTTTGATCCGATCGTACGCCGTATTTCCGGGGCCGATCTGGTCAATGGGGATGACAATGACATTTCCGAAGAAGTCCTCTCGACCATTGAGCAGCACGACACGGATGAAGAAATCGATCAGACCCAACGCGAAATGCTCGAGAAAACGATCGCCCTCAGCGACCGTGATGCCGGTGAGATCATGACGCCGCGCACCGATGTCGAAGGGATCGAGCTTGGCGGCTCGCTCCTGCAAATCCGTGAAGCGGTGCTCTCGATCGGCCACTCACGGATCCCGGTGTACGAAGAGTCGCTCGACAACATTGTCGGCATCCTCTACGTCCGTGACCTTGTACAGTTCGTTGGGTCGGAGGCATCGTTCAACCTGCGAGAACTGCTACGCGAGCCGTTCCTGATCCCAGAGTCCAAGGACGTGCTCGAGTTGCTCACGGAGTTCCGCCAGCGAAAAGTCCACCTCGCGATCGTCCTCGACGAATACGGCGGGACCGCTGGCCTGATCACCATCGAGGATATCCTCGAAGAGATCGTCGGAGAGATCCAGGATGAGTACGAAGAAGGCGAGGTCGAGCCAAGCATCCAGGACATCGGGGAGGGTGTCAGCGAAATCGACGCCCGCGTCGAAGTACCCAGCCTAGAGGATCACCTCGATATCGATCTGCCTGAGGACCGCGACTACGACACCGTGGGCGGCCTGGTCTTTGCGGAACTCGGACGCATACCCGAAGTTGGTGAAGGGTTCGAGATCGAGCAACACCGTGTCACTGTCATCGCGGCCGAGCGGACGAAGGTGTTGAAAGTGCGCGTCGAGAAGCTGGTCGAGCAAGACGAGGCGGCAGAATAATTCATGTTGAATTGAATTTGGAGTGAAGGCCGTGATCTGTGTGACGATCGATGTCGCTCAGCAGAATGATTGGAAGGAGTGGACTGATGCTTATCGCCTCACAATGGCCTTTATTACTATTTTTCTTGTTCTTGACGCTCGCCGGCTGCAGCAACGATGAACTGGCCGTCGAAGACGCTGCGCCGCCCGAACTCACCGATCGCGTCGCGGTACTGATGGGGGGCTGGCCACATGCTAGGGCGATTACCGAAACAGGCGAAGCGACAGCGTACCGTATCGAACTCGACTTGGACACCGGCGAAGAAAAGATGCTCAGCGAGGGTGTGGTCTTGAGGCTCGACCAACGCATGGAATTGACCGGCTTGCTTTCGAGGGATGAGGCCTACGGCTGGGATATTGCGAAGGGTTGCGAGCCGATACCCGGCGTGCTGATCACGTTCGAGGATGGCGCGACCTACGCCAGGCTACGGATCTGTTTTAGCTGTCAGATGCTCGGGTACACACCGGGTGACTGGGAAGACTTCGACCCGGTCAACGATGAACTGGTTAAATGGATCAAGGGTGTTTTCCCCGACGATGAGTTGATTCAAGCACTCGGCACAGCCGACGACGAGGGTGGTCTGTAGGTTTTTGCGGCTCGGCCGTGTCTGATGCGATATCCTTATGGATCCATGAGACGCCCTGAGATCAGGTTCTACAACTCGCTTACCAACAAGCTCGAAGTTTTCGAGCCGATCAACCCGCCTGCGGTGAAGATGTACAACTGCGGGCCGACGGTTTACGACTATGCGCACATCGGCAACTTCAAGTCGTTTCTGTTCGCGGATGTGATCCGCCGAACACTCGAGCTGGTTGGCTACGACGTCCATCAGGTGATGAACATGACGGATGTCGGGCATATGACCGACGACCAGATCGCCGACGGTGGGGGCAAGGACAAGATGGAGGCGGCGGGTGAGCGGCTGGCCGAGGCGAAAAAGTCGGGCAAGCTTCCCGAGGGTATCGACCTCGACCCCACCGATCCTTTCGCGATCGCCCGGTTCTATGGCGATGCCTTCGTCGAAGACGCCAAGCGTCTACAGATCAAGGTCGCGAGTGATCCCGAGAACATGCCCCGCGCGACGGAGTACATCGCCGAGATGCAGGCGATCATCACGAAGCTCATCGAGAGGGGGCACGCCTACGTCGCCAGCGATGGGGTGGTTTATTTCTCGGTCGAGTCCTTCCCTGACTACGGCGAACTCTCGGGCAACACGCTCGAAGACCTGCGCGGTGGTGCGGGCGGGCGTGTTAGCGAATCCGACCTGGCGATCAAGCGGCACCCGGCCGACTTCATGCTCTGGAAGCCTGATGACAAGCACATCATGAAGTGGGACAGCCCGTGGGGGGCCGGCTACCCCGGCTGGCACATCGAGTGCTCGGCGATGTCAATGACGGTCCTGCAGGAAGAGGTTCTTGATATCCACACCGGCGGTGAAGACAACCTCTTCCCCCACCATGAATGCGAGATCGCCCAGAGCAGGTGCTTTACGGGGCAGGAGCTCTTCGCTCAGTTCTGGATGCATGCCCGGCATCTCATGGTCGAGGGTAAAAAGATGTCCAAGAGCAAGGGCAACTTCTATACGCTGCGGCAGATCATTAAGGGTCAGTTTACCGGCCGGCCGGTCGACCCCGCTGTGCTCCGGCTGGAGCTGATCAAGGCACACTACCGCTCGAATTTGAACTTCACCGCTAAGGGCCTGGAAGACTCCGCCCGCGGGGTGATGAAGCTGCGCAAGTTCGCTGAACAGGTCGGCTATGACCCGTCGAGCGCCTCGTGGCAGGGCGTCGAGCACCCGGCCGTAACCGAGTTCGTTGCTGCAATGGCCGACGATCTGAACACCGCCAAAGCGCTGGGCGTGATGTTCGCGTACCTCAGTGAGCCGGCGAATGATCGAGCGGTCAGCCAAGCCATACTCGCCGCGTTCGACCAAATCTTCGCAGTTTTAAACCCGGCAGAGGCCGCTTCGGCGGCCGGGCCTGACAGCGCATGGGCGGACACGAAGGTCGCGGAGATGAATCGGGCACGAGTGGACAAGGATTATTCAAGGTCTGACTCGATCCGTGACGAACTCGAAGCCGCTGGATACGAGGTCAAGCAGACCAAGGACGGTGCGTTCGCGACCAAAAAGCTAGCGTAGTTGTTGATTTGCAATGTCTCGGCAACGACCGAAGCCCACAGCGGGTCGGTGTGTGCTTCCGCTAAAGCTTATTAAGTGTTTTGTTGAAGGCCTCTCAGTCGATGACCTCAACTCCCTCGTAGGCGTATAGCGAGGCGATGAACTCCTCCAGCGGCCGCATCTCGGCGACCGCGAAGTGAAACGGGCAGTCCAGCTTTTGCTGTAGTAGTTCGATCGCGCCAGGGAGGGTCTCGACGGTGGTGGCACACAACAGTTCGCCATCCTCCCAGCGAATCGGCAGGATCAGGTTGTCCCATGCCTGCTGGGCGGTAAGCATCCGCAGGCACTGCGGGTCGAAGGTTTCAGACGCAAGCTTGGCTTCGGGTGCCCGCATGACGACCTGCTCGGCCAAGGCCTCGATGACGGTGTTCCGTTCGATGTCGAAGAGTTTTTCGGCGATACGGCCCAGCGGGGCTTCGCGTTCCGCCTGGACTTGAAGGGCCCGATCGACTTGCATCTGGGTGAGCACCCCCTGTTCGATGAGGATGTGGCCGATCAGGTCGTTGTCCATGTCAATACTCCGGCAAATTTGGCAATCACGGGCCTTAACGTGAAAGATCGGCCATGCCTTAGTGGGGCATTAAACAAGGCCCATCTTTTCGATAAGAAAGACGTTGGCCGTTCGGTTTGTGTTGCGCTTATCCGGACACTGATTTAGAAAAGCCAGTTAATCTGGCATTTATGCCTTACGCTCGGACTTCACCATCCGGTACGCACCGATGGCGTACGGCAGCCCGCTGAGCACGGTGACGGTCACCGTTGCATAGACCATCACTTGCAGGGGTGTCTGAAGTTTGTCTGCAAACTGAAACTCCGAATCCGTCAGGTACACGACCAGCAGTACAAACGGCACGGCCGCAGACTGCAGCGCCATCTTCAGCTTGCCCCACAAGTTCGCGCCGAACTTGTGGCCGGCCCCTTCGAGTTCGCCGCGGATCCCGGTGACCAGCAGTTCTCGCGCCAGGATGACGACCACCATCCAGGGCAGGAGGCCGGACACCTGTACGTAACGTTCGCCCTCGTACATGTTGTCCACGAAAACGGGTTCTTGGTAGACGAACCCCGGCCCGGCCAGGAAGCACAACGCGCCGAGGACCAGCACCTTGTCGCAGAACGGGTCCATGATCCGGCCGAACTTCGACTCGACTTCCCACCGTCTGGCGAGCATGCCGTCCAGTGCATCAGTGATGGCCGCGAGGATGAACAGCCCGATGGCAGGCAGCAGCAACCCGTATTTCTCTTGATCGAACTGGTAGCGGGCCAGCAGCACGAAGAAGCCCGTTGCGAGGACGAGCCGGAGCATCGTCAGCAGGTTCGGGATGTGCCTGAGCTTGAACATCGCGCGGCATCGTACCGCATCTAATGAGTCTTGACCGCATTAACGAGCCGCTGCGATACCCGCCAGCCGCCCGGTACACCAAGCCCACTGGAAGTTGTACCCGCCGATCCGGCCGTCGACATCAAGGATCTCGCCACAGAGATACAGCCCGCCACACTGTTTGCTTGCCATCGTCGCCGTCTGCACCTCGTTCATTGGTACGCCCCCCGCGGTAACCTCGGCGTACTTGTACCCTCGGTCACCATCGATCGGCAGTGGCAGGGCGGTCAAGGCATGGCACAGGGCCTTGCGGTCGTCTTTGCTCAGCTGGGCGAGTGGCAGGTCCAGGCCAATCCCGAGGTGGCGATCCAGCAAGGCCTCGGCGAAGCGGTCGGGGAGGTGCTGCTTGAGCAGCGAGGTCAGCGTCCGCTTGGGTTGCTGTTGTGCTGCGTCGAGCAGTTGCTGGTCGAGCTTTTCAAAGGTCTTCCCGGGAAGCACGTTCGCGGTCAGCCGGCGTGGGGCCTCTTCCACGTAGTCGCGCAGGTGCCGGGACATATCCATCGCCGCCGGCCCGGTGACCCCAAAGTGGGCAAGCAGCATCGGGCCCGCCTGTTTGTGCAGGGCCTTGCCGGTCTTGCCGCTGAGGGTGAGTTCGACGTTGAGCGTGATGCCGGAGAGCGCGGTAAGCCAGTGGTTGTTTGTTAGGACAAGCGGGACAAGCGCGGGCCAGGTGTCGGTGATGGTGTGGCCGAGGCGCTTGGCAAGCAGATACCCGAAGCCATCGGACCCGGAGGAGGGCAGGGCCTTGCCGCCTGTCGCGAGGATGATGCGTTTGGCGGTCAGCGGGAGTTGGCCTTCGATGCTGATTTTGAAACGATCTTGCTGATCGCTTGCGTCCTGGCTTCTTGACGCCTCACCCTCACCCCGGCCCTCTCCCTCAAGGGAGAGGGGGGCCATCTTCTCCACGCCGGTTACCCGGCTGCTCTTATGTAGTTCAACCCCCGCGTGGTGCACCGCCTTGAGCAGGGCGTCGAGTACGGTGCGGGAAGAGTCGGTCGTTGGGAACAGCTTGCCGGTGTCTTCGCGTTTGAGCTCAACACCGAGTGATTCAAAGAACGCGGTCGTTTGCTCAACGGAAAAAGACTTGAGGATCTTCTTGACAGTGTTGTTGGAGGCCCCGCCAAAGTAGTCGGTCGGGTAGACGACGTCGTGTGTGACGGTGCAGCGGCCGCCGCCGGCGATGAGGATCTTCGCACCGATTTTTTTAGCGCCATCTAGAAGCACGGTTTTAGTGCTTGGAGGGGCGTTACGGCCCGCAAAAATCGCTGCCATCAAACCCGCAGCGCCAGCACCGATAATGGCTAAGTCACAAGCGGACGTGCTGCCCGCCTCGCTCACTTGAAGTCATCCATCGACAGCCCGCCCAGGCCGACGCCGCCGAGGTCCATGCCGCCTTTGAGGTTCTCTTTGGACTGCTTCTTTGCGGTCGTCTTGAAGACCTTGACCTCTTCTTTGCCGCCGCGCCCACGGTCGCCACCGCGCGGGCCCGAGTCTTTACGCAGGCTCAGGGCGAGCTTGCGTTTGTCGGTGTCGATGTTCTTGACGCGAAAGTTCTTCTCGTCGCCAACCTTAACGATATCTTCGACGTTCTTGACCCGGCCGTCGGCCAATTCGCTGATATGAACAAGACCCTCGACGCCTTCTTCGAGTTCGATGAACGCGCCGAAGTCCTGTGTGCTGACGACCTTGCCCGGCACCCAGCTATCGATCTCGAACTTTGCGACCGCATCGGCCCAGGGGTCGCCGCCGAGCTGCTTGAGGCTCAGCGACATCTTCTTTTTCTTGGGATCGAAGGTGAGCACTTTGAGCCGGAGCGACTGGCCTACGCTGATCACATCTTCGCACTTGCCGATGCGCTTCCAACTGATCTCGGAGATAGGCAGCAGCCCCTCGACACCGTCGCCGATGTCAATGAACGCGCCGAAGTTGGCGGTGCGGGTGACGGTTCCGGTGATTTCAGCACCGGCACTCACCCCGGTTGTCGCGGTCTCCCACGGGTCGGGCGCGACCTGCTTCATCCCCAGCGCGATCCGGCCCTTGGTCTTGTCGATCTTGAGCACCTTGACCTGCACGGAGTCGCCTTGCTTGACGACATCACCCGGCTTGGTGACGTGCTGGTAGCTCATATCCGAGACGTGGCACAGGCCGTCAACCCCGCCGATGTCGATGAACGCGCCGTAGTCGACGATGTTCGCGACCTTGCCATCAAGGATCGCGCCGACCTCGAGGGTGGCCATGAGCTTATCTTTGCTGGCCTTGCGGACGTGCTCGAGGTGTGCGCGTCGGCTGAGCATGACCTTCTTATGCTTGCGATCGACTTCGGTGACGGTCGCCTCGATCTTCTGGCCAACCAACGGCTCGAAGTCTTCGACATGATGCAGATCGATCTGGCTGGCGGGCATGAACGCTCGGATGTTGCCGACCAGTTCGAGCTCGAGCCCGCCCTTGTTATGGCCGGTGACGCGGGCCTCAACGACGCTGCCCTTGTGCAGGGTGTCCCAGGTCGTGCGGGAGATCGCGCCCTCGCGGGATAGGAACATCAGGCCCTGCGCCTCGTCGACATGGTCGACGACAAAGTCCATGATCGAGCCGAGGCGGGGGGGGCGGTCGAACTGTGCCAGCGGGACCACGCCTTGCAGCTTCCCGGTGTCCCCGGTGACGTCGATAAAGACATCCTCACCACGGATCGCGCTGATGCGGCCGCGGCGGATCTCGTGGTGTACGGGTGCTTCGTCTTGCTGTGACTCGGCCGCTGAAGCGGCCTCCGCCTGGTCCATGAGTTGCTCGATGCTCTGGTCGCCGAGCGCGGCGTTCACCTCCGCCTCGATGTCGGCAGCTGTGGGCTCTGCCGTAGCCTCGGGCTCAGGTGTTGGTGTCTCGGGTGCTTGTGCTGCAGGGGCGGGCATCGGCTCGGCCTGCGTTTCCGCCTGTGCCGGCGTCGTTTCAACTGGCGTCTGCGGCACGGGCTTCTGCTCGGGCGTTTCACGTCCGGCATCATCACCGGGGATGGGCTGCTGTGTTGGGTCGGTCGGGTTCATCGCTTGGGTCCGGGCTCTGGCTCGGGCCGGTAGGGGTCAACAAATCTCGCGCGAAGCGCTACTTTACCCGGCCGCCGCGTTGCACGCTAGGCCTTTGCGTCAGGGATCAGTAAAGACCCACGGTTTACTGACGTGAGGGTTGTTCCGGACGGCAAAACGCAGCGGCCTGTCGACCCATTCGCCGCTGCTGCCGATCCCGACGCGCGGGCCGACGACGATCCGAGAGGTGGGCAGCGTGCGCTCACGGGCCCGCTCCAGCCAGAGCTGCTTGCTGGTTGTCAGGTCGACGCCGTCGAGTCCGCGGTCGATGTCCAGCGCTTGACAGAGCTTGGCGGGCCCGGAGCAGAGGTCGGTTTCGCGTTTCGCTTTGACGCGATGTAGTCTCATCGCCTGCTGGTTGTTCACAGGTTGTAGAGCACGGATCAGCACCGCCTGTGGGGTCTTCTCGTCCCGAGTCACGACATTCATGCAGTGGTGCATGCCGTAGGTGAAGTAAACATACGCGGTCGCAGCCTGCTGCCACATAGACTCATTACGTGCACTGCGGTGGTTGTTGTAGGTGTGTGCAGCGCGGTCTTCCGGGCCGAGGTAGGCCTCGGTCTCGACGATGAGCCCAGATAGGCGTGTGCCATCGCGAAGACGTCGTACAAGCAGTTGGCCAAGCAAGGCACGAGCGACCTTAACCGTGTTGCGCTCACTGAAGGATCGCGGCAGCCGCGGTAGCGTGTTCGGCGGTTCAGGCAGCAGCACCATCGACCTCTGCTGTCGGCTTCGGCTTTGGGCGTGACAGGAACCAGTCGAGCACACGGTCGAGGATGACACCCACCGCAAAGGTCATCAGCCCCGCTAGGATGAATGGGTTGCTCGTGCTGCTTCGTATCTCAACGCCGTAGTGTGTGTCTGCAATCTGATTGATCCCATCAACCTGCCTGATCTCGAAGACCTTGTTGTTTTTGTTCTCCGCGATCGCGCGGTATCGCACGGGCTTCTCGAGGGTCTCTTTCAGGCTGAATCGTTCCGGCTTAAGCAACCTGCCTTCGGCATCCCGATCGGATGCGTACAGATATGAGGCATTTTCCGAGCGGTCCTCTTGGAGCCACAACGCGAATTGCAGTTTCCTGCTTGCAGGCCTGAACGAAAGGCCTACTGAGCCCAGGCCTTCGACATTGAAAAACTGTTTAGGAACGACCGAATCCGTGGCCTGGGGTTCGAACGGCAGCCAAGCGGTGGTTGTCTGTGTGCCACCTTCTTTGAGGTCGGTTGTGATCTCCAATGCGAGTAGTGCGTTCGCCGGGTAGGGCAGCGATTTCATGTCGCGGAAGCCGGCCTCGGTGGGTTTGACTGACTGCGTGCCGTCGTCGTTTTCGGTCAGGGCCCCGTCAGCGATATACGCGCTGGTGGTGATACGTGTGCCGAAGCCGACGACGGTACTTAGCCTCGGGTTGTCGTGGAGTTTGAGCCTGGGCATCGCGTCGCCGGTCGTATCGTTCCAGCGAGGCAGGCCCTCGAGCGGGATCGTGACCGGTGCGCCACCCCGTGCCATGATGACCAGGACCCGGTCGTGCGTGTCGCCGTATGTTGTGATTGGGGGCGGCAGTGAGAATACATCGATCTCAGCATCGCCTTTCGCTTCGGTGATCGGCACGGCCGCGATCCCGATAGTCTGGCTGTGGAACGCCCACGACTGGCTAATCAGGATCATCACCAGCCCAAGCACCGCGACGAAAGCCCCGAGGTTCTCAATACGCCAGGGCAGGCGACGTAAAGCCGACCATACGATTACCGCCGCGAGCAACCAAGCAGCAACCAATAAAGGCCACTTCGACAGCATCTCGGCCTGGGTCGTATCGAGCGCCCGCCACTGCCAGATGTACCTGCCCATGAGCGGAACCTGCGCCGCCGCGACGTAACCGATAACGAGCCCACCCAGCATCAGGGTCGTCCACCACGAGCTCATGCCGCGCGACAACCAACGCACCGGCCCGGGCAGCGCCTGGTCCTGTTCGAGTACGCGTTGGTAGTGGGGGTTAGGCACGTTGTTCCCGGGGTACCGGCTCGACTGTGGAAACGCGAGAGTATAGACCCGTTGTGTCGATGACATCCCCATGCCGTCATTCATCCATGTCGTTGGCCTCGCCGCTGCCGGTGCCGCGGGTACGCTCGCCCGCTACGGCCTGGCCGTGGCGATCGACAACCGCCTGACCCATGGCGACCACCGGATCTACGGGACGCTTCTTGTCAATGGACTCGGCTGTCTGCTTTTCGGCCTCGCCCTGGCGTGGTTCGATGCCCGTTTGCTCCACGCCGACCACCCGACACGGCTGATCATCCTCACCGGGTTCATGGGCGCGTTCACCACCTTCTCAACCTTCGCCTACCTCAGCTCGGACCTGATGGCCAAGCAGCAGTGGCTGACCGCCGGTGGGCATATCCTGGCCCACAACGCGGTCGGTATTGCGCTCTTCATCGCGGGGGCGGCCGTGGGGGCACGACTCGCAGCGTAGCATTGGATTCCCCGGCCGATTTGGTTACAATGCTCCGTTCGACATCGCAGACCCGAGACTTGCTAATTGCCCACGAAAGCCCGCCCTGATGGCTACCGAAATGCCAACCGAATCTACGATCCCTGCCGACGAGCGAACCTCTGCCGTCGTTCGTTTCGCAGGCGACTCCGGCGACGGCATGCAGCTCGCCGGCACACAGCTCACCGACACCTCGGCCATCCTCGGCAACGACGTCGCGACACTGCCGGACTACCCCGCGGAGATCCGCGCGCCCGCCGGCACCGTCGCGGGGGTCTCCGGCTTCCAGGTCAACTTCGCCAGCGAACAGATCTTCACGCCCGGCGATGTCGTCAACGCGCTCATCGCCATGAACCCCGCCGCGTTCAAGGCCCACCACAAAGACGTCGAGCCCGGCGGCATCATCGTCGTTAACGAGACCGAGTTCAGCAAGACCAACCTCAAGAAGGCCGGCTACGAGCCCGGCTACAACCCGATCGAAGACGAAGCGATCGAGCAGAAGTACAAGCTGTACAAAGTCCCGATCACGAAGCTCAATCAGGATGCGCTCAAAGACAGCGGCATGTCGCCCAAGGATGTGAACCGCTGCAAGAACATGTTCGCGCTCGGGGTGGTTTACTGGCTGTTTGATCGATCGCTCGACACGACGATTCGCCACCTCAACCAGACATTCGCGGTCCGCAAGAACCGGCCCGAGGTCGCCGAGGCCAACATCAAGGCGCTCAAGGCCGGCTTCTTCTTCTGTGAGACCGCCGAGATCTTCCCGGTCCGTTACGCGGTTGCCAAGGCCACGATCCCGCCGGGCAAGTACCGCAAGGTCACGGGCAACGAGGCCCTCGCGATGGGCCTGATCACCGCGGGCAAGCTGTCGGGCAAGTCGCCGCACTACTGCACCTACCCGATCACGCCCGCCTCGGACATCCTGCACTACCTCGCGCCGGCCAAGCACTTCAACGTCAAGACCTTCCAGGCCGAGGACGAGATCGCCGCGATCTGTGCCGCCATCGGTGTTGGCTTCGCGGGTCAGCTCGGCATCACCGGCACGTCCGGCCCGGGCTTGGCACTCAAGGGCGAAGCACTCGGCCTGGCGGTCATGACCGAGCTGCCCGTCGTCGTCATCAACGTCCAGCGTGGCGGCCCATCGACCGGCCTGCCCACCAAGACCGAGCAGTCCGACCTCTGGCAGGCCATGTACGGCCGAAACGGCGACTGCCCCACCGTTGTGCTTGCGCCGCAATCACCCGCCGACTGCTTCGACGCCGCCATCGAGGCCTGCCGGATCGCGTTGACCCGGATGGTGCCGGTTGTGCTATTGACCGATGGCTACATCGCCAACGGCTCAGAACCCTGGCGCGTGCCGAATGAATCAGACTTTGAGCCGATCGTCGTCAACCACGCCGGGGCGAATGGGCAAGCCGATCAGCCTGTCGGTCGGAGCGATGATGAAGACGAAGATGCCAAATTCCAGCCATATATCCGTGACGAGAACCTGACGCGTCCATGGGCGATCCCCGGCAACCCCGGCACCGAGCACCGCATCGGCGGCCTCGAAAAACAGAACGGCACGGGCAACGTCAGCTACGACCCGCTCAACCACCAGCACATGACCCGCATCCGCGCGGAGAAGGTCGCCCGCGTCGCCAACATGATCCCCAAGCTCACCGTCGAGGGCGACGAAGACGCCGACCTCCTGGTCCTCGGCTGGGGCGGGCCCTACGGCTCGATCCTCACCGCCGTCAACAACCTCCGCGAGCAGGGCCACAAGGTCGCGACGACGCACCTGCGATACCTCAACCCGATGCCCAGCAACCTTGGCGAGGTCCTCAAGCAGTACAAGCAGATCCTCATCCCCGAGATCAACAACGGCCAACTCCGCCTGATCATCCGCGGCAAGTATCTCGCCGACGCACGAGGCCTCAACAAGATCCAGGGCAAGCCGTTCCTGGTCGAAGAGATCGAGCAGGCAATCGAGCTGATGCTCAGCGGCGCGTGGGGCGACGCCGAGGCGCTGTACCCGGAGAACGGAAACGTTGATGTCAACGCGCAGGTACTTAACGTTTAATTATTCCGGAGATATCCAAATGAACCCTGGTGAATTTAAAAAACTTGTACAAGATGAACCCTTCCGGCCGTTCCGCATGTACTACCCCAGTGGTCGGACATTTGAAATCGAAAGCGCTGATCAAGCGCTTTTATCGAACGACCTACGTAGCGTAGTCATTCCCGATCCCTCCGACGGTACATTCGATATCCTCGATGTCGTCATGATTGAGCGCATCGAGACGCTTCCTCAAGAACCCAAGCCACGCGCATGGTGGACTTCGACCAATGGCCACTGACACCCCACTCCCCACCCTTAAAGCCAAAGACTTCTCCTCGGACCAGGATGTGCGCTGGTGCCCGGGGTGTGGCGACTACTCGATCCTCAACGCCGTGCAGCGCGTCTGCGCGAACATCAAGGCGACGCGCGAGAACTCCGTGTTCATCTCCGGCATCGGCTGCTCAAGCCGGTTCCCGTACTACATGGACACCTACGGCTTCCACACGATCCACGGCCGAGCCCCGGGCTTTGTCACCGGCGTGAAGATGGCCAACCCCGACCTCGATGTCTGGATGATCACCGGCGACGGCGACGGGCTGTCCATCGGCGGCAACCACCTGATGCACATCCTCCGCCGCAACGTCAACGTCAACGCGATGCTCTTCAACAACCGCATCTACGGCCTGACCAAGGGCCAGTACTCGCCCACCTCCGAGGTCGGCAAGAAGACCAAGTCCACGCCGATGGGCTCGCTGGACTTCCCGATCAACCCGCTGTCGCTCGCGCTCGCCGCCGAGGCGACGTTCGTCGCGCGGTCGACCGACAAGGACCGCGGCTTGGTCAGTGTGCTCGAGCGCGCGGCCGATCACAAGGGCTCGTCCTTCGTGGAGATCTACCAGAACTGCAACATCTTCAACGATGGTGCGTTCGACTTCGCGACCGGCCGGGATGTGAAGGATGATAACGTCATCTATCTCGAGCACGGCAAGCCGATGGTGTTCGGTAACGATAAAGACAAAGGCCTGCGTCTGGTTGGTAACGGTATCGAGGTCGTGAAGGTGGGTGAAGCCGGTGTCTCGCAGGATGACTTGTTGATCCACGACGAGACAAATAAGGCTGTGGCCGTGATGCTTGCCGAGATGCACTACCCGGATTTCCCCGAAGCGCTCGGTGTGCTGTACCGTGAAGAGAAGCCGACGTACGAAAACCTGCTGCATGAACAAGTCGACGCCGCGATCGAGAAGAAGGGCGAGGGCACGCTCGAAGCGCTCTTTAACGCGGGTGACACGTACGAGGTGGCGTGAATCAGTACGGTGTAGCGGGAGGCCCGCAGGGCCCCGAGTGAAGTATCTCAAAATGTGTCGGGAAAGGGACGCTTCGCGTTACCCGCTACACGTCAATGCGAGGGCATCTTCCGCGTCTCGCCGGGCTGCATGTCTGTCTTGCCGGTGAGGCAGTTGTGGATCGCTGCGGCGACGTCCATCGGGTCGAGCGTGTTTTCGGCGGGGATCGCCTTCTCGGAAAAGTTCGCGCGCAGCATCTGTGTCTCGATCGCGCCCGGGGCGATGCAGTAGGCGGTGACGTTCAGCCGCTTGCCCTCGTCGGCGGTTGCTTTCGTGAAGATGTTCACAGCGGCCTTCATGGCCCCGTAGATGTTGAAGCCGGTGAACGGGTCGAACGCGCCCATTGAGGAGACGTTGCAGATGACGCCCGACTTTTGAGCTTTGAAGGTCGGCCAGGCCGCGCGCGTGGTGTAGACCACCGCGTTGAAGTTCACGTCCGCACACTTTTGCAGGGTCTCATCCTCGATCCGCTGGATCGGCTGCAGCGGGGCGTAGCCTGCGATGTTGGCCAGGGCATCGATTCGTCCGAATTTCTCGAGCGTGGTGTGGATGAGTGCCCGCACCTGCGCCGGGTCGGCGACGTCCGTTGGCACGACCAGGCACTCCGCGCCCGGCACTTCGGCCGCGGCCAGCGCAGCGGTTTGCTCCAAAGTTCCAAGGGTCCGGGCGGCGAGCACGCAGGCATAGCCAGATTCGGCCATGAGCACGGCGAGGTCACGGCCGACGCCGCTTCCGGCCCCGGTGATGACAACAACGGGTTGATTGGTTTCAGACATGCAGTGATTCTTGCCGGCAATCACGGAAGGTCAAGCTGTGTTTGGACGATTCGCGCTATACTTCTCCGCATGATCAATGGCTCGTTCAAGCTGTTCCGCCTTTTCGGTATCGATGTGTTTCTGCATTGGTCATGGTTCCTGGTCGCGATCTTCCTGATCCCCCGGTTTGGGGAAGGCACGTTTGTTGGGCAGGGGAACACGTCGCTGATGTGGAGCACGCTGCTCTATATCACGCTGTTCGTGATCGTGCTGGTCCATGAATTCGGCCACGCGCTTGCCTGCCGGTCGGTCGGCGGGCAGGCAAGGCACATCGTGCTCTGGCCGCTGGGCGGGGTCGCGTTTGTCCAGCCGCCGCACCGGCCCGGGGCGCACCTGTGGTCGATCGTCGCCGGTCCGCTGGTCAATGTGTTCCTGCTGCCCGTGACCGTGCTTGCTTACTACCTCGTGCGCGGGTCGCTCGGATGGCCGGTCGAGGGGAACAATCTGCACGCGTTCATGTTTTCGTTGATGATCATGAACGCGGGCCTGCTGGTCTTCAACATGCTGCCGGTCTACCCTTTAGACGGCGGGCAGACGCTCATGTCGGTGCTCTGGTTCTTCGTCGGCCGGGTCAAAGCGCTGAAGTTCGTCAGCACCATCGGCCTGACCGCCGCGGCGATCGTGCTGATCCTGTCGATCGTTTTCTACCAACTCTGGTACGTACTCATCGCCTTGTTCGTCGGCCTGCAGGCGTGGAACGGCTACCGCCTCGCGAACGCCCTGGCCACGATGGACCCGCGCCTCTACGACGAGCGGATCGCCAAGCAGGCGGAACAAGACGGTATTGAAGAGCGGATCGCGGATCAGATCGATCCCTGGCGGCGGTAAGTTTTTGATACCCGTTTTTTGACAGGATTACAGGATTTTCAGGATGGACGGGATCGAGTCAATTGGGCTGATTGGTTGACTTTCGGTCCCTATGCTTTCGTTTGATCTCCACGCTCCGTGTTCCAAAATTGATGAGCAATCCAATCGGTACATTGGTGGCGACAAGGTAGTTGACCAATTGAACCTCGTGGGCCTTGGCGAGTTGATTAATGGCTTTGATTTCAACGATGACTCGGTCTTCGATGACGAGATCGGCCCTGAAATCTCCAACCATTTCGCCCTCGTAATACACGGGCACTTTCTTTTCCATTACACCAGATAAGTCATGCTTGGCCAACTCGATCGCAAGTGCTTTTTGATAAACCGATTCTAAAAAACCGGCTCCCAGGGAATTGTGAACAGCAAAAGCGCAAGCGATGATCTGCCCGGTCAGTTCTTCATCTTCCACGATTGAATCCTGTTGATCCTGAAAATCCTGTCAAGTTCAAGCTTTGACCAACTCATCCACCGACCACTTCGCCCCGACGCGTTTTACTCTGCGGTAGAGGGTGTCGCGTTCGATGGGGTCGTAGCCGGCTTCCTGGATGAGGTCGCGGAGGCTGCCGGGGGTGACTTCCTGGTGGGTGGAGGCCCCGCCGACCTTGGTGATGTCGTACCAGACGACGGTACCATCGACGTCGTCGACGCCGAAGGACAGGCCGAGTTGAGCCATGTCGAGGGTCTGCATGATCCAGAAGCACTTGACGTGGTCGAAGTTGTCGAGCATCAGCCGGCAGACCGCGAGCATCTTGAGGTTGTCCAGGCCCGTCGGCCCGGGCAGGTGTTGCAGCTCGGACCCATCGGGGAAGAACGGCAGGGGGATGATGGTCTGGAACCGGCCCTTGTGTCCTTGGTCGATCGCCTCGTCCTGGGCTTCGCGCAGGAGGCAGAGGTGGCGGACGCGGTCTTCGATGGTCTCGACGTGGCCGTAGAGCATCGTGGCGTTGGACATCAGGCCGAGCTCGTGGGCGGTGCGGTGGACGTTGATCCACTCGAGCCCGCCGATCTTGCCGCGGAAGACCTCGTTGTGGACGCGGTTGTCGAAGACCTCCGCGCCGCCGCCGGGGAGGCTCCCAAGCCCTGCTTCAATTAAATCCTCGAGCATGCCCTTGATGGTTCCGGCCCCGGGCTTGCCTTTGTTGTCACGCTTGTGGATCCGTGCGAGGTGCGTCAGCTCGACCGCGGTGAAGGCCTTGAGGTGCACGCTCGGCGCGACTTCTTTGCAGGTGCGCAGCAGCTCGGTGTAGTAGCCGAACTTGTTCTTGGGGTGCAGCCCGCCGACGATGTGCATCTCGGTCGCCCCGGCGCGTTCGGCTTTCTGGGCCTGCTCGGCGACCTGGTCCATGTTGTACTCGTAGGCCCCATCCTGCCCGGGCTTGCGGTGGAACTCGCAGAACTTGCACGACAGCACGCACAGGTTCGAGTAGTTCATGTGGCGGTTGACGTTGTAGTAGGTCGACCTGCCATGCTTCGCGGTGCGTACGTGATCGGCCAGCTCGCCGATCGTCCAGATATCACGCGAGCGCAGCAGGGCGACGCCGTCGTCGAAGCTGAGCCGCTCTCCGGCGTAGACTCTGGCTTTGATGGTCTCAAGGGTGTCCGTCATCTCCTTGAATCATAGAACGGCTTTAGCGATGGGTCTAGCGTCTAGCGTGTAGGGCCATGGGTGATCGCGCCTGATCTAACCGGCGGGGTGAGCATGCTGTTTTGGCGGTCGGTTGGGTGTGATGATGCGTTTGCAGCCTGCCAGACGCGGTCTGGTGTGCGCACGGTTTCAAGTGTGCCACGCTTTGCTTGGCGCTCTTGGCCGGTGGTACGACGCAGCCATGCGGTTGCCCTGCATGAAGACCTCGCGTTGAAGCACGACGCGACCCACGCTTGGTTGGCTCGACGCTAAACGCTAGCCCCTATACGCTAAGCCCCATGCCCATCCTTGGACACGGTATTGACCTCGTCGACACCCCGCGCATCGAGCGGCTGCTGGGCGAGCATGAGCAGCGTTTCCTCGACCGCGTCTTCACCGCCGGCGAGCAGGCGTACAGCGAGTCTGGCGGCAAGCTGCGCGTCCAGCGGTACGCGGCGCGGTTCGCGGCCAAGGAAGCCGTGCTGAAGGTCCTCGGCACGGGTTGGTCGGGCGGGATCGCCTGGACGGATGTCGAGGTCGTCCGCGAGGCGACGGGCCAGCCCAAGGTCCGGCTGCATGGCGAGGCGGCGGCGGTCGCGAAGAAGCGGGGCATCACCGCCTGGCACATCAGCCTCAGCCACCTCGAGGGCCACGCCCTGGCCAGCGTGATCGGGGAGGGTGATTGAATCGCCACGCCGACGCTGAGTCTGCGAAGCGTCTGGTACCCGCGCGGCGTTGGCTCGCGCCAAAGCCGCGGGCTTGGAAGCGGACGAAGTGGGTTGAACCACTTGCCAACGAGCTATCATGGTGACCTGGGGTCAGGCCGATAGCAGGGTGAAGACTCATGGCCAAACGCGATCAGACACCGCCATACGAGATCATGCGCAGCCGGGGCGGCGCAGCGGGGGGCGGTGCAACCGGGTCTGGCGAGAACGCTCCGGGCGCTGTGGACCCGGCCGCGAGCGACGAAGACCGCATCCCGAGGCCGCCGGGCCGAGCACCGTGGTGGGTCGGCTCGGCTTCGCCTCTGGTCCTACGTGTCCCGCGGGGTGTGGCAGTCATGTCCGTATTTGGGTTGCTGCTGGTGATCGTGGTCGCCTACTGGGTGGGATCGATGCGGGGGGCGGCGTCGGCCATGCCCGATGCCAGCGACCCGGGCATGGGCGAGCGGGCGGGCCCAAACGGCTTTTTCATCTCGCCCGAGGATGACTACGACGGCCCGGAGGTCGAGGTCCCTGAGGAAGACCTGACCGCCGAGCAGCGGGAGCCCGGCCTCAACTATATGCAGCTCATCACCTCGACCCGGGAGGATTGCGAGCGGCTGGCCCGGTTCTTCGGCTCCCGTGGGGTTGCAATCCAACTCGTGAAGAGCAATAATAAGGAGCTCTGGGTCGCGTTCGCCGTCAAGCGGGGCTACCGCGCCGACGAGATGGGCAGCGAATCCCAGCAGCGTTACGAGCAGATGCTCCGGTCGCTTGGCCGGCAGTACAAACAGAGCGGTGGCGTCGACCTGTCCACCATGCTTTTTAACCGATACGACGGGCCGAAACCCAGGCCCAAGAACAACGGATAGCTGACCAAAAGGATACAAACGATGAGCCTTGATGCGAGCCTGAAAGTGGGAGGCGGCCTGACCGGCCACCGAAACGTCCTGACCCGTGCCGAGCGCATCGCCAAGCTGCAGCAGATCGGCGAGTTTAAGGATGAAGAGTCCAGCGCCCTTGGGCTGCGCAAGGTCGGCAACCGTAAGGTCGTCGCTGGGGGCAAGTCCAAGAAGAAGAAGAAGGACGAAGAAGCGACCGAGTAGTCGCCGTTTAGACCGCTTTAAGTACAACAACGCCGTCCTTGATCGGGCGGCGTTTTTGATTGGGGTATGATCACGCGCATGGACACCAGCCGATTCATCTCAGACCGCGCCAAAGGGATCGACGCCTCGGGTATCCGCCGGGTCATGGACCTGGGTGCGACTCTCAAGGACCCGATCAACCTGTCGATCGGTCAGCCGGACTTTGATGTGCCCGAGGCGATCAAGGATGCGGCCTGCGAGGCGATCCACCAAGGCAAGAACCGCTATACGCAGACGCAGGGCGCTGCCGAGCTGCGCGGCGCGATTGCACAGCGGCTTTCGGAGGAGTTCCCCGGAACGATCGGCGGGGGCGGTGAGCAGCTCGCGGATAGCACGGGCCTGCTCATCACCGCGGGCGTGTCCGGCGGGCTGGTGCTCTCCCTGCTCGCGACCGTTGGGCCTGGCGACGAGGTCGTGATCCCCGACCCGTACTTCGTGATGTACAAGCACTTGGTCACGTTGACCGGCGCGACACCGGTTTATATCGACACCTACCCTGATTTCGCGGTGACGGCCGAGCGCATCGAGCCCGTGCTGACCGAACGGACCAAGCTTGTGCTGTTCAACACGCCCAGCAATCCGACCGGCGTTGTCGCCAGCCAGCAGGTGTGTAAGGACGTCATCGAGTTGTGCGAGCGGCGGGGTGTGCTGCTGGTCAGCGATGAGATCTACGACGAGTTCTGCTACGAGAAGGCCCAGATCGACGGCGGGACCTGGTGCCCCTCGCCGCTGCATGAGTCTTCGAACGCGTTGCTTCTCCGCGGGTACTCGAAGACCTACGGCATGACCGGCTGGCGGCTCGGCTACGCCGCCGGGCCCGCCGCGATCATCGAGCAGATGACCAAGATCCAGCAGTACTCGTTCGTCTGCGCTCCGTCGATGGTGCAGGCCGCAGGGGCGATGGCGCTCGGCGTGGATATGGGCCAGCATGTCGGCGCGTACGAGCGCAAGCGCGACCGCGTCGTCGAGCGGCTGAGCCCACACTACAACCTGATCGTCCCCGGGGGGGCGTTTTATGCGTTCCCCGAGGTGCCAGCCAGCTTAAGTTTGACCGCGTCGCAGTTCGTCGAGAAGGCCGTCGAACACAACCTGCTGATCATCCCCGGCAGCGTCTTCAGCCAGCGCGACACGCACATCCGCCTGAGCTACGCCTGCGATGACGAAATGCTCGAACGCGGACTGGATGTGCTAGTGGAACTGGCGAGTGGCTGATTACTTCACGACGGAGGTCGTCGCAGCGGGGAGCGTGACGATCTCGCCGGTGTCGCGGCGGATGATGAGGCCGTGATCGGGATCGAGGTCGAGGACCTCGCCGGTGATGCGTTGGCCGGCTTGCTCGAAGGTTTGGGTCTGGCCGAGCTCATTGAGCCGTCGCCATTCACTCGGCGAAAGACTGCCGCCGCGCAGCCGTGTGCGAAGTTCGTTGACGAGTTGTTCGATCACAGGCAGCCTATCATGAATTTGGCCAAACTCGCAAAGACTGGCAGAGCATTGTTCTGTTTCCGCATAGATCGTTTGCGATACACCGACATTAAGCCCGATACCAATAATAAATGCCCCATCCACCGCATCGATGAGAATCCCCGCGACTTTGCGCTGCTCGATCATGACGTCATTGGGCCACTTGATACGGACGGCCACACCCGGAAGTAGTCGCTGAGCCGTTCGCGCAACCGCGTATCCCGTCAGCATCGAGACACGGTCGTGTGTGAGATCATGTGTGGCAGTTGGCCAAACCAGACTCATCAGAACGGCTTTCCCGGGCTCAGACATCCACGATCTGCCCAGCCTGCCGCGCCCGGATGTCTGATGGTCCGCTAGTACCAACGCCGGGCGAGGCGCGAATGTCCTCGCGATGTCTTGTGTGCTCTTCGCTTGCTGATAAACGCGGACCTCGAGTGGTCCCATCAATTCGGTGGAAAGCGCTGACTCGAGATAATCCTGCCAATCGTTTAGAGGCTTTGGTTCGATCATCCAATGTCTAACCCGATATCCAGCGAAGCCGCCGAGTGTGTCAGCGCACCGACCGAGATGCGGTCCACGCCGGTCTTCGCGATATTACGGACCGTGTCGAGCGTGACCCCACCACTGGCTTCGAGCTTTACATATGGCGCGAATTTATCTCGGATATCTACCGCGGCCTTCAGATCCGAATTTGGCATATTATCCAGCAGAACCAAGTCGATTGGTGCCTTGAGCACTTCTGTTAGTTGATCAAGTGTGTCTACCTCGACTTCGATGAACTTTAAGTTTGGCCAGGCATTACGAACATGTTGACTGGCTTCAGTCAGGCGCTGGCCAAGCTGGTCGAGTGGGATGCCTGCGATGTGATTGTCTTTGATCAAAACCGCATCGTATAGACCCATGCGGTGAGTATGCCCTTCTCCACATGCCACCGCATATTTCTGCAAGCCACGTAAACCCGGTAGAGTCTTGCGTGTGTCACAGATTGTTGACTCGTAGCCCCCGTCGAAGCTTTCGCAATAGTTTCTGGTCAGAGTGGCTATCCCTGACATGTGTGATATGAAGTTTAATGCGACACGCTCAATCGCAAGGATGTCTCGCAATGGACCTTGTAATTCGGCCAGCTTTCGACCGGGGTACGTGACTTCGCCTTCCATGGCAAGTCTCTCCGCAGCAACACGACCGCCGTAGACATCGCAGATGATTGGCAGCAGTATTAGCCCTGATAAGTAACCTGATTCGCGTGAAACAAACACAGCTTGGCCGGTTTGATCTTCGGGGATGAAACAGGCTGACGTAATATCCTCGCCATCGGGGCCTAGGTCTTCGCGCTTGGCGGTCTCGATCAGGGCGGTTAATTCCGCTTGCGAAATGTATTCTCCGAGGTATGGCACACAATTAGTGTAGCAGTCGAGCGATGCGCAGCGGATCACGGTCCTCGTCCAGCACGTACCAGGCCTTCATAAAAGCCACCTTGTACGGCGGGCCGATCGAGATCGGCTCGATCTCGGTCAGCTCCACCAGCGTGATGTACCGGCAGTCCCGCTTCGACTGCCAGTACGCGGTATCCCCTCCAATCTCCTTGCCGTGCTTCTGATAGACCTTGTCGACCATCGCAGGCGATTCTGCCTCGAACGAGGAAGCAAGGCCCGCCAAGGCCGTCGCCATGAACGGTCCACCAGAGGCTTTGAGGTAGACCCGCTCGCCGGTCTTGATCTGGCCGTATGGCGGCTGCTTCGTCTTTGTAAACCGTGACTCAATGGTCTTAGTCCCGTCGAGTATGGCTTGGATGTACCCCGGCTTGAGGATGGCGACGTGGATCATGTCAGATAGGTCGATTCGTTGAGCCCGCGTTCGTAGAAGCGGCGCAGCGTGCGGGCTTCATCGAGCGTGAGCTGGTTGTCCTGCAGCGCCGCCTCGATGGACTTCGTGAACTTCCGCCGAAGCTCATCTGGCTCGTACTGCACGTAGCTAAGCACTTCGCGGACGGTGTCGCCTTCAACGACCTCGCTGATCTTGGCCTTGCCGTTATCCCCGAGGCGGACGTGGACCGCGTTGGTGTCGCCGAAGAGGTTGTGCAGGTCGCCGAGCGTCTCCTGGTAGGCACCCACGAGGCAGGCGGCGAGGTAGTACTTCGCGCCGGTGAAGGCGTGCAGCGGCAGGGTGCGGTTGGGTGCGGTGTCGATCTGAGTGGCGATGAACTGGTCGATTTTGCCGTCGCTATCGCAGGTGATGTCCGCGAGGATGCCCCGGCAGGTCGGCTGCTCGTTGTGCCGGTGGATCGGCAGCACCGGGAACAACTGGTCGATCGCCCAGTGGTCGGGCAGCGATTGGAAGATCGAGCAGTTGCAGAAGTAGATGTCTGACAGCAGCACCCGCAGCGAGGCGAATTCCTCGGGGATGTCGTCGAGCTCGCGTACATGGCGCAGCACCCTCGAGCCGATCGAGAAGAACAACCGTTCGGCGAGCCCACGGTGCTCGATCGAGCAGTAGCCAAGGTTAAAGAGCGATAGCGCCTGGTCCCGAGCAACCTGGGCGTCGTGGTAGTACTCGCTGTAGTTGTTCTTGGTCAGCCCGGTGTACGCCTCGGCCAGCGTGCGCACCGGCTGCGGCATCGCGTCGAGGACGCCGTCACTAAATGACTGCGGCAGCTCAAAGCGGTCGAAGCCCGACCAGCCGAGCACATCAAAGACCAGCACGCTGTGGTGCGCCGCCATCGCCCGACCAGACTCGGTGATGATCCGTGGGTGTGGGGTATCGGTCGCTTCGCAGACGTTGTGAAGGTGGAACACGATGTCGTTGGCATACTCCTGCAGCGAGTAGTTCATCGACGAGTCGCTGGTGGAAGCGGTGCCGTCGTAGTCCACGCCCAGCCCTCCGCCGACGTCTACCGTGTCTAGCCCGGCCCCAAGGCGGCGCAGCTCCGCGTACACCCGGCCGAGTTCGGTGACCATCGGCTTAATCTTCCGGATGTCGTTCAGCTGGCTGCCAACGTGGCAGTGCAGCAGCGTCAGGCAGTCGAGCATGTCCTCATCACGTAGGCGTTCGACGAGGTCCAATACTTCGCTGACGAACAGGCCGAACTTGCTCCGCTCGCCCGCAGAGTGTTCCCACCGGCCGGTGCCGCGCGTGGCGAGCTTAACCCGGACGCCAAACTTAGGTCGCACGCCGTGCAGCTTCGCCTGCTCGATGATGAGTTTGAGTTCGGAGAATTTCTCGATGACGGGGATGATGTTCTTGCCGAGCTTGGTCGCGAGGATGACCGCCTCGATGAAGCTGGCGTCCTTGAAGCCGTTGCAGATGATCGGCGTGTCCGGGTCATCGACCATCGCCATCACTGCGAGTAGTTCGGGCTTGGACCCGGCCTCAAGGCCGAAGCGGTGTTCGCTGCCGTGCTCAAGCATCTCTTCGACCACGTGCCGCTGCTGATTGACCTTGATCGGATAGACGGCTTGGTATTTGCCCTGGTAGTCGTGGTCCTGGATCGCCTTGTCAAAAGCGGCCGCGATCGCGTCGAGCCGGTGCTTGAGGATGTCGGTGAACCGGATGAGCAGCGGGGTGGAGAGGTCGCGCCGCTCCAGATCATCGGTGAGTTGTTTCAGATCGATCTGCGGGCCCGATGGACCGGCCGGGCAGACCGTCAAGTTCCCGGCATCGTTGATCTGGAAAAGCCCCTGGCCCCAGTCGTCGACACGGTACAACGCCTGGCTGTCCAGGGGCGTCCAGGATTCAACGGCGATGTCGGAAGGCTTTTCCAAGAGGCTTCCCCTGAGCGATTGTGAATAGCCTAATCAATCGGCCAACGGATGACCGTGACGTTGTTTTTTTTCATGGCGCTGGACATCACAGCCCAGCCCGGCGCGATGATACCGAAGCCCTCGAGTTCATCGGTTGGGTTGCCCAGGTCGATCACCCGCTCAACCACTGGTGCCTCTAGCCCATCACCAAACTGCATCAGCGTCAACCGATACCCCATCCCGGTGGTTTGATTCTGAGCGAGCACCAGCGTCTGCGTCTCATCAATCCAATGCATACTCTTCACGAACGGCCCGCATTCAAACGCGGCGACGAGCACACCCTCGTCCGACGTCTTCTGGGCGGTCTTGAGTTTCTCCGGATCATAGAGGCGGAGTTGATTGCCTTGGTCGCCGTAGTCCGCGGTCGCGATCAGCCAGCGCCCACCCCAGCGGACGAACTCGGGCCGGGTGCCGTTGTTCGCCAGGTCGTCATCGATGACGTTCTGCACCCAGGTGTCGAGGCTGCCGCTCTGTTTGAATCCCCACCAGACGAGATGGAAGATCGTGCCCTTCTGGTTGACGGTGTTGCCGATGAACGTGCCATAGTCTTCATGGAAGGTCAGGCCGGTGGGGTGGGGGATCGGCTCGGAGGGTAGCTGCAGGCCCGGACGCTTGTTGACGCTGTAGTCGCGGAACATCGTGAGGTTGTAGGTCTCTCGCGTATCGATCAGCCGCGGGCCGTCGGGCGTGTCGGGTCCTGCCCATTCCATGCGTTTGATGACGCCCTTGCCGTTGTCATCGCCGTAGAGCCAGATCGAGCCTTCGTGGACGGCCAATCCCTGACACGCGCCGATGCCCGGCACGGTCTGCCGGGTGACGACCGGGTCGTCGGCGATCGTGGGTGTGTAGGTGTTGCAGGCCTGGAGCAGCAACGTCATGCAGGCTAGTACAAAGGCTCTACGTTTCATCGGTTTGTTACCTGGGGATAGTCTGGCTTGTGTATACAAATCGTAGCCGGTGTTAGCCGGAAAGTGTTTCTTATAGAGTCGTGAGTTTGATATAGTAGGAAG
Source organism: Planctomycetota bacterium (assembly GCA_039188575.1). Classification (GTDB taxonomy): domain Bacteria; phylum Planctomycetota; class Phycisphaerae; order Phycisphaerales; family Phycisphaeraceae; genus JAHQVV01. Next base: position 23,532 of record JBCCYY010000003.1, on the reverse strand, counting down.
TGACAGCCAAGTTCTCATGTATAGGGATACCTAGTATGTCGCAACGCAATCTAGTCTGGTTAATCGTTTTATATCTTGTGATGGTGCCGGGGCCACTGCAAGCACAGGTGCAGACTGAAGACCCGGTCGCGGATCGTCTTGAAAAAGCGAGGCAGCAGCACGCCGACTCGGTTGAAGAGGCCCGGTCTCGTCTGGCCGACGATATCGAGAAGGTCCTTGAGCGCGTCTCAACGAATTCGGGGGCCCCAGTTGATGAACGGCTGGAAGAAATCAAAACCCTCAAGAAGATCCGCGCAACGTTTGTTGATGAAGGTATTGTCTTGGATCACTCCAGGCTAAGGCTCCATATCAAGCGCTACCAGCGGCAGATCGATTCCGCCCACAACCGGATGGTGGTCGCATTCAAGGATGCAGCCAAAGCGTACGGCCGGATCAATAATCTCGAACTGGCTGAGGCTGTGCTGCAAGAACTTGAGGCCTTTCGGAGCGAATGGGAGAAAAACGCCGAGGTCGAGTCGGTCACTGGTGCGTCGAGTTTCCTTCGTTTCGCTAACCAAGTGAAGGCGTATAACAATCGGAATTACGTCTTTATCGATATTCCGGAAGACCTTCCGCTAGGCCGATTCGCCCAGATTGCGGGCGGTGGTGAGGATCCACTGACGATTAAGGTGGCCAAGGGGGGCTGGCTTTACATCGCCGTACGCGACAAAAAGCACCCGGGCAACGTGGCCCCTGCCTACCTCAAAAAAGAAGAGTGGGAAGCAACCGACTGGACGTTTGCTTACAGCGATCCTAACAAGACACGTTTACGTATCTACCGCAAGCATGTTGCCAGTGGGACGCTGAAGATTCCACGGCTGAACTGGCCTGGTCCATTTGTGCTGGTCGAGTGAGCTAACTTTCACCTTTGATGTTTAGACAACTCTCATGACCTGTGCGTTACATAAAAAGCCCGCACTCTTGGTGCGCGGGCTTTTCGGTTGATGGTTCTGTTTTCGATTGGTTTAGCTGATCCCGTCCTGCTTGGCCATGTAGCTGATCAGGTCGATGACGCGGTTGGAGTAGCCCCACTCGTTGTCGTACCAGCTGACGAGCTTGAAGAAGTTGCTGTCCAGCTCGATACCCGCGCCGTGGTCGAAGGTCGAGGAGGCCGGGTCGCCGATGAAGTCGGTGGAGACGACCTGCTCGTCTGTCCAGGCCAGCACACCCTTCATCTCGCCCTCTGCCTTGGCTTTGAGTGCGGCGGAGATCTCGTCGTAACTGGTGGACTTCTCGGTGACGACGGTGAGGTCGACAACGGAGACGTCGATGGTCGGCATGCGGAAGGCCATGCCTGTCAGCTTCCCCTTGAGTTCGGGCAGCGCCAGACCCACGGCCTTGGCGGCACCCGTCGAGGCGGGGATGCAATTGACGCTGGCCGCCCGGCCGCCGCGCCAGTCCTTCTTGGACGGGCCATCCTGGGTCGGCTGGGTCGCGGTCATCGCGTGCACGGTGGTCATCAGGCCCTTGATGATGCCAAACTCGTCGTTGATGACTTTGGCCAGCGGGGCGAGGCAGTTCGTCGTGCAAGACGCGTTGGACACAACAGTCGCACCGGCGTCCAGCGAGCCCTCGTTGACGCCCATCACGATCGTGGGGACTTCGTCAGGGCTCTTAGTCGGGGCGGAGATGACCGCCTTTTTCGCTCCAGCGGCAACGTGCTTGGCCGCACCCGCGTAATCGGTGAAGAAGCCGGTCGACTCGACGACGTAGTCGCAGCCGACGTCGCCCCACTTGAGGTCGGCGGGGTCGCGCTCGGCCGAGGCGCGGATCTTGGTGCCGTTGACGATGAGGTTGGCGTCGTCGGAGTCGACCTCGCCGTCGAACTTGCCGTGGATCGAGTCGTACTTGAGGAGGTACGCGAGGGCGTCGTTGTCGAAGAGGTCGTTGATGCCGACGACTTCGATGTCGGGGTTTGCTTGTGCGGCACGGAAGACGAGGCGTCCGATGCGTCCGAAGCCGTTGATGCCGATCTTAATAGCCATCGTGGCGAACTCCTTGGGGAAGTTGGGTGGTGGCGGGACGCAGATTGAACGGCCAACCGGTCGTCCCGAGCCCAGCAAGATAAGCATTCAGGCGTCACAGTCAAACCAGCAAGCCGCTTGGATGCATTAGACTTGCGTGATGCCAAGGCTCTTTGACGATCAGGCCCCGCCCCCCGATGACCCTCCGGAAGGCCCCCACAAGCCAAAAAAGGCCGAATCCAACGCGAGGCGCCCGGTGTCGGTGGCCGGCCTGCTGTCGCAGATCAAGTCGGCGGTCAACGCTCAGCTGCCCGGCAAGGTCCGGGTCGTTGGCGAGGTCTCGAACCTCTCGGACCGCAACCACTGGTTCTTCTCGCTTAAGGACGGCGAGGCGCTCATCCGGTGCGTGATGTTCGCCTCGGCGGCGCGTTCGGTCGGCTTCAAGGCCCGCGATGGTGTTGAGGTCATCGCGACCGGGCGGGTGGATGTGTACCCCGCGCAGGGCTCGGTGCAGCTGTATGTCGATAAGCTCGAGCCCGTCGGGCAGGGTGCCTTGGAACAGCGGCTGCGCGAGCTGATCAACGAACTAAGGGGCGAGGGCTACTTCGACCCCGAACACAAGCAGCCGCTGCCGTCAATGCCCACACGGATCGCGGTGGTGACTTCGCGTAGCGCGGCGGCGCTGCAGGACGTGATCGATACGGCAGTACGGCGTTGGCCCGGCTGCGAGCTGGTGCTTGTCGATGTGCGTGTGCAAGGGGACGCGGCCGCGGCGCAGATCGCCGAGGCGGTCAATCGACTCAGCCAGCACGGCGAGCGACTCGGTATCGTTGCGATCCTGCTCACGCGTGGCGGGGGCTCGATCGAAGACCTTTGGGCGTTTAACGAGCGTGTCGTTGCCGACGCGATCTGGGACTGCACTCTGCCGGTTGTCGCGGCGATCGGGCACGAGACGGATGTGACGGTGGCAGAGCTGGTTGCGGACGAGCGGTGCGCGACGCCGACGCAGGCCGCCATGACGCTGGTGCCCGATCAGGCGATGCTGCAGCAGCAGGTCGATCAAGCCGCGGATCGTCTTCGCCTTTCATTGGCGCGTCGGGCCCAGCATGAAAGGCAAAGGTTGCACGCAGCTGAGCGCCATCCCGCGATTAGCAGGCCCGAGCGTCCGGTGATGCAGGCCCGTCAATCGATCGATCGTCTGGCGAGTCGGCTCGACCGGGCGCTGCCTGCGACCATCGGGACCCATCAGCCAAGGCTCGAGTCACTGTGCAAGGCACTACTACAGGCGATGGCCCGCCGCATGGTCCGCGAGCGTGAAGCGTTAGATGCACTGGTGCGTGAGCTCGACGCCGTCGGCCCCGCCAGCGTGCTGGGCCGGGGCTACACGTACACCCTCGGGCCTAAGGGTGAGCTGCTCCGCTCGGCTGAGGCCGCTTCAGCGGCCGGGCGCCTCACCACGGTCTTCTCCGACGGCAAGGTCGCCTCCCACGTGGAAGGCTCGACCCCCGAGCCCATCCAACCAGCTCCAAAGCCGGCCCCGCGTCGGCGGTCTCGCCGCAAGCCGCCGCCAGGGCCGGGGTTATTTGATTGAACAAGGTGTATCTCATGAGGCATAGCCTTTTTGAAGTTATTCGTTTCGGATCTGACCTGTCGCCAGAAGGGCCTAATGGTCCTGATACCTGTTTTCTGGTTAGAGCAAACTCTGTAGAAGAAGCATCAAGCATTGCAGATAACGAGCTCATGAATCTGCCACACAATCACATTCAGCCATTTGCCACCGTTGTCTACCTGCTAGGCGAAGAGTCCATCGGTGCAGATGAGCCCAAACTCTTGCGCGGTCCGTATTACCACCACGCCTATTCCTCGGGCTGGCCCACTTGGGAGCGCGAGAAGGCCGGTAAGCCTTGGCTGTTGCGTGACAGCTAAGATTCGGTTCCCATCACAGCTAAACACCGCCCGCTAAACTTCCAACCATGCCCAACCCGACGCCCGATAAAGAACCTAGCTTCGAGCAGGCCATCGACAAGCTCGAGGACCTGATCGAACAGATCGAGTCCGGCGAGGTCGGGCTTGAAGAAGCCATCGCCCAGTACGAGCAGGGCCAGGCGTTGATCAAACGCTGCCGGGGGATCCTGGACAAGGCCGAGCGTCGGATCGCGGAGCTGACGCATGATGAAGATGGTGAGCCAACGATTACCGAGGTGGACTAGGAACAACACATGACGCCCGACTGGGTCTGGTTGATCTTCATCACGATCGTCGGCGCCAACGTCGGCAGCTTCCTCAACGTCGTCATCTACCGCCTGCCCGAGGGGGTCTCGCTGGTAACCCCGCCGTCGAGCTGCCCGCAGTGTGGTCACCGGCTATCGATGTGGAAGATGGAGAACGTGCCGATCCTCGGCTGGCTCTGGCTGCGCGGCAAGTGCCGGAAGTGCAAGTCCCCCATCAGCGTCCAGTACCCGCTGGTCGAGCTGCTCACCGCGATCCTGTTTGCCGGCAGCTATTTCCTGTTCTACATGGTCCGCTGGCGGCCGCCAATCGGCGGAATTGGCTTTTTCGAATTCGCGCAAACTTGGCCAGTCTTCATGGTTTATCTCGTCATGATTTCATGCCTGATCGCAGCGACACTGATCGATGCCAAGCTCTACATCATCCCGCTGAGCATTACGTGGGTTATCGCGTTAGCGGGACTTATCGTATTGCCTGCCGCAGTCTACTTTGGCCTACCCGCTTTTCATGTAGTCGCATCGGCGTACAGAGAAATGCCTTTCCTGCCTGAACCATTCATCCCGCTCGTCGGTCCGACTGGGGCGATGGTCGCATGGGGCGGGGCGGTTGGTTTGATCATTGCGATCGTTTTGCTCCGCTTCGGCATCCTGCCCGACAGCTTCGAGGGCGAGTGCAACGATGATGAACTCGACGAGAACGGCGACCTTCCGCCGCTCAAGCACCCGCGCAGGGTTGCGCTGAAAGAATGCATGTTTGTCGGCTTCCCGCTGCTGGGCATGCTCGTCGGTCACTTCGTCGCTGCTCGCGGGATGATTGAGCAGCCGGTATTCCTTGAGGCCCCTTGGTACTACGTCCTCGCGGGCTGCACGCTCGGGTACCTGGTCGGCGGCGGGGTCATCTGGGTCACCCGCATCCTCGGCACGCTGGCGTTTAACAAGGAAGCCATGGGGCTGGGCGACGTCCACCTGCTCGCAGCGATCGGGGTCGTGCTTGGCTGGCACGAGGCGGTCTTCCTATCCATCTTCATCGCGCCGTTCCTCGCGATCCTGGTGACCGCGGCGCTTGCTATCGCTGCGGCGCTCAAGAAGGGTGTGGCCCGTGTGATCCCGTATGGCCCGTACCTTGCCGGCGGGGCACTAATCATCCTGATCCTGGGCTGTGATCGCGTTGATCTATTTGGGATTTATGACGCGCTGATGGGAAACCCGGCCAGCGACGTTCCACCACTTTTTGTACCCTAACGAGGGTCTGTCCAACCACAGGCGGCTGAGCCGCTGCACCCCTTTGCGAAAGGATTTTGCAATGCCCCCCCACATGATCAAACAACCGGTTGTGCTGCTGCTCGTCCTGATTGGCCTGGCCTCCGTCGGCTGCCAACGCTCGATCGCCGAGCGCAACGCCCTGATGGACCAGAACCGAGAGGCGCAGGCCGAGATCGACCGCCTCCGCATGGCCAACGATTCCCTGCTCGCTGACCTCGGCTTGGCCAACAGCGAGGTCTCCCGGCTGCTCGAAGACAACGCCTCCTTACGTGCGGACCGACCATCGGGCCCAACGACCAACGCGGGTCGCGACACCGGCTTTGAAGGCATCCCCGACATTGATGCCGAGCGATCGGGCAACCTCGTCACCGTCCGTGTCGCCAGCGATATCCTCTTCGCCTCCGGCAAGGTCGACCTCAAGGCGACCGCCCGCCGGACCCTAGCGGACGTCGCCGGCGTGCTCAAGTCGCAGTACGGCGGCAAGACGATCCGTGTCGAGGGCTACACCGACACCGACCCGATCAAGAAGTCCGGCTGGAAGGACAACCTCGAGCTCTCCCTGCAGCGTTCGGCCTCGGTTCACCGCTATCTGCAGCAGCAGGGCATCGACGCCGAGCGGATGTACGCCGCGGGCTTCGGCGCGACGAACACGCTGGGTTCCAAAGCCGCCAGCCGGCGTGTTGAGATTGTTGTTGTCCTCAGCGAATGAGCCGCACACCGCGGGCACCCCATGATCGCCATCGTCAATTACGGCATGGGCAACCTCCGCTCGGTACAGAAAGCGCTCGAGCGAGTAGGCGCACAGGCCGAGGTGATCGATACGCCCGAGCAGATCGCGTCCGCGCAGCGTCTGATCCTGCCTGGGGTCGGTGCGTTTGCGGATGCGATGATGCTCCTGCACGACCTTGGCATGGTCGAGCCGCTGCACGCCTACGTCGAGTCGGGCAGGCCGATGCTGGGCATCTGTCTGGGCATGCAGCTGTTGTTTGATTCCTCGATGGAGGATGCCCCTTCGCCCGATGATCCCGTTCGGGGTCTCGGCATCCTCCCCGGCAGGGTCTTGCGGTTTAACGAAGACCCGGGGGCGGGATTGGCCCGGATCAAGGTCCCGCATATGGGCTGGAATGAGATCCGCTTTGAAGCTGGCACGCCGCTCTTCGAAGGGCTGACGCCGGGTGACCACGCTTACTTTGTCCACGGCTACTACTGCGAGCTTGATGACCCTGTGGACCTCGCCGCCTCCACTGACTACGGGCACCCGTTCTGCTCGGCGGTCCACCGCGGCAGCGTCTGGGCGACCCAGTTCCACCCGGAAAAGTCGCAACGTGTCGGCCTACGCATCCTCGAAAACTTCGCCAGCACGACACTGGTCCAGGCCTAGCGATGCCCACTGCGCAGACCCACAACGACTCGGCGGTGTTCCCACTGCTCGCAGACCCTTCGGCCTACGTCGCTTGCCCGTGGGACCTGGGCAAAGATGCCAAGCGCCGAACCTACTGGCTAGGTGTGTTCCGGAACCAGTGGCCTTCGTTGTTGCAGCACGCGAGGAGTGAGGCGGAAGACCGCGGTATGGATGCGGGGCGCGCCTGCGAGCGGGCGGATCAGCGGTTTACCCATTACCTTGGCACCGTCACGGATAGGCCCAAGGCGTTTGGCCGGCTCGATGTGCTCTCGATCTGCTGGCACCGGGAAGACGCGCTGCGCGAGGCCGGGATCGCTGACCCGTACCGCCTGCTCAAGCAGGCTGAGAACGAGCGGGCGCTGCTACTACTCCCTTCGCTGCTTAAGGAACTCGATGCGGCGTCATATGGTGAGCGTGAATGTTTGATCATCGAAGGCGTCTTCGCGGGCAATATCTTCGACATGGGTGCCGAGCAGACCCAGAGGATGTTCGAAGCGGGTACGGTCGACTTCGGTGCGGTGCGGGCCAAGCTCAAACCACGGCCCTGGCGGTACGACGCCTTGGATGCGTGGTCGGCTCGCTTGAGGGATAAGCCCTACCAGGCGGCGGTGCTCTTCGTCGATAACGCCGGGCCGGATGTCGTACTGGGCATGATTCCGCTGGCCCGCCACCTACTTCGGCAGGGCACACAGGTCGTCTTATCCGCCAATTCTGAACCGTCGCTGAACGATGTAACACACGATGAACTGACCGGTCTCATCGATCGCGTGGCGGCTTTCGATGCAACCATACGCGAAGCCGATGCCAGCAAGCAGCTCCGGTTGGTCGAGTCAGGCAACTGGGCACCCCTCATGGACCTGACAAAGATCAGCCCGCAGTTGGCTACCGTATGCGACGAATTGCCCATCGGCCTGGTCGTACTCGAAGGCATGGGGCGGTCGATGGAGTCGAACCCGGACTGCCAGCTGTCGTGTGACTGCCTCCGCCTCGCGATGGTCAAGGACCTTGGTGTCGCGGACAGCTTTGATGCGGAACTTTTCGACCTGGTGATGCGTTACGAGCAGGCCTAACGGCAATCTCAGCTTACGCCTGCAACCCGTGGCCCGTTCCACGGTACGCTGTGTCAAGAAGTACTTCTAAACGCTTTTTATCTATGCCTGTACCCTCTCAAAACCGCGGTTTTACCCTCGTCGAGCTGCTGGTCGTGGTCTCGATCATTGGCGTACTCGTCGGTATCTTGTTGCCGGTGCTCGCTAGTGTGCGCTCGGCTGCGCAAAAAACGACCTGCGCCAGCAATCTGAGGCAGATCGGCATCGCCGTCCAAGCACACCGCACGGACTTCAAGGACCTGTTGCCGGCTGCCCGCTACATGCCCAAGCCGTTCGTCAGCATCGATACCGACCCGTCGTTCCCTGCTGCGATGGAGGACTACCTGCCCAACGAGGAGGGCAAGACCAACGCGGTTTGGCGGTGCCCCGATGACGACATCGTCTACGACCTCTGCGGCACCAGCTACGACTACGTCTCGATGTTCTCCGGGCAGCGGCCCAAGGACATCATCTTTATCCGCATGGGCTTTGTCTCCGAGGAGCAGGTGATCCTCAGCCGGGATTTCGACAACGCCTCGGCCGACATCGAGGGGCAGGACGAGCCATTGGAAATCCCCGCGCGGCATCTGCGGCGGAACAACCTCTGGCTGGACGGCCGTGTCGATGTCATCAATGTGGAGGGCTAATCCATGAATGGGAAAACCATCAAACTGCTGCTGCTGCCAGTCCTCGCGATCACCGCCCTTTCGATCGGGGGTTACCAGGCCTGGCTCCGCACGCCGCCGCCGATGCCCGAGTCGGTCGAGGATGTCGAAGGCTTGATTGAGAGCCCGCGATACACGCGCCTGACAAAGTCACAGAAAAGGCCGTACCAGGAACGCATGAACGAGATGGGTGGTGGGCTCAGTGAAGAAGACCGGAAACGCTTATGGGCGGCTCTAAAAGAGAACCCTGACGCGAAGATGCGTGCCGGCGAGTTCAGGATGCGTGACCAATTCAAGGCCTTTGCGGAGATGGATGTTGATGCCCGCAATGCGATGCTGGACATGTTCATCAACATGATGGAAACGCCCGCCGCCAAACAGAAAATGCAGGACGAAATGGCGAAACGCAACACGCCGGAAGGCCAGGAACAAGAGAAAGAGAACAAGAAAAATATGTACGACTGGCTGGACAAGGGCGACCCGCAAACCATGGGCTACGGGTCAGAGTTCTTCAAGATGATGCAGCAGCGACGCAAAGAGCGCGGGCTCCCGCCCCTGTAGTGACTGCGGTCACTTCGTTGTTTCTTCCTCGACCATTGAGAGCACGGCCTTACGGAGGTCGCTCGTAACAGGGCCGACCCGGCCATCCCCGATATCTTTTTGCTCGACCGCGACCACGGGCAGCACCTTCCAGTTCGAATTGGTCAGGAAGACCTCGTCCGCGTCGAGCAGATCCTCGACGGTCAGCATCTGTTTGTGGATAGGGATACCCATGGATTCGGCAGCGTCGATCACGGCCTGCCGCGTGATCCCGGGCAACACCGGGGCGGGCAGTGCCTCGGGCACTTCCTCGCCGCGAGCGATCGGCGTGTAGAGCTCATCATCTTTGACGAGGAACAGGTTCGATACCGCGCCGCTGGCGAGGTGGTTGGTCACGCTCAGCCAGATCGCCTCGGCACAGTCGCTCGCGGCGGCCTGTCGCAGTGAGCGTAGGCGGGCCCAATAGTTCAGCGTCTTGTGACCGGCGGTGATGTCGAAAGGATTCGCCGCCTGGCCGTACAGCCGGACGCGCACGCCCCGGTCGAAGTAGCCCTGTGCGAAGTTAGTCGGCTCGCTGGGCTGCACGCAAATAGTCTGGCGGACCTGCAGCGCTTCGTTCCCGTCGCTCGAACGCAGCATCGAGAGTGTTCCAGCCGTAACAGTCAGACGCAGCCTCGCGGCCTCCAGACCGTTAACCGATACTGTCTGGTTGACCGCATCTGCCAGTGGGCCGGTGTCCATATCGGCGGCCAGCCCCAGTCCCGCTGCCGACCGCTTGAGCCGGTCGAGGTGCTGCTCGAGCCGGAAGACCCTGCCGTGTGTGGCAAACATGGTTTCGAACAGGCCTACCGCGTGCTGAAAGCCCGCATCTTGACTAGAAACGAGGGCCTGGTCGTCATCAAGCATCTGGCCGTTGAGGTAAATCTTCATGGGGCGTCGGTTTGGCTTGCGTTGGCGGATGTGGGTTGGGTATACTACTCGGCTCGCTTGGACGAGGTGTGGCTGTACCAAAGCAGCCCAAAACCATGGACCCCAGCCAAAGAAACCGACATGAAATCCGACATCCACCCACAGTACCGCCCGGTCGTATTCCACGACGTCTCGGCCGATGAGAAATTCTTGACGAGTTCCGCGGTCAAGACCAAGGACACGATTACCTGGGACGATGGCAACGAGTACCCGCTGGTCAAGGTGGACATCTCGTCCGCGAGCCACCCGTTCTATACCGGCAAGCAGAAGTTTCTCGACACCGCCGGCCGGGTCGAGAAGTTCCAGAAGAAGTTCGCCGGCAACTATTTCAAGAAGAAGTAGCAACGCTGAATCCTGTGCAGCCGCGTTTCATCGACGCGGCTGTTTTATGCGCCGAGCCAATCGGGAGTTCATCATGAGTCGTCTTACCGCCTGCATCGTCTGCCTGCTGATCGCGTTTACGAGTTCGGCAGACCCCAAGCCCAACATCGTGCTTATCATGGCCGATGACCTGGGCTACGGCGATCTGTCGTGCTACGGTGCGACACATGTCAACACCCCTCACATCGATGCGCTGGCCAGGAACGGTATCCGCTTCACCGACTACCACAGCAACGGCGCGGTCTGCAGCCCGACGCGTGCCGCGCTGATGACCGGGCGATACCAGCAGCGCACCGGCGTCGAGGGCGTGATTACCGCAGCGCGGCACCGCGAAGTGGGCCTGCCTCTGGAAGAAGTCACGATCGCCGAAGTGTTGAAAGACGCCGGCTACGCGACCGCGATGTACGGCAAGTGGCACCTGGGTTACGACATCAAGCGCTTCGGCCCACATCTTCAAGGCTTCGATACATTCGAGGGCTTTGTCTCGGGCAACGTCGACTACTTCCACAAGATCGATCAGGAAGGCCGCAAGGACTGGTACATCGGCGACAAGCTGCAGCATGTCGATGGCTATGTGACGGACCTTATCAATAACCGTGCGGTTGACTGGATCGATCAGCATCAGAAGGAAGACAGCCGCACGCCGTTCTTCCTCTACCTCGCCCATGGCGCGCCGCATTACCCGATGCAGGGGCCGGACGACAAGGGCTTCCGTGAGGTGGGCAAGAAGATCCGTGAGGTGCCGGACCACCCCAAGCCGATCTACAAGGCCATGATCGAGTCGATGGACGAAGGGATCGGCCGGGTGATGGCGACACTCGAAAAGCACGGGCTGACCGAGAACACGCTGGTGATCTTCACTTCAGACAACGGGCACGCCCCGCGCTACGGCGGCTCGGCTGGCCCCCTGCGTGGCCAGAAGGGCACGGTCTGGGAGGGCGGGCACCGGGTGCCGATGGTTTGGTGTTGGCCTGCGGTGATCACGCCTGGGTTGGAAAGTGATACCACGTTCATTGGCATGGATTTGCTTCCAACGTTTGCTGGAATCGTCGATGGAAAAATGCCAGATGATCTAGCGATCGACGGGCTTGACTTTATCGCAAGGCTCGACCCTGGCAAAGTACATAAGCGGCAACTGCACTGGGTGCATAGCAACAACCACGCGATACGGCAGGGGCCTTGGAAGCTGGTCATGCGCGGCAAGAACAAGCCCGAGCTGTACAACCTTGATGAAGACCTTGGCGAGAAGAATGATCTCGCGGCTGAGCAGCCCGATCGTGTTAAAGCAATGGTCCAAGCCCACCAGGCTTGGCTCGAAGAGATGCGCAAGGGTGTTGAGAAGGTCTCAGGATAAGCGATGGCCGACCCGAACCCCAACCTGATCGTGAAGCTTGATGAGTTGGCCCAGCAGTACGAAGCGCTGGGCGAGCAACTCAACGACCCGGAGATTATTTCCGACCACAAGGCCGCGACCCGTATCAGCGTCAAGCGGGCGGCGCTGTCGGGCATCGTCGAACGCTATCAGCAGTACAAGGCTCAGCAAGACGATCTCGCGGAGGCCAACGCGATCATCGCAGAGGGTGGCGATGCGGAGATGGTCGCGTTTGCCAAGGAGCAGGTCGCCGAGATCGAAGCCGCCAGCAACGTCCTGCTTGAGGCGATCGCCAGCGAGTTGGTCACGGCGGACGACGCCGCGGTCGGTTCGGTGATCCTCGAGGTCCGTGCGGGAACGGGTGGGGCGGAGGCGGCTCTCTTTGCCGGCGAGGTGCTGGCGATGTACGAGTCGTTCGCGAAGTCGCGGGGCTGGAAGATCGAGATGCTCGAGAGCGCAGGTGGTGAGCAGGGCGGGCTTCGCCACGCGATGGCGTCGGTTACCGGCGAGGCGGTCTGGCAGGGGCTGGGCTACGAGGGCGGGGTGCACTGCGTTAAGCGCGTGCCGGCGACAGAGACCCAGGGGCGAGTCCACACCAGCACGTGCACGGTCGCGGTTCTGCCCGAGCCGGAGGATGTGGAGCTGACGATCGACCCGAGCGAGGTGGATGTTCATGTCACGACCGCGCAGGGCCCGGGCGGACAGAACGTGAACAAGGTCGCCACCGCGGTGCACCTGATCCACAAGCCCACGGGCATCGAGGTCCGGATGCAGGAATCAAAGTCCCAGCAGCAGAACCGGGACAAGGCCTGGCAGCTCTTGCGGGCTCGGCTGTATGAGAAGCGGCAGGAAGAGATCAACGCCGAGCGTGCCGAGAACCGTAGCGCGATGATCGGCACGGGCGGCCGGTCAGAGCGGGTCCGCACCTACCGCTGGAAGGACAACATGGTCGTCGACCACAGGCTCAGCGCGTCCTACAACCTGCAGCGGGTGATGACCGGCGAGCTGCAGGAGATGATCGACGCACTTATTGCGCAGGACCGGGCCCAGCGGCTCGCGGCGCTCTAAGTACCTGCTGAACGTGGTTTGGATTCCTTGAAGGCGCCATGATTGGCCGATAACAGTGCTGTGAAGCGATCATCCTCGCTATTGCTGTGCCTAATCCTTGCAACGCTGTGTAGTCTCGTCGCGCTGCCCGCCTCGGCTCAGGTCGCGGAGGTCTCGCACCGGCTCAAGAAGCTCTACGACTTCGAGGACACCGACGACCGCGGGAACAAGATCGGCTTTCGCGAGAACTTGCTGCCCCGCAACTGGTACGTCATCGGTCGCAAGGCCATCGGCGAAACCGAGCGCTTCCACGAGATCCCGCTGAACCACTCGCTCGAATCCCGGCTGGGCTACCCGAGCTTCGCGGAGGTGGCCTTCGATCATACGGTTAAGCACTCTGGTGACTTCAGCCTGAAGCTCTCGATGAGCGGCGGCAACACCGGGGCCTTCGTCCAGCAGGGCGCGGTCAACGTCAAGCCCGAAAGCGACTACCGCGTGACCGCCAAGGTCTACACCGACAAGCTTGAGCACGCGTGGGCCGAGATGCGGGCTTACTTCGTCGATCGTGACGGCCAGCCTATCGCCGCCAGCATCAAACGCTCCGAGCCGATGACGACTAAAGGCGAATGGATGGATGCGTCCATCAAGCTCATCGGTGACTACCCGGACGCCGCGAGCATCGGGATCGAGTTGCACATCCTCCAGCCCGGACTGGATTACGACGACCCGATCGGCCTGAACCAGGTCGTGCCTGCCGATATCCATGGTGGGGCGTGGTTCGATGATGTCGCGGTCTGGGAGTTGCCCAGTGTCAGTATCAAGACCGATACCCGCACGAATGTCATCCAAGCGCCCACCAAGCCGACCCTGCGTGCGCGTGTCCGCGATCTAACCGGGCGTCGGCTCTACTCTTCCACAACGGTTTACAACCACCGCCTTGAAGTCGTGGATTCCGATGAGGACGCGGTCGAGGAAGAGAGCTGGTCCTGGACGCCGGACCTTGGGGACCGCTATGGCTGGTACTGGGCGGACCTTGAGATCTTCGAGGTCAACAGCAACAACCAGAAGCGCACGCAGGTCGCGCGGACGCTCGCGGGCTTCCTCTGGCTGCCCCCTGGGCAATCGGCAGCTGGAGATGACCGTGCGCGTTTCAAGCTGCTGGCCGAAGACGTTCCGAACGGGCACCTGCCCCTGATCGCGGAGCTAATGGAGCAGAGCGGCCTGACCTCGCTGCTGGTCAGCGGGTGGGAGCGCGGTAGCACGCCCGAAACGACCGCCGAGCGCGCGCAAATCCTTGAGCCCATCGCGCGCGACCTGATCGTGCAGCGTGGCGAGATGGTCGTGAGCCTCTGGCCGATCCCGGTTGAACTTGCGGCCCAGGCGGATGTCGACCTTGGTGACCCGCTCGATCTCCTGTCTCAGCCCAACGACCTCTGGCAGGACTACGCCAAGCCGTTCCTCTCGCCGCTGGGTCAGCGCCTGAACCTGTGGCAGGTCGGCAGTTCTTCAAATCCGCAGGCGTTCCTCGCGCGAGACCTGAAAGCCGACCTGGAGGCTGCACGCAGGGGCGTCCGCCTGCTCGCCCCGAGCCCGCGCTTTGTTGCGCCGTGGCGGCTGGACCAGCCTAGCCGGGACGGTGACCTGAGTCCTTTCGACCGCTACGCCGTCGCCTGGCCGCAGGGGATCGTGCCCGAGCGGTTGGCGGACGCCATGGCCGACTGGCCTACTCCGCCCGATCGTGTCCGGCTGGACATCGAGTTAGCCGACGCGATCGACATGGTTCACGAGCGACGCATCGCGGACCTGATGCTTCGGGTCCTCCACGCTTGGGAGCACGACGTGGCTTGGATCGGGATCAACAAGCCCTGGACCGACGCCTACGAACGACACACCGCATTGACCCCGGACCCCGTGCTCGGCGTCTGGATCAACCTAACCCGACAACTCGAGGGGCAGCGCGTCATCGGTCGTATGCCGCTGGGCCCTGGGCTCAAGGCGATGATCCTCGATGGCCAGCAGGGCGGGATGGTCCTGGTCTGGAACGAGAAGGCCGACGCCGAGCCTGCCGAGGTTTCGCTGTACCTTGGTGAGTCGCCTGTTGTGGTCGACCCCTTCGGCAATGTGACGCCGCTGGAGACCACGGACGGGAAGCAGACGTTGTCGGTCGGCCAGACACCCACGATCATCCGCAACATCGACCCACGGCTCGCGCTGTTCCGGGCGGGCTTTGTTCTCGATGACCCATTCGTACAGTCGCTGCAGATCGCACACCGGCGGACGCTGAAGGTCCACAACCCGTGGCCCCGAACGCTTAACGGGCCCTTCACCTTCATGGGCCCGGACAAGTGGACGGTCCAACCACAGCGCAAGCACCTCTCAATCGCACCGGGGGATACCGCCGAGGTGCCAATCGCGATGCGGTTCCCGATCCACGAGAACGGCGGCTACAAAGCTCTGACGGCTGACTTCGTTTTCAATGTAGGGGACGACTACAACGTGACGCTGACCACTCCGATGGAGCTTGGACTGGAGGGCGTGTCTTTTGACGCGGCAGTCATTGCCGAGCCCGGCAAAACGCCGGGTACGATCGATGCCATCGTGACGCTAACCATCACGAACACCGCGGACCGACGGCAGTCGCTCAATATCTTTGCGGGCCTAGCCGGCCACGCTCGGCGAGAACTCATCATCCCTGGTATCGCGCCGGGCGAGTTCGTGTCGCGACGCATCCGGTTCCGGGACGTCGGCGATCAGATCGGAAAGTTCCCGCTGAGATGCGGTGTGCGTGAGTCCAACGGCCCGGCCGTCCTCAACAAGACGATCGATCTCTTGCCGCCACGCAAGGCCGATGATCCACCGGCAGGTATCGCCGAAGTCCCCGCGGAATAGCCTTTCGCTACTGGGCTAGGATCGTGTACGACACCCGCGCCGATGCTCCGCCCGGTGAAGTCGGGCCATACGAAGAGTTGTCGATGATCAGGTGATACCGCCCCTTGCCCAGTTGCTTGGGATTGGACTCGAACTTGCCTGCCAAGCCCTCCTTGCTCAGCGTGGACTGGAACGGTGCCTTCACGGGCGTGCCCCGGATCATCCGTGTGTTCTGCTCAAACGTCTTGTAAGCCGAATCCGTCAGGAAGTAGACATCGACGTTTGGCCCTGACAACTTCTCGACCTCGACACTGAGTTTGGAAGGCCGTCTCAGATCGAAGCTAAAGTAATAGAACTTCTCCGCCGGGATGGACTGCGTGTCCGAGGCGACCTCGGCCGGTGACAGCAGGCCTTGCCCACGCATCGTATTAATGATCAGCGGGACCATGAAGCCCATGAAAACCAGGAACGCAAAAGTTGTGGCGATAATCCGCCCGATGCTTGTTTTCTTTTTGATCTTCGCTCCGCAGTACTTGCAGGCCTTCTTCGAGTTGCTGACCCGTTTGCCGCATTCCTTACACGTAACCATTGCCATCGCTTGTATTCCCCATCATTGATGTGAATGATGACCCAAATTGACGATTGCGACTATATCAGACAAGAGGCTGGCCCGTATCTCTGGAAGGTGATACGCTTCGCAAGAGCAAAGTCTTAGGAGAAGAATGCAATGCTTTTCAAAAGCCTGTCAGCCACCACGATCTGCTGTGTGCTGGTGATTCCAGCAACAGCACAGATCGAGAACTTGACCAACTGGGACCTGTACACCGATTCCCCGGGCGCAACCGCTAGCCAGTTGAATGCGATGACGGGCACGGCCGACCCGAACCTCGCGCAGCTCAACTTCATCGATAGCGTCCCGCAGAACCAAGGCTTCGACATCGGATACGGTTCCGTCAACGCCAACACCATCGACGATGCGACCAGCGGCTACTACTTTTCGACCACGGAAGACTTCACCGTCCGCATGCAATTCACGCTCGACCTGGCCAACCCGGACGGCCTCGTCGGGATCGGGCTGGGCATCGGTGAGGATCGCGCGGGAACGAACTCTGTGGGAGTCGGCTTCGCCGTGGGGCATTCCGGCACGTTCGGGACCATCCCCGGCTACGCGGGGGCGTTGACGGACGGTTTGGGACGAACTCAAAGCCTATTGCTCTCTGTCGCACCCGCCGCCAGTTACTCGGGCTCACTCACGGTTTCCTATGACGCAGATACGGGCAACGTGACGGTTGGCGCGGCTGAGGGCCTGGGTGTCAGCGATCCGTTGGCCCCGACAAACAGCACCACCTTCATCGCGAGCGAATTCGCCAACTGGAACGGAGACGACAAGTTGCTCGTCTCTTTCTTCCTGCGAAGCGACGCACTGGGCCTGCCACCGATCGGCTCTTGGACCGGCGGCGCTGCGAATGCCGACTTTTTCGATTTCACTGTTATCGAGGGCACGCCGATCGAAGTCCCCGAGCCAACTTCGCTGGCGTTGCTCGGGCTCGGGTTAAGCTTGATCGCACGCCGCCGCTGTTGATACAGTTTCCTTCATGAAGGACACCATCAAGATCGATCTGGCAGTCATCGTCCCGCTTGTGATGGCTCTGATGTCGTGTTTGCTATCGGTACCAGCACTCGCGCGGCAGAACGGCAAGCCCGCCACCCGGGATCACGTCCTGCTCATCTCCATCGATGACCTCAACGATTGGATCGGCTGCCTGACCGATCGCGATGCCCCCGACGGGGAAGGCCACCTCGTCGGCCAAGGCCACCCGCAAGCCTCGACGCCGAATATGGACCGGCTCGCCGAGCGCGGCGTATTGTTCACCAACGCACACTGCCAGGCGCCGATCTGCCGGCCCTCGCGAACAAGTTTTATGTCCGGCCTGCGACCTACCACCAGCGGGGTTTATGGCAACCGCACGCAGTATGACGCCAAGGGTGTCGTACAACCCGGTAAAGACGTGCCATGGATGACCAAACGCTTCGAGCAGGCGGGCTACGACGTTTTTGTTACGGGTAAGATCCTCCACGGCAGCAACAACAAGCCGTTAGGCGGCATACCAAGCTTCAAAACGAATCAAGGCCCATACCCAGCGAAGAAACTGATCGTCCCGCCGGAGGTTGCCAAGCCGAGTATCTGGGACATCGGCATCTACCCCGAGACCGAAGAGCGCTACACCGATCTACGCATCGCCAAGTGGACCGCCGGCAACGTCGCTAAGCGCGTCACGCCCGATAGCAAGCCGCGTTTTATGGCGCTGGGTTTCTACAACCCGCACCTGCCGTTGTTCGCGCCGCAGAAGTGGTTTGACGCGGCACCGAGCAAAGCGGATGTCCTGTTGCACGCGGTCAAGCCCGGCGACATGGACGACCTCCCCGAGATTGCAAAACGCATCAGCAGCCGTGTCTCATTCCAGGCCGCCGCGGATTGGTCGATGGAGACCGAGGCAAACCTCCGCATACTTACACAGGCCTACCTCGCCTGCACCAGCGCGATGGACGGCGCATTAGGTGAAGTGATCGATGCGCTGGACAAGAGCGATATGGCCGACAACACCTGGATCGTCGTGTTGTCCGATCACGGCTGGCACCTCGGCGAAAAAAACCATGTCGCCAAGCAGACGCTGTGGACCCGCTCGACGCGCGTACCGCTCATCATCGTTCCACCCAAGCGGATGAAAGGCACACCGCGGGGTGTGCGCTGCGATCAGCCGGCCGAGTTGCTGGACGTATATCCGACGTTGATCGAGGTGGCAGGCTTGAAGCCAGAACCTTCAGACAAAAAACTCGATGGGCTCAGTCTGCTACCGTGGCTCGCTGAACCCGCCAAGAAGAAGCAGCGACCTGCAACCACAACGATTTACGCCCACAACCACAGCATGGTCGACGATCGCTATCGCTACACACGCTATGCGGATGGCAGTGAAGAGCTGTACGACCGTGTCAACGACCCTCACGAGTTTGAGAACCTGATCAAGCAGGTCGATACCGACACCGACTTAGCGGTCGTGGTCAAGCGGCTATCTCAATGGATCCCCCAGAACGAAGCGGGTAAGCCCGATCTGGTGAACGACCGAGTCAAGCCGTGAGGCGCGTCACAGTCATAACCAGGCGAGCTGTGGCAGCGCGTTGACGTCGTTCCAGACCTTGGTAACCCTGCCGACCTTGCCGTCATCCATCTGCATCACAAAGAGGTAGTCGGTCTTGACCGCCTTGCCCGTTGGTTTGATCGGCCCGCCCGGCCCGGTGTGTGAGCCGGTGAAGACCGCAAAGGCCATCACGAAACCGCCTGTCGCGTCCTCTGTGATCGACTTGATCTCAAAGCTGCGTCCGGCACGGGCGTCTTCATACCGGCCATCCACTCGGCGTACTTCCGCACAGTCGACACGTCCGTCAAGTCCCCAGCCTGGCAGGAAAACGCCACGTCGTTTTTGCAATATTCCGCGCAGGTCTCCCAACCCTGCCCAGACTCACAGGCATTCAAAGAATGCCCGGGCGGTATGGAGTGTGTTACTCATAGATGCAAAGTACCAGCAAATCGAGGTGCGTGATAAACTGCTACATCGAAATTCAACAAAGGAATTAGATACAGATGGGTCGACTCAAAAGCAAAACACACTATCTCGCCGTCTGTCTGTTGCTCCTCACGAGCCAAGGCGTACATGCTGACGAGGGCAAACAACTGCTAACACTGTCCGAAGGCGACCGTCCGATCGCGACCTACAACGCCGGCTTTGTCGCCTCGCCGATCGAGGACGCCCCATGGTACGGCCGCAGCGGCTTCATCCACCCGGTCTACTCGCCCAAGGGCCGGGTCGTGACCGATCCTTTCCCAGCCGACCACCCGCACCAGCACGCGCTGATGTTTGCGTGGACCTCGGCTGAATATCAAGGCCAGAAAGTCGATTTCTGGAATAGCCACAAGAAGCAGGGCAAGATCGAGCACGTCAGCACGATCCAGGCCAAGGACGACACGATCAAGGTCGAGCTCCGCCACGTCATCATCACCGGCAATCACAAGGACACCACGGCGCTCAACGAGACGTGGACGATCAAACGCGTCGAGCACGATACCCTCAATATCTTCGACCTTGTGTCCGTGCAGACCTGCGCGACGGACAAGCCCCTGAAGATCCGCCAACACAAGTACGGCGCGATGTGCATCCGTGGTCCGGCCAGCTGGAGCAACGGCGACGCCATGCTCACCAGCGAGGGCAAGAGCCAGGCCGAGGGTAACCACACCCGGCCGAACTGGGTCGCGCTCTTCGGTGACGTCGACGGCGAAACCGCTGGCATCGCCGCCATGGCACACCCAGACAACTTCCAAGGCCCCCAACCCGTCCGCCTGCACGAAAAGATGTCCTACTTCTGCTTTGCCCCAATGGTCGCAGGCGAGTTCTATATCAAGCCAGGCGACCCCTACGTATCCAAATTCCGCTTTGTTGCCTACGACGGCAAGCCGGACGCGGAACAGCTCAACGCGGTCTGGAAGGACTACACCACAGACGCGGAGTGATACCGAAGCATCGCGAGCGGAGCGCCGGCACCCCACATCCCAACTCACTTTGCGATGACAGTCAGACGCACCTCCGTCTCGTCCACCTCGAAATTCATTGGCGGGATGGTCTGCCCGTAGTCCGTGTTGTCGATCATCACGCAGTACGTTCCCTTGTCCAGGCGGACCCAGCCCGATTCGAACGTTGTCGCAAGCGAACCGACGCCGAGGTCTGGGACGATCTCAACCGTATCGGCGGTAAACGCGCCGCTCGATGCAACCGTCTGCCACGTGTTCCAGCCACGCTCGGTCAGCATGATCAGTTCTACCGGCGGGCCATTCAAAACCTCGGCAGTCACCTTCACTCGCCCCGGCCGATTCATCTCAAACAGCTGGTAGTGGTACTGATCTTCTATCACGGTTTCGGCCAGTTCCGTGATCAGTTCCTCCGCACCACCCGCGCCCCCGCCAAACCAACGAGACACACCGCCGGTCGCAAAGAACACAATGAGCCCGATGATAAAGAGCGCGCCGATAATCGCGTTGGTAGCCGAATACTCCGGCGTGTCTCGCTTCTTCTCGCCACCGGTTGCCTGGTCCGGTGCTTCCGCTTCGTTGCCTGACATGGATTAATCCTTTACTGCATTGGTTTCGATATATTTAAGACGACTCTGTCATCATGAGCTTACGCCATCCCTCACCGGGCGTCACTGCAGGCATGCGGCACACCAGTTATCCATGGAGTCGGCATGCAACCTCAAGCAAACGATCCGGTACCCCCTGGTAGAGCCTGCCTATGAGCCGTTTGTTAATCGTATTCTTGTTGAGTTGCTATTTGGCACCCGCGGTTGTCGGTGGAGGCAAGGCTGCGGCCCCACCGATGAACCCCGCGCTCGCAGATAGCACCTGGCCCATCTACCACGCCAACAGCTACGCCACCGCCTCGGCTACTTCACCGACCATCGACCCGGACAAGATCGAGCGTGTTAATAACCTCGCGCGTTGGCGGCGGGTCAAAGGGCACGTCTCGCCATGGACCGTCGCACGGGCCCCCGGGGCCGACGGGTCGCAGGCCCTGCTCTCTACGCCTTTCCCCGGCGTCGCCAAGTACGTCATCGACGCCGAAGGCCTCCGTGCGGTCCACCTCCTGGAACTCGACCGCAAGTGGACCGACTTCGACTGGACCATCGCTGTGCTTGCCGATAACTCGGCCGTTGTCACTGAACGCAAGCACAACCGCTATGCCATCGTCGCGGACAAAGGCAAGCGTCTAGACTCCCCGCTTGAGGTCGTGAAGCGCATCACGATTGATGAAGAACGCTATGACAAGATCTCGTCGCACTTCGCCATCGCGTACGACGGTGCGCTCATCGCGCTGACCGACAAGCCCGCCATGATTGCCGTCGACCTGGAAGCGGGGCGGGTCAAGTCCGCGATCGATCTCGAAGGCGTCGGCACCGTCTTCCACAACAGCTACCCCGTCGATGAAACGGGTCGGGTCTATCTGAGCACGCAGGTCGCGCTATCCGCCTTCGACTGGGACGGCGACAAGCTTTCTCTCGCCTGGACCTCGCCCTACAATATGCGCGGGCCCGGCTACGAGAAGAACGAAGAACAATCCAAGAAGCTGCTACCCGAAGCCATCGCAGTCGCTCGCGGCGAGCCCGGGACCGGTACTGGCACCACGCCGACGCTGCTCGGAGACCCAGACACCGGCGTCGTCGTCCTTGTTGATGGCCACGAACCCAAGAATCGTCTCGTTGCCTTCTTCCGCGGCGATATCCCTGCCGACCACAAACCGATCAAAGACCCCGACGACCCCGACCTCACGCTGGACCGCCGCGTCGCCGCCGTCTTCCCGCTTCCGCGCTCGACACCCGACGGCGAGGGCTTCACCATGGAGAACTCGCCTGCCGCCTACGGGAACAGCATCGTCCTTGCCCAGTGGGCAGGCTTCAAGCCCGACGCCACCCCACCGACCGGCGTCCAACGCGTCGACTGGAACCCCGACACCCGATCCTTCAACCTCGCCTGGATCAACGAAGACATCCTATTCAACGGCGTCCCCACGATCGCCCACACACCTCAAGGCCTCGCCGCCATCGGCATGGGCCGTGAAGGCAACCGATACCGCTACCACGTACTCGACTTCAAGACCGGCCAACCCCAACGCCCCGCGATCGACCTCGGCACCAGCGACGATGTGCTCGACCAGGGCAACAACCACATCATCACCGCCGACGGCTCCGTCGTGTACCCCGGCAAAAAGCAGCTGATGCGGTTGTACGGGGAGCAGGGCGGGTAGAGCCAAGCGAAACCCACCACGCGACGGCCAAGGCTGTCAAACAAAGGTTGGCAGCCTTGACGCCGTGCGCACATCACACCCCCCCTTCTGAAAGAAGAAAACCACGAAGCTGAACGTCAAACACCCCCTACACCCGCCAAGGCCTTCCGTGGGAAAGCCATCGATCTTCTGCAAGCGAATAAACCGATCCGCGCGACAAGGCACTAAGTTAGTGGACACCCCCCGAGCCGAATGAACCCGCACAGGAGCCCGCTATGCCGAATGGAGTACGATCGATCCGATTGAGTCTGATGCTGGGTGCCGCGCTGCTGGCGCCAGCCGCCCTTACTGCCTCGCCGGCCATGCCCGCCACGCTGCCCCAGGCTCTCGTACCGCTCTGGGTTCAGGCGGCCGAGGATGATGAGCTGCTGCCCATCGAAGAGGACAAATCATTCCAATCCGATGGCAACGGCGGTTTCGAACGTCCAGAAGGACGCGACGCCGAGCGCGGTGACTTCGACGACGATGATTTCGATGATGAAGACTTTGAAGAGGAAGACTTCGAGGATGAAGGCATCCCGATCGACAAGGTCCCGAAGCGTGTCCTCGCGGCGTTCAAGAAACAATTCGGCAACGACGCCGAGCTCCACGCGGTCTATGCCGAAAGCGAAGACGGGCACGCCCATGAATACTTCATCGAAGGCGAAGCCGGGGAGGGAGCAATTGGCCAAAACAGCAAACGATTCACATTTGACTAGGGCAAGCTTAAGTTTCCGATAGAGGCTATGAAGAGCTCGATGAATGCTCGGTCCTAAGCCTCAGCCAGCTTGTCACGCCTGACAGCTGGCGGGTATTCGATAGCCTGAATCTGAAAGTTTC
>JBCCYY010000002.1:0-111235 GCA_039188575.1 Planctomycetota bacterium | reverse complement strand
TTCATCGTCATCAACCTCTGCAGCCCGGTCCATCCTGGTTACCAAACCCGCCAAGGACATCCTGTCGCGGGCGGCGGCTCCAACCGCCGGTCATTTTTGCGCGGGTTTGGCCGGCTGCTTGGCCTGGCCCGCGCATATCTTGCGCCCTAGCGCAAGAAGTCCAACAAACTCAGCTGCTGGTTGGCCGAACCAACCTGCAGCGATGCTTGCAGCTGCAGCTGCAGCTGCTGAAAACGTGTCAACACTTCCGTTAGATCCGCATCCTGTAACTGGCTGAGCATGGTTTGCTCCTGGATATCGCGATCCTCGGTCAGGGTCAGCTGGTCTTCGACCCGCCTGGCCTGGACACCGACCCGTGCCCTCGCGGACACAATCGAATCGATGTCATCTTCGAGGGAGCTACCAGCAAGCGTGATGCCAGCCTCGTCGTTATTTCGTAAAGCAGTACTTAATTCTTGTAAATGAGTAAACATATTCTCCACGCGTACCTTCGATTGGTCCGCGCCGGCGATCGATGTGCCTACACCCGCGTTCACTTTGATGCCGAGGTTCTCCGCCGCGAAGCTCTGGTCCGCATTGGTCACGATGAAGTCGCTGCCGCCGACGGTGTTGTCCGTCACGACAAAGCCGTTGCCCGTCGCCGCGAGCGCGATGTCGAAGTCAACACCAACAGTGACACCCGCGGTGGTCGCAGCGGCCTGGGTCAGCGTGATGACATCGCCGACGGTCGAAGCGGCCGACAGATCGACAGTGAAGTTCGTTCCGTCCTTCAGCGTGATATCCAGGTCTGGCTCACCCGCGCCGGTCGTCTGCACGCCGATGCCGTTGCGGAAGTCCGACAGCAGTGTGGTTTGGCCGAAGGTGCGTAGGCCGAGGTCTTCCGCGGTGGTGCCGCCGTTCTCACCGACGCTCAATTCGATCCCGCTGACCTCGCTGACCAGGTCCAGGCCCGTGCCATCATCGTTAATCGTCAAACGGAGGCCGAGGTTGAGTGACTCGATGACGTTCTGAAGGTCCTGCACGGTCGTCGCGCTGGAGAAGTCTGCGATCTCGGTGCTCTCGCCTTGAGTGATTTCCAGCCCGCTTGCGAAATCGATCGGCGTGGCGAAGCTGCTGATCTCGGTCCGCTGGCTGAGCTTCACGTTCAGGTCGCCACCCGCGACCGAGGCTGAGGCCGCTGTCAACGCGATACCAAGGTCCGCCGCCGTGGTTCCGCCGGCCGAATCAGCGATCGTAACCGTACTCCCCGCGTTCGCATTCAGGGTGTACCCCCCCGGGCCCAGACTCAACGAGCCCGCGGCCGGGTCTAACGTGTTAATCGCGTCATTCACACGGGTGAGCACATCGTCCAGAGAGTCTGCGGTCGTCAGATCGACCACCGTCGGCACACCGTTGACGGTCAGGTTGATCGCGCCTGCCGCGTAACCCCGCTCGCGCGCACCATCGATATCGCGCAAAAGCACCTGCGTGTTGGCCTGCGGGTCCAAATCAACCAGTGTCGCGACACGGGACGACAAGGCGCCGAATGCCTCGAGCCCGTTGCTGTTGAACTCGAGATCGGTCAACGCCCCGCCGTCGTTCTTCAAGCTCTCGTCCCCGCCCGTGTAGCGGACTCCGCCGAGGAACGACTCGAATACCGCGTTGCCATCACTGGGCCCGTTGTTGCCGCCAAAGATCGCCAGCCCGTTGAACTGCCGGTTCGCCGCTTCGAGCGCACCGTCGAGTGCCGCGTCGATCACCTCGGCCTGGGTCGATCGCGTCACCGCGTCCGAGCCGACACCGATCTGGCTGGACGCGACCTGCTGCGACTCGATGAGGATGTCGGTGATGTCCCGGAGCGCCGCGTCGCCGAGATTCAGTACGCCGCGCGCGTTCTCGAGGTTGAGCTTCTGCTGCTCGCGTTCGATCTTGGATTGGTTGAGGAACAGCACCGCGGAGATACTCGCCGGGGCATCCGAACCCCGGCTGAGGATCCTGCCCGTCGACGCCTGGTCCTGAGCCTGCAGCAGCTCGCGCTGTGTCTCCTGCAGCCGTCTGCGCAGCAGTTCACTCGACATCAGGTTCGAGGTGCGGGATAGGAGGGGGCTGATCGTGGACATCGTGGTCTACTAAGGCTTAAACAATTCCAATCAAGGTCTGCATGAGCTCGTCGACAACGGTCAGGAACCGCGCGTTGGCTTGGTACATGCGTTGGTAGTTCAGGAGGTCGATCGTTTCTTCGTCCGCGTTGACGCCGGAGAAGGCCTGCTGCTGGACCTGCAGGTTTTCCTTAACGACCGAGTCGGCGTTGAGCTGGTCGATCGCCTGGGCGGTCCGGATCGAGACGTCCTCGATGTGACGGTTCCAGAAGCCGGGCAGGCTCTGCCCACCGAGCGTCTCGACGCCGGTCTCACGCAGCGCGGCGATGGCCAACGCGTTGCGGTTGTCGCCAGGAAGGTGCTCCCGGCCGACCGCGATGTAGCGCGGGTCATCGACCAGGTCGAGGTTGACGCCAATGTCGGCGGCGTCCTTGCCTGTGAAAAACGTGTTGATCCCCAATGCCGCCATCGCGCCGGTGTTGTCGTCGCTGAAGCTGAACTGGAAGTCCTGCGCATCGGCGGTGATCTGCAGTCGGCCATCGCTCGTGACTACCGCCGAGATATTCGCCACCGCATCGATCTGCGCTGCGAGGTCATCCAGCGATGTGTCGTTGGTCGGATCGATCCCATCCAGGTCGACGCGGATGGTTTCCGATACGCGTTGCCCGGTCGAGACCTGCGTCACGCTCAGTTGGAACGAGCCGTTGACGATCTCGAAGGGGATCTGCGCGGCTGGATCATTTAGGGCGACGGTGGTGTCGACCACCTCGGTCGTGCCCAGCGCCGAGTCGAGCAGGTTTAAACCCTGGCTCTGGCTGTGCAGTTTGTTGACCTCGTAGATCATCGCGTTGGCATAGGTGTCCAAGACGTCGATCGCGTTCTCGAGGTAGACCCCGCGGAACTCAACGAGACCGCCCAACTCACCGCTCTTGATATCCAGCGGGCTGCGGTCCTCTGCGAGCCGAACGGTCGTCGTCAAGCCGTCCGCGGTCGACTCGGTCGTGACCGCGATGCCGCGGTTGTCGTTGCCCAGCACGATCGGGAGCGAGCCCACAAAAATATCGATCGCGCCGCTGGGCTGTTCGTTGATCGAGATGTTGATCAGCTCGGCGAGCTGGCCGAGGTACAGGTCGCGCTGGTCGCGCAGGCCGGCCGCCTCGGTGATGCTCCCGCCCTCCTGCAGCGCGATCGACTCGTTGAGCTGTGCGATACGATCGAGCAGGTCGTTCGCGGCGTTGGCGGCATTCGCGGTCCGGTCGTCGATCCGCTTCTGCAGGTTCAAGAACTCGCCACGCACCGAGGTGACGTAGTCGCTTAGTGTTTCTGCCTGCTTCATCGCGAGCGTACGCAGCGAGAGGTCCTGCGGGTTGTTGGCGATCTGAGACCATGCGTTGAAAAACTCGCCCATCCGGGTCGAGATGTCGATCTCGGACAGCTCGTTCTCGATCGCCTCGATCTCGGACCAGAGGTCCTGCGCGACGCGGCTGCCGCCTTCATCGGAGATCGCATTTCGCAAGCGAGCTTCGAGCGCCTCATCAACCTGCCGGGTAATCGACGCGATCTGCACACCGTTGCCCAGGAAGATCCCGCGCTGCAGTTCGTTGGCGCGGACCGCGGCGAGCTCGATCTCGTTGCGGTGGTAGCCCTCGGTCGCGATGTTTGCGAGGTTGTTGCCCGCCACCTGGATCGCGGCCTGCGACGCGAGCAGGCCGGAGCGTCCGATGTAGAGTGAAGGGGTCAGGGCCATAGCGGGTGTCCATGCACGGTCGTCGCCGTGTTATGCCGTTACTTTCAAGGTGCCGTAGGTCTGCGATACAGCGGGCTGGGACTGATTGGCCGGCGCATAGCCCGCGGCCCGGCCGGCGTTGCCCAGGGTCTGCACCAGGCCCGTCATGTGGGTTAGCAGCGCCTCGGTCGCTCGCCGGGTCACCGACGACTGTTCTTTAACCTGCGTGATCCGCCCGCGCAGCTGCTCACGCAGCACCAGCAGCCGGCCGCGCGACGGCTCGGGTAAGCGCTCGGCCAGGTCGCGCATGCGCATCGGCTGGACCGCCTTGGGATCGACCAGCTGGGTCAGCTGCGCGACAAGCTCCTGCCGACGTTTTTCCAGATCGCCGATCGCCTGCACCAGCGTGTTCTCCAAGCGCGAGCACTCTGACACGCCGTGGTGGTCCGCGAGGCGTAGTGACTCCCGCTGGCGATTCATCAGCGTCAGCAACTGCTCGTGGCGTTCCGTGAGCTGCTTGAGCACGGTCTCGAGCACCGGGATCTGCTTGTTCAAAATATCAGCCATTGGTGTTGATCGCCTCACCCTTGATCGCGCTGTTGAGCTGCTTGTAAACCGAGTCCACCAGGTCGAAGTTCGACGCGCTCGCGATGCGGTCGGACAGGATCTGGTCCATCTGCTGCTGGAAGATCTTCTCACCGCGACCACCGTGCATCAGGTTCACCGCCAGCGGGTCGTTGCGCAGCCGCTCGAACATCGGCATGATCAGCGTGGTCGAAACGAGCTTCTCGGCGGCCTCGCGCAGCTGTGCCTCTTCGCCCATGCCCTCGCTGTACGCGCGGTCGAGCATGCCGTTGAACACCGGTGCTGCAGTGGGGTCCTGTGTGTAGCGAGTGTCCAGACGCTGAGCAGGCCGGGTCGCCAAATCCAAACTAGGGGGGGCCTGCATCATTTGTAGACCAGCTCCGCGTGGAGGTCGCCGGACGCATGGATCGTCTCGATGATCGTGATGCGGTCCTCGGCGGGGACGCTGAGCGTGTTCAACGCATCGAGCAGTTGACGCAGCCCCGCCCCGCCGCGGTTGTCCGGATCGATCACCGCAAAGTCGACGTTGCGCACCTCCGGGTTGTTCGGGTCCGGCTCGGGCTCGGGATCGACGATCTGAATCGTCATCCCCTTGTGCGTGATGATCACCGGGGAGATCTCGACATCCTTCTTAATCACAATCGTTCCTTTATCACGGTTGATGGTCACTTTCGCGCCGCCGCTGGCGATCTCAGAGTCGATCGTCGTGCCCATGATCTGCGTGATAAAGCTCGATAAGTTCGGCAGCGCCTCGTCAGGGACCTTCACGATGACGTTTTTCGGGTCTACCGCTCGGGCGATCGGGTCCCCGTCGTCCGCCAAGACCATCACGCCGTTGATCGCCTCGGCGATGAAGTTGGCCAGCTGCCAGGAGGCCTTGGACTCGTGCAGCACTAACGTGATCTGGTTGAACCTATCAAGGTTCATCGAGGGCACATCGCGCACCATATGCGCACCGCGCTTCACTTTTGCGCGGCGGGGGTTGCCCTCCTCATCCTCAAGCACGATGTTCCCGGCAGCGACCGCGTACGCCCGGCCGTTCTTTCCCGGGGCAAACAGCACCGCGTCCAGCAGCACACCGCCCTTCAGGCTCTCCGCGTCGTTGACCGTCGCCACGGTGACATCGAGCTGATCGACCCCTTCACGGACCCCCTCGCCCGGCACCCTTGCGCTGACGTGGACCAGCGCGATGCTGTCGGCGTCACTGAGGTTCTGTGGCGTAGCTGTTGCGTCAAGATTCCTTGCAATCGCGGCTAAAACCGCCTGGTGCGCCGGGCCGAACTCGCCGTCACCCGTTCCGTTGAGCCCGACCACAACGCCGATCCCGCTGATCACGCTCTCCTCCGATCCCTTGAGCGTGACGACGCTGCGGATCTGTGTCGCGCCGGCAGGGAACACGATCAAGACCAGGATCAACAGGCTGACAAACTTCTTGATTGGCATCGTTCGAATCCTTCGTGTGAGCGTGCTTCAGTCCTTGAAACACGTGGGGTATCCAGCAGCTTTGAGCAACCGCGGTGCCAAGGCTTAGAAATCAAACACCGCGTCAAACAGCCTGGTAAGCCAGCCCTTCTCACCGGACTCACGCAGGTCGCCCGAGTGCTGCTTGTCGATGAACAGGTTCTCGAGCTGCGTCGAGAGGACGGAGTTGTCGGCGGAGACGTCCTCGGGCATGCAGTTGCCGGTAGCGACGAGTACGGACTGCTCTCCATCGTTGATCACGGTCCGCCGTGCTTCGAGGACCAGCAATCCGTTGGGCTTGATATCGATAATGCGGGCGCGGACCCGGCCGGTCATGGACTCGGTCCGCTCGTACTCACCCTCGCCCTCGTAAGACCGGTCGAAACCGAGGTCAACTAGGGCCGGGCCCGTCTCGCCTTGCCGGACCCGCAGGTCGAGCAGGTCTTCCAGTGTCAGGCTGGGGAACTGCGTGATGCCGCCGCTGAGCTCTGAGTTCTTCTCAGTGGTTTTCTCGGCGTCCATCTCGCTCTCGAACGACTCGCGGACGATGATCGTGATCAGGTCGTTGAGCATGAACTCGCGTGGCTCTGGACGGATATTGACATACGCACTAAAACGCGGCACGTCAGGGTGGACATCGGGCAGCGCCCTGCGGGAGCGGTCCAGCGGCTGGTGGTACCGCTGGGCGGCGACCGCGTCCATCTGCTCTTCGTTCGTCGCGTACAGCGACGACGACTGCCCGACGGCTTGTTGCCCGACGAGCAGTGCGGCGCTGAAGACTGTCATCCCGATCCATTTGTGTAGATTCATCATGGTTTGGCTTCCTTACTCTTCGATCACTTGCCCCGCGGCGACCTTGCCCGGGCCGGTCACCGTGGCGTTAAACCGCTGGCCCGTTTTTGGATTCAGCACCTCGATGGTGTCGCCTTTCGCGCCCTCGGCCTGGGCGACACCGTTAAACGTGATCTTGATGCCACCGGTGTTCAGCTCCACAGCAACGCGCTGGCGCCGATTCACCACGGTGGGTTTGTTAACCGACCGGGACGTGAGCAGGCCGCCCGCCTGGATGGTCTGTACCGCGACCTGGCCGGTGACCAGAGCCGTGTCGCTGATAAAGGGCTGGGTGACATCATCGATCAGCACCTCGCGCAGGCGGACCTGCCGCCGGTGGATCAGATCGCCCCGGCTGATCCGGTCATTAGCGACTACAGCGATGACGCGCTGCTGCACGCGGACGGATACCTTCTGACCGCTGTCGATCGGCTGCGTGCCGTGGTAGCCCGTGACCTTGAACGTGACCGCGCCAAGCGAAGGCTCGGCCATCGGCTCGGCCTCGTAGCGCCCCGCCACCGCGCTCTTGGCCAAAAGCGCTTCATCACGATCGCTGAAGGTGATCTTCAGCTCATGATGGCTCATGCCGATACGCTTCGCGATGGTCTGCTCGATCAGGGCCCTAACCGTGGTCGGCGTATAGACCGTGACAGGCTCGCCGCGTCTCGACGACTCGACATTCGCAACCGGCGTCTGATTCTCTGCGGGCAACACTTCGGCTTCGGGCTTCTTGTACGTGCGGTGCACAGTGACGCGCGTGAACCCACTGAGGTCCAAGAGACCGAGCTTGGCCCCCTCCTCACGGATCGCCTCGAGGATCGACGACGTCGTGATCTCGATGCGCGACTCGTCCGCAACGAACCGGCCGACCACCACATCGGCGTACTGATTGGCGTAGTCGCCTCCCAGCTCAGCGACGTGCGAAAGCAGGATCTCCGGGCCGTCCGAGCCCGCGACATCGTGCACCCGCAGCGAGTCGCTCTTGGCGTTCTCCGCGATCAGCAGCAGCATGGCGGCCGCCATCAGCAGCAGCATAGGTCGGATCAGGTGCATCATCGTTGCCGGTTCGTCTCGTCGCATCGCTAGGCCTCCGTGCCTGTTTCTGCTTGTTTTCCAAGGCTTTGGGCTCCGCCCGCGGCCACGATTAGTCAGTCAGTGCTTAGAACCTTCTGAGGTTGCCAACGGTCTGCAGCAGCTCGTCCGCCGCCTGGATCGTCTGGCTATTCATCTCGAACGCCCGCTGGGTCTTGATCAGCGAGACAAGCTCGTTGACCGGGCTGACGTTGGAGGTCTCCAGGAACTTGTGTGTGATCGTGCCGATCGCGCCCTCGCCCGGGGTCCCCGGGGTCGGTGGTCCGGAGATCTCGGTCTCCACATAGATGTTGCCGCCGATGGACTTAAGGCCCGACTTATTCACAAACGTGTGCAGCTCGATCTGCCCGACCTCTTGCTCGGTGTTGTCGGACATGATGGCGGTGATGATGCCATCCGACGAGATATTGAAGGACCGCGCATCGGTGGGGATCGTGATGCCGTCAGCCAGCCGGACACCGTCCGAGTTGCCGAGGACCAGCTCGCTATCCCGGTTCGGAGCGAAGTTACCCGCGCGGGTGTAGCCGATGCCGCCTCCAAACTCTTCGAGGATCTCGACCTGGAAGAAGCCCTCGCCGGTGATCGCCATATCGAAGTCGCCGGGGCTTTCGACAAGCGAGCCGCCGCTGAAGTCGTACTGCGTGTTGCTGATGCGTGTGCCCAGGCCGACCTGCAGGCCTGCGACCGGGGTCGTTTCCGCGCCGCTCTCCAGGCCGGGCTGCCGCTTCTGCAGGTAGAAGAGGTCTTCAAAGTTGACGCGCGACGCCTTGAACGCGTTCGTATTCACGTTGGCGAGGTTGTTGGAGATGACATCGAGCTCGGTAGAGAGCGCGTTCATCCCTGTCGCGGCGGAGTGGAGTGCGTTTACGGCCATGGTCTTGAATCACCTTGTTTCGAAGGTCGCTATGCGAGTCTTGCAAATGTGTTGATCGATGCGTTGAGCATCTGGTCGTGGTACTGGATCATCCGCGCGTTACCGGTGGCGGCCTTAGTCGCCGAGACGATCTCCATCATGGTTGTGATCGCGTTGGTGCCGGACGACTCGTAGTGGCCGGGCAAGACCACGGGCTCTTCGATCGGCTGCCGGCTGTCTCCGTCGCGCATCTCAAACAGGTTCTTGCCGGCAGGTCGGAGCGAGCCAAGGTCGGCCGATGCCAACTGCATCTGCTCACGGCCGACTTCCGTGTCGCCCTCGAACATCACGATCTCACCCTTCCGCGAGATCACGGGCCGACCAACGACCTCGATCGGCTCGTCGTTGACATTCAAGACACGGTCGCCCGTCTGGGTCACGAGTTCGCCCTGGATGTTGGTCGAGAACTTCCCGGCCCGGGTCAGGCGGATGTCCTGCATCCCAGTACGCGGGTCGGTGTGCTGCACAACAAAGAACGCGTTGTCCTCGGTCAGCGCGGCATCGAGTTCACGATCGGTCTTGACCGGCGCAGCGGTATTGAACGCGACACGTTGGTCTTTGCCGAAGATCCCGCCGCCGAGCTTATCCAGCAGCGCGTTGGACAGGCCAAACTCGACCGGCCCGTCCTCTAAACTCTCCGGAAGTCGCTGGCGGGCATCCGTAAACAGGGGCTTGAAGCCGGCGGTGTTCACGTTCGCCAGGTTGTTGGCAAGGACGTCCTGGCGATGTGCATTCACCATGACGCCCGAAGCGGACAGGTACAGCCCGTAGTTCATCGGTCACCCTCCGTGGTCACCGGCCCCGCATCCCGTTGGGATTCCTGGGCGCTACGGGTCATCGCCGGGCTTCCGTGCCCAGGCGCGTCCTTGACTAAAAAAAGATCCATCTTCTGCAGATCCGACCACGGCTTAACGCGCTTGGGCCGAGCGTTCGCCCGGTGCTGCGCCGCCGCCATGTGCGCGAGGCGGAGCATGGCTGTGCCGAGCCCCTCACTGCCGTCCGAACGGACGATATCCAGCAGCCTTGGGGCTTGATCGGCGCTCGGGTTGTCGGTCGGTGGTTGCATCGGTTTCACAAGCGGGGGATACCGCGTGCCAAAGCAAAGGCAACGCCGATGCCATGCGCGGAGAACCCAGATCACCTGCAAAAATCTATACGCAAGTTATTGATGAAAAATGATTTAAAAGAATAGGCGTTGAGGCGCAATCTTCGCCGACCCCGCAGAAGTCGCACCGCGCAAGGCTAGCCCGCGCAAGGGCTGCGCCATCACCTGCGCGTCTTGCGCGGCTTGGAGCGGGGCTGAACAGGAATCAGGTCAGTAGGTCATTGCGACGCTCGAACAGGCCATCGAGACGCTCGCGGAGGTCATGCTTAGCGCGGGTCGTTGGCAACGACCGGCCGACGGCTTCGAGCAGCTGCACTAGCATGTGGTAGTCGTCGATCGAGATGAACTCGGGCGCGATCTGCTTCTTCGACTCGTCCATGTTGTGGTAGTTGCCCAGCGGCAGGCAGATGCACGAGCTGAGGTAGCCGTAGGTCCTGAATGCGGTCGCTTCACACGCGCCACCCGGCATCAGCTTGCGCTGGAACTTGAAGGCCTTGTCTTCCTTTGCGAGCTGCTCTGCCACCGCGGCGAGCCGGGCTGTGAGGTCCGGGTCGAAGATGCTGATCCGGTCGCCGACGCGGATGATCGGGCCGCCGCCGATGGGCGACTCGACCATGCTCTTGCTGTTTTCCAGGCAGACCAGCGTCGCGCCTTTGGGGATGCTGCCGTTCTTGGCCGCCCCGATCGCGCCGACGAAGCCGACCTCCTCGGCCAGCGTAAAGAGCAGCCGAATATCACCCATCGTCTTGGGCTTGGCGAGCAGCTTCTCATAAGCACTGATCGCCGCAGCAACGGCCGCAAGGTCGTCGCAGGCGGGCGTATGAAGCAATCGCTTGATGACCTTGGGTTTGGGCAGCGCCCAGGTCAGCAGGTCGCCCGGCAAAACCGATGCGATGCGGTCGAGTTCGATAGTCACGATCTGCAGCAGAGGGCCCGAGCGCCTGCGGTCCAGCGAAACGACCTTGCCGTGGATGGGCTTCTTACCTTGCAGATGCAGCGCGACGGGCGTGCCCTCGAAGTACGCGTCGTGCACCCCGCCGCGGAACTCCGCCTGGATACGTTTGCCGTGGTCGAGCACCTCCGTGACCGCGAACGCCGGGTGGTCCAGGTGCGCGGTGAAGTAGATCGGCTTGGTCGATCGGGCGCCCTTGCGTTTGATCGTCAGGTTGCCGTAGGTATCGCGGGTGAGCGTGATCGTCTTGCGGCCCTTCGCCCACCCTTCGATCCACTCGATCACGCGCGACTCCAAACCCGCCCCGGTGGGTAGGCTGGTCAGCTGCTTCAAATACGCTTCGTGCTGTTTAGACATGTTTCTTGGCAATGCTTGATACAGTCTACACATGTTCGATGCAAGCGAGTTGGCGATCGATTGCGAAGGTCTGGTTGTCAAGCGTGGCCCAACCACGATCCTCAACGGCATCTCGTGCCAGGTCAAGCGCGGCCAGGCCGCGGCGATCCTCGGGCCCAACGGCTGCGGCAAGACGACATTTACCCGCTGCCTCACAGGCACGATGTTCGCCACGCAGGGCCGGCTCACCGTGCTCGACCAGACCATCGGCCAGACCAACATCCTCGCGCTCCGCAAGCGCATCGGCCTGGTCAACCCAACGACCGACAACGGCTTCGCGCACGTCACCGGCGCGGTGGTCGACGCTGCGCTGAGCACGACGATGGCGGTCTGTACCGGGTACTTCGCGTCCGTGGGGCTGTACGAACAGCCAACAGATGAACAAGTCGAACACGCGAGATACCTACTGCGCAACGTCGGCCTTGGCCACCGCCTCGAACACAAGCTGGGCAAGCTCTCGACGGGTGAACAACGCCGGGCCCTCATTGCGCGTGCGCTTGTCCACAGGCCCGAGCTACTCATCCTCGACGAACCGACCGCCGGGCTGGACCTACGCGGCCGGGAGCAGGTCCTCGCGACGATCGAGCAGCTGCTCAGCCAGCCCGATGCGCCCGCGCTGTTAATGATCACACACCATGTCGAAGAGCTCTCACCAAGAACCTCGCAAGTGCTCTTGATGAAACAAGGAAGGTTCATGGCCGCGGGCGAGCCAGACCAGGTCATCAACCCCGAAACGCTTAGCACTGTCTACGACTGCAAAGTCTACGTTAAGAAGAGCAACGGCCGGTTCTGGCTGGAGGTCCTGCCGGAGGCTTGGTTGGATTTGGTTTGAGGGTTTGGTTTTAAACCGCGGAGGCGCGGAGTTCGCGGAGGAAGGCAAAATCAATTCAAATCATAACTCACGTTAACTCTACTAGGATAAAAAGCAGGTACAGCATGCTCAATGATAGGATCACAGCGGCCAATACTCGATTCGTTAAAAAGCCTCGACGAAAAGCAGAAATGGACATCCCAATCGCCAGTGCAAGGCAGGCAAAGCACGGATAAAAATAGCTTGAAAAATAAATCCAGTTAACTCGAAAAGGATAGGTAAACCACGCCAAGCAAAGAGCTATGGCGGCCACAAAGAGTTCCCATCGCCAACCGTTTTCGAGTTGAGTTAGATAAGTTTGGGGGTTAGAGCGGTCAAACTGTTGCCCACACTCAGGACAAGCATCTGATTCAATCTGAGACAACGGATAATGGCACCGAATGCAGTACATTCTGTCACTCTAGTTCTTCTCCGCGACCTCCGCGCCTCCGCGGTTCAAAACTCAACCCCTCCAAGCCCACTTCAACCACAACGCATTGACCACGACACTGACCGAGCTCAGCGACATCGCGATCGCCGCGGCCATGGGGGGCATCAGGCCCGTCGCGGCCATCGGGATCAGGCAGATGTTATAGATGCTCGCCCACAAGAGGCCGGCGACGATGCGGCGCATGGTGGCTCGGCCGAGCTTGATCACCACGGGCAGTTGCTTGATGTCGTGGCCCAGCAGCACGATATGCCCGGCGTCCCTTGCGATATCCGTGCCGCTGCCGATGGCGATGCCCAGGTCCGCCTCGGCGAGCGCGGGGGCGTCGTTAATACCGTCACCAACCATCACGACGGACTTGTTCCCGACCTGCAGGTCCAGAACTTTCTGGCGTTTGTGATCCGGCCTGACCTCGGCGAAGGTGCGATCGATCGAGAGCTCCCGCGCAACATGGTCGGCGGCGTACTGCGAGTCGCCCGTCATCATGATGGTTCGCAGGCCGAGTTTCCTGAGCGCGGCGACGACGCCAGCCGCCTCGGGGCGGATCTCGTCGGCCAGGCCGATCAGGCCGACGGCGTGGTTATCCACCGAGACGGCGATCAGGGTGCGTGCACCGCGGAGGAGCTTGTCTCGCCGGGTCTCCAGGCCGTCGGGGACCACCACGCCCTGCTCACGCAGCGCGGACAGCCGGCCGACCTTGATGACCTGACCCTCGACGCTGGCGACGACGCCTGCTGCGGTCTTGGACTGGAAGCCGCTGGCCCGCGGGATGTCGAGGTCCTGTTGCTCGGCGTGGCGGACGATTGCTTTCGCCGTCGGGTGCTCGCTGTCGCGCTCGGCACTCGCGGCGAGGCGGAGCATGGCGTAGCCATCGAGATCCTCGGCAACGCAGTGGATGCCGGTGACGGCGGGCTGGCCGGTGGTGAGCGTGCCGGTCTTGTCGAGGATGATGTGGGTCAGGCCGTAGCACCGCTCGAGCGCGGCGGGGTCCTTGATGAGGATGCCCTTGCTCGCGCCGAGCCCGGTGCCAACAAGGATCGCCGTCGGCACGGCCAGCCCCAGCGCGCACGGGCACGCCACGATCAGCACCGCGATGCACGCGTTGATCCCGCGCGACCAATCGCCCTGCACAAGCCCCCAGCCGAGGACCGTCGCAACCGCGATCAGGATCACGATGGGCACGAACACACCCGCGGCCTTGTCGGCGATGCGCTGGATCGCGGCCTTGCTGCCCTGCGCCTGTTCGACCATCTCGACGATCTGGCCGAGCAGCGTCTGCCCGCCGGTCGCGGTGACGGCGATACGCAGG
Organism: Planctomycetota bacterium; assembly: GCA_039188575.1. Classification (GTDB taxonomy): domain Bacteria; phylum Planctomycetota; class Phycisphaerae; order Phycisphaerales; family Phycisphaeraceae; genus JAHQVV01. The sequence continues at coordinate 97,489 of JBCCYY010000002.1, read as the reverse complement.
CTGCCGGTCTGATTGATTGTGCCGGCGTACACCTTGGTGTCGAGGTTCGCTTCGATGGGCTCGGACTCGCCGGTGACCATCGATTGGTCGAGGGTGGACCGGCCCTCTTTGACCGTGCCGTCGAGCGGGACCCGGCTGCCCGGCTTGATCAGGACGGTCGCGCCGACGGGGACCTCATTGATCGGCATCTGCGCCTCCTGCCCGTTTCGGATGACGGTCGCGTGCTCGGGCGCGAGCAGCCGGAGCTTCTCGAGCGCGGAGGCGGCGGCCCGGCGGGCCCTGTGTTCCAAGGCGTGGCCGAGCGTGATGAACCAGAGGATCGCGACGGCGGTGCCGAAGTGCCCCTCAAAGGTCCTCCCAGAGACCTGCGTGACAAACGCCACCACGCTGGCGACACAAGCGACCCCGCTGCCCAGGGCGATCAGCGTGTCCATGTCGATGCGGCGGTAGCGCAGGCCCTTGATCGCGTTGAGGAAGAACGGCGTGCCGAGCACGACCATCAGCACAGAGGCGATGATCAGTTGAACCAGGGGGGACCACGCGTTGTGGACCATCATGGACAGATACATGACCGCGATGGCGAAGGGCAGCGTGATGAGCGCACGTTGAAACGCGGCGCTTCGTGAGAAGAGCCGCCGCTTCTGAGACACGATGCCGGTTGTGGTCTGGCCCGCGGGCGATGCGTCGAAGCCCGCCTGTTTAACTGCGTTGATCAGGTGGTCCGCGACGAGCCCCCGGCCATCGATCTCCGCGCGGTTGGTCGTCAGGTTGACCGAGGCCTCTTCGACGCCATCGACGGTGCGCAGGGCTTTCTCCACGCGTGCGACACACGAGGCGCAGTGCATCCCGTCGATCGTTAGAGAAGTACGAGGCATCTGATCTTCATTGTAGGTCGGGTATCATCGGGCCATGACGATCCCCGAAGACCAACCCCTGTCGCTCAAGGCGTTCCAGCAGCACATCTACGACCGCTACCACGACACGGACGCCGCGCGCGGCACGCCCGGCACGTTCATGTGGCTGGTCGAAGAGGTCGGCGAGCTCGCCACCGCGCTGCACAAATCCGTCGGCGAGGGTGGGGATACCTCCGGCGACTCTGACCCGGCCGGCGAGTTTGCGGATGTCGTCGCCTGGCTCTGTACGCTTGCGAATATCAACGGCGTCGACCTTGAAGAAGCCATCCGCGACAAGTACCTGCGTGGCGATGGGCCAAAGGGGCACAAATAAAGCTGAATCGGGTTTCTTGGCTTAGAAGCTTGGGGGTACAATCCGTTGATGCCACCGATCGATCCCCAGAACGGTTTCCGAATCAATCGCTCTGCAGTCGAAGTCACTTCATTGGATGGAGCAGACCCTGGTATCGATTTTCGCTGGATTGAAACAAGTAATTACTTAGACCGCTTGCGGGTTTTAGAACTCTTAAGATGGCAGTGCTTTGGAAGAAGTCTTACTCAGTCCAGAATTCCTAGAGTTTTTGAAGTGTCTCAACGATGAAAAGGTTGAGTATCTTCTAATCGGGGGGTATGCGGTTAATCTACACGGCTATGCCCGTGCGACTGGTGATATGGATGTTTGGGTTGCTATGAAGCAATCAAATGCGGAGGCCATCATTCGTGCATTTGATCGTTATGGCTTTGATATCGATGGTATGGATCTATCGATTTTTACGAACCCCAGAAGTATTGTCAGGTTTGGCGACCCGCCCATGAAAGTTGAAGTCGTCACCTCAATCGAGGGTGTCGATTTTGATCGCTGCAAAAATAATGCAGACCAGTTTGAAGCAGCAGGTGTCTTGATCCCGGTTATCGGATTAAAAGACCTTCGTACCAATAAGGCCGCAAGCGGACGCCCTAAAGACCTAGTTGATCTTGAACACCTTCCGAATCCAGATCAGACACCCGACTAGGCATCATCCTTATCCTCTCCCAGGGCCTGCTGCAGGTCTGCCAGGCGGTCTTCCTCGGTCTCTTCGTGGACTTCTCGGGTTGCCGAAGCAACACGCTCAATGATGGATTGGGTGTGCTCTTCGGTGATCGCCCCGCTGTGCATCAGGGTTTGGATGAGGTCGATCAGGATGAGCTTGAGCTGGTCGTTTTCCTGTTCGATCGCCTCGATCCGAGCGTCCTGTTGGTGGTCGCGGCTGGTCTTATCGAGCATGCGACGGCGCATCCGCTTCATGCGCTGATTCGCCTTGTCGATATCCAGACGGTTACTGAGTTCGTTGAGGAAGAAGTAATTGGTCCAATCCATCGCAGGCCCCTTTAGTATCAAGAGATCGATACTCTATATACAACTTACCGTGACAATCACGGCATAGGCGTGAAAAAATACGGCTTGTGTCCCGGAAACGCGAAGGGTTTACTTAGGCGTCGGAATCGGGTCGGCCACGATGCTTGGCGAAGCGTCGCGTTGATCGATCAACTCGCGCACCGCGCTGGCGAGGCGATCGGACGTCAGGCCGGCCTCGGTGAGCTGGTTGCCACGGCTGTCCGGGCCGATCCAGGCCTTGGGCATGCCCAGGCGCTTGATCTGGTCGGTGGGCAGGCCCGCGCGGTTGCAGGCGTCCAGCACGACGCTGCCAAATCCGCCCTCGAGGGCGTGGTCCTCGATTGTCACAATCGGCACGTTCTGCTCGATCAGCGAGCGGACGAGTTCGATATCGATCGGCATTGCGAAGCGGGCGTCATAGATCGCGATGTCGTAGCCCTGCTGCTGGAGCTCGGGTAGCGCGGCGAGGGCGGTGTTGACCATTACGCCGTAGGCAAGGATCGCGGCGGCGGGCTTATCACTCTCGCTCGGGTGGACAAGGTTGGCCTTGCCCAGTTCGAACGCAGGTGTTTCCTGCTGCACCGGCTCAGCGGGGACGCTGTCGCGTGGGTAGCGGATGAAGCTCGCCCCGGCTTCGTAGTCGTGCATGAACTTAAGGCCCGCTTTGAGCGTCGCCTCGTCACACGGGGCGAGTTGCACGACGTTAGGCAGCGTGCGGAGCATGGCGATGTCCATGAAGCCGTGGTGCACCGCGCCGTCGCCGCCGACGTACCCACCGCGGTCCATACAGACGCGGACCGGAAGGTTCTGCAGCGCGACCTCTTGGAAGACTTGGTCGACCGCACGCTGGGCAAAGGTCGAGTACACGGCGAAGAAGGGCCGAGCACCGGCCTTGGCCATGCCGGCACACATGTCCATCGCGTGTGATTCGCAGATGCCGGTATCGATCACGCGCTTGGGTAGCGCCTTGGCGACCTTCGCCAGGCCCGTGCCGTCGGGCATCGCAGCGGTGACGGCGACAACCTTCTCGTCCGTGTTCATCAGATCGATCATCGCGTCGGCAAAGGCCTCGGTAAAGGCGCGCCCGCCGGACTTCACTTCAACACTGCAGCCGTTGACCTTGAAGGGCTTGGGGCTGTGGAACGCGGTGGGGTCGCCTGTCGAGAAGTCAAAGCCCTTGCCCTTGATCGTCTTTGCGTGAAGCAGGACCGGACGACGCATCTCCTTAATTTCCTGAAGCATCGGGATCAGGTGGTCGAGGTCGTGGCCATCCACCGGGCCGACGCAGGTCAGGCCAAAGTGTTCGAAGAGGTGCTCGGACTTGAGCATCGCCTTGAGCGCCTCGGTCGAGCGGTGATAGAGCGACTGGAGTTTGCGCCCGCCGGGGACGCGCTCGAGGATCTCCCGGCTCTTGCGTTTGAAGCCGCGGTACTGGTGGCTGACGCGGATACGGTCGAAGTAGCCCGCCATCGCGCCTTGGGGCTTTGCGATGGACATGCCGTTGTCGTTGAGTACGACAAGGAACTGGCGGTCGAGTGTGCCTGCGTTGTTGAGCCCTTCGAGCGCGACGCCGTTGACGATCGACGCGTCACCGATGAGTGAAACGATCTTACGCTGCCCCTGGCCCATGAGTTCGTCGCCGCGTGCCATGCCGACGGCGGTGCTGATGGCGGTGCCGGCGTGGCCGACAGAAAAGAGGTCGTGCTCGGACTCGCCAGGTTCGGGGAAGCCCGCCATCCCTCCACGCTGCCGGAGCTTGGGTAGCAGTTCGAGCCTTCCGGTGATGAGCTTGTGAGGGTAGCACTGGTGGCCGACGTCAAAGAGCAGCCGGTCGTTCTCGGGCCCGAAATCGAAGACATAGTGCAAGGCGAGGGTGAGTTCGACCACGCCGAGGTTCGGGGCGAGGTGCCCGCCGGTCTGGCTGACCTGGTCGCAGATCGCATCGCGGATGTCCTGGGCTAAGACCTTGAGCTCTTTGATAGAGAGCTTCTTGAGGTCGGCGGGCCCGGCGATGGTTTGGAGCAAGTCGTAAGCCATAGGGTCAAGATCGGGCGAGTACGTCTGAACGCTTTATTGTAGGGGAGGAGGCGGGTTCAGGGATAGGTTGGCGTTCATTACATCAGGTAGCCTGCCAGGCAGATCACATCTTGGCCACAGATTCAGCTTTCCCGATTCGCCAGTCGCCACGCCAGCTTGCGCAGCGGCTCGGCCTTTTCATCAAAATCACCCAGGGCGTCGATTGCTTCTTTGCGTAACTTCACAATCTCCTGACGTGTAGCATCCACACCCAGCAGGCCGGGATAAGTCAGCTTGCCTTGATCGGCATCTTTGCCTGTTGCTTTGCCCATCTTCTCTGTGGTCTGGGTAACATCCAGTAAGTCGTCCACGGCCTGAAACATCAGTCCCAACGCGTGGGCGTAGCACCAAAGTGCCTTGAGTTGCTGTTCACTCGCTCCACCACAGATGCCACCCATCTGAACAGATGCAATAAGCAGTGCGCCGGTCTTATCACTGTGGGTCATTTTCAACCGGGTCATGTCGCCCCAGGACTCAGGGAACTCTCGGAAGGTGTCGTAGACCTGGCCACCGATCATATCGCGTGTCGCTTTGGAAAGCTCAGCGATACATCGCTTTGAGGTTTCGGCATCGTCGATATTAACGGCAAGCATCTCGAAAGCTAGCGCGGTCATCGCGTCGCCAGCGAGGATCGCCATCGCCTCATTGGTATACTTATGCAATGTCGGTCTGCCGCGGCGCAGGTCATCATCGTCCATCGCCGGTAAATCGTCGTGCACCAATGAGAAGGTGTGAATCAATTCGAGCGATCCTGCTGCAGGCCAGGCGTCTTCGGCCTCTCCACCTACCGCGATACAAGCACGCAGACACAGCAACGGACGGATGCGCTTGCCACCGCCAAACAGCGCATAGCAGACCGCGTCGTTAAGGTCACTCGGCATCTTGTGGTCGATAAAACCATCGAGTGCACCATCGATCTGCTCGATCAGCTCTTCGTCGGTTATCTGGTTTGGCTGCAGGTCCGGATCCATCCCTAAAGGATAACTTCAATCAAGCTCAACGCAGCAGCTTACTCGTCGGCACCGCCAGCCCTAGCACCGTGACCAGCCAGTTCGCCAGCGACGTCGCTCCGTCGAAGGGCTTGGACTCTTGCATCGCCTTACGCATCTGCTCGCGGCGGAGCGTGTTCTTCATGAGGTCACGCAGCGGGCCCATCAGTTCGGCGACGTTGTCGTGCACCTCGATGCGGTCTTTGAGCAGCATCCCCCCGCCGCGGTTCACGACCGGTGACGCGTTGAGCCGTTGGTGCTCGTCCTTGTGGTAAGGGTACGGCATGTACAGGCAAGGCACGGCGTTGGCCCAACTCTCGGCGACCGTCCCAGCGCCGGCGCGACAAACCGCGAGCGTCGCGCTGCCCCAAGCCCGGCCCATCTGCGTGCAGAACGGTTCGGCCCGGCCGGTGATGCCGTGCTTCTTGTAGGCCTCGCGCACCATGCCCAGGTCCTGCTCGCCGGTTAGATGCAGGACCTGCCAGCCGTGGAAGAGGTCGCGTACCGTCGCCCGGCTGACCAGCTCGGCCATGGCCTGATTGATCGTGCCCCCGCCTTGTGACCCGCCGAAGACCAGCAGCGTGTCCAGCTCCGGGTCGAGCCCGATCGAGAGGCGGGCCTGCTCGGGGCTGACGTGGTTGACGACGCTCTGGCGCAAAGGCACGCCGACCATCTGGGCCTTTTTGAGCTGCGTGGTCTCGTAAGCGCTGAAAAGATCGCTGGCGTAGCGCGCGGTGAAGCGGTTGGACTTGCCGGGCACGGCGTCGAGGTTGACCATCGCGCAGGGGATGCTGGAACGTGCGCCCGCTTTGAGTGCCGGGCCGCTGACGAACCCGCCGGTCGCGAGCATGGCGCTGGCCCCGGTCGCGCGGATCAGGTCGTAGGCCTCCGACTCGGCTTGCCTGAACGCCTTGTAGAACTTGAGGAAGCCGCTTGGCTTGAGGGATAACGGCAGCGCACTGATGGCGTGACCACGCAGGTCAAGCTTCTTCAAGATCGAGTCATCGATCTCACGCTCACTGACAACAAAGCGTGCGTCGATGTTGACACCAAGCTCGGCGAGGCGTTCGAGGACCGCGACGTTGGGGTAGATGTGCCCGCCCGAACCGCCGCCAACGAACAGGATGGTGGGTTTCTGTTCCACAGTCTTTACCAATCGGCATTGGATTTCGAAACCGCAGATGAACGCAGATGAACGCAGATAAAGACAGATGGATCGGATCTGCGTTTATCTGCGTTCATCTGCGGTTCCATTCATCCGACAGCCCGATCAACCTGTCAACCGGAGTCTTGGTTCGATGGTTGTCGATTCGTCTGCGGTTTCGACGTCATCGGTGGACGAGGCCTCCGCTTGTTCGATCGCCGTCGCGTTATCGATCGCGGCGAGCAGGCCCAGTGCCCCGGCGGTCATGATCCAGCCCGTGCCGCCGTTGCTCACCAGCGGCAACGCGATGCCCTTGGTCGGGACCACCACCGTGACGACGGCCAGGTTGATCGCGGCCTGGACGCCCAGCGTCGTCATCACGCCCAGGCCGACCAGCCGGCTGAACGGGTCCTTGCTGTCGCGGACGATGCCCAGGCCGACCCAGATGATCGTTAGGAACAGGCCGATCACCAGCGCCGCGCCGGCGAGGCCTAGCTCTTCGGTGAGCACCGGGAAGATGAAGTCGGTTGTATCTTCAGGGATGTAGTACTTCTGCACCGAGTGGCCCAGGCCGCTGCCCTGCAGCCCACCCTCGGCGAAGGCGAGCTGGGACTGGATCGGGTGGTAGCCCGCGCCCTGCGGGTCCGACCAGGGGTCTTTGTAGATCATCAGCCGTTTGATGCGGTATGGCGCGGCCATGATCGCGGCGACGATACCGACGGCACCGATCATGATGACGGGGGCGAGGACCCACAGCCGCATGCCCCCGGCGATGAGGATGACTACGGCGACCAGCCCGACGAGCACGGCCGTGCCCAGGTCCTGGTCCACGATCAGCCCGCAGGCCAGCGCGATCAGCACCAGCCCCGGGAGCGCCCCCGCACCGAACTTGTGCATCACCCCCGCCCGCCTCGCGCACCACCAAGCCACGGCCAGCACCATCACCCACTTGACCAATTCGGACGGCTGGAAGGTGATCGGCCCGACCTTGAGCCAGCGGTACGCGCCGTTGACCTCGTGCCCGAAGCCCGGGATCAGGGTCAGGCCCTGCAGGCTCAACGCGGCCATGAGCGCGATGAGCAGCGGGTTGCTCAGGCCCCTTGCGGTGAAGATCTGCCGGACGTCGAGCCGAGACGCGATCAGCATGATCACGATGGCGATCCCGGCGTACAGGCTGGTCCGGGTCGCGAACATCGACCACGGCCCGATTGGACCGAAGGTCGAATCCAATACCGCGCCGTCCGGTCCGCCGACGACCGATCCGGCCGAGTGGACCATGATGACGCCCAATCCCAGCAGGGCCGCCGCGCATGCGATCAGGATGTGCGCAGACCGCACCATACCCCAGTACATCGGCGTTTAAGCGTGCGTTGCGGCAATAAACAGAGCCCTTGCTGACAGCAAAGAGACGGCGTACCTATCGTAAGCGATAAGATTGTTCAATAACCACGAGTCTGCCTCGATCATCGCGGTGGAGCTACTATGAGGTGGTTGCTTGGGTCGGCTTGCCTGCTTGACCGCGGCCGATCAGCGACCGCAGCAGATCGATGACCACGAAAGCGAACCAGAGCAACGCTATCGGCAAGACGGGGTACCAGATAGTAACCATGTTGACGAGCCCGCCAAGCGATACGACACTCTGCGGTAGCCGGGTGTACTCCCACAAGAGCCCGGTTATGAGCGCAAGCAGCAGCGCCCCGATGACAAGCATCGTGTTATTGATCGAGTCGAATACACTGCGGATCGGCTTGAAGAGCGGGGCAAGGACTGCCGCGGCCCGAGCCCGCCACGCCTCGAGGTCGATGAACAGCAAGTAGACGATCAGGATCGGGGTGAACGATACGCCGAGCCAGATCCCGTTGATCGCGTGGAAGATCAGGGCGATCGATAAGATCAGTGCCCGCATCCGCCCGCCCACGAGTAAGAGCAGGAACGCCGCCTCGAAAATCACCACGAACCAGCGCATGCCGATTTCAAGCAAGGGGTAGTCCATGAACAACCATGGCAACGGCATGATCGGGTTGCCATCCAGCGTGTTGCGCACCCGCCGCTGCAGCGTGAGATGCCCGAAAAGATTGTCCTGAGTGAACCACGGCGCACTCGGCAGCGCTTTGTAGAGGGCGGCGGTGAAGAACCCGAAGATGAGCATCACCATCACGGCGCGGATCGGCAGCACAAAGCGTGGGCCGGAATCTGCCGGACCGACCCCTAGCTGGCTGCCACGCTGCCGCCGCCGCGCATCGAGCGAATACGTGGCGCTCCAGTCGCCGCCGATCAGCATGAACAGCGGGATGTAGGCCATGACAAAAGCGGTCGCCCGCTCCATGTCGACCCCGCTCAGGTGGGCCTCAAGCAATCCACCCACGACCAGCACCACCGCTGTCATGACCCGGGTCCACAAACCGATCAGCAACAGCACAAGCGAGGCGACCAGGCAAGGCACGATCAACTCGTAAAAGATCCACGGCGGATCGACGAGCCAACGGCCCGCGAAGACTGATCGCCTCTGCAGGAAACGGGGGAAGTCATAAAGCAGCGGCGCGTGGTATTCGATCAGGAGGAACAGGTAGAACACGCAGTACACGATTCGGAACAGGCCAAGCCTGCCCGCCGCGTTCGCTTCATGCCCCGTCAGCCATGCGACTGGCCGGCGGATGAGGTTCTGCGGGATACGACTAATGGCTGGCCCCCTTGCCGATTTCAAAACGACCCAGAGATTCGTCGATACGCGGCCGGTTCAACTCGAGGGGCGGGTTCCCCATTGGGTCGACGTCCCAGACACGCCGACGGCCCTCGATCGCAACGACCTCTCTGCCCGGGAGTAGCTCCTCGGCAACGCGCTCAAGCGTCCTCTTCGATTGTTCGCGGGCGTTGGGCTTATCAACCAGAAAGAACGACACCTCGATCATGGCTTCGCCCGCTTTGAACCGCCCGTGCGGGAAGATCCTGCGGGGGTCGATCTCTATTTCGTCACCATTGACCAATACCATGACAAGGAACAAACGCTCCGCGGTCTCTGGCGGGTATTCGTAAACCTGCGTGTACATCGGGAAAGTTGTCAAGGGCCAGTGATCGATCCCTTCACCTTTCCAGATGCTGCCGATCAACAGAACAACAAGCACCACGGCCGTCGCCCGGATGCGGAAACGGTCTGCCTTGTTCGGAGTCGTATCACTCATCAAAGCTGGTTCAAATCAGGAACACCGCCACCATCATCGGTGGAACAGCGTAACGGCTTGTATTGGGCAAAGCAGAATCCTCACGGCCCGATTATAGCAACTGACGTCGGGGGCCCAATTCGTTAAAAAGTAGCCGTAGTGCCAGCGCAAAAACCCTAATCAAAACAGACCGCTCGGCGGGATCAAGCTGGCTTGATACCGGGTACGACCGCGCCGCAGTGGATGCACTTGCCGTCCTCGGTAACCACGCGGGAGATGTGGTTGCACTTGACGCACTCAAACGGCTCGCAAGGCACCGTGCCCTCGGGCGCTGACAAGCCCTTCGGCGGCGGGTCCAGCAGCGAGGCGTCCAGCAGCACCGACATGACTGACCGGGCGATCGCGTAGATCAGGGCAATGATCGGGAAGCCGAGCAGCCCGAAGAGCCCGGCGTCGATGTGCGACTGCGACATGAAGGCGACTAGTAGCATGACCAGCCAGAGCGTGCCATAGGCGGCAGCGAAGTGGCCATAAAAACGGATCAACGGCATGGTGTGAGCCCCCTTTCCCAGACGCGGCAGGCACCCGCCAATCGCCGCATAAACCACCATTATACGGCAAGGCCCTAAGCGACCAGCGAACACGTTGATCTAGACAAAAGGCTTCGGCCCATGCATGGCTACAGCTATACTGTCCGCTCCGTCAGATCGACTCGACCATTCGGAACAACACTATGAAACGAGCCTGCCTGCTAAAGCCCTTTGCGCTCCTGCTGCCCACCCTGCTCATCCCGCTGATTGGCTGCGGGGGCGGCGGTGCCGACAGCGATGCCGACGCCGATGGGCCCGTGACCTGGCAGATGGCACGGGACAAAGCCGTCACACGGAAGAACCCCGAGACCGGCGTGGAGTGGACGGTCTGGATCCGCACCGATGAGGGCAACGGCGCGAGCGCCAAGCGGATGGTCGAGAACGTGCTATCTACAAACCCGGATGTCGCCGCGATGGTCGGGCTGTACAACTACAACCCCCCCGCTATCCTGCAGGCGGTCGAGGCGCGTGACAAGCTGGAGCAGATCAAAATTATCGGCTTTGATGAAAACGAGCTCACACTCGCGGCCATCAAGGAAGACAAGATCGTTGGAACGATCGTCCAAAACCCTTACATGTTCGGCTTCCGCTCTGTCGAATTACTGGCCGCGAAAGTACGGGGCCAGGAGATCGACGTCCCGGACAATGGCTTGATGTATGTCGATACACGCGTGATCACGCAGGAAAATGTTGATGCATTCAACAGTGAGGTCACCAATATCCGTGAAGGCAACGGGCCGGTGCCCGAGTACAACGCGGACCGTGACATGTCCAAGCGGGTCAACATCCACTTCGTTGCCAACCTGCCCGACCCGTTCTGGAAACTGGCCAACCGCGGCTGCGACCTGGCGGAAGAAAAATTCAATGCCGAGGTCTCTTTCCACGAGCCCGAAAGAAGCTCGGTCGCACTCCAGAAACAGTATGTCGAAGACAAGATGTCGGAGATCGATGGGCTGGCGATCTCGGTCGTGAACCCGGCGGCGCAGTCCGAGCTCATCAACGATTGGGCCAAGCAGTTTGCGGTGATCGCGGTCGATTCGGACGCTCCGGAGTCAGACCGCCTGTTCTACCTAGGCACGAGCAACGTCGCGGCGGGTCGGCAGGCAGGCGAACTTATCGCCAAAAACGTGCCGGAGGGCGGCGAGGTGATCATCTTCGTCGGCCCACTCACACAGGCCAACGCCCGCGAGCGTGCGCAAGGCGTGATCAACGCGTTGCTCGGGCAGGACTAAGCCGGTACAGTGCGCGTGAAGGTACAACTGATAGTCGCTCATGACTTCTGACACAACCTTGCTCCTCCAAGCCAGCGGCATCTCTAAGGCTTACCCAGGCGTCATCGCGCTGGACAGGGTGTCCATGCGGCTGTCTGCCGGTGAGGTCCTCGCGATCATTGGTGAGAACGGCGCGGGCAAGAGTACGCTCATGAAATCGCTCGCCGGCTTGGTCACGCCCGACGGCGGCGAGATCAGGGTCGATGGCGAGCCGGTCAAGCTCACCAACGTCCAGCACGCGATGAGCAAGGGCATCGCGCTGATCCACCAGGAACTGAACCTGGCGGACAACCTCGATATCGCTCAGAACATCTACCTCGGCCGGGAGCCGAAACGCTTTGGCCTGATCGATCGCAAGGCGATGAACCGCGGCGCGAAAGAGGTGCTCGACGAGATCGGTCTGGGCCTCCCGCCGACGACGTCGGTCTCCGAGCTTTCTACCGGCCGGCAGCAGATGGTCGAGATCGCCAAAGCGATCTCGACGAGCGCCCGAGTCATCATCATGGACGAGCCGACCGCCTCGCTCTCCGACCAGGAGACCCAGCGGCTCTACGACGTTGTCGATCGCCTCGCGGACAAGGGCGTGGGCATCATCTTCATCTCGCACCGATTGGCGGAGGTGAAGCGTTTAGCGCACCGGGTCACCGTGCTGCGAGACGGCAAGAACGCCGGCGAACTATCGCGGGAGCAGATCGGCCACGACGCGATGGTCCGGCTGATGGTCGGGCGTGAAGCGTCAACGCTGTACCAGTACGAATCGCGGCCGATCGGTGAGACCGTGTTGGAAGTCAAAGGCCTTGTGACACAGGCGTTCCCAGAACACCGGCTGAGCTTTGACATCAAGGCCGGGGAGATCGTGGGGGTCGCCGGGCTGGTCGGCGCGGGGCGGACCGAGATGCTGACCACCCTCTTTGGGATCGACCCGCCGCTTGCCGGCGAGGTGCGTGTGTTTGGCAAGCGCGTCATGATCAAGACCCCAAGGCAGGCGATCCGTGCCGGCCTAGCGCTGGTGCCAGAAGACCGCAAGGCGCAGGGGGTTGTGCTGGATATGGCGATCCGCGAGAACACCTCGATGGCATCCTTGAAGGAACGAGCGATCGGCGGCGTGCTGATCAACACGGCCGAGGAGCGGCGCGTCGGTAAAGAGATGAACGACAAGCTTGCGACCAAGACGCCGACGCTCGAGCAGCTAGTGCAGAACCTCTCTGGCGGCAACCAGCAGAAAGTCGTTCTCGCCAAGTGGCTGGCGACCGGACCGAAGGTCCTGTTAATGGACGAGCCCACGCGGGGCGTAGACATCGGCGCGAAGGCGGAGATCTACCGGATCATGGAGGAGCTCGCACACCAGAACGTCGCGGTCCTGTTTGTCTCCAGCGATCTGGAGGAGGTGCTCGGCGTGTCGGACCGGGCGCTGGTGATGCACGAGGGCCAGATCACGGGAGAACTCTCAAGAGACTCACTCTCGGCCGAGGCCGTGATGGCCCTGGCAACAAATACGCAAATATCACAGGTGGGGCCGGCTTCCAGCCCGTCATGATTCCCCACAGACCGAAGACAGGCTGGAAGCCGGCCCCACCTGAAGGGATACTCTTCCTATGGCAATGCAAGGATTCACTCGCACACTCGGCATCGCGGCCCTGCTGCTCATTGTGTTTATCGTCACCACGATCGCGGACCCGAACTTCATCGGCTCCGACAACCTCTACAACATCTTGCGTTGGAGCGCGTTCTACGGCGTCCTCGCGCTCGGCGTCGCCTTTGTCATCATCACCGGCGGGATCGACCTTTCGATCGGCTCGGTCGTCGCGCTCAGCGGCATCACACTCATGATCCTGCTGCAGGTCGATTACAAAGACTCGGGCACCGACCTCACGATCGCTGGCGTCGATAAAGAAACCAAGACCCTGCAACTGGTCGAGGATATGCCCGCCTATAGCAATCTTGATCGGTTGGCGGTGCCCAACCCCGGCGGCGCGGATGACATCCTGCTCACCATCGACGCGGCCCAAACCGAACAACTCAACGATAGCCGGTCGGTCGTGGTCCGTGAAAACGTCTCACGCATCAGCCCGGGTGATGTCGGCGGCCTGCAAGCCCAGTCCCGTCTGATGAATCCCTGGCTGGCGGTCCTGCTCACGCTGCTGCTAGGTACGGCGATCGGCGTGTTCCACGGGCTGCTCATCGGGTACGGCGGGATGCAGCCTTTCATCATCACGCTCTGCGGGCTGCTGGCCTACCGGAGCCTGGCACGCATCATCTCGAACGACGAGGTCATCACGATCGGCTCGCACCACGGGTCGCTGCGCTACCTGTCCGGCGGGCAGCCCTTCGAGATCCCCGTCCCGTTCATCGGGCGGATCGGTAACGCCAGCGACGAGGCGGCGCGGGGATTCTTGGGCTGGGTACCGATGCCGATGCCCATGCTGACCCTGCTCATCCTCGCGCTCATCAGCGGTGTGCTGCTTCACAAGATGGTCCACGGGCGCTACATGCTCGCAATGGGGCGCAATCTTGAAGCCGCTCGCTTCTCGGGCATCAACACCAGGCGCGTCACGCTGACGGCATACGTGATCTGCTCAACACTCGCAGCGCTGGGCGGCATCCTCTTCGCGCTGGACTTGGGCGCGGTCACACCCGCGACCGATGGCAACTTCTACGAGCTCTACGCGATCGCTGCGGCGGTGCTCGGCGGGTGCTCGCTGCGGGGCGGCGTGGGGTCGATCCGTGGTGTGATCCTTGGGACGATCGTGATCATCACGCTCTACAGCATGATCAATTTCCTTGGCAAAAGCTCGGAGTGGCGCGACCTCATCATCGGCGTGGTGCTGCTGCTGGGTATCGCCGCTGATGAACTGGGCCGAAAGGTTTACAGCAGTATCAAGACACGTCAGAGGCGGAAGAAGCTGTCGGGGTAGCGATTGATTTAGTGCGTAGCGGGTGACACGGAGCGTCCCGCGCGAACCATCTGTCACGATTCGCACGGGACGCTCCGCGTCGCCCGCTACACCGTTCTAAGGTTGCAACTCAACGGAGTCTAGCAATTCGTACAGCACATCGATGTTGTCGAACCGTGTTGTCAGGTGCTCGGGCGCTCCGGGGGTGGTTGTAACGGGGATGAAGCGTTTGTCTTCTGGCAGCAGGCCCAGCAGGCCGATGTTGCGCTTGAGCGCGGCTTCGTGCTTGGCGAGGTTATCGCCGGTGAGTTGTTCGTTGAGCGCGGCGTTGCCGATGAGTAATTCGGCTTCCCTGCGGGCCTGCGTGCGGTCGCTGGGGAAGCTGCCGGTGCCATCCATGTTGAACAGGAAGGCGTCGAACTGCTTCCACTTCTCGCGATCAACCGCGCCGACGGCCATGGACAGCAGCGCCCGCTCGAAGCTGTCATCGAACCTCGGGTTCTCCGAGCCGACGTAGGGGTTGTGGCTCTCGTCGATCGTGAGCGGGATCGGCACGAAGACGAAGCGTGACGGGTCTGCTGAGATTGCCTGGTCCAGCAGGTCGTGAAGCGTCCTGCAGAATGGGCAGGCGTAGTCGAAGAGTACGACAACGACCTGGTCGGCGCGCGGGTCTCCGATGTATGGCCCGTCTTCGAGGACGAGCTGCAGCTCGCCGCCGAAGAGACTGACATAGCGGAGGCCGTCGATGATGGTGTCGCCGTCTTGGTTGGCGAAGGGGTTGGGGGCGCGTTGCGGGGCTCGGTCGATCGTGACGGTGAGCTGGACGGTGATGAGCGCGATACCCGCCAGGATGCCGAGCGTGTACATCGGCATCGCTTTCACCGCGGTGTCCTGCGCAGCGAGGATGATGCAGAGGATCGCCAACCCGAAGCCGATGAGGTGGCTGATCATGCAGTAGGGGCACAGCGCATCGAGCTCGACAACCTGCAGAGAGATGAACCACGCCGCGGCGATCAGCAGAAGCGTCGACGCGAGCCAGAGCAGGCGTGTGCCGAACTTGCTGCGCACCTCGGTGTTCCAGCGAAGACCCAGGCCCAACAAAACCATCAGGTACGTCATTGCTCCGAACAAAGCGACCGGGATCGGCCCCGCCTTCGCCCATCGGCTGACGAGCACCTCACCACAACCAGACTCCGCGCCGCAGCCCGCGACGGCTCCGCCCGAGAAGGACTGGATCGAGAGGTAGATCGAGATGCCTAGCGCCCCGAGCGCAAGCGCCGCCGACACAGCGATCAGGGTGCGCTCCCGGCTCACAGGTACCCGTCCTTCTGGTACTGGCTCAGGCGGTAGTACAGCGTGCGTAGCGAGATGCCCAGCGCCTCGGCCGTATCGCGTCGGTTGCCGTCGTGCTTCGCAAGGGTATCGAGGATGTGCCGGCGTTCGAGCTCTTCCAGCGACTCACCCGGCTGCGGCGCAAGCCTCGGGCTTGATACATCAGCGCTGTCGTCTTCCTCTTCGTCTTCGGCCAGGTCTTCCGCGGTCGGCTCAGGAAGCTGCACCGCGTCCAGGCCGGCCGCGTCGTCGATCCGACGCCAGGCGCGGGAGAGCGCTTCTTCGAGCTCGCCGAGGTGTGTCGGCTTGGTGAGGAAGTCGACCACGTCGAGTCGGATGGCGTTCTTTGCGCTGTCCAGATCGCCGAAGCCCGTGAGCACGATGACCTGGATGGCGGGCCAGCCCTTGCGGAGCTTCTCGAAAAGCTGCATGCCGTCCATACCGGGCAGGTTGAGGTCGACGATGGCGACGCCGCGCGCCTGCTCGCGCATCTGGCGCAGGCCGTCCTCGGCGGTGGGTGAGCCGGCACAGTCGTAGCCCATCTGCTGGATGCCACGCACGAGGACATCTCGGAGGCGTTGCTCGTCGTCGATGACGAGCACGGAGGGTCTTGTTTGTGGTCGCATGGTTAGGTAGTACCGTTTCTTGTCGCGGGGAGTTCGATGGTGAAGGTGCTGCCCTGGCCCGGGCCGGGCGACGTTGCGCTGAGTGTCCCGCCGAGGTCTTCGATGATGGCATGGCTGATGGACAGGCCAAGGCCCAGGCCGGGTCGGCTCGGGGATTTCTTAGACGAATAAAACGGCTGGAACACACGCTCGAGGGTCAGCTCGTCCATACCCCGGCCGTTGTCTTGCACGAAGATGCACGGGTTCCCGGCGTCAGACCGCAAGCCCACGCGGACGTTGCCCTTGCCCGGCTCGATCGCTTCGAGCGCGTTGATAACGAGGTTCAGCAGGACCTGCTTGACTTGCGCAGCCTCGGTCAGCGCCTGGACCGACTTGTCGTCGGCTACGAACTGCAGCCCACGGCCCTCGCGCTGTGGGAGGGTCCGCACCATCTCGACGACTTCTTCGGCGAGGTGGTTGAGCGCGACGGGCTGCGGCTTGCTGCTGCCGGGCCTCGCAAGGGAGACTAGCTTCTGCGTGATGCCCTTGCAGCGGAAGGCCTCGTCGCGCGCGGTGGTCAGCGCTTGCCGGAGGTCGTCGTTAGCATCTTTGGGTAGCGCGCCGAGCGCGAGCTCGGCCTCGCCGGCGATGATCGCGAGCGGGTTGTTGATCTCGTGTGCGACGCCCGCCGCGAGGAAGCCGACGGAGGCGAGGCGTTCGCTCTGGGCGAGCTGGGCGGAGCGGAGGCGTACCTTTTCTTCGAGCTCTTCGTAGAGTGTGGCGAGGTCGTCGGCCATGCGGTTGAAGTCGTTTGCGAGCTGTACAAACTCGCGGTCGCCGGCCGATTCGAGCTGGTCGGCGAAGTCGCCCGAGGCGAGGCGCTCGACGCCGCGCTGCAAGCGACGCAGCGGCTGCATGACCGCGCGGTACTGCCAGACGCCAACGATGATCGCGATGAGCGCGGTGAGCCCGGCGGTGGCCCCGATGATGGCGAGGACCTTGGTGCGCTGCCTCGAGGCGCTCACTTCGATCGATGCGATACGCCCAGCGGTATCGGTGATCTCGATCGCGAGCCTATTGATGACGGTGTAGAGCGGGCCTGTGGTGTCGTAAGAAATGGCCGAACCCGGCTCGGCGGCATCGAGGGATTGCAGGGCCGTCATCAATTCATTCTTTAGGTCTTCCGTGGTCTCGTCATCGAAGACGCCGGCTTCTTCTTCAAGCATCAGTACCGCGCGTTGGATGGGCTGGCTGATGCGCTCGGGCGTGGGTACGGTGCTGCTCGCCGCGTCGCGGGCGCGTTCGACGTTGTTGATCAGCATGTAGGCCTTGCGCAGCCGGTCGTACTCCCCTAGCGCACGATCGAGGTCTCGGTTGAGCCCGCCCAGGCCCCAGAATGCCGCCCCTGCGACAACCACGACAGCCAGTACCAGCACCGCCGTCTTAAGCGTCAATCGTGTACCGAGCGACATGTAAGCAGTTTACTGGCTGGTGGGCTTGCAAAAACTGCAGCCGAGGCTGTACAGGCCATAAAACGGTCTCTTGATCGATTTCAGGCCCAGGGGTTGGGCCCGGTCAGCCACCACTTTCATGAGGGAACCGCTTTGCGTCACAAACCTGCTCTGTCTGTCCTTGTTTCGTCGGCCTTGCTTGTCGCGGCCCTGCCCACCGCGGCCCAGGACGAGCCGGCCGTCGAGCCCGCCGCTGTCGCCGCCGATGCCGACCTGGCCAACTGGTTCGGCGACCCGCTGATCGTCACCGCCGACGGCTTCGAGCAGAGCTCGTTCGACACCCCTTTCATCACCGATGTGATCAGCCAGGACGAGATCAAGGACTATGGCATCCGCTCCGTTCCAGAGGCACTCAAGTACACGCCCGGCGTCCTTGTACAGCGGACCTCGCACGGCCAGGGCTCGCCCTTCATCCGCGGGTTCACCGGCTTCCGCAACGTCTTCCTCATCGACGGTGTGCGGCTGAACAACTCGATCTTCCGCTCGGGGCCGAACCAGTACTGGAACACGATCGACCCCTTCTCGATCGAACGCATCGAGGTCATCAAGGGCCCATCCTCGGTGATCTACGGGTCGGACGCGATCGGCGGCACCGTCAACGCCATCACCAGGAACCCGTATGGCTACGGCGACACGAACAACCTCGCGGGCGGCACAACGGTGCGTTACGCGACCAACGAGCGGTCCATCGGTGGTCGCGTCGAACTGAGCCCGACCTTTAACGGTGACGGCAGCCAGCTCGGCTTTCTGATCGGCGGGTCGGCAAGCGACTTCGGCGACCTGCAGGGCGGCGCGGACATCGGCCGGCAGAACGGCACGGGCTACGGCCAGTACGCCGCCGACGCAAAGCTCGAGTACTTCTTCGGCGACAACAGCCGGCTCGTCTTCGCCCACCAGCGTATCCGGCAGAACAACGTGCCCCGCACGCACAGCACCTTCCAGGGCATCTCCTTCGCAGGCACGACGGTCGGCACCGACCTGCAGCGCGACCTCGACCAGGAACGCGACCTGACCTACGTGCAGCTGCATACCGACGACATCGAGGGCGGGCCGTTCAGCGCGTTTAAGATCGGTATCTCTTATCAGAACACCAACCAGGCCCAGGACCGGATCCGCGCCAACGCCGACCGCGAGCTCGACCGGCTGCGTGTTCAGACCATCGGGTTCTTCGCGCAGGCGCAGAGCGAAGTGAGCGATACGCTGACGCTGACCTACGGCATCGACTACTACCGTGATGAGGTGGATACGTTCGGCAGCGACACCGGCTCGACACCCCCGGTCTTTATCCAGGGCCAGTTCGGTGACGACTCGAGCTACGACCTGCTGGGCATCTACCTGCAGGGCGAGTTTGAGCTGACCGAGCAGCTGGGCCTGACCCTCGGTGGTCGTTGGAACTACTCGGCAGCCGACGCCGACCGGGTGAACAACCCCGCCGTCGCGGGCAACGACCCGAGCAACCCGGCCGACATTATCTCGGTCTCGGATTCCTGGAACGCCTTCGTGGGCAGTGCCCGGCTGGACTACGAGATCGAGCCGGACGAATTGCTGGTCTTCGGCGGGGTGTCGCAGGGCTTCCGTGCCCCGAACCTCTCTGACTTGACCGGCAATATCGCCAGCAACGCGAACGACATCGAGATCGCCAGCCCCGACCTTGATCCAGAGTTCTACACCGCCTTCGAAATCGGCTTCAAGGGCCAGGGCGAGAACTACGGCTGGCAGGCGGCGTACTACTACACCATCATCGAAGACCAGATCGTCCGCTTCGACACGGGCACCGGCGTCGCGCCCACGCGGATCCTGACCCGCGCGAATATCGGCAACGGCTATGTCAACGGCATCGAGCTTGAGGGCACATGGAAGCCGGTCGAGACAACGACGTTGTTTGCGAACGCGTTCTGGCAGCTCGGAGAAGTGGACGCGATCCCCGTCGCGGGCGGGCCGATCGTTGAGGAATACATCGAGCGCAACCCGCCGATCACGGTCAACGCGGGCGTCCGGTACGACGTCGCCGACCACCCGCTGTGGCTCTACGGCATCATCACGATCGCGGACGACGCGGACTTTGTGACCTCCCGCGACGCGGCCGATACCCAGCGCGTCCCCCCCGGCGGCACGCCCAGCTACGTCACCATCAACATCGGCGGCGGTTGGAAGTTCAGCGAGAACCTCGAGCTCTCCGTCACGCTCGAGAACATCACCAACGAGGACTACCGCGTCCACGGCTCGGGGGTCAACGGTGCAGGCTTCGGCCTGATCACGACGCTGGACTGGACGTTCTAAATGCAAACCTTGGAGTAAGGTGGGCGGGTGGAAATGCCCGCCCGCCTTCTTTCGTCTCTAAGCGGGGGCGTCTACCCTAGGATGCACGAGAAGGATCTGTCGACTGATCGAGTTGGAAGACATCCCGCCTTACCAGCCCCGGCCCTTCAGGTTCTCCCTGAAGCTGGCAAGCCTGTGCTTTGGGTGTTCTTTTATCCTGCATGCGGCGATCGTGCTGAGCATGTTGTCGACCGATGTGCCACCGGCGTCGCCCTGGTCGTCCAAGGCCAAGGCGATGCCCGAGGGCGACCGGCACGTGGTCAGCGTCACCTTCACCATGAAGATGACCGACTTCGCGAACACGCCCGCGTTTACCAAGCCGATCAAGGATGATCGCCCGTTGGAGCCGGTCCCGCCTGAGCCCCCCGCTGCTGCTTCTGCCGAGCCGATCGTAGTGACCGAGCAAGGCGGGTCGTCCTCAACGGTTCAGCCGACCGAAGTACCACCGATACAACCAGGCCCCGAGAAGCCCACACAAAAAGAAACCATCCTGCAGGACCTGCTCGCGGCACCCCGCCCGATCACGGAGCGTGACCAGGCGCGGGCACCACTCAACACACCGACCGAACTGATCGACACGCCGGAACCGATCGCGCCTCGGTTGGCGGTCAGCGAGCCGACCGACAATCTGATCGTCCCAAGGCTGCCCGACTACACCATGCAGCTCGAGCGCGAGTCACAAGATCGCCAGACGCGCGATCCAAGACGCGAACAAGACACGCCTGACGAGCAAACAACGGGAAAAGCGACGCCGCCCAGGCAACCGCCGGCCGAGCAAACCCCACCGAGCACGGACGGCTCGGAGGAGGACTCGCCACAGACCGCGGATACCGTCGACACCGACGAGCAGGAGGAGGACGACCGGCCCGCCGCCATGGTGTACGACGAGAAGAGCGTCGATCAGCCGATCGCGTTCGACAAGATGGCTCGGCCGAAGCTGCCCGGATCGTCAAAACGCCTGGGCGAGACGGGCACGGTGCGTATCCTTGTTGAGGTCGATGAGCAGGGCCGGCTGATCCGTCAGACCGTGATCGACGAGACAAAATATCCAAGGCTGCTGTCGGCGGCGCTAACGGCGCTGGAGCGATCCACGTTCGTACCTGCCGAGCGCGAGGGCAAGCCCGTGCGCAGCACGCGCATCATCGAGTACCGGTTCTAACGGTTCGCCACCGCCTGAGAAGGCGGCGCGTAATTCGATGAAACAGGTGCATCCGCGCCGCCTCCTCAGGCGACGGCTAACAGCGGCGATCCCCGTTAAAATCCGCCCATGAAACCAGACGTCTATATCACCGGCGTGGGGCCGGTCTGCGGGCTGGGGCTGGGCATCGGCCCGGTCTGGTCCAAGCTGCTCGCTGGCGAGTCCGCCATCGCGCCGATCCGCGCCTTCGACGCCTCGACCTTCGGCTCGTCCATCGCCGCGGAAGTCCCCGACGATTTCAAGATCCGTAACTTCGTTCCCAAGACCTACCGCAAGGCGACGAAGGTGATGGCACGAGATATCGAGATCGCGGTCGCCGCGGCCGACCTCGCCGCGAAGGATGCCGGGCTCAGCACCGCCGCCAATACAGAGGGCGACCCGGATTACGACCCGGCCCGTGTCGGCTGCCACATCGGCGCGGGCCTCATCGCCGCCGATACCGATGAGCTCACCATGGCATTGGTGAAGTCGCAAAAAGATGATGGTGATTTCGATATCCACCACTGGGGCGAGGAGGGGATGACCAACCTCACGCCGCTCTGGCTGCTCAAGTACCTGCCGAACATGCTGGCCTGCCACGTCACGATCGTGCACGACCTTCAGGGCCCGAGCAACACGATCACCTGCGCCGAGGCGTCCGGCGGGCTGAGCTTCGGCGAGTCGCTCCGCGTGATCCAGCGCGGCCAGGCGGATGCGTGCTTCTGCGGCGGGGCCGAGAGCAACCTAAACCCGATGAGTTTTATCCGGCAAGTGTTCACCGATCGGCTCAGCAAGCGTAACGATGATCCCGCGGGCGCGGTCCGGCCGTTTGATGAAGGCGCGGACGGCAGCGTCGTCGGCGAGGGCGGGGGCATCCTGATCCTCGAGTCCGTCGACGCGTTCACCAAGCGCGGTGGAACCGACGCCTACGCGAAGGTCCTGGGCTTCGGCGCAAGCCAGTCCTTGAACCCCGCCAAGCGGTCCCAGCAGCCCGCCGCAAGTGGCCGGGGCCCGATGCTCGCGATGAGGAACGCGCTGCGTGACGCGCAGCTCGAAGCGGACAGCATCGACGCGGTCATTCCGCTAGGCATCGGCCACCCCGAGTGGGATGCGGCAGAGGCGTCCGCAATCAAAGAAGTCTTCGGTGAGCGCACCGCGAGTATCCCCGCCGTCTCGACCAAGGCCGCCTTCGGCAACTGCTCAGCGGGGGCCGGGGCACTAGACCTGACCATCGCCGCGAAAGTGCTCAAAGAACAAGCCCTGCCAAAGATCACCAACCGCGACAACCCGATCGAAGGTATGACGGCAAGCGAGCCAGCAAAGCTCGAAAAACTACTGGTCGTCACGACCGGCTTCGGCGGGCAGAACACAGCGATTATTTTGGGGAAGGTTTAACCAACATGTAGACCTTCTATGACAGAGACAGCATCAAAACAAGGATTGGGCATTGACGCGGCGGTCGATCGTGTGCGTCCCGAGGTGTCGCGTCGTCTGCGTGAAGTCGAAGCCGGTCGCAACCTGCGCATCGTGTTTGCCTGCGAGAGCGGCAGCCGGGCGTGGGGTTTTGCATCGAGCGACAGCGATTTTGATGTGCGGTTTATTTTCGTTCGGCCGACCGAGGATTACCTCAGCCTGACGCCGCCGAAGGACGCGTTCGACCTGCACCAGGACCAGGACTTTGATCTCGCCGGCTGGGACATCCGCAAGACGGCGGAGCTGATGCGTCGCTGCAACCCGCCTCTGATGGAATGGCTGGACTCGCCGATCATCTACGAAGCCGATGCGGTGATCAGCCACCGGCTGGTCGAGATGCGCGAGGTGTACTTCGATCCGAAGAAGGCGGCGCATCATTACTTGAGCCTGGCCGCGGGCATCTGGAAGAAGTACATCCAGAACGAGCCGAGCCCTGTCCGGAAGAAATATCTCTACGCGCTTCGGCCACTGGCGTGCATCAAGTACATCGAGGTGCATGGCAAGCAACCGCCAACGCTATTCGATGCGGTGCTGGATGGGATCGACTGGAGCGACGAGGTGCGCGCCGCCATCGTGACGCTGGTCGAACAGAAGCGATCGGCGGGCGAACTCGGCAGCCAACCCGCGGACCCGGTGCTGGCTGCGCATATCACGGCTGCGTTAGAAGAGTCTGAACAGATCGCGGAAGCGCTGCCGATCAACGAAACGCCGACGCAGGCCCTGAACAAGTTAATCAACCTCGCCGTGTTAGGCGAGTAAGGAAAGTCTGAAGCTATGAGCCAACGCATCGTTATCACGGGTATGGGCTGGATCACGCCGCTGGGGCACGACTTGGAAACCGTCTGGTCCGCCCTGCTCTCGGGCGCGTCTGGCGTTGATAAGACCTCGCGCTTTGATGCGTCGACATTCCCGACCACCTTCAGCGCACAGGTCAAAGACTACGACCACAACGACTACGTCAGCAAGAAAGAACTGCACGAGGGGGTTGGCCTGAACACCAGCTTCGCGCTGGGCGCGGCGTCGCAGGCTTGGAAGATGGCGGGGCTCGATGGGTTTGATCAGCTCGATTCGTCTCGGCTGGGGATCTACCTCGGCTCGGGAGAAGGGTCGCTGGACTTTGACAACTACGTTGCTGCGAACCTCGCGGGGTGGGATGCGGCTGAGCGTGCGATCGATGGCAAGCCGTGGGCGACCAAGGCGCACGAGTGCCTGCAGGCGCTTGTCGAGATCGAGCAGGAGCCGAATATGCCGCTGACGCACCTCGCGCTCGAGTTCAGTGCCGAGGGCCCGGCGTACAACTGCCTGACCGCGTGCGCGGCGTCGACGCAGGCGATCGGCGAAGCGTCACAGATCCTGCGGTCGGGCGATGCCGACGTCATGATCACCGGCGGGGCGCACACGATGATCCACCCGCTGGGGGTGACCGGGTTCAACCGTCTGACCGCCCTTTCGAATCGGAATGACACGCCTCAAACCGCATCCCGCCCGTTCTCGGTCGACCGCGAAGGGTTTGTCATGGGCGAAGGGGCCGGGATCCTGATCCTCGAAACACTTGAGCACGCCGAGGCGCGCGGCGCGACGCCGATCGCCGAGATCGCGGGCTACGGATCGACCGCCGACGCATACCGCATCACCGATATCCACCCCGAGGGCCGAGGCGGCGCCCAGGCCATGCGGCAGGCGCTGGACATGGCCGATGTCGAAACCGACGCGATCGACTACATCTCCGCGCACGGCACGGGCACCAAAGAGAACGACTCCATCGAGACCAAGGCCATCAAGGCGGTCTTCTGCCCGGACGGCGACGTCAGCAAGGCCCCGCCGGTTAGCTCGGTCAAGTCCATGCTCGGCCACCTCATCGCCGCGGCGGGTGTTACCGAGGCGATCGTCTGTGCGCTATCGATCCGTGACGGCAAGCTGCCCCCGACGATCAACTACGAGACGCCGGACCCCGCGCTGGACCTGGACTACGTGCCCAACGAGGCGCGCGACGCCGAGGTCAACACCTGCCTGTCTAACAGCTTCGGCTTCGGCGGGCAGAACGACACACTGGTGATCAAGCGGGTGTGATGTGGTAGCCGCCGCGTAACACGCGGGGGTTCTGGTTGCAGAGCGCTTGACCCCCGGGCGTTGCCAGGCGGCTATGTCCAATCAAAAAACCACGCCCCCAGGAGACAGGGGCGTGGCGCTCTGCCCTTCGTAGCTTTGCGATCAGTCGTACAGCGCGGCGAGGTCGAGGTAGCGGTAGAAGTCCCGCTTGGTCTTGCCGAAGGTCACGAGGGCGACCAGGTCCTGAAAGTCCGCGGAAGACTTCGACATGTCGGTCGTACCGATTTCGAACAGGTAGATGGCCTGGTTCTCATCGAGCGAGATGGTGTTGGTATCGAAGTCGATGTAGGGCTCGATGAAGTAGAGGACGTCGGCCTGGTCGTTCAGGCCATCGATGCTGGGCACATCGTCCCCGTCACGTAGGATCTTGACCTGCTCGGACTGCTCGTGCGAGTTCGCTTCGATATACACGCTGCCGCTGGCCCATGAGCGTGCAGTAATCGTCACCTGTGTATCGGCGGGGTCGCTGTTCTCGTCGACCTCGAATAGCTCGCTAACGACATAGTTGCGCGTCGGGGCGTACGGGTCGTTGACGTCCGCGGCTTCGTGGTCGCTGGCATCGCCCCAGGGGTTGACGGTCTGGTCGCCGATGTTCAGCTGCACCGTGACGGGGATGTCTGTTCCCTTCGAAGTGATCGCCGAGCCCAGCACCGAGACCATGATCATGAAGTCTTCGGTCGGGGTGATCTTGCCGGCGTTGATGTCGAAGTCGATGCGTTCCGGCTCGCTAGCAAAGGCGGGGGCGGAGATGCCGGTTGCGAGAGCGAGCGTGAAGAGACGCTTGTTCATGGTGTTCCCCTGATGAGGGTGATGTGTTGCTTGTTGTTGATTGGGCCGGTTCCCTTGCTCTGATTACGGGAAGAATGCCCCGGATCCAGAAGGCGGCAAATGTGTCAACACAAATTCAGGGAAAAAGGCCGGTGAAACCCGGCACAGATCACACCGGCTGGCGGTTTTGACTGAACGTCACAAACGGAATCGCGAAATGTGGGTAGGTCGATCAAACAGCCGCGACGCTACGCGTCGCGGCTAGATCCAAGGCCTCTTGCGCATAAAATAAAGCGACCCCGTTGACACAACGGGGCCGCTTACGAAGGAGAAAGAGCTATTTAGAAACGATCAGTCGTACAACGCCTTGCGGAGCGTCAGCTGGTTCGGGTTGGTGATGACGGCCATGATCTTGAAGTCGGCCTTCACCTCACCGGAGCTGTACCCGCCGATGCCCGACTCCGACCGCATCACGCGGAGGTAGGTGGTCTCGGTGACACCCAGGCGGGACAGGTCGATCGCGACCGCGCCCATGTCCTGCCCGCCTGCAAGAACGGTACGGGGTGTGGTCAGGACGGTCTCGTCCGGGGAGACCGCCAGCGGCGTCGCGCCGGGCAGCGGCTGGTTGTTCTCGTCGACGGCCAGGAAGGTCATCCACGAGTTACCGCCGCCGTCGCCGCGTTCGAAGTACAGCAGTTCGCCGAAGTCGTCCGGTTCTGCGTTGTCGTCCAGCAGCGGCAGGTCGAACTTCATGACGAACTGCCAGCCGTTGTTGGTCGAGGTATCGATGTAGTTGTTCAGGTTCTCGGTTTCGAGGACGGCCAGGATGTGCGCGGGCATGCCGGCGAGGTCTTCCTCGGAGGCGGTACTCGAGCCGTTGCCATCGACGTTCTTCAGCGCGATGGTGGTGTTGACCCCGACAGTGGAGTCTGATCCGGCACGTGCCTTGAAGTTATTGGCGTTGCCGGAATAGCTGAAGTGTGTGATCTCGACAGGCCGGTAGAACTCGTCGAAGACTTCGCCGTTGGGCATCGTGACCGATTCGAGCAGCGCGTCGCCGTCGGAGTTGCCGGTCGTCGCGGGGCCGGTCATATCAAACTGTGCCGCCTGGCCGAACGCTTCCTGGTAGGAATGCTCGTAGGCATCGACTTGTGAACCTCCAGGGATCATCAGGCCCAGCCCCAGACCGCCTGTTATCAACATCCGATTCGTGTGCTTCATGATTCAACTCCCATTAGAGGCTTCTGCAAGGGAAGAGCAGGCTGGTCCGACCGGCCAACCGACCCTTGCGACATGGATGAAGATTCGGATTCAGCACCCCGCGATGCAAACGGTCGGGGTCCAATAACACGCGTTTATCTTTTGCTGATCGTTACAGACGGAACCTACTCAGCGTGAGAAACAGCGTTGTGATCGACCCATCCAAATAGATCGACGCGGGACGCTTCGCGTCTCCCGCTACACCGTGCTGGTTCAGATCAGAATGGCTTACTCGTCTTCGAGCTTGCGTGGCATCGTCGAGGCGATCACGCGCATCGCCTCCGCGGCGTCGCCCTCGATCGCGAGCGATGTGTCCGCGTCCGGCTCGACCGTGAAGTCGATGGTGCCGCGGTCGAGGATCCAGACCCCGTCGTCATCGAGCCGGCGGATAAGCTTGAACTCGCACTGAGTCACCCCGCCGAGCAGCGGCTCTTTTGTGGCGACCGAACCGCCAAAAGGCGTGACGGTGACGTATAGCATGTCATCGGTGCCGTCGTATTCAAGCCGTATGAGGTTGCCGTCCGGGTCGAGGAGCTCGATGTAGTAGCTGGTAAGCGTGGTGCCGGAGAGCGTGACATTGGTCTCGGGCAGCAGCGGGCCGTGCGCGGTGGAGGTGCGCATCAGCGAGAGCAGGCGGTGGGTGACCAGGCGGGTCGAGGTCTGGGTGCTCGCAGACTCGGCGGCGGCGGCGTAGGCCTGGAAGCTCGCATCGATCGCGACCATCGTCGCGGTCAGCAGCAGCGCCGTGATCGCCAGTGAGATCAGCATCTCGACCAGCGACAGGCCCAGGCGGCGGCGTTGCCGCTTCAGCTTCGGGTTGTGGCGTTGGTTGGCCATCGTTGTCAACCGAGTGGGGTCGGCGGGGGGTTATAAATCTCCCCCGCGTCCCCCTGCTCGAGATTTCTCGCTCCGCCACGTGGCGGTACACCTTTACATCGGGGCAGGCCGAGGCCCGCTTTAGGGTCAGGTTTTCGGGAGGGCGAGGCTCCCGTCTACTTACTTCACTTACTGCGCCTTGCCACCTTCGAAGTACGTGCCCCACAGCGGCACGGCCTCGACGGGCCCGAGGATGCCGTCGGGCAGGGGCAGGTCTTTGTTGTATCGCACGTGGATCACACCCAGCCCGTTCTCGGGCACCTCGGTCTCGAGGTCGCCGTCGGCTGCGCCGAAGTAGCCCAGCGTCGTATTGAACTGCGGCGAGGTGTCGCCGATGACCGGGCCCGTGTCCGAGATCGGCTCAAACGTCGTGAGCAGCTGGCCGTCGATATTGATCTGGCCACGCATATCGATCAGGCCCGCGACGATCGTGCCGGACAGCTGGATCGCTTCCGACGAGTCGTAAGGCGCGACAAATGTACCCATCTCGATCGAGTAGTGCGGGGCGAGAAGCGATGACCGCTTGAACAGCGTCTTCTCGGCGTCGGTGAGCTGGGTCGAGTTGTCGATATCGAAACCCGAGTTGCCCGTAAACGTCACCTTGTTGCGGACGTGGGTGTACTCCTGCGGGACATCCGTCACCACCCCGCCCTCGAAGGTGCAGTTATGGAAGCGGATGTTGTTCGCGACCGTCTTCGTGTCATAGACATCCGTCCCGTCGATGGTGACGAAGCGGTCGGCGTACTGCTGATCGCCGGACGAGTTCTGGATACCGGCGTAGTTGAAGTCCGGGTCGGTGTTCGCGGTCTCGGTCTCGACAAACGTCACGCCGATGAATCGGCAGTTGATAAACAGCGCGTTGGTCCCCTTGGGGATCTTCACGTTGCGGAAGGTCATGTTTTCATAGACCGGCCGGTCGTAATAGTCGTACGGATAGGCCGCGCCGAACGGGACCTCTTCGAGTACCGACGTGCCTAAAGGCTGGGGTGTTGTGTCGTCGGTCGGGTCGTGGCTCGCGGCGTTCGTAGCGGCCTGCGCGAGGAAGTCGTCGGTCGCCAGGTCCTTGAAAGACTGCACGTTGAACTGCGTCGGGTTGAGCTCGTACTCCCCGGTCTCGTTGGACTGGAACGTCAGCGGGTTGTTGTTGTGCGTCGGGACCAATGGGCCCTGCAGGTGGTCCTGGTAGGCGCCGGTAGCGCTTGCCGCGCCGCTGAGCCAGCCGGCGAGGTCGGCGGCGATGTGGACCTCGCCACGGACCTTGGCGTAGCGGTCGTATTCGTCGATGACGCCGTCGTTGTAGCCCGCGCGCAGCGGCGAGCCGAACGTATCGATCAGGGCCATCAGCTGCTGCGCATCGAGCGTGTCCAGGCTGGATTCGAGCTCGGTCACCGTGATCTGCCCGGGGCTAGACGAGGTATCGAAGTGGCTGAGGAAGAAGTCAAAGTCCGTGATGTAGCCGTCGCCGTCCGTATCAAAAGCAGACGGGTTGGCGTAGTCGGCGACCTCGGTCGAGTCGTGGATCGACAAGCGGTTGTCGCCGTTCTGATCGTCTTCGATAATCGAACCGAGCAGCGCGTCGAGCTGCGTGTCCAGTGTGGCGTCGAGGCCGTAGAAGTCCGAGGCGATCTGGATCGGGTGCCCGTTATCCAGGTTCGTCTCGGTGAAGGTCGAGCCGACGCGGCCTTCGACCATGACGTTCCGACCGATCATGACCCGGCTGCGTGAGAGCACGGCGTACTCGATCCGCTTGACCAGCTGGAAGTCCATCGAAACCGATCGGTACACGCGGTTGCCCGGTGTGCCGTCGTAGGCCTCGACGCTGACGCGGATGAAACGCGCATCAAGCGGGCTGGCTGAGCTGATGCCCATGTCGCTATACGGTGGGCGGGTGTAGTAGTCGCTGTCGTAGTCCTCGCCGACGATCGGGTGCGGCGTGAAGGTCGCGGTAAACGAGGGCGCGTTCGGTCCGATGGCGATCGGCCCGACGTGCAGGACGCCGTCCGAGTCGATGTAGGGTTCCTGCTGGTTGTGCAGCTCGCCGGAGAGCGAGGTCGCGAGCGTCGCGGAGACCTCGGTCCAGATCGCGTCGGCCTTGCCCAGCAGGACATCGACGGGCATGCCGCTGGAGTCGCCGGACAGGTCTGACGACTGGAGCGTGGTGATGTAGTTGCCGGCCGCCGGGTCCCACACCGCGCCGGAGCGCGTGAGCACCAGTTCGGCCGCCTCGGACAAACGGTACATCATCAAGTGCAGGCCGGTCTCGGACGCGGCGAGCGAGCGGTTGACCTGCAGGTGCGTGTCGGCGGTGTGCAGGTTGCCCTGGCTGACGATCGCCATGGCCGCGGCGAGCGAACCAAAGATCACGAGGAACATCATCGACAACACCGCGGCGGCACCACGCTGACGGCGGCGCATGTGCGATGTTCGATGTGCGATGTGCGATGTAGCTTCTTTCATCACGTCTCTCCGGCGACCCCAGCGTTTTGCGTTACCAACCTCCTCAGGTTTGTTTCACGATGACACATCGGACATCGAACATCCCACATCGAACATGACCTACGGCGTGTCCGTCACGATCCAGCTCAGCTCGGTCACGGCTTCGTCCGCGTTCGTCGTCGGGTCCCGGTACAGCACAGACACCGTCACGCGGAACATGTCCGAGCTGCCGCTGTCCAGGCTCAAAGGGAACGCGGTATCGACCTGGTCGGACGGGACCTTCTCGACCTTGATCGACTGGGTCCACGCGCTGAGGTCGGTCAGCTGCAGGCCCAGCGCGTTGATCGGGGGGTTGAACGTCTGGCCGGCACCAACGCCCGCGGTCACGGCGCCGGCGAAGTCGTCCAGGTCGTCGTAGGCCAGCGGCACGGTCTCGTCCGTCTCCGGGCCGAGCGTCGCGTCGCCGGTGATCGGGTCGTGCAGTGGCATGGAGAGCGTGCGTTCGCGCAGCTCGTTGGCGAGCAGCATCGCGGTGCTGGTGCGCGTCGCCCAGTTGTTCTTCATGTGGTAGGCCTGCTGCGCCGCGAGGATCGCGAGCACGCCGGTCCCGATGATGATCGTCGTCAGAGACGCCTCGATGAGCGTAAAGCCGCCGGCGCGTCGGCGTTGCCGTCGCTTGGCGTCTAGCGTCTGGCGTCTAGCGTCTAGGCTTCTCATACTCAGTTAAACCTACGATTCATCTATCCCACTGAACAAGCCGTTTTTCACTCGTATCAAAACATTCACCGTCATGTCCACTACAACCGCGTCAAACCGGAGCCTACACGCTAGGCCCTAGACGCTAAACGCTACTTCACCAGCGTCGACAGCTTGAAGATCGGCAGGATGATCGCCATCGCGATGAAGCCGACCACCGAACCCATGATCACGATCATGATCGGCTCGATCATGCTGGTCACGGTCTTGATCGCTTCGCGCAGCTGCTTGGCGTAGTAAGTCGAGACTTCGTCCAGGACCTCGCCGAGCTTGCCCGACTCTTCGCCAGCCCCGACCATCTGAACAACAGCCTTGGGCAGCAACGACGTCTTGCTTAGCGGGTGGATGATCTTCTTACCCTGCTTGACCGAGCTGTAGACCGACCGCCACATGCGTTTGTACATGCGGTTGCCGGAGATCTCGCCGGTAATCGCAAGCGTGTCGAGCATGGGGACGCCCGCGTTGACGAGCTCGCCCATCGTGTGCAGCGACCGGCTGATATACAGCGCACGGAACATCCGGCTGAAGATCGGGAACTTGAGCTTGAGCTGGTCGAACCACCATCCGCCGGGCTCGGTCTTGATCAGGAAGAAGATAAAGATCACCACGCCGACCAGCGCACCGAGCACCGCCCACCACCACTGCACCATGAAGGCGGACAGGGTCATCAGGAAGATCGTTGGCCAGGGCATCGCCGCTTCCTTGCCTGCAAAGACGTCGGCGAAGCGTGGGAGCACGAAAGTGAGCAGGAAGATCGTGACGCCGATCGCCATCGACGCGATCACGCCGGGGTAGATCATCGCGCCGATGACCATCGCCCGCGTTTCGATCTGCTGGGCGAGGTATGCCGCGATCCGCTCGAGCATCTGGCTGAACGAGCCGGACATCTCTGACGCGCGGACCATGTTGATGTAAAGCGGGCCGAACAGCTTCGGGTACTTGGCGAGCGCTTCGGAGAAGGGCTTGCCGGCCTCGACATCCTGCTTGATGCTGGTCAGGATCTTCTGGAACTTGGGGTTCTCGGTCTGGTCGGCGATGCCGTCCAAGGCCTGCCGCAGCGAGATACCCGCGCGGACCATCACGGCCAGCTGCGTCGTGAAGTTGAGCACGTCCTTCTGCGAAGGGCCCGAGGTGTAGTTCAGGCTCTTGAAGGTTTCGCTGAGCGACTTGCCGCCGCGGGTATTGACCGGCGTGAGCGACAGGACGGTGCCGCCCTGGTTGCGTAGCAGCTGCGCTGCACCGAGGGCGTTGTCTGCCGCGATGGTGCCGACGGAGACCTGGCCGCTGGTGTTGCGTGTTTGGTAGCGATACGTGGGCATGCTTGGCCTCGGGTCTTAAATCGGTCGGTTTCAGGTGAACCGCGTCGTCACGACGCGGCTCGCAATGCATCACGCCGCGAGAGCGCGTTCCAATTTCTCGGGGTACGCGGCCTGGGCGATCGCGTCTTCCTTGCTGATCATGCCGTTGAAGTAGAGCTCGGCGATCGCGTTGTCCAGCGAGTTCATGCCGAGCTGGCGGTTCGTCTCGATCACGTTCGGGATCTCGAACGCGCGGTTCTCACGGATGAGGTTGCGCACCGCGGGCGTACACAGCATCACCTCGACCGCCGGGACCATGCCCTTCTGGTCGATGCGCTTGAACAATGTCTGGGAGATCACCGCCTGCAGCGTGTTGGCCAGCATCGAACGGATCTGGTTCTGCTGATCGGCCGGGTACATGTCGATGATACGTTCAACGGTGTGCGACGCGTTGACGGTGTGCAGCGTGGAGAAGACCAGGTGGCCGGTTTCCGCCGCGGTGATCGCAGCAGCAGTGGTTTCGAGGTCACGCATCTCGCCGACGAGGATGATGTCTGGGTCCTGACGCAGCACGTGCCTAAGGCCGGAGGCGAACGAAGGCGTGTCCTGGCCCAGCTCGCGCTGCTCGATGACGCACTTGTCGGAGTTGAGCGTGTACTCGACAGGGTCTTCGAGCGTGATGATGTGCTTGCGGTATCGCTTGTTCATCGCGTCGATCATCGCGGCGAGCGTGGTCGACTTACCCGAACCGGTGTCGCCGGTAACTAGCACCAGGCCACGCGGCAGGTAGGTCAGGCGGCTGATGACCTCGGGCAGGTTCAGCGCGGGCAGCGGCGGGATGTCGGTCTTGATCGTACGCATGGCGATCGCGACGGTGGCACGCTGCAGGTGCGCGTTGACACGGTAGCGGCCCAGCCCGGGGACTTCGTAGGAGAAGTCGGCGTCCTTGATCTTCTCAAAGACCTTCATCTGGTCTTCGCCTGCCATCTGCTTGAGCATGCGCATCGCGCCCTCGGGCGTGATGGTCGGGAAGTCCATCGGGGTCATGTGGGTGTGGACCCGCATCATCGGCGCGTGGCCCGAGATGATGTGGATATCGGACGAGTCGGCGTCCATCGCCGTCTGAAGGATCTTGGCCAGGTCCATATGCATCCTCTGGGAAGGTGGTTTGCGGGTCGCTCGGCACTTTGCCGACGTTGTGGTATCGATCATCGCGGGGCACTGGATAACCCCGAAACGGGCTCAACCACGCCTTCGCGTCTGCCCGAGAACGCGCGACCGTTGTGGCCGATCCGGCTGGCAGATGCGCGGTAATCGTTACAACCGTTACGATGCGTACAACTGATACAGAAGATCAGTGGGGCAAACATTCCTGTCTGCCAATTGGCTGAAAGCCAAACCGAATCAACATTGATTCAGGCCTTCGGCCTGATGGCAGACAGGAATGTCCGCCCCACTTTCACCAACAGGGAGCTTCAGCATGCGGGCATGGGTGATCGAAGAGCACGGCGGGCCTGAGGTGTTTAAGGAAATTGAACTGCCCACCCCCGAGCCGGGCCCGGGCGAGGTGCGGATCAAGGTCGCGGCGACGAGCGTGAACCCGGTGGACTACAAGATCAGGAGCGGCGCGGCGGAGGCGCTGTGCCCGCCCAAGCCGGCGGTGCTGCACGGGGACGTGTCGGGGACAATCGATGAGTTGGGAGCCGGTGTACGTGGCTACAAAATCGGAGACGAGGTTTTTGGCTGCGTCGGTGGATGTGGATCGCTGCAAGGCACTCTTGCAGATTACGTCATTGCTGATTTGAAACAAATCCAGCGTGCACCCCGCTCGATTCCACTTGTGAAAGCTGCAGCGTTACCGCTTGTTTCCATTACTGCTTACGAGGGTTTGGTCAAGGCCGATATTGACAACCTCGATGAGCGAACATTTGTGCTGGTTCATGGCGGAACGGGCGGTGTTGGACATATGGCTATACAGGCATTTAAGGCGGAAGGTGCGGTCGTCGCAACAACAGTTGGTTCTAATGAAAAGGCAGCGATTGCGAAGGAACTCGGCGCAGATTACGTGATCAACTACAAAGAAGAAAACGTCGAGCAATACACGGAGCGACTCACAAGTTCTGAGTGGCATCAACACATGGGGAAAAAGCTATACAAGCTGGGTTTCGATATCGTGTTCGATACAGTTGGTGGCACTAATATCCCGGCTTCAATCGAAGCCGTTAGGCCTAACGGACAAGTCATCTGTATCCAAGGCCGAACAGAGATTGATGGCGGGCTGCTGCACGCCAAAGGTGTCTCGTTACACCTTGTTTTTATGTTGATACCGCTCATCTACTGCACAACAGGTCTATTTCATGCAAATTTGCTAGCAACTGTTAGACGACATGTTGATGATGGCAAGATCAAACCCCTCATCGACCCCAAACGCTTCACCTTCGACCAAATCGCCGAGGCTCATGCGTACGCGGAGTCCGGCAAGCAGGTCGGCAAGGTGCTGGTGGTGCATCCGGATTACGCGTGATGGCGTATGCAAGACAAGCACGGGACGCTTCGCGTCTCCCGCTACACGGTGCTGTTTGAGTGGGTTGTAGTTACGCCGCGCCGCCGTCACCCGTAAACGGGCGGATGTCGATCGGGTCGTCGAACTTGATGCCGACTTCCCACGCCTCGACTTCCAGGTCGAAGAACTCGATCTCCTTGCACCAGGCGACCACGGCGGACAGGATCCGGCCCGGGCCGTTGTCGGACTGCAGCGCGATCGTGCAGCGGGTCGAGGCACGCAGGGGGTGGCCATGCACGAAACGCAGGCCGCCCGAGGAGATGTCCTGGCTGCGGACGATGAACGTGCCCGCGGCGCTGTTGAGCCTGAGCAGGCACCGGCACTCGAAGGTTTCACGCGCGTGCAGGCGTCGGCAGTCCGAGTCGGTCGACGCGTTGATCGCGGGCTGGCCGCGCTGGACGCGCTCGAGGATCGCCAGCCACTGCTGGTCGGAGACCCACAGACGGGTCGTGTCCGTGTCCTGTTTGGGCTGGGCCAGGTCCTCGTCGTATCGGTAGATCACGCGGTGCCTCTCGCGGGGTTCGTGCTGGTTCTGCGCATCGGCACGAACCGGTTGCTGGTTAACCGCGGCGGGGTTGCGCAGGGCTTGAACAGGCGTGTTGGTCGGCAGAGCCCGCATGACCGGGATACTCGGACCGGAACGCGCCGCGAAACGACCCGCGTCGGATATACTGGCCGCCCATGGCCACGGGAGTCGAACGCCTCAAACGCATCGCCGGCCGGCTGCTCGCAGCGGGACTGTTCGCCGCCGCGCCGCTCGCCGCCGGGCAAGCCACCCTTACCAGCCCGTCCCCGATCCGCGACCAAGACCGCTCCGACTACAAGACCCTCTTCAGCGAGAAGCTCAGCTCGGTCGAGCGCACACGCAGCACCCAGGACGACATGACCCTGGCGGCGGACATGATGGGCTTCGCCTCCCGGGTGCCGGACGACGACGTCGGCGTCAAGTGCCTGATCTATATCGATGTGCTTGTGCTCGCATCCAACGGGGCGGACCTCGCCCTCATGAAAGAGGCGTACGGCCTGCTCGAAGGCCTCTGGCCCGGGCAGGACGAGGTCGGCACGGAGCAGCTGATGCAGCTCGCCAGCCGGGGCTACCGCGCGGTGGAGCGCGACGAACGCGAAGCGCAGGGCGAGCACTACATCGATCTTTTGCTCGGCATCGTTAAGACCTACGAAGACCAGAACGAGCCGGAGCAGGCGATCGGGGTTGGCCGGCTGGCGAGCACGATCGCCCGCACGATCGGGTCGGACCAGCTCAAGCCGATCGAGGACAGGCTCAAACGCCTCGACGCCGCGAACGACATGGCCAAGCGGATCAAGATGCTCACGCTCTCGGTCCAGAAGAACCCGCAGAACAGCCCGGCCGCGCGCGAGCTGGTCAAGCTGCTGATCACGCAGCACGACGACCCGCAGACCGCCGCCGCCTATGTCGACTCGACCAACGACGACGAGCTGATCGACCTGGTCAAGCGGTGCGCGAAGGGGATCGGCCAGGCGAACGCCGCGTCCGCGATGCGCGTCGCCGACTGGTACGTCGTCTTGGCGGAAGGCCAGGAGGACGAGCGGGCGCTGAAGATGCTGCAGCTCGCGCGGAGCTGGTACCAGCGGTTCCTGATGATCTACCCGCGTGAAGACGCGCTGGCTAAGCGTGTCTTGGAGATGGATGCGCTGGTCGCGCAGAAGATCGAACAGCTGGTCAGCGACAACCCGGAACTGGTCGGCAAGCTCAAGGGCGGCTGGATCCCGCTGATCGATGAAACCTTCGATTTCGACAAACTCGTGCGCGCCGCAGCGGATCTGAAACAAGTCAACAATGGGCAGGTCACGCTCGAGGGCGGCGCGCTGGTCATCCCCTTCCCGGCCGACAAAGCACCCGCCTACGAGGTGCGCCTCACGGTCACGGTGCTTAAGGACGCGACCGAGTCGCGCCCCGCGTTGAACATGCACATCCCGATGGGCAAGAAACGCGTGCTGACCACCCGCTACTTCATCGACCACTTCCACATCGCGCAGATCGACGATGTCATCGAGGAACGCCACATCAAGCCGGCACCCGGTCAAGCCGGGGAGAAGACACAGCTGATCTTTCAGGTCGATGAGAGCGGCGAAGAGGCCGCCTTCATGATGCTCTACAACGGCAAGCCCGGCGTGTCCTGGCGGGGCAAAGTACGCGACCTGGACGAGATCGACGACGAGTTCCGCCGGCGCATTCCCGAGGGTGTCGGCGAAGTGATGCTCGCGCAGTCGCCGGGCCAACTGACCATCCACGCCGTGGATTACCGGGTTCGGAATTGAGTCAAGCGACCACTAGGCGTCATGCCTGCCCACGCGGCGTCACGCCTGCGGCGGAAGATGATCAACCCACCGACGCAAAGCACCACAAGCGACCCCGGCTCGGGGACGTACTGCAGGTTGGCCTCTTCAAACAGCGTGACCTGCTCGGCGGAGAGCTCCTCCCCACCCGTAAGCGCGGTGACAAAGCCGAAGATATCGAGGTTGTCGAGGACGCCGTCGTCGTTGAAGTCGCCGAGGTCGTCGGGGTCCAGTGTTGAGTAGGTCGATACGTAGTTGGTTGGGTCGATCAGGGCCTGGATGAATGGGCTAATGTCGTCGTTGTTGAGCACGCCATCGCCGTTAAGATCTCCGAGGATCTTAAAGATAGGCTCAAGGCGGATCAGCCGGCTGTTGGCGGCGAACTGGCTGGCCGGTTCGGTGACACCGACCCAGAGCACGCCGTCGTCGGAGATCGTGATCCCACCGATACTGGTCCAGGTTGATGGGTCAACCCCATCGATCAGGTCAGAGATGTCGGTAAAACCATCGTCAGTGTTCCAGCGGAACAGTGATTCGCCCAGGTCGGTGCCGTTGTCGAAGCGTTGGTATCTCCCGTAGACCGTGCCGTCTTCGGCGATCGCCATGGGGGTGGTCTCGCCAAAGCCGTTGTCGTCGGTGGAGAACAGCAGTTCGGTGGCGACACCGGTCGTGGGGTCATAGAACCAGCCGGGCAGGCTTGGGTCGGTCAGGCCGAGGTCTGCGATCGTGGTGCCGATGACTTGGCCCTGCCCGTTCAGGGCCACCGAGCGGGTGGAGCGAGTCTCCCAGCCACTTGGCAGCGGGATCTGTGCCGTGGCTGTGCCGTCGTCGAACCACGCATCGATGCGCAGCTGCACGCCTTCGTCATAGACGGTGGAGAACCCCACGGACTGGCCGGCCTGGTTGAAATCGCTCATAAACGAAGTGTGCCGGCCGTCGGTGTACGGCTCATCCAATAGTCCGATCCGCC
Source organism: Planctomycetota bacterium (assembly GCA_039188575.1). Taxonomy (GTDB): domain Bacteria; phylum Planctomycetota; class Phycisphaerae; order Phycisphaerales; family Phycisphaeraceae; genus JAHQVV01. Next base: position 59,330 of record JBCCYY010000002.1, on the reverse strand, counting down.
GCAGACCCGTGCCAGGCTCGTAGATCAGCATGCTGGTCACCGTGGTCACCCCATCGAGCCTGGGGTTCTGCCGGAAGAACGCCTTCCCCGAATCGGTATGCCCCTGAAACTTACCGAGGTTGTCACCAACGAACCGGTCCTGAAGCGGCGTCATCGGCGTGAGCACACCGTCCTGGTACGCCCAATGATCCCATTGCGAGCCCGAGGCGTTGTAGTTCAGTGACCGGCCGATGACGGTGGCGTTGGCGGCGACGGCCCAGACCGAGTGCTGCTGGTTGCCGTCTTCCTCGTAGTCGGCTCCGGTAAGCCCGACGTTGGTCGCGAGCGTGCCATTATCGTAGACCCAGATGTCCGACCGGCTGCCCCGACCGCGGTTGTCGAACATGATTGTCCGGCCGGCGATGACGCCGTTGTCCGACACGCCCTGGATAAACGCGGAGAAGTAACCCTGGTCAGGCCCGAGCGTGTCAGGCCCGCGCACACCGACGAGTTGCGTGTTGCCCGACGCGTCGCGCATCCACGTGTCATAGCCGAGCCATGTGTTGGACGCGTCATAGCGCTTCGTGCTGCCTGCGATCACGCCTGCGCTGTTGATGAAGTAGCCCTGAGACCACCGCTCGCCGGTGGACGTATCTTCGTACCCGGTGCCGGTGAGACCGATCCGCGAAAGCGTTGTGCCGTCGTAGAGCCAGGCGTCCTGCCCGTTATCGCCGCCGGCGTCGGTGTACCGCCGGGTCGTACCGATGAGTTGACCCGCCGCGTTGATCTGGACCGGGGTGTTGTAGATCTCGCTGGTGGCCTCGTTGCGGTACTCGGGCGCATCCAAGCCGATCTGCACGCGTGTTGTGCCGTCGCCGTACCAGGCGCCGCTGCTCGGAAGCAGCCCGATGGGCGCCTGGTTGGTCCGGCCGCGAACCGTCGAGCCGGCCGAGACCCCGCCATCGGCGACGCCGGTCAGCAGCGTCTGGAACGCCGCGCCTTCACTGGGCGCAAAGTCACCCGTGACAAGGTCCAGCACACGGCCCTCGTACAACAGAGGCACCTCGCCATAGGCCGAAGCACTCGCCAGCAAAAGTGCCGAGGTGGAGAGCAGCGTTTTCGTGTCCGGAAGTTTCATCTGGATTCGTACGTGAGATGGGCCTGAAATAGTATAAATAATCTGTGAAGTATTGAGAAGACATCACAGCGAGATGCGTCGCGCTCTCACCGGCGTCGCCTGGAGACGAATACCAAGCCAGCCAGGGTTAGTATGGCAAGCGAGCCGGGCTCGGGGACGTACTGCAGGTTGGCCTGTTCAAAGAGCGTGGCCTGCTCGGCGGAGAGCTCCTCCCCACCCGTAAGCGCGGTGACAAAGCCGAAAATGTCGAGGTTGTCGAGTATGCCGTCGTTGTTGAAGTCGCCGAGGTCGTGTGGGTTGAGTGAGTTGTGCGTAGATGCGTAAGCCGATGGGTCGATCAGAGCCATGACAAACGAGTTGATGTCGTCGTTGTTGAGAGTGCCGTCGCCATCCATATCGCCAACGATGAACTCAAGCAGGACACTGATGCTGCCATCGTTGTAGAGTTGGCTGGTATCCCAGGCCAGGCCATTCGCCAGCGAAGGCAGGTTGATCGAATCGAATGTACCGGACATCGAAGCAAAGTCAAAGATATCGAAGCTATCACCATCGCTTGCTAGAAAGCCATCGATAGACATCACATCAAGCTCACTATTCGCTCCGAGGTTCAGTGTGCCATCGATAACCACGACATCGTGCTCGGTGCCGCGTATCAGGCCGGCGAGTTCGATCGCGATCGTACCGGCGTTGAGGTTGTAGTCTTCGGTGATGGTGGTAATGCCGGGCGAGTTGCCGGGGGCGAGGGTACCGCCGTCTTGCTGCAGCGTCCCGGCAAAGGTGCCGACATCACGGATCTCGCCGCCGGTGAAATTAAACTCGATATCGGGGCCTGAGCCGAGCACAATATCGTTGCCGTTGAGATCGAGCGACCCGCCGGAGAGGTTGTAGGTGGCGTCGTCGAAGTTTGGCCCGATTGATATTTGCTGTGGCTGCGCGGTGTCTGAGTCTGTGGAATCGGTTGAAGCGAACGGCTCGTCTACGACCTTGCCGACCCGGAGATTGCTGGCAAGGGACACAAGCCCGTTGTCTTGCTGGACCAATGCACCGTTGCCGGTCAACAGAATGCCCGTATCGGAACCCGTGGTCGTGAGCTTTGTTGTCGATCCAGAGATCGTTAGGCTGTCGCGTACCGTGACAAAGTCACTCGTCCAGGCCGCACTATCAGTGAGCTGCGCATTACCGCTAAGCCTCGCACCGATCGTCGATTCGATCGATGTACCCTGGCCAGAGAAGAGTACTGATGTCAAAGCTTCAGAATCAAGGAGATTAGCAACCAGTTTAGCTCCCGTAGTAGCCGACAACGAACCAGTGATGACGTGTAACCGGTCGAGTACCTTGATCTCGCTGCCTGTACCTGAAGCCACGAGTTCGACCGCTGGGCTACCGCTGAAATGAGTCCCGGCGTCAAGATCAAGTGCTTCGACGTATCCGCCGTTGATCACGTCAAGTCGGCCTGAGGAAGATGCACTACCAATCGTGAGGATATTACTCGCGACCAGGCTCGTCCCCTCGCCATCAATGATGGTCGATTGCCCCAAGTCGTATATAAGGATGCTTGCACTCGCCGTAGTAATCTGACCCATATTTCGAGCATGGACATTACCATTGGAGACAAAGCGTGTGGTCGCTGACCATTTTGAGCCTGCACCCTCAAGCACCGATCCCGCCCCCGCGGCACTCGTACCGCCGGCCTCTAAATTCACGGCAGATACAGCCCCTCCGTCTTTCGTAACAAACTGGCCGTCCCCCCAGCCGCCAAGAAAGACGCCGTCGCCTGTGACCATCGATCCCGCGCCGCTGACGAGTACCGAGGTCCCATCACCGCCCGTCGTGGAAGAACCAATGTAAATACTGTCCCCCGTAGCGATGACGCCTCCATTGATTACACGCAGGTCGAGATTCGATTGCCCCTCTTGCCGCAGACTCCGTGTAATGTCCCATCGGGAACCAACACCGTCCACGGTAACGGTCGCTGACGACCCGGTTTTATACCCAAGATAAGCCCAGTTGGAAGCGATCGCGACACCCTCTTCAATTCGAAGCGAGCCCGAGTTGCTGTGCCCGATCCCCAGTCCGCCCGTGTTGGTCAGGTCGAGGTTGACCGCGACGTTTTGCCCCAGCAGATCATCGAGAACGATCTGCTGCTGCAAACCGTTGGACGTATTGAAGACGATATCGAAGTCCGAGACGAGGCCGTTGGAGTTGACGATTCCGGTCCCGGTGATGTTCCTCGGTGCAGCAATCAGTGTGCCCGTATTAAGCGTGCCGTTATTAAAGTTCAGGGTGGTATTGTTCGGTGCGTTGCCGAGCGCACCGAGCTCGGTGCTATAGCCGACATTGATCTCAGCCCCATTGTCAATATTGATCGCACCGAGGTAGAGGGTCAGATTATGATTCGCGGTCCAGGTCGAACCGACGCCGTCCACGGTGAGGGTCCCTGTGAAGCCTGATGACGACGAACCGATCCGGGTGTCTTCGGAGAACACATCGTCGCCGCCGTCGACGGTCACACTGCCGGTCGCCGATGGGCCAATGTGGATGTCATCGGAAAGTGAGGTGGTTGTCGGGTCCGGGGATACGCTGCCGGTCGTTGTGACAGAGGCATATGCCGATAGCGTGATACATGACATGAGAACCGCCATGATTCGCGCAGCGCGGACAGGTACGCAGAAAAAAAGCTGATTTAGATTTTGCCGGATTCCCACTCGCTCAACCCCGTGTGCTTGCACGCATCCCGAAACTCTTGTCCACACTGTATCAGAGGAACACACACTACATGAGGTGATTTTTGAGGATTTAACAGCAGATCGAGGCCTTGGGTGTGGGTACGAGCCCTCTGAGTAGCGGTTCTTCTCAACGCACCGTTCAAAGGCATTTGTGGGCTACAGCCAAACCGTGTTTGGCGGCGGTCACTCCTCTCTGCGCGCTCAATCGGTACATGTAGAGCTTATGGTCAAGGTCTGTTCTCGTGTTGAGAACGACTGAAAGTCTTTACAAGGCTTACTTTTTATCGCGCCTCTTTTCATCGAATTTCGTTTGTGCGCGCAGGACTGCTCTTTGGTGCTTCTATGACAGAATGATTCCTGGTTGCCCATGCGTCGGGGTACGCATGGGCGGTTGTCGATCCGCACGCTTCTTGGGCGTGCGTTTTTTTTTATGCGCGTTGATCTCCCGGAATACTTCATGATAAAAGGTGACCAGTGAGCCAATACGCACTTTCGCGCACAGTGGGCTGAAACCGGGGATCGATTAGCCGACCTTCTCGGCCTTGGGGTCGCGGGACATGAGCTGGCTGATGGCTTGGAGGGGGTCGAGGCTCTCGAAGAGGACCTTGTAGATCTGTTCGCAGATGGGCATCTCGACGCGGTACTTGGTGGCGAGGCGCATGACGGCCTTGGCGGTGGGCACGCCCTCGACGACCCCCGGAATATCCTCCAAGACTTGATCTAACTTCTTTCCCCTGCCGAGCATCTCGCCGGCGGTGCGGTTCCGGCCGGTGGGGCTGAAGCAGGTGGTGGCGAGGTCGCCCACGCCGGTGAGCCCGAAGAAGGTCGGGGTGTTAGCGCCCATCGCGGTGCCCAGGCGGGTGATCTCGGCCAGGCCTCTAGAAAGGAGGGCTGACTTGGCGTTGTTGCCGGCCTGGAGGCCGTCGAGGATGCCAGCGGCTAGGGCGATGCAGTTCTTCATCGCCCCGGCCATCTCAACCCCGATCAGATCGGGGGTGGTGTAGACCCTGAACCAGTGGGTGGTGAAGGTCTCCTGGATGAGGTGGGCGAAGGCGTCGTCGTCTGAGGCGGCGCAGACGGTGGCGGGCAGGCATTTCGCGAGCTCGTGGGCGACGGTCGGGCCAGAGATGCTGGCGTAGGGCCTGGCGGGCTTGTCGGGGTCGTCCGCGGCTTGGCCGAGGACATCCGCGATGATCTGGGTCGGTCTTAATAAAGACTCGGTTTCGATGCCCTTGGAGACGGAGGCGATGCCGACGCCCTCGGGGGCGTGGGGGGCCAGTTTCTCCCAGACGGGGCGGATGAACTGGGTTGGGGTGGCGTTGAGGATCAGGTCGGCGTTTTGGAGGGCCTGATCGGCCTTGTTGGTGAAGCGGATCGCGTCGGGCAGGCGGTATCCGGGCAGGTAGGCGGTGTTTTCGCGGGTCTGGATAATCTCGGCGATGGTATCGGGGTCGTGGCCCCAGACGGTGATGGCATAGCCCTTGGAGTCCAGTAGCATGGCCATGACACAGGCCATGGACCCGTCACCGATAATCGTGGTTTTCTGGGGCATGGGCGGGTTCCCGGTCTCCGGTGGCGGGCGACTAGTTTAGGGGAGATGCTTGGTTACGTGGTGCTTTGGGCGGGATTATTGAGCACTTGACTGGGGTGCTGCTAATTTGGGGGGTTGATGCGGTCGATGCTGACCAAGCGGTATGCCCGTGGCGTCTGCGGGTTTTTTGAGATAATTTCGCCGTTGAGATTGGCGATTGGACAACGGTGAGGTATCGATCATAGTACTGGCTTGGCGTTTCATCGCGCGTGCGTTTGGAGCTTACCGGGTTTAACATAGTGGTTCGGATCAACTGGGCGGGCTGTGGGCCGGTCCTTCACACTAGAAATGAGCGTTGGGAGCAAGACCGTGAGGCAACTTCGACAGATCAAACGTGCGGGATGGGCAACAGCCCTGATGGGCTTGGTGCTGATGACGGGCGGCTGCGAGGTCGATTCCTGGTTCGATCAGTCAACGATTTACCGCGGTGAGCCGACCCCGATCGTCCAGCCGATCATCGAAAACATCAGCATTATTGAGGAAGACGCGAACCTCAATCTACCGACCGACCGCGTGCGCCCCGAGGATCTTCGTCCTGAAAACCGCGAGTACATCATCGGCCCCGGCGACACGATCCTCGTTACGGTTTATGAGCTGCGTATCCCCGGCGTGGACGACAACCAACAGCGTCGCGTGACCGAGACAGGGGAGGTTCGCCTCGCGATCATCGGGCCGATCAAAGCCGCCGGGCGTAGTGCGAGCCAGTTGGAGCGTGACATCGCCACCAAGCTGGATCAGGACAACAAGCTGCGTGATGCGACGGTGTCCGTGCAGTTGCTTGATTCTCGTCAGAACACCTACACCGTGTTTACCCAGTCGTCTCAGGGAGGAACACGCTCGGGAACGTACATCGTGCCCAAGCCTGAGTTCCGTCTGATCGAGGCGTTGACGATCGCGAACGGTATTCCCGGCCGGACCCGCCGAGTATTTGTCATCCGTCAGGCCGCGCTGGACCCCTCGGTGAGCGGTGACGTGGATGGCGAAGGTGCTACGGAAGAAGTGCAACCGCCCGCACCAGATGATCCAGGCGGGCTAATTGAAGGCATCGATGGCTTGGAATCGGGCTTAAACAATGCCGGCCCCAGCGACCGCCCCGCCCCGCCGACCGGCGTAGAACAGAGCTTAGACCCGCCGAGTGATTCGGGTCAGTGGGTCTTTGTTGATGGCAAGTGGGTCCAGCTTGAAGCTAGGCAAGATGATATTTCTTCGCTCGAAGGTACAACTGCGGACGAGAAACGGTTGACTGAATTGGGCAAGCTGGTAACCCAGCGGATCATCGAGATCCCGTTCCAGCGGCTTAAGGACGGTGATATGCGGTTCAACATCATCATCCGGCCTGGCGATGTGATCAGCGTGCCAGACCCCAACGCCGGCTTCGTTTACGTCATGGGCCAGATCGCTCGTCCAGGCGCTTACACTATCCCTGGCGAACAGGAGCTGACCCTTTACCGCCTGATCGCCTCTGCGGGCGGATTGACTGGCCTGGCCTGGCCAGAAAAGGTGGACCTGATCCGTCAGATCAATGACAAGGAACAGGCCATCGTCCGCCTCGACCTGCGTGCGATCGCGAACGGCACCGAACCGGACATCTACCTGAAAACCAATGATGTGATCAATATCGGCACCAGTGCCGCCGCTGTGCCCCTGGCGGTGTTCCGAAACGGCCTGCGGATGACCTATGGCTTCGGCTTCATCCTCGACCGCAACTTCTCGGATGATGTTTTTAGTGACTAAGCAATCAATATCTATCAAACGGGCGAGCAAACACTCGTCCAGACTCGTACGTAAGACTAATATATAGGACTTAATTCACGGCCTGGCTTACCCGCTGGGCCGTGACTTTCCCGGCGAAGGAGGGCCCCGGCAGGACGCCCGGGCGATCTCAGGCAACGCAACCGATCGGCGGAGCCAACACGGACGAATCGATTGAGGCCTCCGGCCGAGGGATTGGATTAAGCCGTCTGATCATACCCTGACGGCGGATCGGTATCGGCAGGCACGAGTCTGCGGAGGACGTTACCAAGCCATGACCAGCACACCGGTATCCAACTTAGCCCAAGCTCCAACCCAGGCGCCGCTTATCAGCAAGACGGGCAAGCTATGGATCGCGGTTATTGGGCTCCTCATGATCGCCTTCCACTGGTTTTTGATCAGCCGGATGGTCCGCATCGCGTTGGATGACCCGAACTGGTCGCACATGCTGATCATCCCCTTCATCTCGATCTACTACATCCATCTGAACAGGCACAAGCTCATGGCCACGCCGAAGCGCGTATGCCTCTGGGGCCTGCCGTTGATCATGATGGGCCTGGGCGGATATGTCCTGGGGATCTTCCCCATCAAGAACGACATGGCGATGGGCTACAGCATGATCCTTACGATCTTCGGGATCTGCCTGCTCCTGCTCGGCCCGGGGATGATGAAGACCCTCTGGTTCCCGATCGCCTTCCTGGTCTTCGCGATCAAAATCTCGCCCGCCATCTGGGCGGTCATCGCGAGTAAGATGCAGCTTTTCGCGGCAAAAGGCTCGTTCTATATCCTCGATCTGACCAGCTTCTTCACGGGCGTCCATGCGACGCTCAGAGGCAGCACGATCGATCTGGACTACGGGCAGCTCAATCCGCCAACGCCTATGAATGTTGCTGAAGCATGCGGGGGCATGCGGATGCTCATGGCATTCCTGGCCTTGGGTGTCGCGTTGGCGTTCCTCTTCCCGCGTGCCTGGTGGCAGCGGGTGATCATGATCGCGCTGACCGCCCCGATCGCCATCTTTGTTAACGCCCTGCGGGTCGCAGTCTTGGGCTGGCTGCATCTGGTCGACCCTGCACTCGCACAAGGGGACTTCCACATCTTCGTGGGCATGCTCATGTTGGTCCCGGCTGCAGGGCTGCTAATGCTGGTGGGCTGGTGCCTGGACAAGATGCTGATCATTGAGGGTAAGCGTCCCAAGCCCCCCACCCCGCTGCCTTTTGAGCGAGACCCGCAGCAGTTGCACCTTGACGATACGGCCCGGCTGATCCGCGGCACGATCATCGGCGCAGGCATCATGGTTCTGCTCGGTGCGTGCTATGTGCTTGCGGTTAACAATCTGGCTGGTGGAGAGGTGCTTGGATCGATCCTTTCTCTGGGGATGAGCAAGGGCCTGATGGGACTCGTTGGAGTCATGATGCTCGCAGGCGTAGTTATCGCATGGCATTCCATCAAGAACGGTCCACCAAGCGATCAGGTTGCGATGTCGCAGGGTGTCATCGGCGGGCTTCTCGTCGTGGCCATCCTCGGCCAGACTACGGTGATCAACGCCACTGGTGTCGCGCTAAACAAGCTGCCGCTGCCACTGCGCCACGGCATCGCGCTGTCGTTCCCAGATCAGGCTGGGGACTGGGAGCTGCTACACCTTGAGCCGAGCCTGAACAAGAGTGTTGAGGATGAGCTTGGAACCACCGAGTACTTCACCCGTTACTACGTGAATAACGAAGCAGGTCAATACGCAGACGTGATCAACGTCCAAACCCTGAACGACGAGCCGGGCGGCAGGCTGGTCGGATGGGACGGCGACGTCATGCCGGGCGAGATCGCCAAGGTCCACGTGGCCTACTACACCGGTATGCTCGACACGATCCCGCACGTGCCGGACAAGTGTTGGTTGGCAGCGGGTTCGGAGATGGTGTTCCGAGACGTGATCACGCTCAAGCTCTCACGAGACGACTACAAGCCTGACCAGAACCACCCAGGCCATGTGCTCACCGAGTCGACCGGCTTTGATGAGCCGGTCCGGCTGCCGACTGACGAAGTCGAAGTCGTGATCTTCACCGGCCGAGACATCAAGAGTGGCCGAGAGATGACCGCGATGTACTTCTTCCTCGCGAACGGGCGTGTGATGGCCTCCAACCACGAGGTACGGTTCAGCTTCAATATGAAGGACCGCTACAGCTACTACTGCAAGGCTGAAGTGATGTTCCCCGGTATCACCATCTCCGGCGCAGACGATCAAGAAGCAATCGACAAGATGACTCGGCACGCCACAGACCTGCTTAGTGACCTCATGCCTGAAGTCATGGCATGTCTACCAGACTGGACCGAAGTTCAATCCGGTGAATACCCTCCCGCACCATAAACCCACCAACGCAACGATCAGGAAATAACCAAGATCCTCGCACCCACCTGATCGGTGGGGATGGAAAGAGAGACGGCTCACATGGCCACGCGTATTAACACCAAGTTTGTCATTACCCTCGCATCCATCGTCGTACTGCTCGTTTTGAGTATGGTGCTGGCGTTTACGTTCCTAAAGAAGAGCGCGGAGGATCACGCCCACCTCGCAGAAGAAGCGATGCAGCGAGCCGATGTCGCCCTAGCCAACAACGAGATCAAGCTCCATAACTCCGAACGCCAACGCGCCGCAAAACACTACGGCAGCGCGTGGAACAAAGACGCCAGCAGCATCGAGTACATGTACGGCTTCATGGATGCGCACAACAAGATCATCTGCAGCAGCCTCACCGCTGCGGGTAACGAAATAGGCTCAATCATCGCCGCTGCGGTGAATATCCACAACACGATCAACGCGACCGATGAGGACCGAGAGGTTCTGTACGAATTGATGCACGGGTATATCCGGATGCGGCTGTTCTCGATCGACCAGAACCCGCTTGGCGCGATGTTTACCTATACAACTAATCGGCTGGATGTGGTGCCCGACGATCTCGTCGCTCAGCGATATCACGCCATCAGCCTGAGCTACATGGCCGGCAACCGGACGAATGATACGGAAGCCCTTGAGGATATTCAGAAGCTGAATGATGCGGCACAAGCCAACCCTGAAGACGGCTGGCTCCAGGCCGCCTTGGCCCGGTACCACCTCGGCAATGGACGCCGTATCTTCCAGGCAGAGGGCAACCAGATCACCGAGCAGGTCAATACCAGCCTTGATCTCGCCCTCACGCATGCCCAGCAAGCGCTCACGCTTGCCGGGGACAACATGCCCATGTTTGTTGAGGCGGCGGGGATCATCGTAGACATGCGCACGAACGATGAAGCACTCGTTGCAAAGATCAATGAAAAGCGTCAATCAGTTACGGCCGAACTGAGTGCGAAATTGCAAGACAAGCAGAATCGAGATGCACTGTTTGTCGAAGAGTTTGCTACAACGCTTGCGATCCTCCGGCGTTCCCGGCCCGCTCCGGGTGTGCAAGACGCGTTTGATGGTCCGGCGCAGGCGTTGGCCCTGGCCGGGCTGTTAGTCGAAGATCGGCCAGATTCACCCGCTGCGTATCACGTCCTGGTCACACACCAGCGTGACAATAACCAGTTTGTGGAAGCGGCCGCAACAGCCAGCAAGGGCATCGAGACGGAGCGTCTGACGGACTCGGTAGAGTTCATCCGTGATAACGAGGCTCGGCTGAAGATGCAATCCCTGCTCGCAGACCTCAAGTGCACGCTGGCGCTGCAAGAGGTCGATACCGATAAGCGCGCGACATTGCTGACTCAGGCCAACGGGATTATCGATGAGATCGTCAAGGCCGACACGCTGGAGGCCCAGTGGCGCGAGGCACGCGTGGACTTCCTAAGGGGCCGTGTGATGCTCGCGCAGGGCAAGCCTAGACAGGCGATCGTGCTGCTGGAACGCGCAAACCAGGCATATGGCTCGCGCGACGCACAGACGCTCAGGCTGCTCGCACAGACGCAAACGCAGCTGGGCAACGACAAGCTGGTCCCTTCGTTCTACGAAACGATTATTGATAATAACCTGAGCCCGGGTGCCGAGGATCTGCTGAATCTAATCAACGTATACCTCGCCCGCGGCGAAAACCAACAGCTCGACAAAGCGCAATCCCGCATCGAGTGGTACCGCACACAGCTGCCTAACGATATACGCGGGATCAGCCTGGAGGCCAGGCTTCTTGCTGAGCAGGGTAAGCGGCCCGAAGCGATCGCCCTGCTTCAGGAACACGTCGAAAAGTACCCGCAGTTGCAACAGATGATCGTTGCATACGCCGCAGAGGAAGGAAACACCGAAGGGCTCCTCAACCTGATCCGGCAGCGGATTGCGGATCGGCCCGAAGGCACAGCGATAAACCTGCCGCTGGTGATTCAACTCGTGAACATCATCCCCGAGAACGAAGCGAAACAAGGCGAGATCGACCGGCTGGTTACTGATGGCCTAGACCCCAAAGTTGCGGAAGTCTTTAAGCGCGTGCTGGTATCAGGCCAATCAACCCTGGAAGACCAGTTAGAGCTCATCGATCTGCAGGGCTTTAGCCCCGCGGAAACCGCGATGCGAAAGTTCATGGTTTACCAGACGCGGAATATGAGGGAAGAGGCACGCCCTTACCTGGAGAAGGCCGCCGAGCTCGAGCCGAGCCGACCGGATGTTCTTGAATGGCAGTTCCGGGTTGCCTTAATGGATCAGGATTGGGCTAGCGCCGAGCAGGCGATCTCGTCGATACTCAAACTCACCCCAAACGAACGCCCCGCGCTAGCGGTATCCGAGTGCCGGTTTATGCGTGCCCAATTATTGGGTATGCAAGCGGTCTCTGAAACCGCCGACGAAGAACGTGGCAAACTGATTCGCCAGGCGATCGTTTCTTACAACAATGCTCTGGGTCGGTACAGCCACTACGTGGACGGCTGGGTCCAACTGGGCCGGCTACACCTGATCTCGGGTAACAGCTTTGCCGCGCAGGACAGCCTGCAGGAAGCGTTGAGTCGACAAAGCAGAAACGTCGAGGCCCTGGAACTGATGGGCCAAGCCAAGCAAGCCGGCGGCGACCAGATCAACGCCCTGGAGCACTACGAGCAGATCCTCAGGATCCAACCAAACCATCCCACCGCGCTGGACCGCTTCGCGGCGCTGGCTCAACAGGTCGGGCTTTCCGGGCGTGCCATCGAGCTGCGCAGGCGGATCGCCGAATCCAACCCGAACAATTTCGACAACCGAAGAGCACTTGCTCTGATGTATGCCCAGAACGACGAGCCTGGTCAGGCGAAGGAGACGATCCAGGCTCTGATCGAGGTGCAGGGCAAGACGCGGGTCAACATCACGGCCTTGTGTCAGATCCTCGGCCTCGAGGACAACCATAACCAAGCCATCGCTGTAGTAACCGACTACATAAATGGCCTGGGTGACGAGACGGTTTGGCAGGATTACCTGCTACAAGCCGAGGTGTATAACCAGGCGGGCAAGCCGGATCAAACCGACGCTTCATTCGTCAAGGCCAGCGATTTGGAAAAAGCCGAGGGCACATACACGTCCTCGCTGCTCCACGCGGAGGTCCTGTTCGGGCGTGGTCAGAACGCGGAAGCGGCGGCGATATTCGACCGCCTGATCCGCGACTTCCCAGAAAACGACGCCCTGAAAACCCAGGCCGCTGGAGTCTACCTCCGCCTTGGAGACTTTGACAAGGCAGAGTCCCTCGCCCAAGAACTACCCGCTTCGATACAGAAGGCAAACCTGCTTCTCCGTGTAGCCAGCGCGCAGCCCAACAAGCTGGGAATCGCGATTCAGCGAGCCCGTGATGCTGTCGAATCGTACCCCAGTGATTTCGGGCTCCAGCTCAGTCTGATGGAACTCCTGCGTACGCAACAAGACCGTCTCCCGCAGGGCGAACGAGACTACAAGGAACTGTTGACCAAGGCCAAGCGGTTCAACGATGAGTTCCCCGACCGTGTTGAAACGAAGGTTCTGCTCGGCGATGTGCTTCTGCGATTGCAACGGTGGGATCAGGCCGTTGCGATCTTAGAGAAGGCGTTGGAGTTTGCGCCCAAGCACCTGCCGACGAACGAACGGCTGTTCTCGATCAAGCTGACTGAGGCACGCGAGTTGGCCGCTGCGAATAACCGAAACGCGAGCCAGGAAAAAGCCCGTGAAGCCCTGGCTATTATCTCGATCCTCCTTGAGAGTCGCCCGGACCTGCCTCAGCTGCTGCGCAGTGCAGGCCAAGCCGCAGAACTCGCAGGCATGACCCCGCTCGCTGTTGAAAACTACCGCAAGTCGTTTAAAACCTCGCAAAGCGAATCCGATCTCGCGGCCTACGTGAATGCCCTGCTTAACGCGGGGCAGGGTGCAAACGCGCGTGCGGTCATTGAGAACCCAGAGAATGCAACGCTTGTCAGTAACAGCCTCGCACTGCGTGCGATGCGTGGCCGAGCCCTCGCCGCTGCAGGACAGGTCCACAGCGGCGAAACACTGTTTACTAACCTGCTTACCCAGACGAAAGACCCGTCCGAACAGCTGCTAATCACACGAGAACTGCTTTTGACCTTTAGGAGCCAGCCCCCGCTGGTGATCAAGATCATCGAGGGGTCGCTAGGCAAAGAACTGCCTGTTGATATTGAAGTCGCACTGGCCTCGATGCTGATGACGCAGAAGCAATACGCCAAGGCTTCTGAGCGACTCAACAAATTCCTTACGAACCCTGTTTATAACACCGCGACGCAATTCGTGATTCTTACGCAGCTCGCGCTGGCACAACAGGAATCCGGGCAGCTTGTCGAGGCTAAAGCGACCTATGAAATGGTCTTTGAAAAACTCAAGCAGAACAAGCAATTGATTCCTGAGCGTCAGCAGGTGCAGATGCTCAACAACATGGCGTACCTGCTCGCGGACCAGCTCAAGGGGTACGAGAGCCAGGCGATCCAATACGCGCAGCAGGCTTTGAAACTGATCTCGGATCGAGCCGGCGACGAAGAATACGCGCTGATCCAGGACACGCTGGGCTGGGCCTATTTCAAGGCGGGGCAACTCGAAGACGCGATACGCGAGTTGGAGGCATCCGTCGAACGTTACCCGATGCCAGCCAACCGGTTGCATCTAGGCCGGGCCTACCTCGAGTCGTACAAGGCCTCTGAAGACGAGAATATCAAGAACCGCGCGGCCCTCGTACTGGACAAGGCGGTCAAACAGGCCAAATCAGAAGGCGATGAAAAAATGATCGCAGAGACGGAGAAATGGTACCGCGAGGCGTTGTAACCCTTTCGGACACAAAAGGTAGCCCAATTGGCACGCTGATCGAACCGATAATTCCAGGAACAACCACCTCCACATGATGTGAGAGAAGAATCCAATGAGCACGAATACCCCGATGTCGAACATCCCCCCGCTTGGCCCACCAACCGGCATGGCCCAAAGCAGCACCCCGAGTAAGTTCAAGCCAATTGATCCCGTCCGTGTAATGCGTGGGAACTGGCTTTGGATCGTCCTGGGCCTGATCATCGGCCTGATCATGGGTGGCGGCGTCTGGTACGCGCTCGATAAGTACCAGGCTCGTTTCACGTCTACGTCTCAGTTCAACGTCCAGACCAGCGGCATGAACAACATGGGTGTGGGCGCTGGCGACTCGAGCCCAGTCGATATGAATCAGCTCGTTCCAGTCATCTTCCGTGAACTACAGACCATTAAGTCTGAGCCTACATTGCGTCAGATTTTGAACAAACCCGTGGTTCAGAACACGTCATGGTTCCAGCAGTTTGATAACAACCTCGACGAGGCGGTCCGCGCGCTGGATGAAGACGTCATCGCGGTATCGCACATCCGCGAGTCCCCACTCTTCGCCGTCCGAGCAACTACGCGAAACCCGGAAGACTCTCAGACAATCCTGCGTGCGCTCGGTGAAGAGTACATGCGAATCAAGGACCTGAGTATGGACGAGGACTCGGCCCAAGCTCTGCGCGCTGCGCAGGGACGCAAAGACAACGCGGAGCAACGTATTGCTAGTATCACCGTTCAGATTAAGCGGTTTCTTGAAACGAACCCGCTCGAGACGATCAACGAAGCAAACAGCGAAGCAACGATCCGTGTGAGAGGGATCATCATCGAGCAGGAAAACCTGGAGCAGTCGCTCGGCTCGCTGCAGGCGACATACAACCAGCTCCTAGAACGCCAGCAGAAAGGGATATTTGACCCTTCCGATGAGGAACGCGCCCAGATTGAAGGCGCACGCGAAATTATCCAGATAGACAACGAGATGCGCAACCTACGCATCACCCGGGATACTCTGCTAGACCAGTTCAAACCAGGACACGCCAGTATTCGATCGATCGATCAGCGGCTGCTGGCAATTGGGCGTGAGCGGCAGGCCGAGTTCGATGAGCAGGCCCGCATCATCTTCAACGCGAAGCTCGAAAGCGCCGCCAACGGCGTTGAGATCCTCGCGCAGGAAATGCTCAAGACCAACGAGTCCTTCGTTGAATGGAACGCACGTCGTCAAGACTACGTCCGCCTACTGAACGACTATCAAACCCTGCTCCGATCCCAACAGCAGGCCGAGCGCGACCGCGAAGACTCCATCGAGGCGATTGAACGGCTGATCCTGATCGATACAGCCAACGCCCGGACGGTTGTCGAAGAATACGTCCCGCCTCAGAAAGCGAAGAAGTCCTTCCCACCCAAGCCTTACGTGATGATCCCAGGCATCGGGCTTTTGTTGATGGGCCTTGCGACCGGCCTTGTTTTTATTCGTGAGATCGTGGATCAGCGTGTCCGTAGCGCCCAGGACGTGAAGATGATCTCCGACGCGACGCTGATCGGCATGATTCCAAGTTCTAATCAGGACCGCGATGCCAAGACCGTTGATCGCGTCGTGGAGTTGCAGCCCTCAGGCTTGCTGGCTGAGGCGTTCAGGCAGGCGCGCACCGCGGTGCTGTCGAAGATCGACCGCCGGGGCTACAAGACGCTGATGATGGTTTCGGCCAAACCAGGCGCCGGAGTCACCGCTTCGGCGCACAACATGGCCACAAGCTGTGCGCGATCCGGCCGGCGGGTGCTTCTCATCGACGCAAACTTCCGCCGACCAGGCCTGGCACGGTTGATGTCCCTCGACGGCCAACCAGGCCTGGCCGGCGCCTTGTCGGGTCGCCAGCCAATCGACGATATCAATGCGCTTGTACAAGAAAGCGATATAGAAGGTCTCTCGTTGCTGCCGGCAGGCGACACGACCAACGCAGCCGTCGAGCTCTTTGAGAGCCCGCGTTTCCGCGAGCTTTTGGCGAAGCTCGAAGCGCAGTACGACCTGCTGATCATTGATGCCCCGCCCGCGTTCCTGACCTCGGACGCACAGTTGCTATCACGGCACATCGATGCCATGGTCCTGGTCAGCCGGGCCCAGGCCGACACCCGCGGCATGCTCCAACGGCTCTACCGCGAACTCGACGGGCAGCGGGCCGACATCCTCGGCGTGTTGCTCAATGGCGTCGAGGCATCGGTTGGTGGCTACATGAAGCGCAACTTCCGCGAGTTCCACGAGTACAGCGGGCCTGAACGACGTAAAGCCAGCCAAAGCGACCTGAGCCGCTCCAACGGCAATGGCGCAATAAAAAATCAACCCCCTGCCACCATCCAGCTGCAAGAAGATATCGCGGAAGACGTTTTTGGTGACATGGAAGATGACACCAAAGACGACGATCGCTAATAGATCCAACAATCAAGGGTCTCCTACGGATTCGATAATAGATCCCGCCTTTATATGATCTATCACCTCGCACAAGCCGACCCCCGGTCCCCTTTCCCGGACTGGGGGACCGCCTGGCCGGAGCTGCTGCAACTGTGGCCTGTTCTTCTCTTAGCGTTCAGTGCTACCCTGATCCTGACCCCAATCATGCGCAAACTCGCGCTCAGTAACGGCATCGTGGACCTACCGGATGCACGGCGCAAGGCCCACGCCAAGCCGGTCGCATATCTCGGCGGCTTGGCCATCTTCCTGGGCTGGCTTGTCGGTCTGTGCGTGTTTGTCGCCATGCGGTACGGTAGCGTTGAGTCCGACACCTACGCGATGCTGCTCGGTAACAACCTCTCGGCCATCGCCTTCATCGCCATGGGCGCGGCTGCCATCGTCCTAACCGGGCTGTTCGATGACATCTACGGCATGCGTGCGAGGGTCAAAATCGGTGGGCAACTCTTTGCCGCCGCCGCGATCGCGCAGACCCGCGCGGTCGACGACGTCATCATCCGCTCGTTTGCGCTGCTTGGCATGGCACCCTCTGATCTTATCATGCAGATCGTTGGCACCGCCATGATCGCGATCCTCGTCGTCGGGTGCTGCAATGCGATGAATCTCATCGACGGGCTCGACGGACTGGCCTCAGGCGTCACCGCGATCGCGATGGCCGGTATGCTCGCTATCTGCGTCCTCGTACTGGCACGCTACCACCATGACGATTATGTGGTATCGCATCTGGGGATCCCAATCCTCATGACCCTAGCTACCATCGGGGCCGTTGCCGGTTTCCTGCCTTACAACTTCAACCCGGCCAGCATCTTTATGGGCGATACCGGGTCGCTGCTGCTGGGCTACCTGTGTGTTGTCACGATCCTATTCATGGGCCGGTTGGATAACGACGGCGGCCTGTCCCCGATGGTGTTCACTGGAGCCGTGATCTGCTTCGCCCTGCCAGTGACTGATACGCTGCTGGCAATTGTTCGACGCAAACTCAACCGTCGGCCGATCTTCGCCCCCGACTCGATGCACATACACCACATCCTCCGTCGCTGCGGGCTCAGCGTCAAAAAAAGCGTCGTATTGATGTACGCCCTCGGCCTGCTTTTCGCGGGGATGGGCTTCTCACTGGTCTTCCTATCGCTCCGATGGCGGATGGCTTTCTACGTGTTCGGCCTCACGGTCCTGCTTATCCTGATTCTGGGCTTCCTCGTCAGCCGCCGACTCGAGGCAACCGAGGCCGCACACCCCAGGCCCGCCGAGGGGCCCGAAACCACCAACCTACCGAAAAGGCCCCCGGCCCCAAAGCAGCAGGCTCAAGCCGGTTAACCCCCGCTTGCGGCCCCGCTTTAGCCTGTTACAATAATACTTCACGGTCGACTCAGTCGCCCATGCTGCACGTGCATGCCCGGCACGCCAGCTTCGTACAGGATGTACACACCCGGTCCGGTGAGGTTTGATCAACACCGGCCTTCGTTTATTCAACCCTCGCCGATGCGACAACCAGTCGTTCGGACGAGGCCCTTGCGGGTGACGGAACCCCGCCACGGGCCCCAGTGCAACAGGGGCTATGGGATTTGAATCCGATTAACGCGCGGCTCGACTAGGTAAGCCCCGCACCCTTTGGAGCAATCGTCAATGTCCTCACTGGCTAAAGAACTCGTCGACGCCGGCATCCACTTCGGCCACCGCGCGACGCACTGGAACCCGAAGATGGCGCCCTACATCTTTGGCAAGCGCAACAAGATCCACATCATCGATGTGAAAGAAACCATCAAGGGCCTGCTGCTCGCGCGCAAGTTCCTCACCAAAACCGTCGCCTCCGGCAAGGACGTTATGTTCGTCGGCACCAAGCGACAGGCCCGCGGTATCATCGAGAAGCACGCCACCGACGCAGGCATGCCCTACGTCACCGAACGCTGGCTCGGCGGCACGCTGACTAACTACTCCACCATCCGCCAACGTCTTAAACGCCTTGAAGAGCTTGAGCGAATCGAAGAGTCCGGCGAGATCAACAGCTACTCCAAAAAAATGGAGTCCCAGCTCCGCCGCGAGAAGAACAAGATCTCCCGCAACCTCGGCGGCATCCGCGAGATGACCAAGCTGCCCGGCGCGATGGTGATCGTCGACGTTGCTCAAGAGCACAACGCGGTCCGCGAAGCACGCAAGCTCGGCATACCCACTGTCTGCCTGATCGACACCGATTCGGACCCCGAGTTCGCGGACATCCCGATCCCCGGCAACGACGACGCGATGCGTGCGATCGAGGTCGTCATCCAGTCGCTGGCCGCCGCGGTCAACGAGGGCAAGACCCAACGCGTCGAGAAGTCCGGCGGTAAGGATGAAGCTGCTGAGCAGAAGCCCCGCCGACGCTCCAAGCGTGCCCAGTTCTCCGCCGACACCCCGGCCGAGAGTGAAGCCCCCGCCGAACCGGAGCCCGAGCCCGCCGCCGCGACCGAACAGGGCTGAATCCTGAGCTCGCATTAACAAATAAGCTTTTATAGGTGGGGTGGGCGTCTCGCCCGCCGATAGGCCGCAGGCCTTAAACATCTACCTGACCTATGAAATCACGGCTGCGCCGTGATGGTGGGCGAGAGGCCCACTCCACCTTCCTAATCAGAACTCGGAGACCAAAGATGCCCATCAGCGCCAAAGACGTCAAAGCCCTCCGCGATGCCACCGGCCTCGGCATGACCGACTGTAAGAAGGCCCTCGAAGAAGCGGACGGCGACATCGAGAAGGCCGCCGATATCGCCCGTGCGAAGTTCGGTGCCAAGATGGCCACACGCTCGGACCGCGAGTCAGCGGAGGGCCGCGTCGCCATCGCCACCAACGCCGACGGCTCCAAGGGCGCCATCGTCCAGATCAACACCGAGACCGACTTCACCGCCAAGAACGACGAGTTCGTCAGCATGGCCCAAAAGGTCGCCGACCTCGCCCTCGCGGGTAGCGCTGGCGACGTCACCGTGACCGACGAAATCGAAGCGGCCATGGAAGCCGTCCGCCTGACCACCGGCGAGAACGTGCAGTTCGGCGCGGGCGTCGTCTACAATGCTGCCAAGCCCGGCTGCGTCGGCGGCTACGCACACTTCACCGGCAAGACCGGCGTGCTCATCCAGCTCGACACCGAAGCCGACACCCCCTCCGACGAGCTCATCAAAGACCTGTCGATGCACATCTCCGCGATCGTCCCCGAGGCCTTAGGCGTGACCGAAGAAGAGATCCCCGCCGACGTCATCGACAAGGAAAAGGCCCACGCCAAGCAGGAAGCCATCGACTCGGGCAAGCCCGAAGAGATCGCCGAGAAGATGGTCGTCGGCAAGATGCGGAAGTACCTCGACTCGGTCGTCCTGCTCCGCCAGCCGTTCATCAAGGACGACAAGCAACAGGTCCAGGACGTCCTGCCCAAGGGTGTGACCATCAAGGCCTTCAAGAAGATCGCGATCGGCTAAGCCAACGCCATCAAACAACCCAACCATAAAAAAGCCTGGCCAAGTGCCGGGTTTTTTGTATCCCATAATTGCCGCCTGCCCCACCCCGCTCTGGGCGTTCGCATCTCATGGGTGGCCGGGGATGAGCCTAGGCGAACCCCCGGAACAAATTACTAGGCACTGAGTGAAAAGGGGTTTGTTCCGGGGGGTCGCAAGCTCCACCCCGGCCACCCGCCGACTACTTTTATTCTCATGCTCTTTTTATTCTCATGCTCTGGCTCAACCTTCAGTATCAGAAGGAGGGTTCTCAGGAACGAGGCCTTGCATGGTGTAGAGCCTCACCAGAGCATTAATTTGCTCCGAAGATTCGTATTGAGACATGAACTCACGATGAATATTGGCAACAATGTCTTCATACTTAGCGTCGTTATTGGCGTAATCTTTGTGCGCTTGAGTTAAAGCCTCATGCCATCGCTTAAGGTGCTCCTTATCATCTGCTGTATTTGGCTGAATCATCGTACAGGTCTCTGAACAAATTGATGAGCTTTTCATCTCAATATACTCCTAGTAAGTGGCCATCGGAGACAAGGTTGGTTGATAATTTTTAGATTTCGTTTTCTCCGTTACGCTGTTGCGCGATAAGGGCTTATTATTATGAGCGGCTTGCAGTTCATCAAGCAAGCTTAATTGCGCAAGCAGTCTCTCTTCTACTTCCTGCCCAATATCTGCAGTAAAACGAAATGCGATTGCGCCTCGCAATTTTCTGCCAAGCTGTTTCTCAGAAATATCAATGGGACATTGGATATAGGTTCCAATATCATCGCCGAGATATTCCTGTTCTGGAGCGCGAAACAGACGTCTCCCGTCTTTATCATATGCGTT
This sequence comes from Planctomycetota bacterium, assembly GCA_039188575.1. GTDB lineage: Bacteria > Planctomycetota > Phycisphaerae > Phycisphaerales > Phycisphaeraceae > JAHQVV01. The sequence continues at coordinate 38,154 of JBCCYY010000002.1, read as the reverse complement.
TTGAGATTCACGCATACGACTAGACAAAACGATCGCACGCCCCTGATTTACAGCCAAAGCTGTCTTTCCGTTTGGGCGCGGGGGAATACGTTTTGCTGCAAATTCAAGGTAGCTCTGAATTATCTTAAGAACACATTCTTGATCTTCCAGGCTTCGGTCGTTTGATTCGGGATATACCCTGTATAGATCCTCAGAAGACAAGGGATTTCTTGCCTTCAGGTTTTGCGTGAATCGCATATAGGAAAAATCATAGAACCAAACTTCCGAAGCATAAAGCTTGCCGGGGATTATTGATTCGGTAATTTCGTGGCATGAAACAAAAAGCCGATCAATTCCAAGAAGCATCTCCTCGCATGCAGCCCTATGCTTAAATTTATACAAAATATGATGTGGTAATGCTTCAAGCCAACTAACGTTATGCCGATCTAAGCGATTGCTGTCTTTCAGCGGCGTCTTGTTTGTGCAACGCTTACCCAAACTTGAATCAGACCAAACTTTGGCAACGGATTCACACAGCAACAACCAAAGTAACTCGACAGAGTCTGGACGATTATCAATGGGCGCAGGCGGATAACATGGAGCGGGCCTGGAACCGATCATCGTAACTCTAAGATAACCGTCATGCGAAATAAATGGTATTGCATCGCAATATACCTTTAAAAAAGATAGCTCAAACGCGCGGTCATGCGTTTCATCAAATAAACTGCGTACATCTTTATAAGACCATGAGTCATACCCAACGCGAGCTTTATGAAGGGGGGTCTCGAGTGCGGTGGAGTCCCAGCACTCACTAATCCCCCTCTCGATAGGATACGGCAGATCAAAAAAGTCTAATTCGCACAGATATTCACAGTCCTGCTCCTTACATGTATTAAAATTGATCCGCACGATTGTTTTGAGGACACCAATTTCAATCACCAAAAGTATGCTGTCTGCCAGACCAACTTCAAAAATCTCTAGTGGAAATGATCTGACAATCTCAGTGAACAGGCGGCTTGCCGCATGAAATTCTGTATGATTATGCCTTGAGCCTTGTGATACTAAAATATTTGCACTGTGCCCAAAATTACTTTGGCCTGGCGCTTCTTCTACAGAGCGCCGCAAGTCACCCGAACAGCTCAAGAAAGTATCGGCTCGGAACCGCTTACTAGCCAAAAAACGCGAGCACGACATTACTGCCTGATCGACTGTCGTCTCGGGCTTTGGAAGCGGTCGAAGACGAGAGTCCAGAAAAATTCGACTATACCGCTGGTAGTGCGTGTGCTTCAAACGCGCGAAAAGATTCGGCAACTCAAGACCTGTAGAAGTAGCTGCCTTATGAAAAACTTCATTACCAAATCCATTCACATCTTTGTGGAAATAAATATCCCATACACGGGATTCTTCAACCCCGACGCAAGAAGCCACGGCAGCAATAGCATCTTGCTCAGACTGCGTACTTAATCTTGCCGCCATGATGTGAATTAGAGCTAGCGAGAAATGAAAACGTGGAGAATCTATCGAATCAACATGTGCATCCTTAACCTTACACAATAGATCGGCAATAGATATATCTAATGCATTGGCTGCTTTCTTGAAAGAATGACCCGGCAGGGAATGATTGGGTTGATTAAGTGATAAACTGCGCGACATCACGCTCCTGCTGACGCCACAAATATGAGCGATCTGAGCCTGCGTCGGTCTCGAGGCGGCAACAGTAGATCGATCCAAACGAGCCACATTCATTTCTGGCACCCTATCGACCCAGAGTTGATAGGTTTTAATAAGAAGGTGCCACAGGCCTCGGCAAGCCTGCTTGGGTGGGAGGCCGATCTGTTGATATAAATTATTACGCTCACTCATTATCGAGTCTCGCCACGGATAAAACGCAGCCCATTAATAACTCGTGAATTCGATTGATCGACGACGAGCCGAGCAAGGGTTGGGGCAGATTCGGGACCGACCCTGGGAAGTGAATCGCTTGATCCATTGCTGCAGCCAGCGATCCAAGCCCATCTTCAGCCGCACGAAAACCTCCAAAGTGATCAAGAATCGCACGCCCAAGTTCTACTTCACCAACCTCTTCGATCTGCGACTCGACATGAACTCGGGCGGCAATGCTTGCATCAATATGCTCTTTACCTATGGCGATACCGGGATTGGAATTGAGTTTGATCTGGTCGATCAAATCTCGAATTACCCACATTTTCCCGATCAGTTCGCATGGTGTTCCGTGAGCAGGAGTAGGCTTGATTTGGTGAGTACGGGTTTCGTAGTGCGGGTGATCTTTTGACATGAGATTGGCCCTGAAGGAAACCCTTTTATAAGGACCAAACAAGCGTGTTGCAAGAGATATTACCAAAAATGTCACAAACTTTCTCAGAACGACGTTCGCTATTGGCGGAGGAGCAGGAAAAGGGGAGAAATACATTAAATCCATGACCCCTGTGCGCACGCACACGACGTTCGCTCCTTGGGTATGGACGAACTCGATTTGAACTTATTGAATGCCTGGGACCGTGTGTTTGCGCGGTGCAAGGCGGACCCGAAGGAGGCGCGTAAGCGTTATGAGCGGACGCTGCCGGGGACGTGTTTGGATCGGCCGGCGCGGGCGTGGTGTGTGGCCTTGCGGGCGTCGGATACGCGGCTGGCCGAGGGGCTCACCGGCGAGCCGGGTGGTAGTGCGGAGGGGATGTCGCTGGGCTTGAAGCGGTGGATGGGCGGCGGGCCTTTGCCAGATGAGGCGGCGGCGGCGCGGATGAGCGCACAGATGGCGCATGAAATCGTGGTGGATGGCACGATGCTTCGGCACGTGGGTGGGCCGGTATGGATCGATGAGCCGGGCTTGCCGTTGGACGAGGCGGCGGCGCTATTGGGCAAAGACTACGGCTCCTTACGCCGGTGGTTGCCCGTGAAGATCGGCAGGACGGTGGCGGAGAAGGAGGCTTCGACGCGTGGTGTTGGGTTTGGCGAGCGGCGGTGGGCGGTGTTTCGGGCAGACGAGACGGGGCGTGGTGTGTTGAACGTGCGGTACGTGCCTGCGGGGGCGGCCGGACGGAAGAAGGGGATGGAGGTTCCGGTGGTGTGGAGCGATGGGCCGCTTGATCCGAGCGGGCCGATGGGCCGGCCGCCGGTGAACTGGTGGGGCTCGTCGTGGCAGTCGTTAGCGGAGAAGATCCCGGCGGGGTTTGAGCAGGTGCTGGAGCGTGTGCCCCGGTTTTTGCCTTACCAGGGCGGGTTGCGGTTTCGGGGTTGGTGGTGGCGGTGCCCGGGGCTAGGCGAGCCGGGCTGTGTCAGCCCGGCAGGGTGCGGGCGGCTGGTGTCCATGCTTTATGCGCCGCTGCCGGTTTGGACACTGGGCAAGCATGTTGATCTTCAGGAAGGGCTCAATATTGAGGGGCTCTCAGGCCGGTGGCTGCCGGGCGTGATGGACCGCTGGGCGGGGCGTCGGCGGCTGGCGTGTCGGCATTGCTGGCGGGTCCGCAACGGCGGCGCGGCGGAGCGGCACGGCTGGAACGAGTTTGTCACGCATCTGTCTGGCGGGCTGTTGTACGGCCGGGAGGTCAAGCGGCCTGAGGGGTTCGGGTACGAGCGCCGTCGGGCGTATGTGAAGCGGCGGCGGAAAACCACCAACCAGCACGGAGCGCTGATGCAACAAAGCGAGGCATTGCCTGCGGGTTGAATTCATGCCCCCGTCTTTTTTTTCATCATGCCTGAATCTAAACGTTCAACGCGTCCGAAACTTTCAACGTTGTTTGGAAATGACCTTTTTCACCCCCCTTATTCCTTGGAGCCCCAATGAAACCTTCGACCCTGATGAAATCCCTCCTCGCCGTCCCGATGGCCACCATGCTGACCGCCGGCCCCGCGCTGGCCGGCAGTTGCAAGAGCTGTAATTCTTGCGACAAATCCTACAATAAAACCGTGATGGTTGCCGCTGAGACGGACATCGTCGACACCGCGGTCGCGGCCGGCTCGTTCAAGACCCTCGCCGCGGCCCTCGGCGCAGCCGACCTGGTTGACGCCCTAAAGGGTGATGGCCCGTTCACCGTCTTTGCCCCGACCGACGAAGCGTTCGCCGCCCTGCCCGAAGGCACCGTTGAGAACCTGCTTAAGCCTGAGAACAAGGCGCTGCTCACCGCGATCCTGACCTACCACGTCGTGCCCGGCAGCGTTAAGGCCAATGACATCATTTCCGGTTCGTCACTGGTCACGCTCAACGGCCAGAAGATCAACCAGGCCTACACCCAGGTTGACGCTGCCGTTGGAGATATCGATCCCGGTCCCACCCAAGTTTTTGTCGATAACGCCAAAGTCGTGAAGGCCGACATCGGTGCCAGCAACGGCACGATCCACGTCATTAACAAGGTCATGCTGCCTTCGACCAAGGACATCATCGACACCGCGATCGAGGCAGGCAGTTTCAAGACCCTCGCCGCCGCGCTGGGTGCGGCTGAACTCGTCGAAACCCTGAAGGGTGACGGCCCGTTCACGGTGTTTGCCCCGACCGACGACGCCTTCGCGGCTCTGCCCGCAGGCACCGTCGAGTCGCTGCTCAAGCCTGAAAACAAGGCCAAGCTGCAGGCTGTGCTGACCTACCACGTGGTCCCCGGCCGTATCTACGCCCACGACGCGATCAAGGCCGGCAAGGCCAAGACCGTCCAGGGCCAGGAAGTCACGATCAAGGCCAAGGATGGCAAGGTTACTGTTGACGGTGCGAACGTTGTCGCAGCCGACATCGACTCATCCAACGGCGTCATCCACGTGATCGACGCGGTGATCCTGCCTAAGGACTAAAAAACGTATTTTTCTCCTATTGGTCAGCCTATGCTAAAGCATAGGCTGGCCGTTTTGAATGACTCGCGGCAGTACCCCGCTGGGATTACCATGACAGCGATCCACGATCACAGCCCGTTGCTCCACAGCCAGGCGGCAGCGGCCCACCGGGCAAGCGTTCGCAACACCATGACCCAGCTCCCTACAGGTAGTTTGTTACAGCAGGTCGCTGCGGGCCAGAGCCAAGCCGTCAACGATGTGATTGATGCGTATGGCGGGCTGGTCTGGTCACTCGCTCGAAAATACTTTGGCCGTTCTGCAGAAGCGGAAGACGCCGTGCAGGACGCCTTCATCGCCGTCTGGAAGGCGGCCGGACGTTTTGACCCGGAAGTCGCGGCGGAATCGACTTATATCGCGATGATCGCCCGCCGACGGATGATCGATCAGCTGCGGAAACAGGGCCGACGCCCCGCCACTCAGAATATTGAGGGGTCCCCTGAGCCTGAATTTGAATCCGAAGACACCCTTGCGAGCGAAGAATTAGCTGAGACGGTCTTGAAGGTCGTTGATGAGCTCGACCCGCCACAGCCTGATGTGATCAAACACTCACTGATGCACGGGCTCACGCACCCCGAGATCGCGGAGAAAATGGGCCTACCTTTGGGCACGGTCAAGACACACATTCGGCGGGGCTTGATCAAGGTCCGCCAAGCTTTGGGAATCCGCCCTCAAACCGAGGGGGCATCGTCATGAGTAGTACGACGAACAACATCCCGCCACGCATCGAAGAGCTGATGGTCGACGCAGCGACGCAGGGCCTGTCCCCTCAGGACGCGGCCGAGTTGCAAACGGCAATCACTTCCGACCCATCGCTCCGCGAGGAGGCTGAGGCGTACGAGTTAGCCGCGACCGCGGTCGAGCTGTCGCTCACAAAGCAGACGCTGGAAGACCTCCCGCCCGCCCTGCGTGACAAGCTCATGGCTGCGGCGCCCAAAGCATCGGCTGCCATCCCCGCGTTAAAGCTAGCTGGCGGTGCAGCAGAGACAGGGAACCCTAAAGAAAACGCCTCGTTCTCCTTCAGCGACGGACGGATGTTCGGCTGGTATGCGGCGGTCGCGGCGCTGGTCGCACTGGCGTTCGTGCTTTTCCTTGAGCCTACACCACAGGTGGTTGAAAAAGTCGTCGAGGTGGAAGTCGAGGTCCCGGTTGAACGGCTCGTCGAGGTGCCTGCGCCGACACCCCTCGAGTCAACACTGGCGGAGCAATACGCAGCACTTTCCGAAGACGACGCCACGGTTGCTGCGAACTGGGGCTTTGCCGGCGGTGAAGCCAACCAGGACTACGCTAACGCAACCGGCGAAGTCATCTGGAACGGTAAGACCCAAACGGGCTACATGAAGCTGACCGGCATGCCTGTCAATAAACCAACCGAAATCCAGTACCAGCTCTGGATCGTTGACGGCTCGCGTGATATCGACATCGAAAATACCAACCGTATCGACGGCGGTGTTTTTGACATCACCGCCGAAGGCGAAGTCATCGTTCCCATCAACGCAAAACTCATCGCCCGCGACGCGGCCGCCTTCGCCATTACCGTCGAAACTCCAGGCGGTGTGGTTGAGTCTAAGGGCCCGCTGCAAATCCTTGCGGTCGTCGACAAGGGCTAAGGCTTACAGTCGATCCAAACTAGAACGTGTGATAGTGACTCAAGGCTGTATAAATCGTCAGCCCAGTTGCAAATCCATGAAGAGGTAATGCGAAAGAGATCAGAACCCTATGCTGATTGGGTTTCCTGAAAACTAAAACGATTGACCCGATCATGCCTGTCAGTGTAATTAAAGTCAAAATTAATCCCACCTGCATTGCATAGAGATCAATTGCAAGAATGCCGGTATCTACAAAAATGAGTAACACGATTGCAGAAAGGTAAAAAAATATTGGAGATAAGCCTAAGGCAATAGAAAGCCAAAGCCTTAACCATAGCTTGTGCATAGAAGCTTGTCTAAGCTGATGAAATGACCTGTACGCGATATAGATTAAAGCGATATGAATCACAACAGTCGAGATGCGCATATATGGATCAAAACTAGATCGTGCAAATGCAAGTCCTAGAAAGATATAGCCCAAGACTGGTATGTAAACGATAGGGAATAGTATCGAAATCCAAGATAGCCACGCAGAAGCATCCGGCAGGCCCCGAAGCGCACGCAAATGACTCCCGCACTCGGGACATGGCTCTTCTTTGGTGTGAGCACGCATGTCATATCCGCATTCCCCACAGATATCCATCGGTCACTCCGGGATCTGATTCAGCGTGTACCACACCTCGCCTGACCAAATTGCTTTGCCTGCCTCAGAAAGCGGGTCGGTCTTGAGATAGACGACGTAGCCTTCTTTCAAGTCACTAATCTTGAGGGTAACAGACTTGCGATCATCTGACGCTGTCGCGGAAGTGATCGCAAGGTCGTGCTTATCGATCTTCGGGCCGCCGTACTTGCCGGTTGCTTTATAAGTCCACTGCGAGAGTTCGTAGGTCGCGGGGTCTTCGAGGGTTTCCTTCGCGACCGGCTGGGTGAAGGACAGGACAAAGCCGTCTTTGGTCGCGGTCATGTGGTGGATCTCGAAAACGCTCTTGCCTGTCGGCGTGAGGCGTTCAAGGCCCTGATAGGCCCTTCGATTCCCACGCTGTGGGTCCTGCCACGACCACGTGCCGCCGTGGTTTCCACCGATACCGCCGACGTACAGCGAGCCGTCGGGGCCGAAGAAGATACGGTTGGGCCCGGCTTCCAGCCCCTGGGTAAACCGCATGACGCAGCCCTGATACACGCCGTTGACCTCTTCGAGGAACACGCGGTTGAGCCCCCCGTAGCGCATGTCGCCCAGCGCGAGCTGGCCATCAAAGCCGAACCCGTCGGGGAACATCAATAGCTCGGTTGGCGAGTTACCGATCTCGTCCTGGGGCAGGCGGATCGCTGCCTCGGTGACACCGGTCACGCCGTCTTTGACCTCGGGTTGGAACGGCGAGCCGTAGGCCTTCGGTGGGTCATGCCGCTGATAGTAGCCAAAGAACTTTCCCTTCTGAACGTGATTGATCTCGTTGGCCGGCGTCCAGCCGCCCTGGTTATCAATGACGAAGCACTCACCGGCCTTGTTCAGGCCCAGGCCGTTCGGCGTGCGGTGCCCACCGCTGAGCACTTCGACGTTTTCGCCAGCAGGTTTACTCAGGTCGATCTTCCAGACCGAGCCGTGGTTCGGCGGGTTCTGGTTCTTGCCCAGCCCGGCCCCGCGCGACATGTAGAAAAACCCGGGATGGTCGGCGGTCGATCCAGGCACCCAGGGCAGGCCGGCGCTGATCTGGTGGAAATCATTCGTGTCCCACCCGGTCGCGATCGCCTCTTTGTCCCAGGCTCTCGTCGAGGCGTTGTACGTGAACTTGCTGAGCTCGCTGCGCTGACTGACGTAGATCACATCGTCGATCACGTACACGCCAGAGGGCTCGAACATATTCTCCGCGATCTTCTCGCCTTTGATCATCGCAGGGTCGTCGCTATCCGGGTTGGAGATGAGCCAGAGCTCGCCATTGGGGTCAGCCGTTGGGCTCGGTGCCTTCAGTGTCCGCGCATTAAATCTGGCAACAACGAGCCGGCCGTCTGAAAGCATGCCCAGCCCGCCGACTGGCATCTGCATCTCGTTGGGCCGGATGTTGGTCAGCTGATAACCCGGGTGGACAGAGACGAGCTTCTTGCCCAGCCCTGGGCGAGCGCCCTTACGCAGCAGTTCCTTGATGCCGTTTTGAGTCGGTCGGAAGTAGAACTTGGGAGCGAGCAACGAGTCGGTCAGGACCGCCGAGTACGGCTCACCTCCCGCCGCCCACTTCAAAGCGATCGGCTTGTCCGCAGCTTCCTTCACAACCTGCACCAGGCTCAGCAGATGCCAGCCTTTCTCTAACATGACGGACTCTCTCCCGATCGACGTACCGCCGATACTGAAGATCACTTTCGCCTGCGTGTTGAGCTCAAAGGTGTATCGTCTGGAGTTGGGAATGTTGATCCAGCCGGACCACTCGGCGATGTACTGCCCGGTGATCTTCTCGTCCTTCTTCTCCGTGATGGCTTGGTCGTCCTGGAAAACGGCGTCCTGTTTTACCTCGATGCCGGGGACAGTGACATCAACATTCGCCGAGGCGCTCGGCTGGACGGCAAGGCGCACATCCTTCGTGTTGAAGTTGTCGCCGATCCAATATACCTGCAGGCGCAGGCCCGGTTCGGTGTCCAGGCCATCGGTATCGAGGTCCTGCTGCGCCGCTGCAGGGAACAGCGAGAACACCGCCACGACAAGACAGACCATCACAAGCAAAAACAGCTGTCGCATAAACACTCCGGGCATATCAAGGTCAAAGGGTCTATAAGTAAGAACCCACTGAGTTTAAGCGATTACACCGCCTAACCAAACAAACCCTGCTGGCCGATCGGCTCGATGCAACGCTCGCCCCCGTTGCTGGCAATATTCACATAGGCGCTGACGGGCCAGGTGGCCATCCGATCCGCGGGGTAGGCCTTGAGCAAGCGCGCAGCGGTTGCCGCATCTTGCTGATCGACATCAAGCCAGGCGTCGTAGTCATTCGGCCCAAGAATCACGGGCATGCGGTCGTGCAGGTCGGCCATCAATTCATTTGGTGCACAGGTCAGGATTGCCATGGTCTCCAACTCGTTGCCCGCCGGGTCTTGCCAACTCTCCCACAGGCCGGCGATGCCAAACACCTCAGCGTTCTGCACGGTGATGTAGTGCGGCTGCTTGGTCTTGTGATCGATCTTCTTCCACTCATAAAAACCAGATACCGGCACGATGCACCGACGGTACTTCATAGCCGACTTAAACGCGGGCTTGGCCACCGCTGTCTCACTCCGCGCGTTGATCATGCAGTAGCCGATCTTCGGGTCGTCCGCCCAGCCCGGGACCAGCCCCCATCGCACGTGCTCGATCCGTCGACCCGTCGGCGTGTCACGCACCACGAGGACCGGCGTCCCCGGCGCGATGTTGTAGCGCGGCACGATCAGGTCGGCACCCTCGACGTGCAGCGCGTGGAACAGCTCCGCCAGCCGTCCTGCCTGCGCCTTGAGTTGGTAGCGTCCGCACATGGTCCTGCCTGATCAGTGCACGGAGCGATCAAGCCCGGGACATATACTCACCGGTATCCGTATTGACCTTGATCCGGTCGCCGATGCCGATGAACTCGGGGACCTTGACGACCAGCCCGGTCTCGGTGGTCGCTTCCTTCATGACACTGGTCGCGGTCGCGTTCTTCACGCCGGGTGGCGCGTCAGTGACCTCGAGCTCGACCTGGCTGGGCAGCTCGACGCTGAGTACGTTGCCCTCGAAGTGCAGGCCGACGATCCGCTCGTTGGGCTTGCAGTACTTGAGCGCGTCGCCGAGGACGTCGGATGGCACGGTGGACTGGTCGTAGGTCTCGCAGTCCATGAAGATCGCGCCGCTGGAGTCGGTGTAGAGGTACTCGAGCTCGCGTCGGTCGAGCGTGACGCCGTCGACATCGTCGTTGGAGCGGTAGCGTTTTTCCTGCACGCTGCCGGTCTTCATGGACTTGATCTTGGCTTGGACGAACGCGCCGCCCTTGCCGGGCTTGACGTGTTCGGTCTTGGTGACGATCCAGATCTGGCCGTCCTGGTTGATGGCCTTACCGGGCTTGAGGTCGTTGGCTTTCATAGGTGCTTGCCATTATTGAGTGGAACAAGTTCGAGCAAAATATTGTAATGAGATCGACCAGTTGAGCAATCTTTACTAGGCTTCGTTGTCTGACAAGATTGCAAGATGTGGGCCCAAATCCTGTTCAGCCTGTCGAACACGACATGAAGTTGTGAAATAAATCCGGCAGGCTAAGCTTAGTTTTGAATGGACGACCCGATCTCCGAGACAATCGAGCCGGACGTAGCGCGACCAAGCTTTGATACCCAACCCCAGGTCGGGCTGGTCGAACTAGATCGCTTCTGCTCCGCCTGCGGCTACAACCTGCGTCAGCAGCCTGTGCGCCACGAGCCAACGACACGGCTGCTGCTGTGCAAGTGCCCGGAGTGCGGCGCGTTTGAGCCTGCCAACCAGGCGATGACTCGGCAGCGCAGCTGGTTCGCTCAGCTGGTCTACCTGCTCTGGCTGATCTGGATCGGTCTACTGGGGCTTTCACTCGCCGGGGCCATCAGCGCCACAATGGACCTTTCATACGACACGGGCGAGATGCTTAACGAGACCAAGTACCTCGACAAACCGATCGAGCAGGAAAAGAGCGACGGCACCACGCGCACGGTCAATTTCCAGTACCAGCTGCGCCCGCTCGATGGTGAACGAACGATCCAGTTGGCACTCAACATGGCGGCGGCCTATGCCATCGCGGGCGGGCTCTTGTCGCTGCTAGTATTGTTCGTGCCGCACTGGCCCCGTAAGGGCTACGCGATGCTCGCGCTGGGCTGGCCCGTTGTCGCGTTGATCGCATTCTACGGTACGCGGATCGTCGACAACTACACACTCGACTACGCAACCAGCGGGCTCAAACTCTGGATCTTCTGCAGCCCGTTGCTCCTGGTCCTGTTCGCCATCGCAGGCGGCTTGACCGCGGTCTACCTGAGCCGGCCCGTCGCCCGGCTTGTCGTCCGCATCGTGGTCCCCTCTCGCCAGCGTGGGCCCTTTGCCTACCTCTGGCTGGTCGATGGGAAGACACCGGCGGGTATCGTTAAGGATTAACCCCCTGTCGCCTGACCGCTGCCCTTCATCACCTCGCGCAGCACCATTGTGGCGTAGGCCCCGCGGGGCAGTTCAAAACTCGCCTTGATGTACGGGCCGTGCTCATCGACACCGCCCGAAAGGTCAGGGTCTTTCAGCAGGATCCGCATCGGTCGGCGCCGGCCTTCCGCAACCGCCCTCGGGTCCTTACCGGTGCCTGCGAGTTGTGATTCATTCACGCCCGAGTTGGCCAACGCCGCCGACTCGATCCGTCCCGGCTCACCCGCCGCCCGAGGCATCTCCACGCCCCAAAGCGGGCCAGACGGCGACAATAACCCCTGCTCGACCCGCCCGCCAGGTGCGTTGTCTACTTCAAATGTCGACTCGTCCACCTCAAACGTCGCCCGGCTATCGTGCTTCCAGGCCAAATCGCCCGGCAGGAGCCTGTCGAAGGTGCCCGCCTCCACCCGGTGGCTGAGCACTTCATTGAACACCATCGACTGCCAGGCCGAGACGAGAAACCCGCGCTGGCTCGCGTCGATCGCCAGCACCGCGTCGCGCGGGCCTTTACCCTGCCGGAGCGCATCAAGCGCTTGACGATCATAGCGCAGCATCTTAGGCCAGACCTCAAGCGCCTTCTGATATTCCCCCGCGCGGACAAACTCGCGTCCCTGCTTCACATACGCCGACTCGCTCGGTGCATCCGCCGCGAGCATCGCCTCCAAGACCGCCTCGAAGTGACCAAGCAAGAGCGCTTTGCCGGTGACATGCGAGTTCTGCCGGTAGCCGAACCGCTGATCGCCCACATAGTTCGGCACGCCGCGCTTGGCCAACACATCCATGACCGCCTTGGCCCGCACGACGTGCGTGGGCTCGACCCCGCGCAGCCGGATCACAAACCGGTTGCCGCCGTGGTGCCCGCGCTTGAGCTTGTTGGCGTGGCGGTCGTGCCAGAGGATCTTGACCTTCGGCTGCTTCTCGTTGACCCGCTGGATACCTTCGAGGACGCGTTCTTCTTCCACGCCCGGCAGCCAGAGCGAGAGGTGCTGCCGGGTCAGCGCGTGCTTGTCTTTCAGCCCCGCGTAGCCGATGTTGCGGCGGTGCATGTGGAAGCCGCGCGCAATGCGGCGGACCGCCTCGGTCGTCGTCAGGCCATTCTTCTCGATGAAGAGATAGACGTGCTCGCCCTCACCGGCTAGGTCATAGAGCGGCTGCTCCTCCACAAGAAAATCGTCGTTGATCTGCTTGAGCACCCCCCCAACGCCGGGCAGGTCGGGGGTGAGGTAGGCGAGTGAGTCGGTGGCAGTCATGGCACAGGACTTGAAACAAGGATCGTGACTGATGTGTAGCGGGTGACGCGTAGCGTCCCGTGCGAACCATCTCTACCCGACTCGCACGGGACGCTTCGCGTCGCCCGCTACACCACGAACAAACACGAGTTAGTCGTTCGTTTAACTCAATCCTCCGGCGCACCGCTCGCCAGCATATCGCGGAAGGCCTTGTTTAGCTTCACCGTCAGCGGGCCGGGCTTGCCTTCACCGTCGCCGTAGCCGATCTTGCGTCCGTCGATCTCGGTGACCGCTATCACCTCCGCGCCCGTACCGGTCAGAAGCATCTCGTCGGCGGTGTACAGATCGTGCTTGGTCAGGTCGGTCTCTACAACTTCGATGCCGTGTTGCTTGGCGAGATCGATCACAATATTCCGCGTGATGCCTTCGAGGATGCCCGCGTGCAGAGGCGGCGTCAGCAGCCTGCCGCGCTTAGCGATGAAAATATTGTCGCCGGTACACTCGGCGACGTTGCCTTGCGTATTGAGCATCACGGCCTCAAGACAACCCGCATCAATCGCCTCGATCTTCGCGAGGATGTTGTTGAGGTAGTTGTTGGACTTGATGCGGGGCGACAGCGCGGCCGGGTGGTTGCGGATCACGCTGGAGGTGATCACCTTCATGCCGTTGTCGTAGAGCTCCTGCGGGTACATCTTCAGCTCGCACGTGATCACGAATACGCTTGGGGTCGGCGAGAGGAAGGGGTTCAAACCCATCGACCCGACCCCCCGAGTCGCGGCCAGGCGGATATACCCGTCGGCCCGACCATTCGCGGCCAGCGTCTCGCGGACAGCCGTCGCCAGCTCGTCCGCCGAGTACGGCAGGTCCATGCGGATCGCCTTGGCCGATTCGAAGAACCGGTCCAGGTGGGTCTTCAGCTTCAGCACCCGGCCCGAGTACGAGCGGATCCCCTCGAACACGCCGTCGCCGTAGAGCACACCGTGGTCCATTACGTTGACCGTCGCCTGCTCTGCCGGGACGAGTGCTCCATCGAGCCAGACCTGCCCCACACCGCTGAGCGGGGTCGACGTTGGGGTCATGGTGCTTCCGGGGGCGGGTTCGGTAGGGGTACGGGTCACGGCAAGGGGCTCCAATCGGACTGAAACGCTGATTATAGTTGATCAGGGCCCATTGGGATTGCAAAGAATAGCAGGTTTCGTTAAACTACTCGGCTCGATAAACGATCCCAAATCCGGCATGAAGCCGGCCTAAACAGCCCTTACGGAGCAACCCATGTACGCCGTGATTGAAGACAGCGGGACCCAGATCAAGGTCTCCGAAGGCGACATCATCAAGATCGACACCCGCGATTTGGCGGAAGACGCCGACACGCTGACCTTCGATAAGGTCATGGTGATTAGCGGTGAGGGCGACGCCAAGATCGGCTCCCCCTACGTCGCCGGCGCGACCGTCGAGGCCGACATCCTCGAAGAAGGCCGGGACGAGAAGATCGACATCTGGAAGAAGAAACGCCGCAAAGGCTACGTCCGCCACAAGGGCCACCGCCAGGGCTTTGTCCGTGTGAAGGTGACTGGGATCAAGGGGTAGCAGATGCGGGGGAAAAAGATTCATTGAATAACAACTGTTAGCTAGGGTCTATCCACTTGGATAAAACCCTATGATGGAGTGATGAGAACACACCGCATCGGATCCGTGCTAGCCTTTGCCATCACCGCTTTGCTGGTACTAGGCGTTCAAGCTGAGCCAGAGAAGCGAAACAATAAATTCAACGTGCTCTTCATAGCAGTGGATGACCTGCGGCCCGAGCTTGGCTGCTACGGTGTCGATTACGTCAAAACGCCGAACATCGACAGCCTCGCAAGGGGCAGCATCGTGTTCAGGCAGCACTTCGTTTCGGTGCCAACCTGCGGTTCATCACGCTACGCCCTGCTCACCGGCCGAAGCCCCATGATCAGCGGCGTTAAAGGCGGCCAAAACAACGCGCTCTACAGCGGACCCGCCGCGCTGAAGCAGCAGCAGCAAGCCGGTGCGCAGTCGATGCCCGAACTCTTCAGGCGCTCCGGCTACCACACCGTGCTCATCGGAAAGATCTCTCACACCCCCGATGGCAAAGTGTTTGAATACAACGGCAAGGGGGACGGCCGGTCCGAACTACCCAACGCATGGGACGAGTACGCCACGCCATACGGCACTTGGAAGCGGGGTTGGGGCACGTTCTTTGCCTACGCCGACGGTAAGCACCGCGAAGACGGCGGCGGGCACAGAGACCTCCTGCAGTTCACCGCCGGGAAAGACAACGACCTACCCGACGGCCTCATGGTCGACACCGCTGTCGCCAAACTCAAGGAACTCAAAAAACAAAACAAACCCTTCTTTATGGGGCTTGGCTTATACAAGCCGCATCTGCCCTTTGTCGCGCCCAAGCAGGACCGGGATGCCGTCGCTGAATGGGACGTCCCGCCGCCTGTGTTGCGCGAAGGGATGACGTCGAAGTACATAAACAAAAAATCCGGCGAGTTCTACCAATACACCATGCCTTGGGAGAAGTCCCGCCCGCTCGGGCTGGAGGACGCCCAAGAAGCCCGCCGGGCCTACCTCGCCTGCGTCCGATACATCGACCGCCAGATCGGCAAAATCCTGGTCGCCCTGGCACTTGAGGGTTTGGCCGACAACACCGTCGTGGTCCTGTGGGGCGACCACGGCTTCTTCCTCGGTGAAGGCGCCCAATGGGGCAAGCACACCGTCCTCGAAGACGCGCTGCACACCCCGCTCATCATCCGCGCACCCGGCGTCGCGCCAGGTGACAGCCTCGCGCTTGCATCAACGGTCGATATCTACCCAACCCTCCTGGACCTCTGCAAGCCGACATTTACAAAGACGGCCTACCCGCTCGATGGCTTCAGCCTGATGCCGATCCTCAACGGCCAACAGACCTCGGTCCGGCAGGTCGCTCTGAGCACTTGGGGCAACGCGATCTCCTACCGCATGCAATCCCTCCGCTTTATTTTTGAGGATAAGGGTGGCGAGAAAACCAACATGGAACTCTACGACATGCGAGACAAGGCTAAGTCCTACGCCAATATCGCGGAGCAGGAACCCGACTTGCTCCGCGGCGTATTGGAGCAGGTCGATGTCTGGGAAGACGCCGTGAAGACACGACTCGAGCAACGCGAACGCGGACAATAATGAACGATTCATTGGTTCCAGTGGTGACGATCAACTCGCCGGGTGCCACACCCCGGGTCGCAGGCCGCTGTGTGCGAACTCTTTTTGGAATAGCTAAGGCTTAGACGCGCACAGCACCGTTCGGGATGCCGTGTCGCACCCTCGATATCATTGGCGGCATGCCCGATCCCCCCCGTCTCTACACCGATCTCGCTCGGCTCTGGCCCGTGCTCAGCCCGCCGGAGGACTATGCCGACGAGGCCGCGACGCTCAGTGAACTGATCGACGACACGCTCGGCGAGCCCCCGGCCGACCAACGCTGGTCCGTCCTCGAACTCGGTGCGGGCGGCGGGCATTCGATCGTCCACCTCAAAGACAAGTACGACTGCACCGCGGCCGACCTCTCCGAACAAATGCTCTCTCAATGCAAAGCACTCAACCCCGACGTGCCCACCTTCGTCGGCGATATGCGGAGCATACGCCTCGATCAAACGTTCGACGTTGTGCTCATCTGTGATGCGATCGATTACATGCTGACCGAGGACGATGCGGCCGCCGCACTGACCACCGCCGCGGCACACCTCCGCCACGGCGGACTCGTGCTCATGGCCCCGACCTACACCCGCGAGACCTTCGTCGACGGCGATGTCGCAGATGATGGCACGCCGCCCATGGACGAAGCCGCGCAGGGCGGAGAACCCCAGCCCGGCGTCACGTTTTTCACGTTCGTCCACGACCCCGACCCGGCCGACACGACCTTCGAGATGATCCTGCTCTACCTGATCCGCGACGCAAAGACCCGCCAAGTCGAGGTCGTCGAGGACCGGCACACCTGCGGGCTGTTTTCCATCGCCCAGTGGCAGGCGATGATGTCACAGGCCGGCCTGGAGACCGAAGCACTTGCCGAGCAGCCCGACCCCGACAGCCATGCCGAAGATCCCGCCGCCTGGTCCGTCCTATTCCGCGGGACGCTAGCGGTGTAGTGGGAGACGCGGAGCGTCCCGTGGTTCGGTTTATTCGTAGTTGGGGGAATTGATGGTGTGATCCGCCGCGGATCGTTCGCACGGGACGCTTTGCGTCTCCCGCTACACCACGCATCGATCTGTCTTAAAATATTCGATTCTGTTCCGACCAGCCCCTGACCCCGCACCCCAGACCCCACCATGACCGCACCCGAAGAAAAAAACATGGATGAACTCGTCGCACTCTGCAAGCGACGCGGCTTCGTCTACCCCGCCTCCGAGATCTATGGCGGCCTCCGCGGCTTCTGGGACTACGGCCCGCTGGGCACCGCCCTCAAAAACAACATCCGCGACTGGTGGTGGCGCTGTATGGTCGAATGCCCACCCATCGGCCCGGATGGCCAACCCGTCAGCATCGTCGGCCTCGACTCGGCGATCATCCAGAACCCCAAGACTTGGCAGCACTCCGGACACGTCGGGGGGTTTAATGATCCGATGGTGGATGACACGGAAACGAAGCAGCGGTTTCGTGCTGATCACTTATTTGGACTTTTCGTAGACAGTGATACGGAAGTATTCGAGACTTCTGAGCGTCTGGTCAATCCACAAGGCAAGAATGAATCTTTTTCGACAAGTGTTGCAATTCCAAAGTTGACGATGCTCGGAGGTTCATCCGCTGAAGCAGTAGCAAATTTTGCTAGTGACAAGAAGCTTCAGAAAATGCATGGCATCCGAGATATTGAGATTGGGCAATTCGAGGGAGGCTTCCAGTTTCACACTCCGGTAATGATTGACTTTGGTTCTGGAAAAATGCGTGGCACAATACAAACCGCTGCGACAGCCCTGCAATTTCATCCCGATCGAGTACCGTCACCATATACCGGTAAGAAGAAGACTCTAACCGAACCCCGCGCGTTCAACCTCATGCTCGACACCTATCCCGGGCCGATCCGGGATGAAGAAAACAAGGCGTACCTCCGGCCCGAAACCGCGCAGGGCATCTTCCTCAACTTCAAGAACGTCCTGGACACCATGCGCGTCAAGGTGCCCTTCGGCATCGCGCAGATCGGCAAGTCCTTCCGCAACGAAGTCACCCCCCGGAATTTCATCTTCCGCTCGCGCGAGTTTGAACAGATGGAGATGGAGTTCTTCTGCCCCCCGGAAGACTCGCAGAAGTGGTATGAGTTTTGGAGAGATGAGCGCTTCAAGTGGTGGCTGTCGCTGGGCGTCGCTGAAGAGAACCTCATCCTCCGCGATCACGGCGATGACGAACTGGCGCACTACTCCTCCGCCTGCGTCGATGTCGAATACAAGTACCCCTTCACCGCCCCGGGCTACGGCGAACTCGAAGGCGTCGCCCACCGCGGCTGCTACGACCTCACCGCGCACAGCAAAGACAAAGAGAAGAACCGCGACAGTAATACCAAGCTCGACTACTTCGATCAGGAGCTGCAGGTCCGCCTGCAGAACGAGGGCGTCGACAAGGCCGAGATCAAGGAGCGCTCGCGCTACGTCCCGCACGTCATCGAGCCGGCCTCCGGCCTGACCCGCGCGGTGCTCGTGCTGCTCTGCGAGTCGTTCACCCCGACCCCCGACCGTCAGGGGTCGAAGTACATCCTCAGCTTCAAGCCGAAGTTCGCACCGATCAAGGCAGGCATCTTCCCACTGGTCAACAAGGACGGCATGCCCGAGGTCGCCCATAAGCTCTACATGCAGCTGCGCGAGAAGTACCCGGTCGAGTACGACGCTAAGGCCGCAATCGGCAAGCGCTACGCCCGCATGGACGAGATCGGCACGCCGTTCTGCTTCACCATTGATGGCGACACCCTGACCGACCAGACCGTCACCGTCCGCGACCGCGACACGCTGGCGCAGGAGCGGATCCATCTGGACAAGGTCGAGGCCTTCCTCGCCGAGAAACTGGCAGAATAGGTAAGTGCTGCTGTTCAGTAAACGGGACAAATTACCTATCCAGCCATAAACGTTTTACATTGCATGCGTACCCATTTTTCTATAGAAATGGATGACATATTCTTTTGCATGAACGTTTTCCGCGTATATGCTATAGGCTCATCTGGATTCGACTGAGGGCTGGAAAGGGAGAGAAAATCATGACGATCCGTATTGCAATCTGTGCGATTCTGTTTGCGTCGCTTGGCACATCCGCATCCGCCACCTGGAAGAGCTGGGGCGATTGGCACAAGTGGGACGGCTGGAAGCAGGCCGACCGAGACTGGCAGAAGATCGGCGACTACATCAAGGACAAGGTCAACGATGTGACCCGTGACAGAAGGTCTGATCACTGGAGCCGTGACGGCAAGAAGTGGGAAGAGGACTGCGGCTGGGGCAGGGACGATAACAGAAAGAACAAGAAAAAAGGCAAGAAGAACGGCCGGAAAGGCAAGGGTAAGAAAGACAAGTGTGATCCGCACGTTGTCCCTAGCCCGACTGCCGCGATAGCAGGCCTTGGCGTGATGGGCCTGATGCTTAGCTGACGCCGAAATAGGCAGGTCTAAATCAACCAAACAGTCTGATGCGATGAGCAACGGCCGTGTCTCATGACACGGCCGTTGTTGCATAGGCCCTACGACCGCTACAAGCCCACCATTAATCGTGTGATATCCATAGATCGACTCGCCCGCACACGTAATCCATCGTTTACTTCCCTTGGCAAAAGTCTGCATCCGCAGACTCCAGTTCCAACGGAGGTGAATCATTATGATCCGAGCAACAGCCATCACTCTGACCAGCGCCCTTGCGGTGGCGACTAGCGCTTCGGCCGGGTGGACACACGAGATCGATCTGGACCAGTATGAGCACGGCACGGTGCTCAACGGCGTCGACCTCGGCCCGTTCACCGGCAGCGCGGACAACTTCCACAGCACGACCGACCTGCTCGTCGCCTTCGACACGACGCAGACCGGTACCCGTGACCGCGACCTCGAAGGACCCAACAGCGGCGGCGGCAGCTGGAAAGACGGCAACCTCGCGGGCACGAACGCGGATGTGGGCACGATCCTGATCATCCAGGAGATCAACAGCAGCTTCGCAGGCTACACCGACAGCAGCCAGACCATGGTTAGCAGGCCCGACGACGAGGGCCGGCGCAGCGGCGGCAGCCAGCCCGGCGCCGGCGAGATCACGCTCGAGTTCCACAACGGCGTCAACGCCTTCGGCTTCACACTCATCGACGTCGAGAAGACCGGCGAGTTCAACAACGAGACTGGCTTCTTCGCG
The DNA here is from genome assembly GCA_039188575.1 of Planctomycetota bacterium. Taxonomy (GTDB): domain Bacteria; phylum Planctomycetota; class Phycisphaerae; order Phycisphaerales; family Phycisphaeraceae; genus JAHQVV01. The sequence goes on along the minus strand of JBCCYY010000002.1, from coordinate 18,017 downwards.
CTGTTCTCCGACGGCAACCAGACCACCAAGGTCTCCTTCGCCGACCTGATTGATGAGGACAGCGTCTACTACGACCCCTCGATCGAGTTCGGCGACAACTCGGCCAACCGGATCGAGGCGCTCACCGCTGCAGAACTCGGGCTCGAGCAGATCGAACGGGTCACGATCAACCTCGGCGGCTCAGGCGGGGTGGGTGAATTCACGGTCACCGGCGTGCCGAGCCCGAACGCGATGCTCGGCGGGCTGGGCTTGATGGCGATGCTTGTAGCCCGACGCAATAGCCGTAAGCGTTGCTAAGTATGGGACGCTTCGCGTCTCCCGCTACACCCACTTACAAGATCAGTTGGTACGCGATGACATCGTGTCGTTTGCCAAACTTCTGGCCGAGCTGTTTGAAGGTGCCGACTTTTGTGAAGCCAAGCTTGTCGTGCAAGCGTTCGCTGACTACGTTGCCCTCGGTCACGCGTGACAGGATGCTGTGCAGCCCGGCGGCCAGGCCCGCCTCGATCACCGACTCACTCAGTGCTAGGCCGAGGCCCTTTCCACGCGCGGTTTCGGCCAAGTACACCGACCACTCGGCGACGCCGTCGTACCCGCACTTATCGTCGTAAGGCCCAAGCAGCGCGAAGCCGACGAACGCCCCGCTATCATCCTCAGCGACCCGGACGGGGAAATGGGCCGGTCGGTCGGTAAGGCGCTCACGCCAAAGCGAGGCCGGCTTGGGTTCGTGCCAGAGGATCGCTGTTGTGTTCACGATCGCGTCGTTGTAGATCGCGGTGATCGCGTCTGCGTCGTCGGGGGTGGCACTACGAATCTGCATCGCATCAGCGTATCTACAAAAAGCGAGCCGCGTCGTGACGACGCGGCTCACCGAGGTAGTCATTACATGTACTGTCCGATCAACGCACGCCCATGAGGATTTCAAGTGTGAGCTGGTCCAGCGTCTCATACGGCAGCGGACGCTTAGCGAGCTTCGTGCGGTCCAGATCCGCGGCGAGCAGCGCCTTGGCGTTAGACTTGCTGAACTTCTTGACCGCCTTGGCCGGGGCGGTGTTGTCGCCGCGGTTGATCTTATTGATGATGCCCTGGATCTTGCGGTCCTTATTGAACTTCGCAACCTTTGACTCGAGGATCTTCCATGTCCGCATCGAGCCCGCGGCGAACGCCTTGACCTCGCTATCGTCGGCCTGGCGGTACGCGTGGCTGTCGAAGTGCTTCATCCCCTTGTACTTGTAGTCTGTCAGCAGCTTGCACAGGAAGAAGTTCGCTTTGTAGCTGACGCTGCCAAAGCGGAAGTCCTGGTCGTATCGGCCCATCTCCTGGTCGTTCAGGTCGATATGGAACAGCTTGCCCGCCTCCAGCGCCTGGGCGACGTGGTGGACGAAGTTGAGCCCGGCCATCGTCTCGTGGGCAAACTCAGGGTTGACGCCGCACATCTCCGGGTGGTCGAGCGTGGGGATGAAGCCGAGGTAGTTGCCGGTGGTCGCCATATAGATGTGGCCGCGCGGCTCGTTGGGCTTTGCCTCGAAGGCGAACTTGTAGCCCATCTTCTCGCTAATCGAGTACTTGCACAGGAAGTTGATGCAATCGCGGAAGCGCTGGGTTGCGACGACCGGGTCCTTGGTCGCGTCGGACTCCGTGCCTTCACGCCCGCCCCAGAAGACGTAGGTCTTCGCGCCGAACTCCTTGCCGAGCTTCATCGCGTTCATAGTCTTCTGCACGGCGTATGCACGGACTTCCGCGTCGTTGCTTGTGAACGCACCGTCCTTGAAGACGGGGTCGCTGAACAGGTTAGTCGTGGCCATCGGAACCTTGATGCCGGTCGCGCGGAGGGCCTTCTTGAAGTCCTTCTTGATCTGGGCTTCTTCGGCAGGCGTCGCGTCGATGGGGATGAGGTCGTTGTCGTGGAAGTTCACGCCGTAGACCCCGCCGACCTCGCCGAGCAGGTGAACGAGCTCGGCCGGCGAGTGCTTGCCGCGGACGGGCCCGCCGAAGGGATCGGCCCCTGGGTTGCCGACCGTCCAGAGCCCGAAGGTAAAGTGGTCTGCGGGTGAGGGTGCGAAAGGGTCACGCTTGGCCATGTTGGGGCTCTCCAGTCGTTGCGGTCGTATGGGTTCCGTGCTGCAGGGCTGAACAGGTTATCAAAGCGTGCAGGCCCCAACAAAAAACACCCCGCGTCGTTTCGAACACGGGGTGCGTGATTGCTCGTATTATGCCTGTCCTGAAGTAATTTCGTCTTCAGGGTGTTCGTGCAGATGCTCCATCTTATAACCGCCGGTTGCTCGGAAGTACATTGCGATCAGGAAGAACAATACAGCCATAATCGCGGGGACGATAGCAGTCAGCTTCAGAGCCATACGCCCGCCGTGGATGGTTGCTTCACCGATCAACGGTTTATCGACCTCGGCATACTGTTTGGTATCCTGCCACCATACGTTGAGGTTAGTGATAGACTCGTTTTCGATTCCTTGCTCGGCGAATAGCTTGACCGTGCGATCAAGGTCCGTGCCGGGGCCACCTTTGTCTGAAATCACACCGAGCTTCTGGCCATCCAAACCACGCGTGGTGAAGACAAGGAATGTGCTGTCGCCACCGGCTACGTATCGGTCGTATGTATCTTGCGAAGATTCTTTCAGGTTGGAAGACGCGTAAAGGTCTTGTTTGTAGCCGATACCTGGCCCACCGAGCAGGCCAGCCGAGAGCATGCCGACAGCACCGACCGCACTCATCGTCAGCGCACCCCCACGCGGGAATTTCTCGCCAACCACGCCGAGCATAGTAGGCCACAGGAAACTCTTGCCCACCCCGTATACGGTAACTGCGATCCACACAAGAGCGACCGTTTGTACCGAGCCGAGCATAAACAGGCCCACGGCACCGATTGCGCCGCTGACGCAGAGCAGCCCGATTGGGTTGATTCTCTCGACAATCGGGCCGGCAAAGAAACGCAGGGTGAACATGATCGCGGACGCATAGATAAACAGCAAGAAACCTTGTTGCGGGCTCTGCAGAATCGACCCTGTGATGTTTGTAATCCAGCTATCGGTACCCAGTTCGACGTAACCAACACAGGCTTGTAAAAAGAGCAGGATGATCAGCAGCGGAGCAGCGAACTGCTTGACCATTTCTCCAAATTTCACACCTGCAGCCCTGGCGGTGGATACTGGGAACCTTTCCTTCAGCGTGATGACGCCGTAGGCAAGGGTCGGAACCAAGAACAGGGCCAACGGGATCTCCCATCGCATCTTGCCGACCATCAGCAGACCAATCAGACCGCCAATGATCAAGCCGGCGGGCCATCCTGCGTGGAGGATGTTGAGGTAGTGGGTCTTCTTTTTCGGATATAGGTCTGCGATAAGCGGATTGATCGCTCCTTCACACAAACCGTTACCAATCGCGAACATGAAAGTACCGATGTAGAGGCACCAATAAGTTGCGTCTTTACCCATGCTGTCGAAAATAGGTGTCGCGGCAAGCGTGACGATGGCTGACAGCAGATGCATCACAAATGCCAAGAGCAGGATTGCCTTGTATCCAATCTTATCGATGATCAGACCCGAGAAGAAAATAATCAGGCCGAAGCCAACAAGACCGCCACCAGTGATGGTGCCCAGCTCTAGAAAGGTGAAACCGTATTGAGTCGCCCAATCGCCTAGGATGCCAGCACGGACGGCGAAACCGACGCCCGCAGCAATAAGCGTCAGAAAACTCGCGATCATAATGATGTTGCGGTGCGACGAGCCATTGGTCGTATCATTCATGGTTTGTATTCCTCATAACAGGCCAGAGTGTTGCCATCAGTCAAGCGGGTCGGAAAACCGCTGGTGATGGCGTATTGGATTCGCGGTCCATCGTCGAGATACCCCACCTCGACGCAAAAGTGACGCACTGTGAACGGTGTACGCCTTTGATTTCGTTGCGAGATCGTACCTGACGGGCCAAAAACGGTCAATACAGATGCAACGATTGGTGCCCAGCTAAGGCGCGTTCTGGGTACGTTGGGTAAGTTACCCAGAACACCAATGAGACCCGCCATGAAACACCTCCGCGAAGAGCTCTGGTTCAACATCCCTGACAGACGGGGGTACCTGAACATTACCGGCCAGGTGCAGGACGCCGTGACACGGTCGGGCGTCGCGCACGGGCTGTGCCTGGTCAACGCGATGCACATTACCGCCAGCGTGTACATCAACGACGATGAGCAGGGGCTGATCGCCGACTACGACGACTGGCTCGAAGGGCTGGCCCCGTTCAACCCGGGTAGCGACTTGGCTTCGGGGGGCTACCGCCACAACCGCACCGGCGAGGACAACGCGGACGCGCACATGAAGCGGCAGATCATGGGCCGGGAGGTTACCGTCGCGATCACCGACGGCCGGCTGGACTTCGGCCCGTGGGAACAGATCTTCTACGCCGAGTTTGACGGGCGAAGGCGTAAGCGGGCGCTGATCAAGATCATTGGGGAGTGAATGACGACAGAATTAACAGAACTATTGGAGTTGGTGGACGGGCCTAAGTCGTTTCTAGCTTTTGTGCGCAAACTACATGAAGATCGATTAAGCGAATTAAGCAAAGAGACCGACCCGTTTGGTCGAGGGCAAAATGGATGGGAGAACCATACGATCGAATCATTTCTTGAGGCATCGATCAGATGGGGTGAAGACAGCGATATGGGAGCAAGTCAAGATCTGGCAGATTCGTCCTCTTGGAAGCGCTGCGCTGTATTCCTATATTGCGGAAAAATCTACGAATAACAAGAATATCGCCTCACAAATTCAACACATCGTCGTGCGTCGAGCCCGCGATCGCCATCACCTCGCCGATCAGGTCCTTGGGCACGCCCAGGTCTTCGAGCGTGGCCTGCAGGTTCTCGGCGACCGCAACGAAGTGGTCGTGATTCAGGCCCTGCTCGGCGACGAGCTTGGCGTGGGCCGCACGCATCGACTTGCCCGTATAAGTCACTGGGCCGCCGAACGCGTAGGTCAGGAAGTTCTTCTGCTTACCCCGCTGGCGGTCCATATCCACCGCATCGAAGAAGTGCCTAATCCGATCATCGGCAAGCACCTTCTCGTAAAACTTGTCGACTGCAGCATCCACTGCGGCTTCGCCACCAAGACGGTCAAACAGGCTGGGTTGATCAGACATTCGTTGGCTCCGCTGGATCGAGTTCGCGATGCGCGACTATACCCAAGGTGTAACCAAGTATGTCCAAGAAAAATACCTGCGCAAAAATCGATTCATAGTCTCAATTAGCCGGCCAGGCGGGCGATCGCGAAGCCGTCAAATCAATACCAACGGAACAGCGTGCGCTTCCGCTCCGCTCTGTCCTTCCGGATCTCACAACGCCAGTCGACCGCGCCAGTGTCCGGTGCCGCGCCAGTCAGGATCGTCTTGACCTTTGGTTCGATCGCGCGGTACTGCCACACCGGGTCGGGGTCCAAAGCTTCGCCGTATTCGTTCAGGAAGATGAAGCGGTACTGGCTGGGCAGTTCGCGGTTAAACGCGGGCTCAAGGCGTCGGACCTCGACGCTGACACGCATCGGCCGGCCGGCCTGCTCGGGCACGACGATCGGGGCGTCGACAAAGAAGTCGTTGTCCAGCCAGCCGTAGGTCACGACCTTTGGGTACTTCACGTCGGGGATGGGGTCGACGTCCGCGCTGCCAGGTGCGTAGCTGCAGCCGGTCATTAGCAGCGCAATGGTCAGTACGGGCAAGGGCATCATCGGTCTCATGGCAAACTCCCTTCGGTAACAGGTTGGGTTACATCAACAATCGCATTAGGATCGAGATCACGGTCCGTTGGGATCCGCAAATAGTAAAAAGCGGCCTGGTTCGTCAGCGGCGGGGTGAGGCTGCGCAGCGTCGATCCACCAGGCGGCCAGACGCCGGGCATCTCGATCGTGATATCGGTGTCGGGCTCGGTGATATTCAGCGCCGCGACAAACAGGCGCTGCGGGAAGACATCGCAGTAGTCGGTGTTCGCCTTCGCGGTGCCTTTGGCCAGCAGACCAAGCGCGGCGATACCCGCGCCGATCGCAGCGAACTCCCAGCTCTCCTCATCGATCGCCTCGGCGATCACGATCGCCCCGCCCGCGATCAGCACGTTGCCGATCACATTCTTAGCCACCCGCACGTCTTCGAGGTTGTTCCAGCGGTGGTCCAGCGCCATCTGGTTCAGGTTCGTGACAGCGGGCACCTCGAAAGGCGACTGCCCGACCACGCTGATCTTGGCAGGTGTCTGCGTTGTGTCGATCGGCTGGTAACGCGACAGCGCATTGCCCGGGCCCGTCGCGATCTTCCTCGGCCCGAGGCCATCAGCCACGACCACGACCGTGTTGTAATCCCCCGCCCGCAGCTGCTTGACCAACGGCCTATGGGCCGGGCTCAGCTTCACGACCCGGTTGAAGTAGTCGCTCGCCTCGGCGTCACGCCCAAGCTGTTGGCTGGCGATCCCGTGCAGGAGGTACGCCATGGTGAAGTTGTTTTCTTCCGCGACATAGCCGTTGTCGAGGTAGTCGTCCCCATCGTCGAACTCGGGCGTTTCGCCCCGCTGCCTTGCCTCGTACTCGGCGGCCCGCTTCGCGACCTCCTGCGTGTCGATCCGGCGTTCGGGCTTGCCTTCTTCCTCGGGCTCGAAGTCGCGGAGGTAAAAGAGCGCGTTGCTCGCCGCGGCGCGTGCGTTGTCCCAGCTGCCCTGGCTCGCCTGCACGAAGCCGTAGTACACCAATGCCATCGCCTGTTCGAATGGCTCGCCCTTCCAGACCTTCACACCTTCGGTGAAAATAACCGAGCGTACCGTTCTGTCTTCGTTGAGCCCCTGCGTGCGCAGGACGTCGTAGACCTCCGCGAACCAGCGCTCAGACTGGCGAACATCCCCCGCGTCCAGGTTCAAGACCCCCGCCTGCATCCGGTCGAGCATGTACCGGCGGTTGCCAAGGTCGTCCTCAACTTGAGACTCCACAAGGTCACGCGCCCCCGCAAAATCACCCACCCGCATCTTGCCGTGCGGCGACGGACGCGTACCGCTCTGACAGCCCAGCCCGGCAGTCACGATCAGTACTAGCACAAGTACCGAGACTGCTCGAACCCTATCAAACGGTGATCGCCCATGGAACATGCCGTCAATCCCTTACACTGCCCGTCGCGGTGCGCTTGAACTCAAAGACGTCCAACCAGACCGGCTCGTTGCTGTTCAGATCAAGCATCTGGAACTCGCAAGCGTATACATCCGTTCGGCCCTGACCATCCTCAGCCACCCGTGTCACCGACCGGAACGTCACGGTGATCGTGTGCGTCACACTACGCTCGCTGCCGAAGCCCTTGTCGGCCCGCTCGGCGTCTAGCGTCCCCCGACGATCGATCGCGTACTGCGCGGGGATCACAAACGCTACCCGCTTGTCGCCCCACAGCGAGTTGATCGGCTGGGCGCCGCGGACCAGCGCCACCACACCCCATTGCTCGCCCTGCGTCATGATCTCACTGGACAGGTTCAACACCTTGTCGAACGACACGATCCACGGCTCACTCTCGGCAGAGCGCTCGGCAAACGCATCGGACTGACGCAGGCTTTGCGCCATCACCGCGGTCATCTCGACGTAGTCATCCACCGCGATGCGCGAGGTCCGATCCGTCGTCTTGCAGCCAAGCGACGACACCATCAGCATCACGATGGCAGCCGATGCCAGGTACTTCATCGATCGATGACCTGCTTTGTCTCGGAGCGGTAGCTGTACACGATCTCGTTGGTTGCGAACGACACGAGCTGCGCCTCGATGTAGTACAAGCCCGCCTTGCCCCGGCGGATCTCATACACATCCATGAACATACCGTAGGTCGTGCCCGCGTCGTAGTCGGGCACGTAGTAAGAGCCGCCGCCCCACGCGATCTCTTCGCCCTGCGCTGCGGCAGGTGCCGGCCCGGTCGCGACACGCTCGTTCGCGGCGATGTTCTCAACACGCCGACGCTTCTCGACAAACTTGAGCTTGTCACGCGTTGCCTGCGCGCGGATCAACCGGCTGCGGATGCCCGATGCGACGTACTCGTAGTCGTTCGTGCTGACCGAGCTGGTTTTGTTGTTGATGTCGCCGAGCAGGATCGTCACACGCTCGGGCGTATCGGAGATACCACGGACGGTTGGCAACGCCTGGAGGATGTCGCTCGCTGCGCCCTCTTGGAACTCCGCAAGGCTCACCGGCAGCTGCCGCTTGTCGTCCAGCTCTGGCCGGGTCGTCTCACCCACCGGCACGCGACGCGAGTTGGTCCCGCTACACCCCACCACGCCCACGATCAGGCTGGCGGCCAACACGGTCATCATCAAACGCTGGGCAAGGCTGGTATTCATCACGGGGTCTCCTGTTCGTGCTCACCGGTAAAGACGGGGTCGGGCAAGGGCTCGTTTCCCACCCCATTAAAGCGTCAGAAGGGCGGGTACGGTTCAATAAAGTATGTAAAAACTTACCAAGGTCTGCTTAAAGGGTTGCAGGCCTAAGCCGCGTCACACTGGGCAGGCCTGAAAAAATAGGATAAACGATACAAGGCCATGCAGAACATTAACTTGTGAAAATAAACGAGCCGCCCTTGCATCGCCGTGATCCCGTGGCATCCTAGTCTGTCCGCCACGCCAATCAGCAGAGCGGAGCGAGAAAAGCCCCTGATCGAGTGCAGCCCGACGCCCTTGGTGTCGGGTTGTGCTTTTACCCCCGGGAGCTATCCAGAGCGGCACAAAGCAAAACCCGCAAGGTTTGCACTGGGTTGACATGCCGGATTCTATTTTGTATGTTTTTGCTTACTTTATGGAAAATGACCTCACCCAACTCAATGCACGCCCGGCATCGCTCCAACGCGCAGCCCTCGCCCTGCTGATGCTCGTGCCCGCGCCGAGCATCGGCGTGCTCTTCGCGATGCACCTCATGCCCGACACCGCGATCGGCAAGACCATGCACCTCTCGGCCAAGGTCTGGCTATTCGCCTTCCCACTGATCTGGCTGATGTTCGTCGAGCGCATCAAACTCAGTATGCCACGCTGGTCCTGGGACGGCATGGGCGCGGGCTTCATCACCGGCGGGCTCATCCTCGCCATCATCACCGGCGGGTGGGAACTCGTCGGCAAAAACCTCGTGGATGTGGCGGTCTTCAAGGAAGGTATGGATAAAGTCGGGCTCGATACGCCGCTGAAATTCCTTGGCTTTGCCGCGGCGGTATCGTTTATCAATGCCCTGCTCGAGGAGTATGTCTGGCGTTGGTTTGTCTATTCCAAGTGGTTCGAGCTGCTCAAGAGCCTCAAGCTGCCGGCCAAGTCGATCGCCCCTGTTTGGATTCAGGCGGGGGCGATCGGCTTGGCCGGGGTGTGCTTCGTGATCCACCATAGCATCGCCATGAGCGTCTACTTCCCTTGGTCCGCCAACGCGCTAGCGTCACTCGGCATCTTCATCGGCGGCGTGACCTGGTCGATCCTCTACCTCAAATACAAGAACATCTACGCGGCTTATGTCAGCCACATCCTTGCCGATATTGCTCTGTTTTATGTGGGGTACCGCATCGCGTTTGGGTGAGTCTTTTGTGATTAAGGGTTAACCGCCAAGATCATAAAGGAAGGCAATAGAAATGTACTGTTTCGGCATAGCTATCACTGCCTTAATCACGATCGTTACGGTCCCTTTGATCATGACGAATGATTCGCAAAGCACGCTGAAGAATACGATACTTGCGACTACGGTTGTTGTACTCGGTATAGCGGTAACAACAGCCCTCATTCTATTTTGGCGACTATCAGAAGGATTTAGATGAATGATGCATTCATATGCGATATTGGCATCCTTGGCGTTTCAATAAAACTAACCCTGATAAACTCAACCCATGAACGACGCCGATACCTCCCTCGCCGAACTCAAACAACTCGTCGCGAACTTTGTTGCCGAGCGGGATTGGCAGCGGTACCACGTGCCCAAGCACCTAGTGATGTCGATCATGATCGAAGCGGCCGAGCTCATGGAGCACTTCCAATGGGTCGGCGTCGAGGACATCGACACCGTCAAGGCCGACGCCGAACGCATGCAGCAGGTCCGCGAAGAACTCAGCGATGTGCTGGCCTATACGCTGTCGCTGGCGAACGCTCTGGACATCGATGTCAGCGCAGCCTACGAAGAAAAAATGAAAAAAAATGCGGGCAAGTACCCGGCGGATGAAGTGAAAAACTGGGACTAATACTGCACCGCCAAGGCGTCAAGTGCGCCAAGGAACGCGAAGCCATGCTTATGCTTTATTCAGGAATCTTTGCCGTAGTCATTGCTATTGCACTTGCTGCAGTGATGTGGAACAACGATTCTTTATCAAGATTAACGAAATTCGTTGTTTGTCTCGGAATTCCGACACTGATACCAATTGCCGTAATAACAATGCAGATCATCCAACTTTGGCTGACGCTCTAACTGCTTTCCTTGGGGCACTTGGCACTTTGGCGGTAAAAAAACGAATCAAAGCAACATTTCCGCGCCGGGCTCGATCGAGCTGGGCAGCCTCATCCCCTTCAGATCCTCCGGGTAGATCGCGGTGATCTGCGGGATCTCGATGACCGCATCGACCCTGCCATCATCCTTACGCGGCACCTTGACGCGGTTCGCTTCCAGCCAGCGGGCGGCGCGTTCGGTTTGCAGTTGCTTGCTTGACTCCGGGCTGTCTTTTGCGGGAGTTTCGCCTTCGGGCATATCCGCGTTCTTGATTGGAGCAAACTCGTCTATGCGGTCGGTCTCGTAGACGACCGAGTCACTCGCCAGAGGAAGCGCATCGAAGACAAACGTCTCGAGCTTGATCGCGTTTGGGGTCTCGGGTTTGATCGGCTCGGCGGTCTCCATATCGATATGCGCGACCTTTTTCTCAGCACGGTTCCATGGCAGGGCAAAGCTGGCGCTGCCGGTCTCGCTTGGGCGGGTATTGAGCTTCTCGATGAAGTCGATGCGGATCGCGTGGGTCGCGGTGTTGCCGCACTTGAAGACGAGTTCACCCTCATCGTCGCGTTCTTCCGCGAGGTCGTCGGGCAGGTTGGTGTACTCGATGACGGAGGTCTTGCCGTTGACCAGGCCGATGACGCCGAGCTTTTCCTTAGGGTAGGCCTTGGGCAGCATCTTGGAAGACATCTCCGCGCCGTCGAGCTCGTGCAGGCCGAGGAACAGCGGGTCGACCATACGGACGTTTGGGTTGTCGACCTGTGTGTAGGAGAGCTGGGTGATGCCGCGCTGGTGCATGTCGGCGATCGCGCCGGAGGTATAGAGCGCTTTGAGCGACCCGCCGTGCCCATTGGGCGAGAGCGCAATCGCGTCTTTCGCGGCGAGCAGGACTTTGCCCGTAGTCATGTCGATGGCGGGGAACATGGCCTGTGGGAAGAACATGAGGTTCTTTTCTTCCAGGCCGAAGAACGCGTTGTCCCGGAAGAAGGCGACCGTGTCCGCGTGGTTCAGCGGGCTGGTCATCACGTACCACGGGATCGTGACGCTAAACCGCTTCTGGATGTTGTGTAGGTACTCGGCGAAGCAGGCGAACAGTGGGAGCTTCCGGATCGGGGTCGCGGGGAAGGTGCCCTTAGGCGCATCCCAGCCGAGGCGTGAGCCCTGGCCCCCGGCGACGGTGAACGCGGCAACTTTACCGTCGCGGATGAGCTGCTCACCAACCCGACGGGCCTCGATGTATTTGGCACGGACGTCTTCCGTTTCTTCAAACGGGTACCAGGGCACCGGCTCGATCGACTCGGGCATCTCGAACTCGGGCTTCGCCAAGACGTGCGACTTGACCAGCGCGGCGACCTCGGGCCAGTCCACACCTTCGATCTCGGCCAGCAGGTTGTTCTGCTGGGCTTCATCAAGCTCGTCGTAGAACTTGAAGACATGGCCCTGATCGATGGCATCGAGGGCTTGCTTGGCAGCTTCAAAGCGTTCGGTGATCGTCGTCGTCATGGTTCTATCTATACAAGTTTCGCAGGGCTAGTGTTCGTGTGTGAACTCGCTGTGTGTATCGGTGCTCCGCCAGATCGTGTGGCCGACAAAAAACGGGCCGAGCTTCTCGATGTAGAGCGCGGTCTGCTGGGTCTTCCGCATGGTCTGGACAAGGATGGAGAGCGGCGCGAGTTCTTTGCCGATCAGGCCGATGGTGAAGTCGTTGTCGTTGGCGTCGAGGCCATGCGAGGCGAGGCGGATGTCGTGGCCGAGGTCGCCGGCCCCGAAGCCCATACCGATGACGCCGTGCTCTTTGAGGATCGACATCTGCTCGTCACGGGTGAGCCGGCTGAACTCGCCCTTGCGACGCAGCGGGTACCACACCGCCCAGGGCCAGTCGGGGTTGGTCGCGTGCCGGATCGGTCGGTCGATGAGGACCTCGTTAAGGTCGTGCTCATAGCCGAGCGAGTAGCTCCGGCCGATCATCGTGTAGGCAGGGTTGACCACCGCGGTATCAAGGGACTGAGCCATCGGACGGACCTTGTTGACAAAGTCGGCGGGGTCCTCGGTCCAGGTCAGTATCGCGCTGGACGTAGGGTCATTGACATCTTCATAGACCGTCGCGTTGAGCTGGCGGAGCTTGGCGGCGTTGATCAGGTCGGTCGCGTCGGGGCAGTTGTTGAAGGCGAGCAGCTGCATGAAAAGCCGGCGGTCAGACGACTGGCCGTTCGCGCCTTTTTCGCTGATATCGGGGGCTTTGACTTGTGGGCGTTCCATACACACACCTTATGCTTGGCTGCGCAGGATCGCCAACGCTGCAATCGCTGCGGTCTCGATACGCAGGACGTTCGAGCTGAACGTCCAGGGAATGAACCCCGCCTCGATGGCGGCAGCACGCTCTGCGTCGGTCAGGCCCCCTTCCGGGCCGATTAGAACACGGACCGCGCTTACCGAATCTAAACGCTCTGACAGGCCGGGGATCGGCTCCGCATCGGGGTCTGCAACCAACTTGAGCTGTGCGTCGCAGATCAACGCGGCACCGAACGCGGCGGCCTTCTCGATCCGCATGAGCCACCTGTTGCCGGACTGCTTGCCCGCCTCGACCGCGGCTTTTTCAAAGCGAGACAGCTTGTTGTCGCGGGGGTGGACGACGCTCCGCTCGGTGATTAGCGGGATCAGCACATCCGCGCCGAGTTGGGCTAGGTCGTTGACCATCCCGTCGGCCCGTGGACCCTTGGGAATCGCGGTAGCGAGTTCGATACGCGGGCTCGGCGCAGGGGTATGGTCGATCGCCGTGATCGTGCAGGTGGTTTGACCGGGGTCGGTTGAGGTGATGGTGGCGTGTGCGGTGGTGCCCTTGCCGTCGATGAGCTGGATGGGGCTGCCTTCCGATAACCTCAGGACGCGGGTGGCGTGGCGGGCCTGATCACGATCGAGCGTGAAAGTCGAGCCGGGCTGGTTGGGCAGATCGGCCGCGAGAAACCGCGGGCCCGTGTCGCTGGTGGGGTTGGGGTCGGGGGTCGTGTCGATCGGGCTTGTCTCTCGGTGCAAAGGGTCCGATAGTGTTGGGGCGGGCACGATTCGCCTGCCCACTTTGCCAAGACGATAAACCGTTGTATGGCTGCTGGGCAAGCGGCACACCGATCGCGATCGAACCCTATGAGCACCCCTCCCAATCAACCCGGTGACGCGGAGCAAGGCAAGGCCAAGCCCTCGATCCAGAAACAGCTCGACAGGCTGCTGGTCGAGATTGAGGAGGTCGAGCCGGGCACGATCGAGCCTAGCGCGCTGCCCAGGTCCTACCAGGCCAAGCCAGCCGAAGCCAAGCCCGAAGCACCTGTATCCGCTGCTACGGCGGAAACGACTGAGCCAGAGATCGATGCGTTACTGAACAGCCCGCCTGACGATACCGCGCCCACGGACGAGAAGACCCCCGAGCAAACAGAGATGCTCGCTGCATTGAACACGGCTCTGGCAGGACTAGGCGATGAGCCAGCAGAGGAAAAGACTGAACCGGCACACAAGCCCGAGGCCGCAGCAGAGGCAGAAAACGTGCTGTCGATGGAGGACCGGCTGCAGCAGGAGATCAACGCGCTGATCGACTCTGATCCACAAACCGACCCGGCAACCGAGCAGGATATTGCAGTCGCCGAAGCCGGCATCGCAACTGCGGTTGAGACCGAGGCGGCCAGCACTTCCACCCAAGACCAGATCGCGATGGAGATCGAGGGCCTGCTCAACGCTGAGCAGGGCACCGCGACACGGCCTGAAGATGCGCCCGCCGAAGCCGCGATCGACGAGCTAGACAAGATGCTCGCCCAGGAGATCGATGAAGACGACGAGTTGGCGGGTGATTTCCACAGCGTCGAGGATGTGACCGCGGGGATCCAGGTCGAGTCAAACGAGCACCTCGCGCTTGACGACGAGCACGCCGCGACCGCGCGTGACGTCGCCGACGAACTCGACACCCAGCCCGAGGACTTACCCGCCATGTCGGCCGCTCAATCAGAGCCTGCCGAAGACCCTTTCGCGGTGCTGGCCGAGTTAGCGGAGACCAATGAGGAGAAAGAGAAGGAGCACCAGGCCCGCATCCGGATGCAGACACCCAACTGGTCGCGCTGGCTGGAGACCGGCAGAGAAAGGATGCTCAACGCCTGCTTCGTGATCAATTGGCCCGCGAGACGGTTCCTCAACACCGAGTGGCGAGCCAACCTGGGCTACATCGCGCTACTCAACCTTTTCTTCGGGGTCGGGTTCTGGATCGTCATGATCCTGTTCTGAGCCTATCGCTTCAAAAAACCCACGCAGGATATTCGCCGCCGCCAATGCGTCGCGGCGGGCCTTCTTCTGCTTGTGCGTCAGCCCGGACATGGCCATCTGCTCATCCGCCGCCGCGCTGCTCAAGCGCTCGTCGTGCAGGTGCACCGGCAGACGTGTGGCCTCGGCGAGCTTGTCTGCAAAGGCCTTGCATTTCTCCGCGCTCGGCCCAACGCTGCCGTCCATGTTCAAGGGCCAGCCTATAACCAGCGCCCCCGGCCCCTCCCACTCGACCAAGTCGCGCAGGCGCACAAAGCGCTCGTTCTCGCTCGAGGTTTCGATCACGTCCAGCGGCGTGACGATCCCCGTGAACGTATCGCCCATCGCCACGCCGGTCCGTTTGTCGCCGAGATCGATCGCGAGGAAACGCATCGCCAAAGTTTAAGGTGTTTAGAAGAACCGGATCTGACACCTGGTGATTACACTGTGATGAGTCCAAATGTTCCCCAATCCGGAGTCGATCCATGCCGTACCGCCTCGCCCTGATGCTTGCCTGCCTGTCCGTGCTAATACTTTTTGGCCCACAGACCCTAGCCCAAGACGAGAAGTCCGACCCCTTCTGGCGGCACTTCGATGAGCGGTACCCCGAGATCGCCGGCAAGGGCCAGGAGCTCTGGGACAAGGCCGCGGAGATCGCCGAGTTCCAGGTCGGCGACGGTGATGAAGACGCGTTTGCAACACGGCAGAACCTCGTCTTCCAGGCGATGGCCGTGAACGAGCGCGACCAAGCGATCATGCGCAAGCGAGCCAAGACCAAAGAGGAACATGACTACATCCTCTCACGCCGCGACGCCGCCCGACAGTTTAAGAAGGATGTCGAGACGATCGAGGCGATCCGCGCCAAGCCCGATGAGGAGATCACGCAGGCCGAGGTCAAACGCCTGCTCGACGCCTGCGTCAGCCTGATGCAGTACATCTACGAGGCACAGATCCAGGCGAACGAGGCCTACTTCGAGTCGGTCATACGAGAGAACAGCGAGCTGGAAGACAAGCTAGCCGAAGCGGAGAAGAAGCCCGCGCCACAGCCCGTCGCACAAGAAACCGAGAGTAAGCCCAGCGGTTCGAGCCGAAAAGCCAAGAAGGGTGACTTCAAGGCTTACCTCCAGACCAACCGCATCCGGATCGACAGTGATGACCGCCGACACGACTACGACCGTAACCACGTTCAGATCACCGGCGCAATCAAGAACCAGACCGACAAGCCCGCGCGGTTCAACTTCCAGGTCTTCGGCCTGCGGTCCGACAAAACCGTGGTCGGCTTGAAGACTATCACGACCCCGGTGATCGCGCCCGGTGCCGTGCACGAGATCGACGCACGCATGGGGGTCGAACACTCCGCGTACGTACGCAGTGTGGACATGCGCGGGGTGATGGTCATTGAGCCTTGAGTTGTAGTGCTGGATGCCGATAGATCAGTGTAGCGGGTGACGCAAAGCGTCCCGCTGAATTGCTCTATCACGATCCACATAGGACGCTTCTCGTCACCCGCTACACCGCAAATACTTGATTACAGGTACTTGTTGCCATACTGCTCACCGACTTGCGCATGCAGCTGCTTGATACGCTCGGCGTCTTCCGCCTTGCAGACCAGCGTGTTCTTGCCGGCACGGATGATGATCAGGCCCTCGACGCCGATCGTGGTGATGAGCTCTTCCGGGTCGTCTGACACGGCGAGGGTGTTCTTGCTGTCCATCATGACGGTCTTGCAGCCGCCTGACCCGTTGCCATCGCTGTCCTTCTCGCGGGTCTCGCCGAAGCTGGGCCAGCTGCCGACGTCCAGCCAGCTCAGGGGCATCGGCACCGCAGCGACGCGCACCGCTTCATCATTGCTCGCGGGCTCCATGATCGCGTAGTCCACGCTGACCTTCTTCAGGCCGCCGAACGTGTCATGCAGCTCCGCCTTGCACGCATCACTGCCCCATGTGCTGCACAGACGGTTGAGGTCCTCGAAGTTGTCCGGGGCATATTTTTTGACGCAGTCCATCACGATCGATGCTTTCCAGACGAACATGCCCGAGTTCCAGAGGTACCTCGTCGGGCCGGCGGCGTGGTACTGCTCGGCAATCGGCTGCTCGGGCTTCTCCTTGAACTCATTGACGACATAGGCCTCTTTGTCGTCGCTGCCGATGGTCTCGCCGAGCTCGAGGTAGCCGTAGCCCGTCGCGGCGTGGGTTGGGGCGATACCGAACGTCACAAGCGTCGGCTCCTCGGCCTCGGCTAGCTCGTAGCCCTGCTCGACGATCTTGAGCATCTCATCGACCGGCTCGATGATGTGGTCGGCGGTAAAGATCGCGACCACAGCGTCCGGGTCCTTGTGCCCAAGCACACCGCAGCCCAGGGCGACGGCGTTGAGTGTATCACGACCCATGGGCTCACCGATGAACCGGTCCTCGGTCAGGCCTGGCAGGTTCTCGAGCATGACCTGCCGCATCGACTCGCCCGCGCAGACGAAGATGTTCTCGGCGGGCACTAAACCGCCCAGCCGTTCCATCGAAATCTGCAGTAGCGATCTCGGTGAGCCGCCGTCCCCCGATTCGATGAAGGGGATCAGCTGCTTGGGCAGGGCCTTGGTGGACATCGGCCAGAGCCGCGTACCAGAGCCACCAGCGATGATCAGGGCGTAACGCATGGCGCGTAAAATACAGCCCCTAGACGCTTACCGCTACAGCGCTATGATGCTTTTGCGAAATACCCAAATGAAAGGCCTGCCATGACCGAAGAACAACGCACCCAGATCGTTGCCCTGCTCCGCAAGGCCTACAACATGGAACTCGAGACCGTCTGCAACTACACCGCCCAGTCGATCAACCTCGACGGGTTCAAGGCCAAGCACATCAAGGACGCCCTGGCCGCAGACATCACCGAGGAACTGACACACGCCCAGACGATCGCCAAGCGGATCAAGGTCCTCGAAGGGATCGTCCCCGGCAGCCAGGAGCTGGAGATGACCCAGACCGACATGCAGCCCAACGGCGACGCGCTGGACGTCGTCGCGGTGATCAACGGCGTGATTGCCGCGGAAGACTCCGCGATCAACCACTACCAGGCCATCATCGATGCGACCGATGGCATCGACCCGGTCACCGAGGACCTCTGCGTCACGCTAAAGGGTGACGAAGAAGAGCACAAACGCCTGTTCAAGGGGTTCCTCGCCGAGGCGATGCAGTCATAAGCTTTTACTTACTCATTCAGAACGGCGTAGCGGGGGAAGCCGCGCGGCCCCGGCGGCCCCGGGCCAAAGCGTCGAAACGGACGCGTCCCCGCAACCCCCACCCC
>JBCCYY010000001.1:0-115411 GCA_039188575.1 Planctomycetota bacterium | reverse complement strand
GCCGACGACGACGCTGATGTGGCCGGCCAGGGGCTTGTCGGGGGGCATGCGCTGGAGCTTGGCCTCTTCGAGCAGCCAGTACTCGATGTCGAAGGCCTCTTGCTGGGGCAGGGCGATGTAGCCGCCGATGGCCTCGGCACCACGCATGACTTCGACCGCGCAGTTGTAGAACTCGGCGGTGACGCGGGATTCGGACTTGTTCTTGCCCCAAGTGACCATGCCGACGCCGGGGATGAGGACGACTGTCGGGTTGGGCTGCCGCATGGCAGGGGAGTTATCGTGCTTGCAGGTTTCGTAATAGGTGGCGTAGTCCGCTACGTACTTCTCGATGGCGGATTCGATCATGCTTTTGAGCGCGTCGAGATCGCCGGAGGCGGGGTCCCAATCGACGAAGAGCGGCTTGATCTTGGTCCGCAGGAAGTGGTCGGGGCAGGAGGTGCCCAGGTCGGCGAGGCGGGGCGCGTCGTTGGAGTTGACGAAGCGCAGGATCTTTTCGTCCGCCTGGACGGTGCCGATCATGCGCTTATGAGTCGAGACCTTGCCACGCAGCCAGGGCAGCAGTTTGATCAGCAGTTCGTTGCGGTCTTCTTCACTGAGTGATTCGTACTTGGCCCCGCCGAAGGTTTGATCGCCCTTGTCGTGTTCTTCGATATAGGCGGCGGCTTTTTCGATGAGTTCGAGCGACAGCTCGTAGCACTCCTGGTCGTCATCCGCCCAATTGATCAGGCCGTGCTGGCCCATGATCGCGCCCTTAGCGTTGGGGTTTTCTTCGCAGCCTTTTTCCAGCGCGAGGCCGAGTTCGAAACCGGGACGCATCCACGGCAGCCAGAACAGGTCGTCGCCGAAGATCTCTTTCATCACTTCTGGCCCATTTGCGCTGGCGGCGACAGAGATCAGCGAGTTGGGGTGGGTGTGGTCGACGAACTTGTGCGGGACGAAGGCGTGCAGCGGGGTGTCGATCGACGATGCGCGCGGGTTGAGGTTGTAGGTGCAGTGCCTGTAGAGCGCGACCATCTCGTCCTCGGCCGGGGTCTTGATACCGTTGTTAGGCATGTTGGCGTAGACGGTCTTGAGCTGATTGAGCTTGCTCATCTCAAGCGCGGCGAAGTTGGGCCGTTTGGAGGTCCGTAGGTCTCCCCCGGAGCCCTTGACCCAGAGGACCTTGGTTTTTTCGCCGGTGAGCGGGTCGGTCTCTTCGATCTTGGAGGAGGTGTTGCCGCCGCCGGTGTTGGTGACGCGTTGGTCGTTACCCAGGCTGTTGGATCTGTAAACGAGCCGGTCCAACCCATCGGTGAGATTGGCTGCTTCATCGTCATTCCAGTAGCGCGTGACGTGTGCTAGGTCGGTCTTGGTCGTCATGAACGGGCCTCCTGAGCCTGAATGAAAGATCTCCAGCAGAGGCAAAATATAACATATTTGCCAATTCAAACACAAATAATTAAAATAAAATTTGGCTTTATGTGGTTTTTGTTTAATGTATTGATTGAAATAACAGTTGTTTGCCACGATCTAAGCCTAGGATATGCAGACTAAGAGTGCTGATTGGAGCGTGCTCGATGATGCCAGCCCACCGCCAGAACCTGATTCTCGAACGCCTTGAGCGCCAGTCTATGGTCCGCGTGGCCGACCTCTCGCGTGAGTTTGGGGTGACCACGGAAACGATCCGCCGAGACCTTGAGCAACTCAGTGAAGGCGGCTTGGTTTCCCGTACACACGGAGGGGCTGTGGCGACGGAGGCGCTTCATCACGACCGGCCTTTCCGTGATCGCAGCACGCAGCGACTTGATGAAAAGAGCGCGATCGCGCGTTCGGTCGTTGACGAGATCAAGCCCGGTGAAATCCTTGGCCTCGATGCCAGCTCGACGAGCACTGTCCTGGCTGACCTATTGCCTGATGTCGCGATCACGGTCGTCACCAATTCCGCGGCGATCATCCAGTCGCTTGGCAGCCGGCCCAACGTCACCGTCATCGCGACCGGCGGTGTGCTAGACCCCCAGACGATGGCGTTCACCGGCACGATCGCCGAAGGGACGATCAAGCGATTTACTTTCGACCGGCTCTTTATCTCCTGCCGAGGCATCGATCCTAATCGGGGAGTTGGCGAGGCGAGCGATGAACTGGCACGTCTTAAGCAGTGCATGATCGAGGCTGCCAGCAAGGTCTATGTGCTCGCGGATCACACCAAGTTCGATCGCCGACCGGCGTTCCAGTGTGCGGACTGGCAAGACATTGATAGCCTAGTCACAGATAGCAGTGCACCCGTCCACGCGGTCGATGCGATCGCCAAGCTGAATCAAACCCATGTGGTCACTGCGGCGGTCTAGTTCGCCTTGATTTCGCCGAACTGTTTCTCATGGGCTTGAACGATCTGTACCAACATGCCGGCCATACGTTTGGCGGTGACGTAGTTCATCACTAATCGGTTATCGATATTGAACTGCATCTCGACCTGCCCGGCCTGATCTTTGGTTGTGACGTTCACGCCAAGATCGACAATTACTTCGTGTTGATTGGCATGTTGCCGAAAGGCGTTGGTGTAGGTGGTGGTCATCTTGGCGTCGTTGACCTTAACGTTGGGCTGGTCGGCCATGGGGTCGCTTTCTCTTAGGGTTGTAAATCTCGAGTTGGTCGCTTAGCATCACCTGCTATACGGCGCTTTTGCATGCGGATCAGAGTGATGCAATGGACTGATACTCTTCTTTTAGAGCTGCATAAAGCCTCTGAAATTGGACATGGTATCGGCTGTAATCGTTGGCGGTTTTGCGGTTCGGTTTGATGACCTGTATATCGCGGATCGCGGCCTTGCACGCGGCAGGCACGCTGGGCCAGGTCTTGACTCCGACCCCCGCGAGCAGGGCGGCACCGTAGGCCGGCCCTTCATCGGCGTTGATCAGCGCGACCTGCTTGCCATAGATATCGGCTTGGAGTTGTCGCCAGAACCCGCTCTTCGCGCCACCGCCGGACAGTCGGGCTTTAGTGATCTTAACGCCCATCTCTTCAAAGATGACAAACTGATCCTTCATGCCAAAGGTCACGCCTTCGAGGACGGCTCGGATAATGGCGCTGCGGTCGGTGCGTGAGGTCAGGCCGATGAACGCGCCGCGTGCGTCTGGGTCCGGGTAAGGGCAGCGTTCGCCGGTGAGGTAGGGTAGGAAAAACAGGCCTTCGCTGCCGACCGGCGCTTTCGAGGCTTTTCGGGTGAGCAGGTCGTAGGGGTCGGCGTTGCGCTTCTTGGCCTCTTCAATCTCGCTGTGCCCTAGTTCGTTCTTAAACCATTGGAGCGAGCCGGCGGCGCTGAGCATGCAGCCGAAGACGCACCACTGGCCCTTGACAGCGGAGCACATGGTGTGGACCCGGCCTTCGGGGTCGTACGCCGGTTCGGAGGCGTGGGCGAAGACGACACCCGAGGTCCCAAGCGTGGCGCTGACGATGCCGGCCTTAACGACGCCGTTGCCGACTGCGCCGCAGGCCTGGTCGCCGCCACCACCGACGACGGGCGTGCCTTCCGCGAGGCCGAGGTGCCTTGCGCCCAGCGCGTGCAGGTGGCCGGTGACTTCGTGGGACTCGTAGCAGGGCGGCATCAGTTCGGGGGCGAGTTTGAGCTTCTTAATGAGCGTCTTGCTCCACGCCCGTTTCTTGACGTCAAGCAGCAGGGTACCCGAGGCGTCGGAGACCTCCGTCGCGTACTCGCCGGTCATGCAGAATCGGATGTAGTCCTTGGGTAGCAGGACACGCTTGGTCTTTTTGTAGATTGCTGGCTCGTTGTCGCGGACCCAGAGGATCTTGGGCGCGGTGAAGCCGGTCAGCGCCGGGTTGCCAACCATGTTGATGAGCTTGCGTCGTCCGCCGGCGGCCTTCTCGATGTCGTCGCACTGCTTAGCGGTGCGCTGGTCGTTCCAGAGCAGGGCGGGCCGGAGGACGTTGTCGTCGGAATCGAGGAAGACCGAGCCGTGCATCTGGCCAGACAACCCTATGCCGATGACGTCTTCTTTAGATGCGCCGGCCTCTCGGAGGACATTCTTCGTGGCTTTGCCGACAGCAGCCCACCACATCGCTGGGTCCTGCTCGGACCAGCCGGGCTTGGGGGTGGAGATCGAGTGCGGGACGTTGGCGGTGGCGACGACGGCGCCACGGGTGTTGCATAGCAGGGTTTTCGTGCCGGATGTACCGATGTCGATGCCGAGCAGCAGGGCCATGGTTCGCTCCTGTTTAGTTTGCGGGCCGATGCGAGGTGCAAAGTCTACCGCAAACCGGGCGTCGGCTGGTTACTGAATTGGCTAAGGCGCGACCACTTCGAGCACGCCGCGCATCGAACCCCAGTGGCCGGGGTAGGTGCAGACGAACTCGTAGCTGCCCGCGGTAGTCGGGGCGAAGAATCGCAGTGTTTCGGATTCCCCGGGCTTGAGCATCCCGGTATAGAAGAGGACCGCGTCCGAGTCCTTTGGGACGTAGCCGATTGCGGCGGCAGCGGTGGGGTCGGTGCTCATCGCGACGCCGACTTCCTGAGCACGGCCTGGCTTTGTGATCACGAGGTTGTGCTCCATCGTGTCGGGGTTGACCAGCGTGATCTCGACCGGCCGACCCGCGGGGACGGTAAGCGTTGCTTGATCGTACTTCATGCCGGCCACCGCGGTCAGGGTCAAAGAGGTTAGCGTGAGGTCCTCGGTGCCCGGGGGCTTGATGTCCGTCGGTAAAGCGTTCACCGTGCGGATCGCGGCGAAGCGCAGGTCGATATTATTCGCATCCTTGGCAAGCCCAAGCAGCATCGTCCCGTTCTCAATCGTCAGGCTCTCGGCTGGCAGCAGGGGCACCGCGTCGATCGCTGCAATCGTGGTTTCGGTTGGGGTTCCTTTCTTGACCTGCTCCATAATCGGTGCGGCCCAGCGTTTGAGTACCTCGGCATCAGTGACCTTGGTCAGACCTTCGTAGGCAATCGATGTATTGTTGAGTTCTACCAGCGCGGCCTTCGGCTCCGATGACATGGCGATCGCAGCGGATGCTGCCAGGCGGACACTGCTGGGTCCGTTGTCCAATGCCATCTGCTTCAGCCGAGGGGCCTGAGCGTTCAGTTCATTGGTCTTCCAGCTAACGAGTTTATTGAGCAGCACTTCGCGTTTGGCGATTGTGTTCGGGTTCATCGTTTCGAGCAGATTCAGCAAGGCGGTGAGCGGCCCCTGCCCGTTGAAGGTGGCCAGCTGACCAAGTACCTCTTCGATGTTGTCATCGGGCAGGTCGGTACGCTCGAGCAGGATCGCGCAGACGAGAGCATCGCGCTCTTCTTTCAGCAGGTCGCCGATTGTCATGCGACGCAGGCGATTCGCTCGGCTATCGGCCTGCACCGGCTCGCCAAAGGCGAGCAACTCTGCCATCGTGCCGCGGTAGGCGGAGCGCATCGTATCGGTCATCTCGTAAGGCTCGACGAGTTGAGCGATGCCTGCAGCGCGTCGTCCCGGAATGGCACGTGTAGCGATGAGTGCCTCGTAACGCACCGCTATCTCGCTATCCTCGGCGAGGGGCGTGAGCAGGCCGAACGAGTCGTTGGTGACACTTGCCAGGTCGGCGAGGCTCCGTGCAGCAAGGGCTCTGAGCTGTTTGTTCTCGGAACTTGCGGCTTCGGCGAGCAATGCGTCGGCGTGGATGCCCAGCCCACGCCGCACCATTAGTGCTTCATAAACTCGGCGTTGGCGTGTCTCGCCGTCTTCCACGGCGGCCAGCCAGTTGCTTAAAACAGGTACCACTTCGTATGGACTCATCGTGATGAGTTTCATGCGCGCGCTGGCTGCGTCAGCCGGTTTGTCTGATCCGAGTTGCTCGACAAGCGAGGCCACATCCGAGGCTGCGCTATTCGAGCTTCCGATGGCTTCGATGACTGCTAGCACGACCTCTTCGGGGCTTGCCTTGCGTTTGGGTGTCAGAAAATCGATCTTCTCGTCACCGGCGAAGTTGAGGTAGGTCCAGTCTTCATCCGGGTCGCGGACCGGCCCGGGCAATGGCTCGATGATTAGGATCGACTGGTACTTGTCTTTCTCTTCGGTGATAAATTTCTGTAGCAGGGCGCCGCCGGGATACTCCATGCTGGAGATGCCGCCGGTGTAATCGATGGAGAGGACGAGGCTTGGCTTGGTATCACTGTTGGCGACCGGCTTCAAAGCGATGGGCGAGCGGTCGATAATGATCAGGTCTTCACCGATCGTCAGAGCTGACTGGCAGACGATCGGCTGTCCATTGCTTGCGACAGCCAGCATGGCGGTATCGAGCATGGGCGCAAGGCCGTACTCTGGCGACCAGACGCCGCCGATGAAATAGACCGCCTCGGCTTTCTTGCCCTCTGAGCCATGGTCATGATCATCATGTGACTCCCGATCCAGCGGGGCGGGGTTGCCGCAGAGGGTGGGATCTATAGGGGGATTGGGTGCCTCTGCGAATGCGGATGCGAACACGAGGGCGGCGGCAACAGAGCCGGCGAAGATCAGCAGGCTGATCATCAACTTGGGCGGTGCGGCTGGGTTGGGGCTAGCGGATGCCATGCTGAAGGGTCTCCGAGTAAAGAACGCGTGACAAGGATACCGCTGTCAGCGGAATAGTCGAGCAGCGGTGCATGTTAGACTGTGCGTGAGCACCCGCTGCGTTGGGTTTGCTTGCCTGTCTGTTGGTTTCTTTCAACGCTTGGAGCGACTGCCATGCTCACGATGATCCTAGGGGTTTATATCGCGATCGGGCTCATGGTTGGGCTGGCCTTTGTATTCCGAGGGGTCAATCGTGTGGACGCGGCCGCGGCGGATTCGCCAGTTGTTTTTCGTATCGTGATCCTGCCCGGCTGTGTTGGGCTTTGGCCGGTCGTGTTGTGGAAATGGAAGGATGCTGGCAAGGAGGTGTCGGCATGACACATGGGCAGCGGAAGATGCACGTCCTGTTGTGGCTGGTGCTTGGGCCGATCGCGGTCGCTGGTCTTGCGCTGGCCGTGGTTTGGCGGCCTGCTGAGCCTGTGCAAGATGGCCCGTTGCCCGGATTGGATATCGTGCAGTCCGAGGACGCTCTAGCGGAGCCCCAGCCATGAGTGTCCGTTACACCTGGGTCCAGTGGAATAAACACAAGCGGGTTTACGATGTGGTGCTGCTGTTGTCAGTGATCGCGTTCATCGCGGCGTATATGGCCATCTCCGGCACGACAGCACCAAAGGGCCAAGCAACTAGCGCACCGATCCTGGTCATCCGCGCGACCGGATCGTGCGCGATCCTGATGCTGCACGTGATCCTCGCCATCGGGCCCCTGGCTCGGCTGTTCCCCAACCAGTTCGCGCCGCTGCTCTATAACCGCAGGCACTTCGGCGTCACGATGTTCTTCGTCGCACTCATTCATGCCGCGCTGCAAACCATGTGGTACGGCGGGTTCGGCGTCGTCGACCCAATCACCGCGATGCTCACACTGAATACCCGCGTTGATTCGTGGGTGGGCTTCCCCTTCGAATGGTTCGGTATCCTCGCGCTCGTGATCCTCTTCTTCATGGCCGCGACCAGCCACGACTTCTGGCTCAAGAACCTCTCGCCCCGCTGGTGGAAGACGCTGCATATGGGCGTCTATGTAGCTTACGCGTCATTGGTCCTGCACGTCGCGCTCGGAGCGGTCCAGGCGGAGCGGAGTATGGTGTACCCGGTCCTCATCGGCCTCGGGGCGATTGCTTTGGTTGGCCTGCACCTTGTCGCGGGCCTGCATGAGGTGAAGCAGGATGCCTCCGCGGTCCCTAAGTCAGCAAGCGGCTGGGTCGATGTCGCGTCGGTCGATGAGATCCCCCAGGACCGTGCGAAGGTCGTGAAACTGAAGGGCTGTGAGCGCGTCGCAGTGTTCCGATACGGCGACCAAGGCAAGCAATTCTCTGCGGTGCAAAGCGTCTGCGCCCACCAGGGCGGCCCGCTGGGCGAGGGCAAGATCGTTGACGGCTGCATCACCTGCCCCTGGCACGGCTACCAGTACAAGCCGGATAATGGCCAGTCTCCGCCGCCGTACACAGAGAAAATCGCAACATATGAGCTTCGTGTCGATGGCGAACGAGTACTCCTCAACCCCGATCCTTTAGCGCCCGGCACACCCGTCGAGCCCGCCATGATTGGAGGCAGCCATGGCTGAGCAAGACAAAGACCCGTTCTACGTCGGCTACCTCCCGCTTCCCAAAGCGATCAAACGCTTCATCGTGCCATGGCTGGTTGGCAATATCGTGCTGGCGATCGGCCTTGCGGCAGTTATTGCTTCACAGGATCGTGAGCCTGGGGATGGGCTTTGGGAAACGAGTAAGTCGGTTGAAGTCAAAGGTTTCTTAGAATTGGATCCATACCCTGTACTTCACGGCGAGGATCGAAAGATTTACCTGCCTGTAGAGATTGGAAAAGTTGGTTCGCAAGATCGCCTACGTGATTTCGAGCCTGGCCAGGTGATCATCACGGGCTTTGTCATCGAGCGCGAGGGCAGAGCCGTGCTGGAGATCGATCCTTCGGCAGAGTACCCCGCTGCTGAGCACGAGGAACTCATTAACTGGCTCCCAGGAACAACACAAGAGCAACTTGATGACTATTCAAAAAGTATCCGTGCGTTACGTGAACAACAAGACCTCGGCACCCACACCCTCCGCGGCGAGATCGTCGATCCTAAGTGTTACCTCGGCGTGATGCAGCCAGGCGATGGCAAGACACATAAGGTCTGTGCAACGCTGTGCATCAAGGGCGGCATCCCGCCGATGCTGCTGGTGCGTGACATGCAGGGTAAGACCGCGGCGTACCTGCTAACCGACGCCAAGGGCAACGCCTTCCCCGAGTCACATTACGAGTACATCGCCGACCCGATCCAAGTAACGGGCCAGGTCCTCCGGGATGGCGATTTATTGATCTTCCGCGCGGATTTGACGTCGATCCGTCGGCTCAGGGTCGGCGATTGACCCGTTCCAGCACCCCGAACATGAGAAAAGATGCCCCCGAGTCCGCCACGTGGCTTCGGTTTGAGCCATGATGGAATATCACGGCACTCAGCCCGATTAGACCGATACTGCACGTGTTGACTTGCGAAATGTTAACGCGTCCGCGAAAATGGATTCTTCACTGACACTGCCCTCCAGGGGAAGGCAAATGCCCGATCCGATGCCTGCATCAAACAACCTAAACCAAGCAACCGAGACCGTACCCTGGTCGACCGGCCCATTGTCTGAGTTGATGACTCAGCTCAGCGACCTGGTGCGCCTGCTCGATGAGGAGCAGTTCAATGCCAAGCCCGAGTCCACCAAGTGTGGTTCTATCGGCGGGCACGTCCGCCACGTGCTAGACCACCTCGTTGCCTGGCTCGGTGGTGTTGAGCACGGGCAGGTCAACTATGACGACCGCCAGCGCGATACAGCGGTAGAGACCGATCCGACCGCCGCGCTGCACGCGATCAAGCACCACACCGCGCGGCTCGCTGCGGTCAGCGAAGAACAACTCGGCAGCCCGGTCCAGGTGCTCACCAGCATGACCAGCTGCGGCTCGCTTGTCCTGCTGCCTTCGACACACGCCCGTGAGTTGGCCTTTGTCTTCAGCCACACCATCCACCACAACGCGATCATCGGCACCATCTCCCGGGCGCTGGGCGTCGACCTGCCGGACAACTTCGGCATGGCGCCGTCGACCATCGCGTACCGGAACGGCAGCGGATGTGCACGGTAACCATCGTGCCCAAGCCGGGGCTTAAAGACGCCTTCCGCATGGCGTGCAACCGCGATGAGAGCCACGGCCGAGCACCCGCCGATCCGCCGAAACACCCCGGTAGAAAAGACTACCTCGACCAGCGCTTTGTGCTGATGCCGATCGACCCGTCGTCCGGCGGGACCTGGGTTGCTGTCAATGATGCGGGCATCGCGTTTACGCTGCTGAACTACAACCTGCCCGAGCCGCCGACCGATCGTGATCAAAGCCGGGGGGCGGTGATCCCTTTTCTTGCTCAGGCGGACACGGTTGAAGATGCGCTAGCGATGGCCGGTCAACTTGAGCGTGAACGTATGATGCCGTTCCGCCTTGTGATCTGTGATGGTAAAACGCTGGTGCTTTGGCGGAGCACAGAGCCAGTCGAGAAAACCGAAATCAGGCCGTGGTCGAGCGAGCCGGTCATGTTCACCTCCTCAGGCTTGGGGGATCACCTTGTTGAGGGCCCCAGGCGGGAGCTGTTTGAAGACTGGTTCGGCGCGGATGTGGCGATCAACTTCGATCATCAGCGAGATTTTCATCGGCATCGATGGCTGGATAAGCAGCACGTGAGCATCGATATGTATCGCGAAGACGCCCGCACGGTGAGCTATACGGTCGTCGATGTTGAGCTGAATAACGCAACGATTCGCTACTACGCCGACGGCCCATCGCAGACCGCGCCCCCGGTCACCGATACCATGACAATTTTCAAGCGGTGAACGACGAGCAAGCACAACCCGACGAATCCGGCAAGCACAGGCGTCGTCTCCTGCCGCGCTGGTGGCAGGTCTACCTCGTTCTACTCGTCGCGTCGTTCCTGGTCCAGCTACGCACCGATGGTCCGGGCCCGCTGCCCGAGGGGTACGAATCGATCGAGCTGACTACACAGCGCAGCTCGGGCCCTGTCGAGCCAGCGCCTGAGCCGACGGCAGAGGAACTTACCCAGGAGGCCGAGGAGGGCGGTCGACCGCGACGGCGTATTGCTGTCACACCCGAGACGATCAGGCTCGCTTACCATGATGAAGGCCCCAGAGACGGTCCCGTCGTCGTACTCCTTCATGGTAGCCCAGGCAATGGCGCGGACTTCAACCGAAAAAAGAATGCATTGATCCCCAGCCTCGCCGCCGCGGGCTACCGCGTCATCGCGCCGGATATGCCTGGCTTCGGCTACTCATCGCCATACATCCCTGACTACTCCAACCGCGCCCACGCGCGCTACATGATCGACCTACTCGAACGGCTTGAGATTGAAGAATCGCACATCCTCGGCTGGTCTATGGGGGGCGGTACCGCGATCCAGATCTACGATCTTGCGCCGGACCGTGTGCGGTCGATTACCCTGCTTGCAGCGATCGGCGTACAGTCTGCCGAAGGCTCGGGCGACTACTACTTCGAGCACCTTAAGTACGGCGTCGGCTACCTCCTCTCTGTGGGCGGCTTCGAATTCATCCCACACTTTGGCCTGCTCGGCGACCGTTCGTTCCGTCACGCCTTCATGCGCAACTTCTGGGACAACGATCAGCGGCCTTACCGCGCGGTCCTTGAGCGGTACGACAAGCCGATGTTAATTATCCATGGCGAGGCCGACCCGCCGATGCTCACGCCGGTCCGCGTTGCCTACGAGCACCATGCGATCGTCGAGCAGAGCGAGTT
Source organism: Planctomycetota bacterium (assembly GCA_039188575.1). Classification (GTDB taxonomy): domain Bacteria; phylum Planctomycetota; class Phycisphaerae; order Phycisphaerales; family Phycisphaeraceae; genus JAHQVV01. The sequence continues at coordinate 104,057 of JBCCYY010000001.1, read as the reverse complement.
GGTTATCTATGCCCGTGATGATTTCGAGAACGCCTTCTACAACCACGCGATGGTCTTCACCGAGAACGGCAACCGGCGCGTGCTCGATGCGCTGCTGCCTTTTTTAGAAAAGCACAACGATCCAAACATACCACCGACCCGCTCGACCCTCGACCGCGGCGGGGGTCAGATGAAAGACGCGCTTCAGCTGCCGGGCAATCTTGAGCTCCGTGATACGATGAGCCCCTGGCTCAAGATCGGCGTGATCATGCTCGGCACGTTCATCCTTGAAGACCCAACCTCCATCGCGGTGGGCCTATTCATCAAGGCTGGGCAGATCGACATGTACGTCGGCGGGTTTGCGATCCTCCTTGGGATCTTCCTGGGGGATTTCGCTTTGTATATGATCGGGTTTATCGCGGGTCGCAGCGCGTTGCGATGGCGCCCGATTGCGGCGTGGGTGCCGACCCGCCATGTCGAGAAGCTGGGTGCATGGTTTGATCAGAAGGGCTGGAAGGCCGTGGTCGCAAGCCGGTTCATCCCCGGTTCACGCCTGCCGCTGTACATCGCGGCTGGCGTCGCGGGCAACAAGCCCGGGCGTTTTCTGCTCTGGACCTTCATGGCCGTGTGTATCTGGGCGCCGGTCATCCTGATCAGTGTCGTCTTGCTGGGTGAGACGGCACGGTCGCCGTTCCAGATGATCCTTGACTTTGGGGGCTGGCCGGCCTTCATCGCTGTTGTCATCGTGCTGATGGTGCTAATCAACGCGCTGCTCTCAATGGTTACACGCGAGGGGCGACGCAAGCTCGTGATCCGCGTCCAGAAGCAGTGGCGTTATGAGTACTGGTCCACGTGGAAGATCTACCTGCCGATGGTCCCGTACTGGCTCTACCTCATGCTCAAGTACCGGTCGATGACACTCTGGACGCTTGCCAACCCGTGTATGCCTGATGGCGGCGTGGTCGGCGAATCGAAGAGTGATATCCTCTCCCGCATCGACGACCCCGCGGTTCTAAAGCACTTACTCATCCCAAACGAGGGCGAACCCAGTGAACGCGTCAAGATAGCCGAGCAGGTGATCGTCGAGCACGGCTGGGACTACCCACTGATCCTGAAGCCCGACGCAGCGCAACGCGGTGCCGGTGTCACGCTGATACGATCGGCGGACGACCTCCCCGGCTTCTTCGACCAGTGCGAAGGCCCCGCCCAACTGCAGCAGTACCACCCTGGCCCGCTCGAGTGCGGCATTTTCTACACCCGGCTGCCCAGCCAACCGAGCGGCACCATCTTCTCGATCACCGACAAGGTCTTCCCTGTTATCACCGGTGACGGCCGATCCAACCTCGAAGAGCTCATCTGGAAACACCCGCGCTTCCGATTCCAGCACGATGTCTTTCACATCCGCTGGTCCGATGACCTGGAGCGAGTACTTGAAAACGGAGAACAGCTGAGACTGGCCGAGGCGGGTAACCACTGCCAGGGCACGCTCTTCCGCGACGGGGCCCGCCTGATCACCCCCGAGCTTGAGCAGCGTATCGACGAGCTGGCCAAGCGGCTCGAGGGCTTTTATTTCGGCCGGATCGATATCCGCTACACCGACGAGGCGTCCCTGAAACGCGGTGAAGGGCTGGCCGTCATTGAGTTTAACGGCGTCACAAGCGAGTCAACCAATATCTACGACCCCGACTGGTCGCTCTGGAGTGCTCTCTCTGTGCTGCGCGACCAATGGGCGATCTGCTTCCAGATCGCCGCCGAAGTCCGTGAGCAGCAGGGCATCCAGCCCAAGGGATCGTGGCGGCTACTCCGTGATGCGGTGCGGTACTACCGCGGCCGGCGGGTCTCGACGCTTTCGGATTGATCGACGCGATCCGGTTTGAGATCGCAGGGCGGCCTGACTATGATTTCTCCCTGCGCCGCCCGTCACGGATGACTGGGCTCGAACTATAACACCACCTGAACCGAGAGCGACCCATGCGTATTGCCCTGTTTTACGGAACTTGTACCGGTAAGACCGAAGCGGTCGCCGAGCAGATCAAAGACGAGCTCGGCGAAGATTTCTTTGAGATGTTTGAAGATGTTTCCCAGATCGAGCCATCCGACCTCGAGGACTACGATGTGCTTTTCTGCGGCATCCCTACCTGGGATGTCGGCGAGCTCCAGTATGACTGGCAGGATATCTACGACCAGCTCGACGAGGTCGACCTGAGCGGCAAGAAGATCCTCTTCTTCGGCACTGGCGACCAGGCCGGCTACCCTGACACCTATCAAGACGCCATCGGTATTGTTTACCTCAAGATGCTCGAACGTGGTGCTGTTGGCAAGCTCGGCTTCACTGATCCGTCCACGCACGAGTTCGAAGCGTCCAAGGGCATCATCGACGGCCAGTTCTGCGGCCTCGCACTCGACGATGACTGCCAGCCAGAGCTCACCGAACAGCGCATCAAAGACTGGTGCGAGCAGATTAAGGGTGAGCTCGAAGGCGCGGCGGCAACCTGATTCAGATCACGACCATGGCCTACCTCTACCTCGCCATCGCGATCGTTGCCGAGGTCATAGCGACCACTGCGCTCAAGGCCTCGGACGGCTTTACCAAGTGGCTCCCGAGTATCGTGGTCGTCACTGGCTACTGCATCGCGTTCTACTGCCTGTCGCTGTGTTTGCGGACCATGAGTGTCGGCATAAGCTACGCGATCTGGGCCGGTGTCGGTATCGTGCTCGTTACGGTCGCCGCCGCGATCTTCTACAAGCAGACCCCCGACATCTGGGCGTTGGTCGGCATCGCTCTGATTATCGCCGGGGTCCTGGTGATCAATATGCTGTCTGGTACAGTGAGTCACTGAACCGGTCCGGCAGGAACTAAGGAGATTGGCATGAAAATCAAGCTGATGGCCAAGCTATTCGGCTGGATGCTGAAACGCAAGGCGAATAAGGCGATCAGGAAGTTGTCTGGCAAGTGATATTTATTGCGCTGTGAACACGCCGCTGTCTTGCAGAATGTCTATGATCGCTTTCCGCTCCACTGCACCGAGGTGGCCATACACCGAGGGCGCACTATTACCTTCGAGCACGTCTTTCAGCTCCGCAAGCACCGCCTCCTTGAGCAACGGATGCATCAACACAAACGCCTGACTGTAGACCATGTAGCTGCAGCGGTAGGTGAACATCCGCGTCTTGAGGTCGAAGTCCTTCAGTGATCGGCCTAGCTCGTCTTCTTTGCGATTGGCACGGAACTGATGGATGAATGCGTCGCTGCCAACGACCGGCTCGGTCAACTCGGCCTCGTTGTAGTACAGCATCTGCCGCACGATCCGGCTCGCATTGCTCGCGATCACCCGCTGAAGGGCCTCGTTCTCGCTCGGCTCGAACGGCTCTCCAAGGTACTTTGCCAGAGACCTGCTCCGCTCGTACTGCTCGTGCACCACTGTGCTGCCCTGCGTGAGTCGATTGTGCATCTGTACCTGATGCTCCAGCACCATCAGCGCAACAATGTCGCTGGTCGGTTGAAGATACCGCTTGATATTGAACCGGTTCGAGAGGTCTTCGATGTTCGAGCCAAGCGCGTTATCGATATAAGCGTCGCCGTTGGGCTGTTCGATCGTGACCTGGTTACCGCGATGGTGCGACTGGCCCGACTTGCCGGTGACGTACCAGCCACCCCAGCGTTTTTCGAGTGGGGTGTGGTGGCCGACCGTCGTCGAGCCAGCGGATGTGATGACGTGGCCATCCGGGTCTGGGAAGACGGAGCGGACAAGGAAGCCTGCCCGGCCGTTGGTACGGGCCCCCTGATGGCAGGCAAAACAGCTGCCATCGACGGACAGGGACGCCTTTGCTTCGTCACGCAGGTCGACTGCAAACATCCCGCTCCCGACCGCGGGGTCTGGGTCGGCGTCGCCATACTCGACCAGCCCCCCGGGGACGTAGCCGATATAGCAGTTGTCGTTGAAGTAGATCGCGCGGGGGTTGCTCGGGCTGATCAGCCGGTGCTGCAAGGACGTCTTGGAGAATACCAGCACCTGCGACGTCTCGGGCACGCCAGCGACCTCAAGCATCGACCGGAGCTTGTCGTTGTTCGATCCATGGCTAGCCAGCAGCCCACCATCCAAGGCCGCGGTGATCGCCGCACGGGGGTCATCTGGCGGGCTCACCAAGTGTTCGGGCTGAGGCGGCTCGGCCAGGGTCTCGATAACAGGCAGATCCGCACTCGCCTGCTCTGCAAGCACCGTACCGGCTGACTCCTCTTGCCTAGCCTGCTGCTCTGCTTCGGCACACCCGAACATGCTGGCCGCGATCAGCGAAGCGAGTACAGCCGAGATCGCTAAGCCAGGGTCGTGTCGATAAAAAGACATTGAAGTCTTATTATATCATCCCGACCCTATTGTGTCACCCAGTTTGCCTAAACGCGGGCCTCAAAAACGCCGATTTCCAGCTTATAGCGGGGGTTAATCGGCTTCCTCGTGTGCCTGGATAGACCGTGGAGCGATCTGTGCCCCAAGACGACCGAATCCAACGCAAAGCCCGCCGTGAAAAGACCATCAGCCAGATCGGTCGGCTGTCGCTCAACCCCGCCCCGGTGCTGAAGGTCATGCAGGCCAACGGCAACGACCCGGACCAGCTCATCAAGGCCCTGGCCCACTGCCCAGTGCTCTCTGCACGTGTGATCGGCGTCGCGAACTCGGCGGGCTCCAGCGCGGTGCACCGCATGGATACGATCGACCGCTGCGTCCGCCACCTGGGTGCCAAGCAGACCCGAACCATTGCGCTCACGATGGCCATGCAGCTCATGGTCGATCAGCTCGACATCGATCAGGAACTGGTCCGGGGCCTGTGGGCGTCAGCGGCAACCAAGGCCGTCGCGGCCCAAATCATCGCCGAGACCGTTAGCCCGGAGGACGCCGATCGGGCGTACAGCCTGGGTCTGCTACAGGACATCGGCCTGCCGGTGCTGCTCGCTGTGGATCCACGCTTCTTCAAGAACAAACTGGTCGGCTCTCAAGGCAAGTCGAGCTGGATCGAGTTAGAGCGTGCTCACTTCGGTATCGACCACGCCGAGCTCGGCGCGGTGATGCTGCAGAGCTGGAACGCCCCTTCTGACCTGGTCTTGCAGGTCAGCCGGCACCACCGGTCACTCAACGACGATGACATGGCCTGGCTCTCGGATATGCCGGCACGATTCGCGGGGCTATTGCCGCACCTCGACGAGCAGCCGACCAAGGACCAGTCCGAGACACTCGCCGCGACACACGCACGATTCCTGAGTAGCGAATTCGAAACCTTGGATGCACTGCTCAACCAGATCAAGCGCCGCTTCAAAATGCTCGGCAAAGCCGCCGGTGGCAACTCACAGATGCCCAAGGACTTCGTCAATCAACTGATCCAAACCGTTGCCAGCGATACCTTCGCTCTTGCTGCGAAGGTCAGCCGACTGGACAAGCAGCTCGCCCATCAGGTCGAGGCCCTCGCCAACGCCCAGGAAGAGGCACTCAGCGACACCCTTACCGGCTTGCTCAACCGCCGCGGGTTCGAGACCTTCGGCCAGCAGATGCTCGACCAGGCCGCCAAGGCCAGCCTCTCAGTCGCCTGCCTGATCATCGATCTCGATGATTTCAAGCCCATCAACGATACCTACGGCCATGCGGCAGGCGACCGTGTCCTCACCAGGGCCGCCGAACTCCTCCGCCACAACGTGGCCAAGGGCGACCTTGTCGCACGCATCGGTGGAGACGAGTTCGCCATCTTGATGCTGGGCGAGCGGCATGGCGACGCACATGCCCTGGCACAGCGCCTGCACGCGATCTGTAATGGCAAGACGATCGATCTGGGCAGCGAGCAGCAAGCAGAACTGGCCATGAGTATCGGCGGCGTCTTCCTCAGCCACGTCTCCAGCAGCACCAAGACCGCCGACCTCACCGAGGCCGCCGATAGGGTCATGTACAGCATCAAGCGGGCAGGCAAAGCGGGCTTACAGTTCGAGAAGATCAACCGCAAAGCGGCGTAACAGGCTCACTTCGTCTCATCATCACGCATGCGATTTGCCATCAGGACAATCATAGGAAAGCTGATAAACCATCCGGCAAAGAATACCGCGGCCTCTTGTAGAACAATCGCGAATACAACACCAGGAACGATCGCAAGCAGCGCGGGCTTTATGAGTTTTCTCAACCCGTGCCACCAGGGCGGCAGCTTGCTGATCCGCTCGTGCATGCCCGCGCGAGCCTCGGCGTAGTAGGCTGCTAATACCCTGCGGGCATCCTGCGCTTGCTCTTGTGGGACATAGATCGGCGTCGTCATCGCAGCGATCGGGTGGCCGGTTAGCTCGACCCGCGGCAAATCGTCATAGCGAGCATCGAAACCGCTTTCTCTTAAGAGAGCCGCGATATCTTTAGCGTACTCGGTATATACCTGATCGATTTCTACGAGCTTCATGGTACTAGTCTAGACGCTTTAGAGACGCGGCTATGCAAATGCGTTGAGCCCAGCTTCCGAGATTGCAATGCTCTTTGCGTTAGATGCACTGATACACATGCTTACAACGCTGCTTTTGTTCCATCACCGCGCGACTTCAAAGTCACGCGCGTATACCAACTCGAACTGCTCGGCCAAGGCCAAGTCGATCGGCGTGATGATCAGACGATCCAGCGGCGGGGGGCCCTTTTCGAGTTCGTTGATTAGTGCTTCGAACGGCTCCCATTCAAGATCCCCAAGCCGAACACGCTCACCCAGTGACTCGCCGGTCGTCTGCTCAAACGCCTTGTAGATCAGCTCCGAGCAGTAGATGTGTTCCTCATCAAGCCGATAGCGGAAGTCGTAGGGCCGGCCCAGGTACGCGCGGGTGTTCTCAATGATGCTGGGGATATCGGTTTGGTAAGGCTGCCTGAACCGATAGACAGCAAACCCGGCACCGCGCCCGCGATCGATAAACCGATCCAGTGGGGTCGTTGTCACCTGCTTGGCCGCTTCATACACGACCCACTGCCCGTCACGCCGGTCCACGATCCCGCAGTGCGAGTAGTGTGAGCCGGAGGCCCCCTCGATCATGTTGATGAGCGGCGACTCCTGCGAAGACTGGAAGACCACATCACCGACGCGCGGGGTGTACTCGGCCAACAAGCCGGGCGCACCCCGCTCTGCATCGATCCCCGGGCTGGCGCAGCCTGTCAAGCTACCGCTGAGGCTGATAAGCAAAATGATCACGATGGCTGATTGAAGCTTTGCCATAACGGGCTCCATGACAACACACTAGAAGTCCCACGGCATGATCCGATTCCGGTGCCCGCACTCCGGGCATTCCGAACCCTGATAGTTGGCCTTCTCGTCTTTGGCCTTGTCGCCACAGCCGATGAGAGCCATCACCAGCAGAAATAAAGCGATGATCCCGATCGGTAGCGCACCGATAGATTTGAAGTAAAACCCAAGGAATATTGAGATCCCCGAGAGGATAACGATGGCGATCAAGAAGTGCCCCGGCGCGGCCTTACCGATCGGTCCGTCGCCGCCAGAGAGCTTCCATGTTGCCGAGCATTGTTTGCAACGCATCGTTCGTCCCTCTCTATGGCTGCCTGCAATCTGAATCCAGCTTCCGTAGCAGGACACGCCGCTTCTTGCTTGCCGCTCTTTTGCGTCGCTTACGGCTGAGGCTGGGCAACTTATTGACCATGCTGTCACCCCACACGCTCAATCGGTTCGGCTTGGTCTGGGCGTGTTTCATCGGCATCCTCCTTAGGCTGAAGCGCCCGCCCGCTGACGGAGCATGTGATCTGCAAGCACGAGTGCCATCATCGCCTCGCCCATCGGGATGAACCTGGGTAGCAGGCAGGGGTCGTGCCGGCCGCGGGTGGCGATCGTGGTTTCGTTGCCCCGGTTATCAACGGTGGGGCGGTCCTGCGGGATGCTGCTGGTCGGTTTGATGGCGCACCGCATGACGATCGGCAGGCCCGAGGAGATCCCGCCGAGCATCCCGCCGTGGCGGTTGGACGACGTGCCGATGGGTGGTGCCTTTTTGCTGTCGGGAATGAACGTGTCGCAGTGCTCGGTCCCTCTTGCGGCCACGACGCCGAAGCCCTGACCGTACTCGACCCCCATCACGGCCGGCAAAGAGAACATCGCCTTGCCCAGGTCGGCCTTGAGCTTGTCGAACACCGGCTCGCCCCAGCCCGCGGGGACACCCGTCGCGACGATGGTCGACGCTCCGCCGATCGAGTCCTGCTCTTTGCGGACCTGCTTGATCAGATCTTCCATCTGCTCGGCCATGACCGGGTCCGGGCAGCGCACGGGGTTGGCCTCGACTTGATCGAGTGTGACCGAGGCGGGATCGATGTCGGTCGCCCGCAGTTCACCTACTTGATCGACGTAGCCAATGACCTCGATGCCGTGGGTTACATTGAGCAGTTTCTTAGCGATCGCCGCGGCAGCGACGCGAACAGTCGTCTCGCGTGCCGAGGAACGCCCGCCGCCGCGGTAGTCGCGGAAGCCGAACTTGGCGTCGAAGGTGAAGTCGGCGTGGCCGGGCCGGTACTTGTCCTTGATGTCGCCGTAGTCCTGGGAGCGTTGGTCCTTGTTTCGGATCAGGATGGCGATGGGTGTGCCGGTCGTCTTGCCCTCGAAGACGCCGGAGAGGATCTCGGGGTGGTCGTCCTCCTTGCGCGGGCTGACGATGCGGGACTGCCCGGGCTTTCGGCGTTGCAGGTCGGGGATCAGGTCGTCTTCGGAGAGCTCCAAGCCGGGCGGGCAGCCGTCGACAATGCAGACATTGCCCGGGCCGTGCGATTCGCCGGCGGTCGTGACGCGGAAGAGGGTGCCGAAGGTAGAGCCTGCCATAAGCAGAACATTTTAGCTATGAACCATTCTTGTTGCCATTTATTGGCAATCCATCGAATGCTTGTTTCAGTAAAGCCCTGGCCTCTTTCTCGGGATTTACTCTGTCACCTGAACGAATAATGAATCCTGAGGCACGCCATTCACGAGAAGGCAGCTTGATGTAAACAGCGTGGCATTGATCTGGTACCCAGCGTTGCTCAGCATCATCAAGTAATCTGGCGTTCACGGTCATTGGGCGTATAACGAACCAGCCATGGCTAAATTCTTTGAGATCGACGGCTGCATGTAATTCAGGCCATTCAACTACAAACTCTAACTCTTCCTTCTCTCCATTGACTTTCTGCTGATAATTAACTCGCAGATACGATTCTTTCTGGAGGAAGTCATCTTTTATTGATTCGATACTATTTTGCTTCGCTTTTGACTCATATTTCAAAAAGCCCACAGCAAAGGCACCAATAGCAATCGCTATCACTGCAAAGATCACAAGGTAGGTGTCGTTCATTCGACGCGAGATTAGTTATCTGGTTCAGATTAAACGCAAGCACGCCTTTGAATAATGGTTACTCACCCTTGCGAGCCAACTCCACGTTGCTGCTGAGCTGCTTCGCTTTGAGTAGCAGCACCGCCGCCTCGAGCTGCGGGTCAAGACCATCGGCGAGGATGTCTTTCGGATCGGTCTGCGGGTTCTCGGGGTCGCGATCTTCGGGGTCGATCAGGATGTCAGCGTCTCTGCGGGCTTCGAGCCAGTCGGCGACCTCGGCGTTGGTCATCTTGACTTCCAGGTCTGGCTGGATGCCCCACTCGGTTGAGTCGTCCTTGCGGTGAATGATCGCACCCTTGGGCAACTGGTAGTACTGTGTTGTGCACTTGAAGAGCGCTTCGCCACGGCCGAGCGGGAAGATGTCCTGGACCGAGCCCTTGCCGTAGGAGTTCTCGCCGAGCACGATGGCGCGTTCGTAGTCCTGCAGCGCGCCGGAGACGATTTCGGATGCGGACGCCGAGCCCTGGTTGATCAGGATGATCAGCTGGATATCGTCGTCGTAGGTGTTTCGACGGCTCGCGGACTGGCTGGTGGTCGTGATACCCTCGGCGTTGACCGTGGAGACGATACGGCCACGGTCGATGAAGCGATCAACGACCCCGATCGCGGTCGACAGCAGCCCGCCGGGGTTGAACCGCAGGTCGAGCACGATGGACTTGAGGTTGCCTTCGCGCTGGAGTTGCTGAACAGCCTTGTCCATGTCGTCCGCGGTCTGTCGGAGGAACTGTGTCATGCGGATGTAGCCGATACCAGCCTCTTTGTCGACCCAGTAGTCCCAGCCTCCCGAATCGCGGTGGGCGAAGCCCTTGATCGACTCGATCTCGATCTTTTTGCGGGTGATGGTGACGTCGAAGGGCTCTTTTCCTTCACGCAGCATGGTCAGGTTGACCTTGGTGTTCTCCGGGCCGGTTATCTCGCGGACGGCCTTGTCGACGGTCCAGGTGCCGGTGGGGACGCCCTCGACCTTGGCGATAATATCGTTGGCCTTGAGCCCGGCTTTCATGGCGGGGGTGCCTTCCAGCGGCGTGACGACGGTCAGCTTGCCATCGATCTTCTGGATCTGTACGCCGATGCCGACGAAGTTGCCAGACATGGTGCGGGCGAACTGCTTGAGTTCTTCAGGCCAGATCGGCGCGGTGAACTGGTCGAGCTCGTTGCATGCACCCTGGGTCAACTCGTACACGACGACTTCTTCGGGCAGGCCGATTGTCTCAAGGTTGGTCTGCATGATGTCGGCGATGACCGCCATCGCGTTCGCGCGGTTGAGGTTTCGCCCGGGACGCTCGAGGTCCTCGAGGACTTCATTGAGCTTGGTTTGCATCGCGGTGACTTTGCGCTCATCGCTCAGGTTTTCGAAGACCGCTTCGAGGCCGTCGGTCTGGATCATGATCGACAGGCTCTTGGCGGAACCACGGACGAGGTCAACGTAGCCGTCCCGGTCGATGTGCCGGGTCGCGGCGTGTGCGAAGACCTGGCCGAGCATCGAGGTTTTGATCCCATCGAGCTTGATCGTCCAGTCTTCGACCTCCTGGTTCTCGGCCTCTTCGAAGAGTTCGAGCTGGTCTTCATTGCCGAGACGCTCGGCCCGCTGCTTGTACAGATCGCGGAGCAGCTGGGGGTTGTAGAGCTGGAGCACGCGTACGTGGGTCGAAGCAGCGTCGAACTGCTTCTTGTACTCGCGGGTGTCTTCGTAGAGCAGATCGAGCAGGCGGTACAGACTCAGCGATTCGACAAAATCGTTTGCGGCGTAGGCCTTCTCGGCCTTGCCCGTGACGGTCTGGATCAAATCGGCGACGCGTTCCTCGACGAGTAGTTGGTCCGGGTCTTCCGCCAGCGAGTGGGCCTCGATGACCTTAATCATCGCCTCTTCGGGCTTGACCTCGCCGATGAGCTTGAAGGCCTCTTCGAGGGCCTCGTTATGGGCTTCGAGCTTGGTGGCCTTGCGGTCCTTGAGGTGCTCGAGGTAGAGCTCAATCGTCGCGTCGAGAGACTTGGCCTCAGGGCTCTCGGGAAGCGTGTCAACCACGTGGGCTAGTTCGGCAAATTTGCCACGCTCAGCGAGGTCGACGATCTGCTCAGACAGCGCCTGTTCCGCAATGACCGGCTGCTGTGCAACGGCCTTGGCGTTGGGGACTGCTTGTGAACAAGCAGCGAGCAGCAGGGCGGCAGCTGTGGTGGACTTCAGTGCGATGGAGAGCTTGCCGGATCGGATCAAAGGGGCACCTCTTGGGCGTGTTGGGGGCGGAGTAGGGTTGAGTAAAGCTTATCCTAGGGACGTTTTACGTGGCGGGTGGATTTCCGGATCGGGCATGAAAAAACCCGCCAGGGGCGGGTTGTGAGGGTCACGCATCCGCCGAGGCCGGGCATTTGTACCCGGGTCAGCGTCTTGAGCCGATCAGGCCGACTCTTTCTGGACAACATGGCCCAGTTCCTTGAGCGGCCGAGGGTTCTTAACCGCCGACTCATCAATTACGTACTTCACGCCCTTGTTGTTCTCGTCGGGCAGGTCGTACATCAGGTCCAGCATGAGGTCCTCCATCACCGATCGCAGTGCACGGGCGCCGGTGTCGCGCTCGATCGCCCGCTCAGCCAGGCTGTACAGCGCCTCGTCGGTGAACTCGAGCTCTGCGCCCTCCATCGAGAAGAAGTGCTCGTACTGGCGGACGACCGCGTTCTTGGGCTCAGTGAGAATGCGGACCAGCGTCTCAGGCGTCAGCCGGTCGAGCGGGGTGATCACAGGCAGCCGTCCGATGAGTTCGGGGATCATGCCGAAGTGCAGGACATCATCTTGGGTCACGTGCTGCAGGACCGCTTCGTCATCCTTGATCTTCCGGCCTGAGGTCTGTTCGGAGCCGAAGCCGATGGCCTTCTGGCCCAGGCGCTGCTTGATGATGTCTTCGAGGCCGACGAACGAGCCGGCACAGATGAACAGGATGTTGCTTGTGTCGATCTGGATGTACTGCTGCTCGGGGTGCTTCCGGCCGCCTTGGGGCGGCACGTTCGCCGTCGTGCCTTCGAGCAGTTTGAGCAGGGCCTGCTGCACGCCTTCGCCCGACACGTCGCGCGTGATTGAGACGTTCTGCGAGGTCTTGCCGATCTTATCGATCTCATCGATGTAGATGATGCCACGCTGGGCCGCTTCGAGGTCGTAATCGGCGGCCTGCAGCAGCTTCAGCAGCAGGTTCTCGACATCTTCACCGACGTAGCCCGCTTCGGTCAGCGTCGTCGCATCGCCGATGGCGAAGGGGACGTTGAGGGTGCGTGCCAGCGTCTTGGCCAGCAGCGTCTTGCCCGAGCCGGTCGGACCGATGAGCAGGACGTTGGACTTATCCAGCTCGATCGGCGAATCCTTCTCGGCAGCACTCAGCCGCTTGTAGTGGTTGTGTACTGCGACGGACAACGCGCGCTTCGCGGTCATCTGCCCGATGACGTACTGGTCGAGGAATTCTTTGAGTTGGCGGGGTGTCGGGATCGAGCCCATAGCGGGTCGGCCGCTGTGTACGCGTCGGCGTTCCTGCTTGAAGATGTTCTGGCAGAGCTCGGTGCAGTTGCTGCAGATGTAGACGTCGTTGGGTCCTTCGACCATGGGGCCGACTTCCCGCGAACTCTTGCCGCAGAAAGAGCAGGTGGTCACCCGCTTGCCCTTGAAGCCTTCGCCTGAGCCGGTGCCCGATCCGTTGCTACCGTCGCGATCCGCCATTGACTTGCCTTTACCTACCGCGACCTAAGCCGCCTCCGAGTGAAATCAAGGACCCTCACCGGTGGCCCAGTAGAGGTCTCCACGAAACCATCGTCCAGATTCAGATCGGCCGTTAGCCCGCTCCGGCACATGCCGCCGATCAATCTCCTGGCCAGCCCGACTCACACCGGCCAACCGTTCCAAGGATCATAACCCAATTCCTATTCTCGTCTAGCGGAAATGATCGGTTTTCACTCTAAAATACGGGATTTACGGGCTCGGCTCTTGACCGGGGTTCTTATCGGAGGACCCGTCGATGTTCTCGGTCCCGCTGTCCAACGCGTCGTTGTCGCCAATCGAGACGTGCCCAATATCTTCAGGTTCTTCCTCGGCCACGGTTTCATTCCCCAGGTAGTGCGAGCGTGTGCGGTCCCGGGCCTTTTCCTCGGCCGCTGCCAGTTCCTCGTCGCTGAGTTGTCCCTGAGCGTGCATCGTCCGCAGGTCTTTCAGCGTAAAGCCCATCGGAGGCTGGTCGTCATATGGCGACATCAGCTTCTTCCGCAGCCAAAACGCGATCATGCCCAGAATGAACGCTAAGACGACAATCACGCCTAGCCAGAAGTAGATCTCCGAGGCAAATGTCTTGGGATCGGCCAGGAGTAGGGCGGGTTGTGCGACACCGCTTATCATGCCTCTATCTTAGCACCTCCCCATGAAAAACCCCCACCAAGGGGTGGGGGTAATGTGGGTTCATATTGATTACTGCTGCTTATTCGTCTTCAGTTTTCTTCGCAGTCGTCTTTTTCTTTGTGGTTTTCTTCTTAGTCGTTTTTTTCTTGGTTGTCTTTTTCGCCACGGTCTTGGCGTCTTCAGACTTCTCGCCCTCGACTTCAGTCACCTTCGCCGACTCAAGGATCTTGTCCAGCGTCTTCTGCTCGCGCAGTTGCAGGTAGAGCTGTTCGATCTGACCCTGCTTGGACATCTCCTGGCGGAGCTTGTCGGGGCGTCGACCCTGCTGCATCGCCATCATCGCGATCCGGCCGTTGAGCTCCTGCTCATCCACATCGATCTCCAGGTCCTTGCTGGCTTTGTCGAGGATGAAGAACTGTTTGAGCTGGCGGACGGCCTGATCTTCACTCTCGCCACGCATCTCGGCCAGCTTGGCCTTTACCTCTTCTTCGGGCATGCCACGGTAGAGCATCTCCATGCCCTGGCGGTTGAGCACACGGGCGGCCTGTTGGTCGGTGATGCCTTTGGGTAGTTCAAGCTCGACCTTCTCAACCAACGCATCGGTCAACTGCTGATAAAGGTCGGCCTGGGTGTTCTGTTCGGCACGTTGCTCGAGCATCGTCTTCACGCGCTCCTTCAATTCGTCTTCGCTGCCCAAGCCCATCTGCTCGGTGATCGATTCAACCGTCGCCGGCTCGATCCGGTGGACTGTGCCGATGGTCAGCTTGATCGTGATCGTCTGGTCGCGGATCGCTTCATTTTCGTGTGCGGCGGGGCCGGTCATCGAGATCACGATCTCGTCGCCAGAGGTCTTTCCCGTGAGCTGCTTTCCGAGGTCGTCGACGACGATGCCCGCGACGTGCCCCTTGTATTCCGCAGACTCGCCGTTAACCAGTACGTGGTCCAGCGGGACTTCTTGGATCGGCTCGGCATCGTCTTCGATCTTGTCGCCCGCGTAGATCTTGACATCCACACCCGCGTAGTCGCCCTCTTCGATCGTTGCGTTCTCGGGCTCGGTCGGCTTGCCGCTCTGCTGGCACATCCGCTCGATCTCATCGTCGACATCGCTGTCGCCCACGGTCGTGACCGTTTTGTTGACTTCGAGGGTGTCGTAGCCCGGCAGCATAACATCGGGCGTCACTTCAACCTTCACGGTGAAAGTCAGGTCGCCGGATTTGGGCAATTCAAGGTTCTCCGCGTCGTCGACCTGCGGATCGCTCAGGGGGTCGAGCCCGTTGTCTTCGATGGCCTTGGTGTAGCTCTCGCTGAGCAACTGATTTTTGACGTCATCGCGGACGTGGCCTGCGAAGCGCTTCTCCAGAAGCCGACGGGGCGCCCGGCCACGGCGGAAACCGGGCAGCACCGCTTCGTCTTCGAGCGAGCCGTAGCTATCTTCGATCTTGTCCTTGATCTGATCCTCTGGAATCGTGATCGTTAGAGACTTGCAGGCCGGGCCCGCGTCTTCGATCTTCACATCGAACTGCAGGCCTTCTTCGGTTTCTTCGGTGGTTGCGGTGTCGTCAGCCATGTCCGTGCCTCCTTGGGCAAGGTTGCTGTGGGGCGGTGTGTATGGGTTCCGTGGGGAGGAAGGTGTCTGCACCGATTGACCCACGCCTGCCGCAGCGCCCACACGCATACGACGGTATCTCAACCGGGCCGAGTATTGTCACAAAAATGGGCGTTGTGGTCAAGCAATCGCTCTCAGGCTTGATTTTCACAAACGTGCAACCAATTCTTCACTAGCAGGTAATCTGCAATAGACCGTATCGGTCCGCGTTATTCATACGCCTTTAACCCGTCAAAACCGGACAATTTGGATCATGATGACTCATTTCAAAAAACAATCGATAGCTTTATTCTTGATCGTTCTGACGTTTGCGCCTGCTGTGCTAGCTCAGGATGAAGAGTTGTCGGTCGAAGAGAGGCGGGAGCAGGCCCGCATCGAACGGCTCTGGAACCTCAACTGGCGGACTTTTGCGCCGTTCTTCGTCGAACACAACGACGCGTTCGTCTGTGTGCCTACCTACGACCGTAGCAAGCCGAGCAGCCTCGGCAAGACTGTCAGCGAGTACCGCAGTGAGACCGCCTGGCAGCAGGAATTCAAAGACGAGCGAGGGAAAGAGCAGAAGCGCAAGCTCATCAAGCCGGAGGAAGACGCCTTTGCTGCCGTCGCCCTGATCCCAGAGGTCGAAGTAGGGCAATACGGCTACATCCGGTCGGGCATGGTCGAGTCGATCATTGACGACAAGACCGTCGAACTGGAGGACATCTGGCTCGTCGATTCGGATGCGGTACGCGACGAGAAGAAAGAGATGAAGGAGGAACTCTGGGGGCAGGTGCTTGAGGATATCGAAGATGCCATACGTGATCGCGACCGGAACCGGCGCAGCAGAACCTCGCGCCGAATGGCAGAAAACGATGCTCTAGATTGGGGCTTTGAGGCCCGCGAGGAAGCTGCTAGCAGGCAGCGCGACGGTGTGTTCTCACGGCACACCTGGGTCGTGAAGGGCTTTTCAACACGGAACCTGAACGAGGATGCACGCTGGCCTTCCGCAAACGCGAAGGGCGACGGCCTACAACTGATCATTGTCGAGGTCTCGGAGCGGACCATCACCGCGGTGCCCGCCGCGAGCCTGCGTAAAGGGATCACCGAGTTGCAGTTCATCGACTACCTGCAGTCCCGACAGATGAATAAGGCCGAGTTCGTGGAGGCCGTCACCGAGGCCAAGCGCGAGCACCGCAGCGACTACGTAAAGCACGTCCTCGCCACACTGACCGGCGAAGCAAGCCCAACCCCCAAAGAAGCGATCAACAACGAGGTCGAACTCGCGGACTGATCCCATATCGCTTTGCGCTTCCCCCTTGAGGCCCATGGAGTATTTCTATGGGCTTCATTTATTTGCATCCAGAAGCCTCAGTTGCTGATACAGCATCCGCATCTTCGGCACTGAGCAGCCCGCCGCCTCGGCCCGCCGCACCGGCTCGCCGTAGATCGCTTCGACCTCCATCGGTCGGCCCATCTCGCGGTCGATCATCATGCTAGGCTTGTACGCGTCCATGTGCCTCGTGTTATTCAGCATCGTCTCGACAAACGCGCCAGGGATCGTGTGGCCGATGACCGCCTTCGCTGACGAGACCACCTCGAACATCAGGTCTGCGACCAGGGGCTCGACGTGCTCCATTAGCGCCGAGCAGTCCACCCCCAGCACCGTCGCCAAGCCGTTGTAGGGCACGTTCCAGACCAGTTTCTCCCACCGTGCGGCGGCGAGGTCCTCTGCCAATTGGACGCGGACGCCTCCGGCCTCGAAGTCTGCTGCGATCGCACGCATCCGCTCAGATATCCCTCGCTTGGAGAACTCGCCGAGCTTGATGTGGTCGAACCGGTCCTGCTTGATATGCCCCGGCCCGACTTTGTTGGAGCACAAAAAACACAAGCCCCCCAGCACCCGTTCCGCGCCGACGATCGCCGCCGCATCGTCCTCAGGGCCTAGACCGTTTTGAAGGGTGAGCACGCAGCCATCGTCTTTTAAGACGGGTGGCAACAAGCTAGGCAACAACCCATTGCTCGTTGATTTAAGCCCGACAATCACGATATCGCAGCGTGGCATCTCGGCGACTTCACGGTACGCATGCACATTTGGGAGGATGATATCCCCGTGCTGTGTGGAATCGACGACTAAGCCGCGCTCGGCGACTTGTTCATAATCAGAATGCAGAAGGAAGTGCACCTCGGCACCGCCATGCATGAGCCGGGCACCATAGTACCCGCCCAGCGCACCGCTGCCGATGATCGCGTAAGTCAAGTTCGAATCGCTCATCCGCGTAGATTAGCAGCATCAGCTAATGTGTCCTGAGCCGATCGCATTGTTAGAATTCCATACCCGGCCCGCGTAGCTCAGCAGGATAGAGCAGCGCTTTCCTAAAGCGCAGGTCAGAGGTTCGAATCCTCTCGCGGGCATTACATCCTCGCCCCCGTAGCTCAACTGGATAGAGCAGCGCACTTCTAATGCGCAGGTTGCAGGTTCGAGTCCTGCCGGGGGTATTGTCCTCATCTAGCCCCCATGACCGATGGTACGCCACACTTCGACGACGCAGGCCGGCTCATTGCGCCGCAATATAACGACGTCTACTTTTCAGCAGCGGATGGGCTGGCCGAGACACGGCATGTCTTCCTTGAAGGCAACCGCTTGGCGGAGCGATTCGCGGCGATGAAGCCAAACGAGTGTTTTACGATCGGCGAGACAGGTTTTGGCACAGGCCTCAACTTTCTCGCGGCCTGGCATTTATTTGAGAAACACGCACCTGTGGATGCCCGGTTATCGTTTTTCTCGATTGAAGGGTATCCGCTTGATGCCGCGACGATGGGCCGTGCACTGTCACCCTGGACCGAACTCGCGTCATATCGTGAGTTATTGCTGCGGCAATGGGTTCCACTCTGGTATGGCGCGCACTATTTCCGCTTCGCGAATGGCAGGGTGCGTCTGAGCCTGTCGGTGGGTGAGATCACTGAGCCGAGTGCAAGCGTGCGGGTTGGGCCGGTCAATGCGTGGTTCCTGGATGGGTTTGCGCCGTCGCGTAACCCCTCGATGTGGAGCCCGCAGGTTTTCGAGATGGTCTGGGCCGCCTCCGCGAGCGATGCAACCATCGCGACATACACCGCAGCAGGGCATGTTCGCCGTGGGTTGTCAGAAGCTGGGTTCAGCATTGAGAAACGTCCTGGATTCGGTATGAAGCGTGATATGACCGTGGGGTGGTTGGATGCGCCGAAGATCAACATGGGGCCGATGCCCCGAGCCGTTGTCGTCGGCGCTTCGCTGGCCGGGTCCTTCGGCGCACGTGCTTTGGCGGAGATCGGCGTCGCCGTGACGGTTATCGAGAAGCAGCAATTGAATCAAGGTGAGTTGCCTTCGCTGGCCCCGCGGCATGCGGTTTTGCAGCCCAAGGTCACCGACGCGGGCGACGAGCCCGGCAGCCAGCTACGCGAGGCTTATGCCCTCGTTGAGCGCCTGCTGTCTTCGGACCAAGCACTCGCGGAGCGTGCTAGCTGGCGGCGGTGCGGGACGTTTCACGCGGCAGTCGACGCGAGAGCGGAGCGACGACTCAGGCGGTTCGTCGATCAATTCGGCCCTAGTGGGCTTTGTCGGTGGGTTGAACCGTCGCAGACGATGGATGAGGTCGGCGCTTCGCTGCCGGTGGGCGGTATCGCAATCGACCGTGCCGGCGTGCTCCGGCCCGCGGGTCTTTGTATGGCGTTGCTGGATCACTCGCTTATCAAGCTGCGCGACGGGATTGAAATGAGCGACTTGACCTCAACCAGTACAGGCTGGGTAGCGGTATGCCATGATGAGACAATCGAATCCGAAATCGCGGTTGTTGCAAACGCGATTGATGCGACCCGGCTACCAATCCTCGAGTCCTACAGCCCCCGCCCGGTTCGAGGGCAGGCCACACTGCTAAGCGTTTCAGATCAGTCGGGCCGTCTCGCCTCCCTCAAGCGTGCGGTTTTCTACGGCGGCTATATTACGCCCCCGATAGACGGCGTACAGACCCTCGGCGCGAGTTTTGTCAATGGTGACCGGTCTTTGCAATGGCGAGATGAAGAACACCTCGACGTGTGTGACAAGCTTGCCAGGCTATTGCCTGCAGAGGCAGCGAGGATCAGCAAACTGACAGACGCGTCAGGGTGGGTCGGCTTGCGATCGGTGCATGGGTTTGTTGGCGAGATAGAAGAGAACCTCTATGTCTCGCTTGGGCATGGCTCGCACGGCATCTCTTCCGCAGCAAACGCGGCGGAACATATCGCTCACCACGTTATGACGAATGTGTTACTTGCTTAGAAGCAGATATCAACGGATTTTCTTCTTGCGCTTACGCCTCGGCTTCTCGCCCGGCGTACCCGGCGCGACATCTGCGGCCTTGTCTTTGTTGAGACGGACCTTGCCTAGCGCGGGCTGCGCTTTCACCTCCGCCAGCTTGTCGCGGATCGAGGCGGCTTTCTCGAACTCTAGGCTCTGAGCCGCCTCGAGCATCGCCGACTCCAGCTCTGAGAGCAGCTCCGCGCGGTCGTATTCTTTTTCGTCGCCGGACAGAGCTGCTTTTGCGGTCTTTCTTGCCCGCAGCTCAAGCTCGATCCCTTTCCGGATCGCCTTCTTGATTGTCTTCGGCGTGATACCGTGCTCTTTGTTGTAAGCCAGCTGGATCGCACGGCGACGCTCGGTCTCGTCGATTGCTTCCTGCATCGCGGGTGTCACTTCGTCCGCGTAGAGCACAACAAATGCGTTTTCGTTCCGAGCAGCCCGACCGATCTGTTGGATCAGCGACCGTCCGCTCCGCAGGAAACCCGTCTTGTCCGCGTCCATAATGCCCACCATCGAGACCTCGGGCAGATCCAGCCCTTCACGCAACAGGTTGACGCCGACCAACACATCGAACTGCCCCTCGCGTAGCTCGCGCAGGATCGTCACACGGTCCAGTGTCTCGATGTCCGAGTGCAGGTACCGGCAGCGGATGTCCTGGTCCTTCAGGTACTTGCTCAGGTCCTCTGCTAAACGCTTTGTCAGCGTCGTCACAAGGGTGCGCTCGTTGCGCTCGATCCGTTCTTTCACCAGCTTCATCAGGTCGGGCACTTGACCCGCAGCGGGGCGCACCTCGATCACCGGGTCCACTAATCCCGTCGGCCGGATGATCTGCTCGGTAAAAGTGCCCTGTGTTTTCTCAAGCTCGTAAGGCCCGGGTGTCGCGCTAACGAAGACCACCTGGTTGGTGAGCTCCTCAAACTCCTCGAACTTGAGAGGCCGGTTATCCAAAGCCGACGGCAAGCGGAACCCGTGTTCGACGAGTGTCCGCTTGCGGGCCTGGTCCCCGTTGTACATCGCGCCGATCTGCGGGATAGTGACGTGGCTCTCATCGATGATCAATAGCCACCTCTCGAGATCGTTCTCGCGGAAGTAATCGAGCAGTGTATATGGCCGGCTGCCTGGCGGCCTGCCATCGAAATGACGCGAGTAGTTCTCGATCCCAGAGCAGAAGCCGACTTCTTCAAGCATCTCGAGGTCGTACTTGGTCCGCGCGGCGAGGCGCTGGGCCTCGAGCAGCTTCGCCTCGGTCCGCAGCTCGCCGGTACGTAGCTCGAGTTCTGCCTTGATCTGCTCGATCGCCCGGCTCTGTTGGTCCTCGGGCATCACGTACTGCACCGCGGGGTAAATATGCAGCTTGTCATCTTCCGCCAGCAGTTCCCCGGTGGTCGGGTTGATCAGCGCGAGCGAATCGATCTCGTCACCAAACAGCTCGATGCGGTAGGCGTATTCCTCTGCCGCTGGAACCAGCTCGATCACATCGCCACGCACACGGAACTTACCGCGGGCCAGCTCGTACTGAGACCGCTGGTACTGAAGATCCGCGAGCCTGTACAGGAAGTCACGCCGCTCGATCGTCTGGCCCTTCTCCAGCGTGATGACCGATTTCTTGTATTCGGTTGGCGAGCCTAGGCCAAAAATACACGAGACCGAAGCGACCACGATCACATCGTCCCGTGAGACAAGGTTGGTCGTCGCGGCCATACGTAAGCGGTCCAGGTCGTCGTTGCGGGACGAATCTTTCTCGATGTAGATGTCTCGCTGTGGGATGTACGCCTCGGGCTGGTAGTAGTCGTAGTACGAGACGAAGTAGCTCACAGCGTTATTGGGGAAGAGTTCCTTCATCTCCTCGTAGAGCTGCGCAGCGAGGGTCTTGTTGTGGCTGATGATGAGCGTCGGCCGGCTCGCACGGGCGATCATGTTGGCCATCGTGAAGGTCTTACCCGTGCCGGTCGCGCCGAGCAGGGTCTGGTGCCTCATCCCGCTGTCCAGCCCATCGACCAGCGATTCGATCGCCGCGGGCTGGTCGCCGGTCGGCGTGAACTCGCTGACGAGCTGAAAAGGGCGTGCTTCGGTCTGGAACGGCATATCGTGATTCTAGGCCGAGCAGTAGTCGCGTGTGACGTGAGGGCGGTAGAGTACGGTTATGGACCAGCAGCAAACCGATCGACTCATGCGGATCGCGGTGTCCGGCTCAACCGGGCTGGTAGGCTCGGCTTTGTGCGAGGCACTGCAGACTCAGGGCCGCGATGTCAAGCCGATCATTAGGGGAAAGGCTACGAATCCCAATGAGATTGCATGGGATACCACTAACAACATGTTTGACGCCAAAGCATTGTCTGCATGCGATGCGGTCGTGCACCTCGCCGGCGAGAACATCATGGGCCGGTGGACAAAGGAGAAGAAGAAGCGTATCTACGATAGCCGTATAGATAGCACGCGGGGCCTGGCGCAGACACTCGCTGGAATCAAAGACGGGCCGCGCACCTTGATCGTCGCGTCGGCCAGTGGCTATTACGGCTACAACGGGCACGATACCCCACGCACCGAAGACGACCCGCCGGGCGACGGCTTCCTCGCGGAGGTCTGTGTGGATTGGGAGGCCGCCGCAGACCCCGCGCGCGAGGCAGGTATCCGCGTCGTTCACCCTCGGATCGGGATCGTACTCAGCCCGTACGGCGGGGCGCTGCAGCAGATGCTGCCGCCGTTCAAGCTTGGGCTGGGCGGCCCGATCGGCAACGGGGAGCAGATGATGAGCTGGGTCGCGTTGCACGACCTGATCCGCATCCTGATCTACTGCATCGATACGCCGGCGATCTCCGGGCCCGTCAATGCTGTTGCCCCGGACCCTGTTTCCAACCGTGAGTTCACCAAAGCGCTCGGCCGCGTGATCAAGCGGCCAACCGTCCTGCCTGTCCCTCGCTTCGCACCCAAACTACTCTTCGGCAAGGACTGCGCCGAGGCAACCGCACTCGGCAGCTTCCGCGTCATTCCAAAACGGCTGCTTGATGTGGGCTTTGCGTTCCAGTGTGGCAATCTCGAAGAGGCATTGCTCCATGAATTGAAGTCGGCCTAGACTTGACTATGACGACAACGATTCACTGGTTCCGTAACGACCTGCGGCTGGCCGACAACCCCGCGCTGGCGGACGCTGCGAAGCGCGGCGCGGTGCTGCCCGTTTTCATTTGGCACCCAAAAGAGCACGGCGGCTGGGTCCCCGGTGAGGCACGTCAGTGGTGGCTCCACCAATCCTTGGAGTCCCTAAACGAATCGCTTGAAGCGATCGGCAGCCGGTTGATCCTTCTGCGGGGTGAGCCGCTCGCTGTACTCAAGGAATTGGCCGAACAGTCAGCCGCCGATGGCGTCGTCTGGAACCGCCGATACGAGCCGAGCCTGATTGAGTCGGATAAGCAGGTAAAACAGGGTCTGATCGATGCGGGTATCGAGGTTCAGAGTTTCAACGGTGCACTGCTCTTTGAGCCCTGGCAGGCCCAGACCAAGCAGGGCAAGCCCTATCAGGTCTACTCGCCGTTCCGTCGATTTATCGAGGCGTTGCCCGAGCCGGAGAAGCCCAAGCCGGCGCCCAAGAAACTTGAGGCGCTAAAGGACTGGCCGGCGTCTGAGAAGCTGGATCGGCTTGGGCTGATGCCATGCATCCAGTGGTACGACGGCATGGCCGAGGCGTGGCAGCCCGGAGAAGCTGGCGGAGCACACAACCTCAAGGCATTTGCGAAGCTGGCCGTCAAGGCCTACAACGATCAGCGCGACTTGCCGGCTGTCCGTGGTACTTCCCATCTCTCGCCACACCTGCACCACGGCGAGGTCAGCCCCCGCCAGGCCTACCACGCCGCCGCCAAACGCCTCCGCGCGGCCATCGATCCCGCCGAAAAGAAGAACATCACCCACTACATCCACGAGCTGTACTGGCGCGAGTTCGGCTACCACCTGATCTATCACTTCCCGCACACGCCCGATCAACCCCTGCGTGACAAGTATGCGGCCTTCCCATGGATCGATCACCGCAAGGGAGAAGGCAAGGCCCACCTCAAGGCCTGGCAGCGCGGCATGACCGGATATCCCATCGTGGATGCGGGGATGCGCCAGCTCTACGCCACAGGCTGGATGCACAACCGCGTCCGCATGATCGTGGCGTCCTTCCTCGTCAAGCACCTATTGATCAGCTGGGAAGCGGGTGCCGCCTGGTTCTGGGATACGCTCGTCGACGCTGACCTCGCGAGCAACACGCTCGGCTGGCAGTGGGCCGGCGGCTGCGGTGCCGATGCCGCTCCGTACTTCCGTATCTTCAACCCGATCACGCAGGGCGAGAAATTCGACAGCAAGGGTGAGTACGTCCGTCTGTGGTGCCCGGAGCTGAAGGATGTACCCAACAAGTACCTGATGAAGCCGTGGGAGTGCCCGCCGTTGGAGCTGCAGGCCGCGGGCGTGACGCTGGGGGTTGATTATCCGAAACCGATCGTGGACCATAAGTCGGCTCGTGAGCTAGCGCTGGCGGCTCTGTCAGAGATCACAGGGGACTAACGGGGAGGCCTCAATGCGTCACTTGTTCGCTACCTTGCTGATTCCATCATTACTTTTGGCGGGGTGTCAAAGAGGTGACTCGTTCCGTGTTGTCGATGCAACAACGGGCCAGGCAATTGAGGGTGTGCGAGTGACATACGAGCATTACACCACGCAACGCTTGATCCCGGGCTATGAAACATGGGAGACACGCTTCACCGATTCGGAGGGCAGGGTGACGATCAAGAGGTCGGTCGGTGAAAGTAAAGATCACATTGAGTTTCGTCACCCTAGTTATCAGAAATACACGACGTCCCAAACGGGTGGCCCTCTGGTCGAGATGCAGCCTAAAACCAAGGCTCAGCCCACGAAAAAAGATCTTGGAATCAGACTGCTAGAAATCCTGGGCGACTACGCGGACAAGTAACTCATAGCACCCCCCGTTTCGCCTCTCGGCCTATCCCCTCCTTCTTGATGTCATCGCGTTTGTCGTAGCTGCATTTGCACCCGGTAATGATGCTTGGATTACACTACACATACCCAAGAATGGCGCGTATATGAGCGGTAGCTTACCGCACCATCGCCTCGATCTCCGAGCGGATCAGATCGGTCTGGGTCCAGGGCAGGAAGTGGCCTTCGCCCTCGATCGCGATGAGCTTGACCGACTCGGCGTTGACCAGCCGTTCGGTCAGGTAGGCAGTATTGGCGAAGGGCACAAGCGTGTCGCCCGTGCCGTGGATAATGACGACCGGGCAGGTGATCTTGCTTAGCAGCGGCGCTAAGGCGCGTGTCTCACGGCGGGCGGCGAAGACCTCGATGTTGGCTCTAAGCAGTCGGCGGTCCACGATCAGGCCGGTGCTGAGCAGGCCTGCGTAGTTGTACCAGTAGCGGCGCTCGAGGTCGGGGTCGACGGACCCGGCGAGGACGACGATGCCCGCAACCCGTTCGGGGTAGCGCGCGGCGAGATGACAGACGATCGGCCCGCCGAGCGAGTGTCCGACCAGGATGACCGGGCTGGCGTTACCGCCTTGCATCAGCGGGGTGATCGCGTCGCCCTGCTCCGCGAAGCGGGTGAGCGCACCGAATCTCGCAGGGCCGCGTGAGGACTCGCCGAAGCCGATCCGATCGACGGCGAGCACCTCGGCGTTCGCCGGTGGGTCTTGCAAAAAACCGAGGTAGTTGGTCGCCTGGCCCGGCGTGCCGTGCACGAAGATCACGCGCCTACTCCCCGGAGGTATATCGGTCGGGGTGAGGTAGGAGAGCTCGCGTCGTTCGTCGCCGGTCACGCTGAGGGCTGTCTTCCGTTCGAGCCCATCGAGTGTGTACGAGCTCACGCCTAGCGCGGGGATACAGCCGGGTAACAGTAGTAAGATGATCAGTAGGCAGGCGAAATACTTGGCGTCGTGCGGCATCAGCAAGTCTCGGTTCGATGCTTCTCAGGTACTCCGCGGCATAACTGCGCAGCGTCACAAAATCTTCCGCGTCATGCCGCGTTTCGCCTCGCGGTCCATCTCTTTCTTCTTGATGTCATCGCGCTTATCGTAGTCGCGTTTACCCTCGGCGATCGCGATCTCGACTTTGACCCGGCCGTCTTTGAAGTACATCGCGGTGGGGATGAGGGTCACGCCCTTGGCGGTGGTGGCACCGAAGAGCTTCTTGATCTGTTGCTTGTGGCAGAGCAGCTTGCGGGCGTTCTTGGGCACGTGCTGCAGCGGGCCTGCCTGTGGGTAAAGCGCAATATCGACGTTGTGCAACCAGAGCTCCATCGTATTCGGGTTCACCGACGCGTAGCCCTCGGCGAGCGAGACCCGGGCGTGACGCACGGACTTCACCTCGCTGCCCTGCAGCACGACTCCGCACTCCAGGTGGCCCGAGAGGTGGTAGTCGCGCTTGGCCCGGCGGTTCTCGATCCGCGGGGCGAGGTTCTCTTTTTTCTTCTTTCGCTTCGCCATGGTCGCTGCTTCCGCTTGGCGGAACGAGCGATTGTAGCCGACGCCGCGTCACTTGCCGACACAGAAGGTTGAGAACACCCGGCCGATGACTTCATCCGGGGTCAGTTGGCCGCCGAGTGCGGCGAGCGCGTCGAGCGCTTCGCGCATCCCGTCGGCTAGCAACTCGATCTCCATGAGGCGATCATGGGACTGATAGGGCGCTAGCTGTTGGTGGACGGACTGCAGCTGTTCCAGCGCTTCGCGTAGTGCCGCTTCTTGCCTGGGCTGTAGCGCAAGCAGGTCCGCCCGAACACTCACCGCGTTGTCTGCCAGACGTTCAATGATTGCAGAACACAGTTGTTCAAGTCCCACGCCGGTATGTGCGCTCACACAGAGCCCTGATGGGTTAAATGAGTCAGGTGTATTTTGGTCACACTTGCTGATGATATCGATTGTGGGTTTTTCAATTCCGAGGCCAACCCAGTCATTTGGTGTCTCGGCAAGACCGATCAACAGGTCCGCCTGTTTAATGGTCTCGCGTGCGATGGACTGTGCGGTACGATCCGGTAGAGCAATTTTATCATGCATAGCCCGGTCCAAGCCAGCCAGATCGACGAGCATCACTTCCACCGATCGGCCGTTCGAATCCTGGAGTAGTAGCGGCTCGGTGAGTACATCGCGTGTGGTCCCCGGAGCATGATCAATCACCGCCCGCTCTCGTCCAAGCAGGGCGTTAAAAAGGGTGCTCTTCCCGGTACTCGGTGGGCCGACAAGAACGACGCGTGGTAGCGTTTCGATTGCACTCCATGACCGGCTGCGTTTTAACAGGTCATTCAACTCATCGGCTAGTTTGGAGATGCGCTCGGCTAGCAACCCAGGCACGATTGGCGTGACATCCTCTTGATCTGTGAAGTCAATGCCTGCTTCGACCAGGGCCAGCAGGCCGCCAAGCTGATCTACGAGGTGTTTTGATAACGCTCCAAGTTTGCCTTTTCGAAGGAGAGATGCGGCCGCGAGTTGGCTTTCGCTTACTGCGCTGATCGTCGCGCCGATGCCTTCTGCTTGTGTGAGGTCGATCTTGCCCGAGGTGTAGGCACGGAAAGTGAACTCGCCGGGCTCAGCCAGCCGCACTACGCAGTCAGGTGTTTGCATCGCCTGATGCAGCACGCGATCCAGCAGCGCGGCGTTACCCGGCAGCTGCAGCTCAGCGAGGTCCTCCCCCGTGTAGCTGGCAGGTGACACGAATCGGAGCAACAGGGCAGGCAGGTCGGGTTCGCGAAGGCGGACATGCTCAAGCGAGCGTATTGAAGGTTGAGGCGCTTCCAGCAGGTGTTCAAGGACCGTACCAACGCTTGGGCCACTTATGCGGATCAGGCCACGCGCTGACCGCCCCGGGGGTGAACTGACGGCGATCATCGTGTCGGAGAGGGCCAACTACCGCTTCCGCTTCTTGTACTGCTGCGGGCCCTTGTTCTTCTGCTGCTGCTTCTTAGCCTCTTCGATCTGTGCCTGCTTGGCCTCGGCGACCTTCTGAAGCCGGTCCATGAAGCCGCCGGGCTTAGGTTGCTTGGGCTTAAAGAGTTCGCCCGACTCTTCAAGCTCTTTGACATGTTTACGCACGAGGTAGCTGTCGACGATGCCTGCAAGGGTAGAGGCGAAGATATAGAGCGTCAGGCCGGCCGGCGCGGAATAGAGGAAGATCGGGAAGAGCAGCGGCATGATCCGCAGGAACTTCTGCTGCATCGCCTGCTGCTCGTTCATTGGTGGGGGCGTAGTGAACTTCATGTTGATGAAGAACGTGATCCCCATCAACAACGGCAGGATGTTGATCGATGAGTAGTCCAGACGGATGAACAGCAGGTTGAGGACCCACGTGCCGTCGTCGGGGCCAAGCGGGATGAATCGGTCCGCGCTGGAAAGGTCGGCGAGGAATGGCCAGTTGATTGTTTGGAACACGCCGTAGAACGCCGGCTCGTGCCGCAGTTCGATCGCGTAGTAGAGCATCGCGTACAGCGCGATCCAGATCGGCATCTGCAGGAACATCGGGAGGCAGCCAACCGCGCCTGCTGCGGGGTTGATCCCCTTCTCACGGAACAGCTTCATCTGTTCCTGCTGCAGCTGACGCGGGTCGTCTGCAAACTTCTTCTTGAGCTTGTTGATGTCCGGCTGGATCGCGGCCATCTGCTTGCCCATCTTCATCATGCCGATCTGCCCACGCTTGGTCAGCGGGTGGAGGATCAGTCTGACCACAATGACCAGGATGATGATCGAGAGGCCCCAGTCAAAGAGGCCAAAGCCGAAGAACCCGCTGTGCAGCACCTCGAGGAAGCCCAGCAGCAGGTTCGCCAGCCACTGGAAGGTGCAGAACCCGAAGCACCCGCCCAGCGAGTATCGGATCGTCTTCTCATATTGAAGCGCCTTGTAGGGCTGCTGCACAAAGATCGCGTCCTCGCGAGGCCCGGCAAAGAGGTCCAGCGAGAGATCGGCAGTGTTTGTTTTGGCACCGGGCTCCAGCGTGATCCGGTTGCTGGCAAGTTCAACAATGACATGCCGGCTCTCGTCTCTCATCGAAGCAGACTGCTTCTTATTGGGGTAGACCGTCGTGTTGACCTTCG
This sequence comes from Planctomycetota bacterium, assembly GCA_039188575.1. Classification (GTDB taxonomy): domain Bacteria; phylum Planctomycetota; class Phycisphaerae; order Phycisphaerales; family Phycisphaeraceae; genus JAHQVV01. The sequence continues at coordinate 75,393 of JBCCYY010000001.1, read as the reverse complement.
GGTAGATCGACTGAAGAGGCGTGATGTCCTTGGGCTCAAGTTCGTTGCTGATTCCGGGAGCCGGGGCCGAACTCACCGCGACGAAGTAGCGGTTCTCTCGGGCCAGCCAGGCGAGTTCTTTGGTATCCGGATCATCAATCTTCGGGTTGGGCCAAATCGACTCCCACTTGCTTTCGTCGTCGGGGTTCTTGAGCTTTTTGACGACATCCGGCTCGGGCAGGAAGCCGCCATCAACATAGATTGCAAAACGCGACTCGTCATACTCCAGGTCGAAGTAGCCGAGCACGAACTGCTGGCTCCTCCCGCGGAGGTAGTCGCTTGTAGCGCGGTAAACCCCGCTCTGAGCCATCTGCTCCCATGCGATCGTCATGGTTTGATCGGTCAGGTTCTCGACATACTGTGAAAGCTTGATTGTATAGCTGCCAGGGTCCTCCGCCTTGACGACCGTGTAGGTGCGTTTGATCTGTGCGACTTCGACAGGGTTGTCGTCCGGTCCACCAAGGATCTTCAGCGACAGGCTGACCTCGGTTTCAGAGGTGGCGTCAACCTGCCAGTGGCCTGACCAATCTGTGGTAGCGGGATCGAACTCCCAGAGTTTGACACGCTTGCTGTTGATCGTGAGGTATGACGCGGCGTACGTACCCGCCTCGGGGTAGTTCTTTGGGCCCGGGCCCAAGTCAAAACTAATTGGGCTGAGTAATTTGTACTGCTCTTCGCCGTTGACCTTGTGGTATTTGTTGACAATCGTCAGGTCGTAGATCGCGGCCCGGTAGGGATTGATCCTTGCTGCGATGTTGTAGCCCGCCTCGGGATCGAAGCTGCCAAGCAGCAGCAGGTCCTCGGGTTCATCCAGATCGGCTGCTTTGTCGACGAACGCGGGACGGAGGTTGCCGAGGATGTCAACATCGCCATCAACTGGAGGTGCTGATGGATTGTCAGCGACCGGCTCATCGCCCTCTGCAGCGGGCCCTTCTTCTGCTGCAGGTTCAGCGGGCTCGTCATCTTCAGTGTTCGCATCCGGCGTGTCTGCACTGCCGTCGTCCGCAGGCTTGTCCTCGGCGGTAGGCTCGGCCTGAGCGGCTTCCGGATTATCATCGCCGTCCGATGACCGATCGGGCGGGCCCATCAGGCTCAGCACGACCATCATACCAACCATGCCTACCACCAGCGGGACGAGCAGGCGCGCGAGCGACGAGTTGGATTCTTTCTTAGCCAAGCGGCGCAGTATACAAAAGCGGTGCGGGATCGGCTTAGAACAGGCCCGTGATAATCCGCATCACATCGAAATAAAACGTCGCGATGAACACGAATCCGATCAGGCCCAGGCCGACGTACAGCGAAGCGACCTGCACCTTCTCGCTAGGCGGCTTACCGGTAACTTTCTCCCACATGAGAAAGACCATGTGCCCACCGTCAACAATAGGGATCGGCAGGAAGTTGATCACAGCCAGATTCACGCTGATCAGGCCGAGGAAGAACAACAGGTAGGGGAAGCCCTGCTGGGCGACCTGGGTGCCGGTATCGATGATGCCGACCGGCCCGCGGAGGTTGTAGAGCTTGACATCGCCTTGGATCAGCCTCAGCAGCGTGATGTAGGTCTGGAGCACGAAGTCCTTGGTCTTATCCACGCCGATCATGAAGGCTTCGCCCAGCCCATCGGCTTTGAGCAGGACGTAATCGGTCAGCGGGAAGTACGACGTATGGTCCGGCGACCAGCCCGCGGCAGCGATGGCCCGATGGTCGTCATCGGTGAGTGTGAGCGTCACCGTCTCGAGTGGGGCGTCATCCAGCGGGAGCTTGACGGTCAGTGTCAGGGTCGGTGCCGGTGTATTCTCGGCGCCCTCAACCTGCATCTGAAGCGAGAGTTCTTTGACTGCTTGTTGGAACTCCGTCCAATTCGAGACAGGCTTGTCATTGACGCGCGTCACCACGGTGCCTGGCAAAAAGGGATCGCCCTCGTTGAGCTTCGCAGCGGGCAAGCCATCAAGCACCTTCGCAACAACAAGCGTGTCCAGCGCGGGCACGATCTGGATACCCACGATGTTATCGCTGTTGGGCTTGATCTCGTCGGTGGTGATGACCTTGCCATCGCGGAGGATCGTGAACTCAAAGCCCTGGTCCGGGTTATCGAGGATCGTCATCTGCAGGTCGGGCACGCTGTTGAACCGGTTGGAGTCGCCGACGCCGAGGATCAGGTCGCCCGCCTTGAGCCCGGCTTCTTCCGCAGGCGTATCGGGCGACACCGCATTGATCCGCCCGGTAGGGACCATGCCCAGCAGGTTGTTCGGCTTGTCGGGGTAACGCACCAGTGTAGGGATCGCTTCGACCGGGAACGTGCTCGATGCTTCTGGCTCCGCATTGTCTTGGAATGTAACCAGCACGGGCTCGCCATTGGAGGCGTCAAACGCAGCCAGGTACTCGGAGTAAGACGTGACCTCCTGCCCGCTCACTTCCCTGATGCTGATGGTGCCATCGGGCAGCCGCTGCTCGGCGGGGACGGTCTCGATCCGCTTGCGGTACCACTCGGCGACAGGCCCCTTGGCTTCCGCGAAGCTGGCGATATTCAGGCCGGGGCCGGGGCCAAGACCAACAGAAAGGAGTTTTTCGGAGTCCTTGCCGCGCTTGAGCGGGCAGATAAAAGTCAGCGGGTCCTCTACGCCGCGGCGCTGGACCACGATCTCAACGCTGTCGTTGCTGCCGCTGAGCGCGATCGCGATCTTGACATCCTTGAAGTCCTCTGGCTTCTTGCCGTTGATGCTCAGGACGACGTCACCCTCCTGGAAGCCCAGGTAGTTCGGATCGCCCTCAAAGCCCTCGGCGTAGGTCGTCGTCGCTGGCATGTCCGGGATGACGGTGCCCACTGTCGCGCGGGGGAACTCGACCCCCATCATGAACGCGATGGCCAAGAAGATCGCGCCGAAGATCATGTTCATCACGACGCCGGCCGAGATCACGCAGGCGCGGGCCCAGATAGGCTTGTTGTTGTACGCGTTGGGGTCGTCGGACTTAGCGTTGGGGTCCATGTCTTCCTGGCCAAGCATCTTTACGTAGCCGCCCAGGGGCAGGTAGTTGAGCCGGTACTCCGTCTCGCCCAGCCCCATCGCATCGCCGACGGCGAACATTTGCTTGCCCGTATAGCTGGACTTGTGCTCTTCTTTGACGACATCGGTGTCGTAACGCGCGGTGCCGGTGTGCGGCCCGTCTGCATCGGGCTCGATCCCTTTTTCTTTGAGCTTTTCGACACAGCGGCGTTGATACTCGGCCTCGGTCGTGCCGCGCATGAAACCGATGCCCTTGCGCCAGGAGACCATCGCCTTGCCGAACCCGATGGCGAATTGCGGGCAGCGGATGCCGACCCACTTGGCGACAGCGAAGTGCCCCAATTCGTGGACGAAGATGAGGAACCCGAAGCCGAGTACCAGGAGAATAAACTCAAAAAGTGGGAATCCGAACATAGTTAGTAATCTTCTTTGTGTTAGTCGACGCCATTTCGGAGTCGTGTGTCCCACGTCACCCCGCACTCTGGGCAGTCATAGGTCAACGCGTCTTTGGCGTTTTTGTTCAGTTCACGAATGATCGGTCCTTCCAAGTGCTTGCCACAAGTAGGGCAATGATAGTTCCTCAGTATTTTTCTTTCTGACAAGGCCATTTGAATTATCCCTACTAAGAACGCTGCGATACCAAGGATGCCCCATAAACCAAGGCTGTGGGTCTTCCAGATATGAATAAATGTGATCGTGAAGCCGCCGCCGGTAAGGGCGACATGCCACAAGTTGTGGAAGAGATAACCTCGACCGAATTCATTATCGACCTGTATGGGGTAGGGTGTTGGTTTGCTCATCAGCCGCGACACGTTCTTCTAATTGGTCTCGGATATATATTCGTGTGGCGCTATCAGCTTCAAGGATCGTCGTTAGGTTATCGGCCGATTGGGCCCCGATCGCCTCCAATGCGGATGCGCCCAGTTCCACGATACGGCCAAAAGCTATTCTGCGTTCAAGAAAGGCCTGTACCGCCGCTTCGTTTGCGGCGTTGAGGACCGCCGGGGCGGTGCCACCGATTCTGAGTGCCTTGTAGGCCAGTTCGAGTGCCGGGTATCGGTCCGGGCAGGGCGGATAAAACGACATGTCGCCTAGCCGGGACCAATCCAACTTGTCGCCACAGCCCGCGACACGGTCGGGCCAGGTGAGCGCAGTTTGGATCGGCGATCGCATATCCGGCGGTCCCATCTGAGCCAAGACCGAGCCATCGATCAATTCTACGAAACTATGCATCAGTGACTGCGGGTGGATCAGAGGTTGGATCTTGTCGGCCGGCACACCGAACAGCCAGTGTGCCTCGATGATCTCCAGGCCTTTGTTCATCATCGTGGCCGAATCGATCGTGACCTTTGGGCCCATCTCCCAGGTCGGGTGCTTCAGCGCGTCTTCAGGCGTCGCATCTGTGATGTCGTCTAGGGGCCGATCGCGGAACGCGCCGCCGGACGCAGTCAGTACCAATCGGCGGATGGATTTGGAACGTGGCTCTTCGTTCACCCCGGCGAGGCATTGGAAGATCGCAGAGTGTTCGGAATCGACAGGCAGCAGCTCCGCGCCGCTTTTGGTGGCTTGCCTCGTCATCAAGTCGCCCGCTGCGACGAGTGTTTCTTTGTTGGACAGGTGCACGCGTCGTCCGAGTTCGATGGCTGCGAGTGTCGATGGCAGGCCAGCGATCCCTACGATCGCCGCAGCGACGTCTGTACATTCGACTTCATTCACCAGTTGGTATGCCGCGTCGTTGCCCGACAAGACCCGGCAATCCGGGAGCGCCTCGCTCAGTTGTACAGCGCTGCTTGGATCGGCGACGGCGAGGTGTCTGACGTTGAACCGCGTAGCCTGCTCGATAAGAGACTTAGTGCTGGACTGCGCGGCCAGCCCGACGACGCCGATCTCGATGCCGTTGCGTGATAGGTGGTCAACGACACTGAGCGTGTTGACGCCGATCGACCCGGTTGAGCCGAGCACGATGAGGCGGCGGGGATGGTCGCTGGCTTGGCTCACACTACTCCCTGTCGTCGTAGCGTTGATTGGAATAGCCGCCGCTCACGGCGTCGGGCGGCGGGGCGTTTCGCTTCGCGATCTTTTTCTTTTTAGATGGTTTAGCCCGCGCAGGCTTTTCCGCGTCTACGGAGCTATTCGCTCCAGGACTTACCATCGAGCCGTCGGTATCCGCGCTTGCCTCGGAGTCCTGCTTCTTTTTTGATGGCTTTCGCGTGCGCTGGCGCTTTGGCTTCTCAGTGGTTTCAGTACCATCTTGCTCTTCAGGCGGTGAATGTTTTGCAGTGCCGTTACCCGTCGTATCGTCACTGACGATGCCTTGTTCGGCCTCATCAGATCCATCCTCTGTGGCATCCTTTTTCTTCCTGCCACGACCACCCCGACGCCTTCGGCGTCGCTTTTTCTTTGGCGCGTCGTCGTCCTCTTCGGCCCCAGACTCTGTTGAGTCGACGCTCGATTCATCCATAGATGATTCAGTTTCTGAAGGCCCTGCCTCTGACTCTTCGCGGTCGGCTTCATCTGGCGATGCGTCGTCCGCGTCCTCGGCTTTGGCCGACTTGCCACGCCGACGCCGACGCCGACGCCGCTTCTTCTTCGGCTTGCCATCGTCTTCGGCCTCTGCTTCCTCGCCATCGATAGTTTGATCCTCGATGGACGGCTGAGCATCCTCGGCTTCATCTTCTTCTGCAAGAACCGTGACCACCGTCTCAGGTAGTTCCGGGTCATCCAGCTGGCGGTAGGTCTTGTCCGATTCCTTGCGGAGGTTCTTGAGCGTGTCGCCTTCATCGGTAGCGAGGGGTTGGTTGCGGCTGTCGTACGCGTCGATCGCGATGTAGTCCAGCCGTCCACCGCCGACGCGGACAAGCACCTGCTTGCCATGTGACTCTTCGAGGTGCGTCAACTCGTTGCGTTTGCGGTTGAGCAGTTGGAATGCTACATCCGGGCTGATCGTCAATTCGACCCGCGCGACGTCGTCACGCTGCATGACCAACGCGAGCCGACGCATGACATTCAACACAACCGATTCCGCGCTCTGGGTGTACCCGAGTCCCTCACAGTGCCGGCACTCGGTGTGGATCGATTTCCGCAGAGATGGTCGCATGCGCTGCCGGGTCATCTCCAATAAACCAAACGTGCTGATCGGTCCGACACGGGTCTTTGCGCGGTCCTTCTTGAGGTTGTCCCGCATGCGCTGCTCGACCTTCTTGCGGTTCTTGGCAGGCCGCATGTCGATCAGGTCATTGACGATGATCCCGCCAAGGTCGCGGAGGCGCAACTGCCTGCAGATCTCGTCCACGGCCTCAAGGTTCGTGTTTAGCGCGTTCGTCTCGGCGTCGCGGGCCTTGCGGCTCTTGCCCGAGTTCACATCGATGGCTACCAGCGCCTCGGTCTGGTCGATCACCAACGCCCCACCCGAAGGCAGGGGCACTTCGCGGGCGCCGATGAGCCCGATCTGGGTCTCGATCCCTTTGCGGTGCAGCAGCGGCACAGGGTCGTCGTAGTAGACGACCTCGGTTTTGGACCGCGGGCTGGCGACACGGAGAAAATCTGCCGCGCGGCGGGCCGCGCCCAGATCATCAACGATCACGCGCTCGGTATCCGCGGTGAACACATCACGGATCGTGCGGATGACCAGGTCAGACTCCGCATAGAGCTCGCCGGTACGCTTGATCTTCTTACGGTTACGCTCGATGTTCTTCCACAAGCGGACGAGGTATGACAGGTCGCGCTTGATATCGGCCTTTGTCTGCCCGATCGCGGCGGTACGCGCGATGAAACCGAACTCCTTGGGTGGGTCCAGCTCCTTCAGGATCGCACGGGTTTCTTTGCGCGCCTCATCGTCTTCGACCTTGCGCGAGACGCCAAGCTGCTGCATATCCGGCATCATGACCAAGAATCGCCCGGGGATCGACAAATAGCTCGTCAGTGTTGGGCCCTTGGTGCCGATGCCTTCCTTGAGCACCTGGACGAGGACTTCGTCGCCGCGCTTGAGGCACTTCTGGATCGGGGGCCGATCACGTCTCGCGGTTTTTTTACCGACCTTTTCAAACTCCTCGCAGTCTTTACCCGGGAAGTACTTGGGGTGTAGGTCGGAGATGTGCAAAAAGCCATTGCGCTCCAGGCCGAAGTCAACGAAAGCGGCCTGGATGGCCGGCTCGATATTGGTAACCCGCCCCTTGTAGATGTTGGAGACGTGGCTTTGAGCCGAGGCGCGTTCCTGGTAGTACTCCTCGAGCTTGCCGTCTTCAGCGATGGCGATCCGGCACTCCTCGCCGGGCACGAAGTTGATCAGCATTTCTTTGGACACGTGTTCTTATGTGAGATGTCCGATATCCGATGTCCGATGTATTAGCGCAAAACAGTTACGGTCAGTCTGAACTGATCCCACGGGTTTGGCTTGACATCGCACATCGCACATCCAACACCGCACATCCTTGTGCTAGGCCCCGTCCCGCTCAGCCGGTCGCATGTCCGCGTGGCGATCGTTCGGGGGCAGTTCTTTCTTCCCGGGGTCAATAGTTCATGGACCGTCCAGCAACGGCCCCGGGCGTTATTCGGCTCATTTCCTCTCGGAGGTAGTTCAGCACCTCACGGTCGTTGTCAAAACTACTTGCCTTACGAGCGATGCGCTTGCATCGTTCGATCCCGACCAATCGGACGGCCCGCTTAATGCTTGGGATCGCCGGGGGAGTGATCGACAGGGTCCGCAATCCGTACCCTAGCAGCAGCAGGGTAAATTCGGGGTCGCCGGCCATCTCGCCGCACAAACTGACCCCGATCTTGGCGTGGTTGGCAGCCCGTACCACGTTCTTAATCAGTTCCAGCACGGCCGGGTGGGCCCCGCTGTACAGATTCGCGATCCGCTCATTGGATCGGTCAACTGCTACAGTGTACTGAATCAGGTCGTTGGTGCCGACCGAGAAGAAATCCACCTCCTTGGCCAGGATCGAGGCCTGCAGCGCTGCAGAAGGCACCTCGATCATCATGCCTACGGGCACCTCACCGACGTCTACGCCCTGATCCTCCAGATCTTCCCGGACGTCGGAAAGCACCATCTTGGCCTGACGAAGCTCCATCGTGTTGCAGATCAGAGGGAACATAATCCGTACCGGACCTTCGGTGGAGGCCCGCAGGATCGCACGGAGCTGGGTCCGGAACAGGTCCAGGTGCTGCAGGCACAGCCGGATCGACCGGCAACCGAGGAACGGATTAGGCTCGGCCTCGTCGTGCAGGTCCGCGAGTCCCGGCGCGATCTTGTCTGCCCCGAGGTCCAGGGTGCGGATGGTCAGAGGCTTACCGCCAAGCGCTTTGATCGCCTCGACATACGTTTCGTACTGCTGCTGTTCGGTCGGTACGCCGTCATCGTCCATAAAGAGGAACTCGGTGCGGTAAAGCCCGATGCCTTCCGCTCCGTATTCCAACGCCTCGGGCACTTCGTCGGTGAACTCGATATTTGCCAGCAGCGTGACCTCCGTGCCGTCGGTGGTCACGGCAGGCTGATCTCGTAGTTTCTTAAGGGCTTTCTCTTCCTCGCGGAACGCGCGGGCCTCCTGCTTGGCCTCCATGAGTTGGGCGGCGTCCGGCTGGAGGATAGCGTGGCCGCGGTGGCCGTCGAGGATGATCGTGTCGCCTGTCGCGGCTCGTTTGGTGATGTCCTTGAGGCCGACGACCGCGGGGATACCTAGCGCGTGGGCAAGGATCGCCGTGTGGCTGGTCCGGCCGCCGATGTCCGTCACGAGGCCGCGGATCAGCTTGCGGTCCAGCGAGGCGGTCTGGCTGGGCGTCAGGTCGTGCGCGATCACGATGGCCGGCTCGGTCAATCCCGACAAAGCAGAGCGTTGCTCGCCGATCAGTTCGGTTAACAGCCGACGTTTCAGATCATAAATATCGCTGACCCGCTCGCGGAAGAACGCGTTGTCCTGGGCGAGGAACTGGTCGGCCAAGTCCTGCATCACCGAGAACACGGCGTACGCCGCGGTAACCTGTTCGCTATTGATTACCGCGTGGAACCGCGAGACGATGGCCTTGTCCTGCAGAAGCCCGGCATGGAAGCCGAAGATGTCCGCGAGTTGGCTGCCCAGCACGCTAGCGGTCTGGCTGCGCAGGTCTTCAAGGTCCTTCAAAGCATCCGCGATCGCGGCATCGACCAGGTCGTGCTCGGCCTGTAGCTTGTCTTTGGTGACATGCCGCTTCGCAACAGTCTGCTCGTCGTTATCCAGCACGACCGCCTTGGCGATCGCGATACCTGGTGAGACCGGGATGCCGCGGCGGGATTGCATGGGGGTAGTTTAACGCAAGCGTGTCAGCATCAAGGCGATTGAGCATCTGCACCGGGCAGCGGTCACGTCGACGCGCGGCTCAGGGCGCTTGCTCGTCGATCGCGCCGACCGGGCTGAGCAGGACTGAGAGGCGGGCGTAGTGCGGGCCGTTCTCCAGGCGGACCAGGATGCGGTTGAGGCCCTTGGTGAAGCGCAGCCGCTTGCGAGACTCGCCCAGTTCCCAGCTGCTCTTGGTGTCTTCGGTGTGGAAGCGGAAGGCGTTGCCCGCCGCGTTGTAGGCCGGGTGGCTGTTGGAGATCCAGGCCGTCGTGGCGTCATCCGAAGCGATGAGCACGTCCATGTCCATGTCCTGCTCGAAGTAGACCTCGGTATAGGCGTAGTAGGTGCCGTCCTCGTACTCTTCAGGGAAGGTCATGCGGATGGTGTCGGTCTGCACGAAGCGCCATCGCAACTTGCCGTCGAGGTCAATGACGGCGTTGTGTTTGCGGTTAGGGTGGGTCCGGGTGTTTCGGTCCGCGGGGCTGGCCTTGGTTTTGCCGTCGGTATACACCGCGTCCAAGTCGATATTCATAAAGGGCTGGGGGTCCGGCGCATGGGTATTGTCCCAGTCGATCCGGCCGTTGTTTTCCCACGGCCCGATGGTGTAGAAGGTGTTGAGGTACACCCAGCCCGAACGGTCGGAGGTGGCCGAGAAGCGGTGGCCCGGGAGGGAGTTGGCGTGGATGAAGTCCTCGCGGTTGGCTAGATCCACATCTGGCAGCCGCGTGCCGGTGATCATGTTCTCCCCGCCCTTGGTGGTGTTGCCTTCGTTGTCCACTTCGTTCGCACCCGAGCCCTGGGCGTTCGGGTCCGGCGGGGTGAGGTCTAGGTTCTGACGCATGTCCAGCCGCCCGGGGGTACCGCCGGGTTGGCTCATCCCTATCCCGAAGGGACTGGAACCCATGCCCCCGCCCATACCGGGAAGCAGGCCCAGGCCCATGCCGGGCAATAGTCCGGGAGGCCCAGGCACCATACCCTGGGCGCTGGAGAGCTGCTGCCCGGCCCGGCCCGCCATCTGTCCTGCGAGGTCGGCGGCTTGTTGCAAGGCCTCTTGCAAGGCCTGAAGATCGGCAAAGGTCTCAGGCGTCTGGCCCGGGAACTGGGGCTGTTCACGCGGTGGCAAGCCCGACGGGGTCAGCCCCTCCATGACCTGAGAGAGCGGCAGGTTGAGTTGCTGGGCGAGTTGGCCTGCGCGGAGATCGTCGAAGTTCTGGTTGATGTTTTCTTCGAGCTGGCGGGCCAGGTCCAAGAGGTCTTCGGGCGATAATTGCGGGAGGTTGTCCGGGCGCAGGCCGGGGTCCTGATTACGCCGGGCTTCTTGGGTGTTGCGGTACTCGCTGGGGTCCAATGCGTGCTTGCCCGCCAGTTCGTAGGCCAGCCGCTGGATCTCGTCGCCCGTCGCGTTCGCCTCGGTCTCGGCCTCGCGTCGACTGGGCGGGGCTTGGTCGAACAAGCGCTGTGTGTTGTCTTTGTTCACATCCGCTTGCTGGACGAGCGAGTTGACACGATCGGTGTTGTTCACGTCTTCCACCACACGCTCCGCGACCTGGACAAGCGTCTGGAGTGGCGCGTAGAGCTGGCGGCGCGCCGTGGTCTGTGCGAATCGTCTGTAGTCGGGGTCTTGGAAGTTGGTTAAATCGCTCTGGAGTCCTCTAGACAAACGCAGGACCTGCTGTGCGAGGAACAGGCGGTACTGGTCTTCCTCGCGGAGCTCCAGCCCGTCGAGGCTGGTGTCTTTCAGGTCCAGCATTTCTTCATCGATGCGCTGTAGCTCCTCGACGTAGGCCAGCAGCTGCTGCCGCGCCTGCTCGCGTTCATAGTCCTCAAGCTTGTCGCGGTCCTCTTCACGCAGGCTTCGCTCTTCACGCTCTTTGCGTTCACGCTCACGGCGTTCCCGCGCGCGACGCTCGGCTTCTTCGGCCATCTGCTTGGCTTCTTCTTTGTCGATCGCCAGCGCGGTTTCAAAGAAGCCCAGCTGCCAGAGCGTGCCAAGCCCGCCGATGTGCAGGGCGATGGCCAGGAGGGTGAGCACGCCCCAGTTGGAGCGGCGTCGCGGCGGCTGGTAGCGGTTGGCGGGCGAGTTAACGGCGGTTGTATTGGTCGTCATAGGTACGGAACCCCAGGTTTGAGAGACCCAACTTCTGGCAATGGAATGCGATTTCGGCGATGTGCTCGACCGAGGTCAGCTCGTCCGCGTCGACTCGGATCCGGCGCTGCGGGTCAAGCTGTGCGAGATCGCGGAGCGCGGCCTGCCACTTGGCCCGCGACGCGACCCGCCCGTCTAGGTAAAAATGACCTCCCTCATCGATGCCGACGATGAGCTGCTCGTCGTCGGGGGGCAGCCGTTCGGCGGCCTGAGATTCGGGCAGGAGGATACTGATGTCCCGGTTCTCTTTCTTCTCGATGGTCGCGACCAGGAAAAAGATCAGCAGCAGAAAAACACAGTCGATCAGCGGCGACATCGAGACTTCGGCTTTGTCTTGCTCTTCGGTGTGGATACGCATATACGCCTACTTGATGGTATCGCTGGACTTGCGCTCTTCACGGATGGTCATGGCGATGTCTTTAAAGCCCTGCAAGGCCAGGATGTCCTGGGTTTCCAGGTACGTCTTCCAGGAGGTTTCGCGGTCGGCACGGATTACGACCGGTGTCTTGACCCCGTTGTAGTTCGGGTCCGACGCGATCTGCTGGGTGTAGGTCAGAATGTCGGGGATCTGGATATACGCGCGGTTGCCGCCGGACTTGCTATCACGCTCATTGGAGTCGTAGTATAGGTTGCCCTGTGGATCCAGGCGGAGGTCCAGGATCTCTTCGTCCTTGGTGACGCTGAGCGATGCGGTCTGGTCGGGCACGTCCAGCAGGATCTGGTACTCCCAGCGTTTGAGCATCATCGTCACCAGGAAGAAGATCAGCAGCAGGAACACGCAGTCAATCAGCGGTGACAGCGGCACCTCTGCATCGTCCTCAGCGTGGCTTCGAATGTTCATGTCACACTTCCTCGTTGGGCGTTACGGCGCGTCGGTATGCGTGGTCGTGGACTCACCTGGCTGTGCATGGACGGATGCGGCGGGCGCGGAGGCGGGGGCTGCGTCCTGGTGCCCTTTGAGGTAGAGGTGGTTGATAATCGATTCGACTTCGATTTCAAGGATCCCGGTCAGTGTATTGATGCGGTACTTGAAGAAGTGGTAGACCGCGATCGCGGGGATCGCGAGGATCAGGCCGATGGCCGTGGTAATCAGCGCCTTGGAAATCGAGTCGGCCAATAGCGAGGCGTTGGCGTCGTCGCCGTAGTACGCGACCTTGTCGAAAGCCTCGATCATGCCGATCATTGTGCCCAGCAGGCCCAGGAGCGGCGCGAGCGAGGCGATGACCGCCAGGGGGTAGGTCCGGGCGTAGACATCGCGGATCTCGCGGCCGGCGATATCGCCCGCACCCGCCGAGATCGTCTCGACCGGGTTGTCCTTGTGCTCAAAGATGTACTGGTAGGTGCTGGCCAGGACGCTGGGGTGTTTCTCGCAGGCGTTCAGAGCGGCTTTGTCATCCTGGCTTTCGATCGCACGGTGGACATCCCGCGAAAGCACGCTCGGGGCAATGTGATTGGCCCGGACCGCGATGAGGCGTTCGAGAATAAAAACCAGGCCGGCGACCGAGAGGACCCCCAACGCGATCATGGTGATGCCGCCTTGCCGTATTTTCTCCATCCAGTCGATGCCCGCCTCTTCGGGCGTGTCGGTTGGAGTCACTGCGGCCGCCGGCTGTTGATCGGCGGCGCTGGTGCCCTGGGCGTTGGCCGGGGCGTTGCCCTGCGTCGCCATAAAGGCGAGTACGATGATCAGGGTGCCAAGGTAAAGAAACGGGCGAAAAGATTGAAGTTTCATGTGGGCTCGTAAAAGGCGATTGGGTGTGGTTCACCGCATTCGTGGTGGTCGGGTCCACTGATACGCAGGCTGATTCACACGGGTTCGGGGTATAAGATCACCGCGTCGAAGGCAGCGACAAGCAAGCAGCCAAAGATGATCGATAAAGCGTGATCTAGCATACCCAGTTCAACGATGCGCGTAGTGATCAGGGGGTAAGCCAAGGGATACATGATCGGCATGTCCACGCGAAGATAAAACCGAGCTGTGCGGCAGTGCCGCGGCTCGGTTGCCTTTTGATTGATCATTTGTCGCCGATGCCTTTACAGCCCCGCGGCCTTCTTCAGCTTCGCCGCCATGTCCGTCTTCTCCCAAGTGAAGGTCTCGTGGGTCTTGCTGCCGACCTTGATTTTGCCTGGCTTTCGGCCGAAGTGGCCGTGGGCGGCGGTCTGTAGGAAGATCGGTGCGCGTAGCTTGAGGTGCTTGAGGATACCCGAGGGGGTCAGCGGGATGAGGTCGCGGACGATCTTGCGGATTTGCGGCTCAGGGATTTTGCCGGTGAGGTAGGTGTCGATGTGGATCGAGGTCGGCTCGGCGATGCCGATGGCGTAGCTGAGCTGGACTTCACAGACATCACAAATCCCGGCCTTGACCAGGTTCTTAGCGATGTAGCGGGCCATGTACGCGGCGCTGCGGTCGACCTTGGACGGGTCCTTGCCCGAGAACGCGCCGCCGCCGTGACGACCACGGCCACCGTAGGTGTCGACGATGATCTTCCGCCCGGTCAGGCCGACGTCGCCGTGCGGCCCGCCGATCTCGAACTGGCCGGTCGGGTTGACGAAGACCTTGAGCGCGCCTTTGGGGATGCGCGTCTTCGCGTCGGGGTTGAAGACCAGCTTCGTGCCCTTCTTGTAGAGCTTCTTGGGTAGGCAGGGCTCGATGATGTGCTTGAAGACCTCTTTTCCGAGTTTGGTCTGGCGTGCGTCGCCATTCCAATACGGTGTGTGCTGGGTGGAGAGGACGACGGCATCTATCCGCACCGGCTTGTTATTGATGTCGTACTCGACTGTGACCTGGCTCTTCGCGTCCGGTCTGAGGCCCTTGATCTTGGGCGTCGCCGCCTGACGGACCTGGGCATGCTTCGCCACCATCTTGTGACTAATATCGATCGGAAGCGGCATCAAGTCAGGCGTCTCCTTGCAAGCGAAGCCAAACATGAGGCCCTGGTCCCCCGCGCCTTGTTCCTTGTCGACGCCCTTGCCCTCGGTGACGCCCTGGCTGATGTCTGCCGACTGGCCGTGGATCGTCCGGATCACACCGCAGTTGTCCGCGTCGAACTTCATGCCGAGGTCGCCGGCGTATCCGATTTTGCGGATCGTTTCGCGGATATCGTTTTCGATGTTGGCCAGGGCGAGTTCGGCCTTGGTGTTGTGCACGGTGATCTCACCGCCGACCATGATCAAACCTGTTGTGACAAAGGTCTCACAGGCAACGCGGGCCATCGGGTCGTGCGTGAGCAGGGCGTCGAGGACGGTGTCGCTAACAGCGTCCGCGACCTTGTCGGGGTGTCCCATCGAGACGGATTCGCTGGTGAAGAAGTAGTTTTCATGCGGCTTTGCCATGTGGTGTGGTTCCGTAGTTGCGGTTGCGCGATCGTTTGTAGCGCGTTCTTTTCTCTTGGTCTCAGAGATGAACGGGGCGGTATTGTGACGCCTGATCACCCTAATGACAAATAAACCTTGGAATCCAACGTAATCCTCTTGAGCGCAGGGCCGTCTTTTTACCCCTGGGTCGAACCGCCTGGGGCCCACTTCCCGGGTGGGCGGTGTCCCTTCGCTTCATTCATTCAAGCCCATTTCGGAGACGGTTATGCTAGCCAGGACCGCGGCCTTGATTGCCGCCGTAGCTATCGCATACTCGCTGCTTGGCTGCCAGAGCACGCCAAACCAAGCATTGAACGAGTCCGAGTCCGAGCCCGGCCTGTTCACCGAGCGGCTGACCGTGCCGATCACCCAGACCCGGGTCGCGTTCGACATGGTCCGTATGCCAGGCGACGAAGCCAGGGCGATCGAGCCCTTCTACATCAGCCGGCACGAGGTGACCTGGCAGATGATTTACGATTGGATGTACTGCCAGGACCTCGAGGACCAGCAAGAGGCGTGGGCTTTAATCGATGAGGGGCTGCGACCGTCGCCGCTGCAGGAGATCCTCGCGATCACCTTCCAGGTCGGGGACAACAACCAGACCCACCCCGCAATGGGTATGACCCGGCTGACCGCGCAGGGCTACTGTATCTGGCTCAGCGAACAGACCGGGCGACGCTACCGCCTGCCCACGCTGGCCGAGTGGCGGCACGCCGCGCAGCTGGGCGGCGGGCTCCCGATCGACTCCTTCGACAAGCACGTGCTGCACGCAGGGAACGCCGAGGTCCACGAGCTGACCGCGAACCGGCAGACCCTCCCCGCCGGTAGCAAGCAGCCCAACGCGATGGGCATCTACGATCTGTTCGGCTCTGTCGCCGAGTGGGTGACCAACCCCGGTGGGCCGGACCTCATCGTCGGCGGCTCGATCAACACCCCGCCCGCCGAGATCAGTGCCCACTGGCAGACCGAGGAGAACATCGACATCTGGAGCGCCTCGTACCCCAACTTGCCGTACAGCCGGTTCTGGTACATGGACTACTACTTCACGGGCATCCGCCTGATCTGTGAGCCCGCGAGTGTGGTGGCGAACCCACCCGAGGACCGTACCGCGGATTAGTGTGCGTTCGGATCGGTTTGCCCGGCGAGCCCCAGCCGGCGGAGCATCGGGCCCATGGTCAGCCCGCCGATGAGGATCGAGAACGCAACGACGACGTAGGTCATCGTGAGGACTAACTCGCCGACGTTGTCGTACATAGACTGCTGGGCGTGGATCTCTTCCTTGAGCGACAGCGCAAGCGCGACGCTGATCCCGCCGCGCAGCCCGCCCCAGGTCATGACCTTCACGGCGTGCGGCGTGAACTCTTTGATGGTTGCCTTCTTCAAGACCGTCACGACGCTCCCGACCGAGATGAACCTTGCCAACAGCGCCGCGGGGATGGCCAGTGCCCCCGCGAGCAGGTAGTCGCCCTTGAACGAGAGTACCAGCACCTCCAGCCCGATCAGCACGAACAGCACCGCGTTGAGCAGTTCGTCCACCAGCTCCCAGAACGTATCCAAGTGCTCACGAGTTTTTTCCGACATCGCCAGCGTCCGCCCGTGGTTGCCCAGGATCAGCCCCGCAACGACCATGGCTAATGGCCCGGACAGGTGCAGCTTCATCGCGAGTGCGTACCCGCCCGTCACGACGGCGAGCGACAGCAATATCTCGGTCGCGTAGTGATCGATGGACCGCAGCAGTAAGAAGCAGAGCAGGCCGAGCACGAAGCCCAGGGCGATCCCGCCGCCCGCCTCGAGGGCGAAGAGTTTTGCGACGGGCACCCAGGCAAGAGCCTGCTTTGCGGTTTCCTCTACATCCGCATGCAAACCGTCTTTGATGGGCGAAGGATACCCTGGCTCGCCTTCTTCTGGTGGTTCGCCAACGATTTCGTCGGCGATCTGCTCAGCCACAGCGTCGGTCACATTGTTATGGTTCGGCTCTCCATGCCCGCCCAATCCCGCGATCCCCAAGAGCGCAATAAACACCACCACACCGACCCCGTCGTTGAACAGCGACTCGCCCGCGATCTTGGTTTCGAGTGTCTTGGGCGCGCCTAGCTTTTTGACGATCCCCAGCACCGCGATCGGGTCGGTCGGTGCGACGATCGACCCGAAGATAAGGCAATAGATGAAGCGGACCTCGATACCGAGCCAGCCGGTGATCAGGTAGGTCAGCCCGCCGACGATGAAGGTCGTCGCCAGCACGCCGATTGTCGCGAGCAGGGCGATGACCCAGGTCTGCTTCTTGAGGTCGCTGAGGTTGACGTGCAGGGCCCCGGCGAAGAGCAGGTAGCCGAGCATGCCCTGCATCAGGGTCTGGTCGAAGTCGATGGAGCCGATGAGCAGTTCCGCCGAATCAAGCACGCCGGGGTAAACCTGTCCGATCGCGAGGAGTGCCACCGCGTGCAAGAGCGCCAGCAGCATTAGGCCTACCGTCGTAGGCAGCCTCAGCAGCTTGTGGTTGATCACTGCAAACAGCGCGGCAAGACCAACCAGGATGCCGGCGATATCAAAGAAGCTCATCAAGATCCCCAATCTGCGTTGTTTCGAGCTCAGCCATACGCTGAATGCCGGTCAGGTTAGCGTGACTTGGCCCGATAATGCGTCGGGCCTACCCGTTTTATACCCGCTCAAGCGAGCAGGCCGATAAGCCGACAGGCCGACGTGCCGTGGCATGCGCTAGGCCAATTCTCTATTGACGCCCGAACCGCGGAGGGCTCGCCCGTGTCCCAGTCCAACCCTGGCCATTCTCAGCCCCAGTCCTCCCAAGCCTCTAGCCAAGCGCTGCTCGACGAGCTGCGCAGCGCCGCTGACCGTGCGCGTGAGGAACGGCTCAAGCTCGCTCGGCTCGTCAAGCACTCCGCCGAACTGCCCATCGGCCAGCCCTCTGACACGCCAGACATGGGCACGACCCCCGATGCGCGCTTCGTTGCGCTTTCCCAGCAGATCGAACAGCTCGAGCAGACCGTCAGCGAAAAACTGCAGGCCCTCGACCAGGTCCAGCAGGACATCGAAAGCCGGTCGCAGTACCTCGAGTCGCTCCGCCACACGATCACCGACACGACCCGCGCCTTCGTGACCCAGGTCGAGCAGGCCCAGCACTTCAAGGCACACGTCGATGCCGCCAAGCAGCACGTCAAGATGTCCGCCGGCCGGGTGGTCGATGACGTCCGCCAGCACCTGGCCGAGTACGAAGGCCCGATCGCCAAGCGGATCGAGCAGCTCACCGAGATGGACGAACAGATCGACAAACGCATCGCCCGCATGCAGCAGATGCACAAGCAGGCCAGCGAGGCCGTCGATCAGCACCTGCTCGCCGCGCTGCGTACCGCCAAGGAGCAGGCAGGCGACCTGGCTCAGCCCGTCAAGGAACAGGTCGACAAGCACTTGTTGGAGCAGGCCAAGAAGATCGAGCAGGCGATCCATGCGAAGATCGCGGAGCTGGACGTCGATGTCGAGGAGGCGCTCAGCCCGCTTACTGCACAGTTTGACGAGATTGTCGCGAAGGCACAGTCCAAGGCGGACGCCCTCGCGGACGCGCTGCCGGAGCGCTTTGATGCGATCGCCGATGAGCAGGCCGACAAGGTCAAGGCCAGGCTCGTCGAGCTGATCGAAGAGATCAACGACACCGAGAACCAGGCGGACCTGCTGGGCGAGACCCTGCCGGACCGGATCGAGACGCTGGTCGCGGAGCAGGTAGACCGGGTCCATGACCGGCTGACCGAGCAGGCCAACGAGATGATCGAGGGCCTGGACGACGAGACGGTCGCGAAGGTCGGCGAGCGGATCCACCAGCGGATCGCCGAGTCGCTGGACAGCTACCTCGCCGAGGCGGACAAGCACGCCGGCGGCTATGTCGACGGCCTGGTCGCCAAGCTCGAAACGGCCCGCGAAGACGCGCTGGCCAGCTACCAGGAAACCGTCCAGAAGATCGAGTCCGACTGCAGCATCGACCGCGAGCAGATGGTGCTCCGCCTGGACGAAGAGGTCGAGCGGCTCACCCTGCTTGCCGACCAACGGCTCGCCCACGCAAAGGGGATCGTCGAAGGCGCATCGGACGGGATCCACGCCCGCGCGAACGCGGCGGTCGAGTCCGCGCTGCGGCAGGCCGACAACAAGATCGATGAGTACGAGACGAGCTCGGTCGACCGCCTCCGCGTGATCGATCAGGGCATCGAGCACAGCATCACAAAGTCCTACCAGCGGCTGGCCGAGCACGAGAAGGAAGCCCGCAAGCAGGGCGAGGAGGTCCTCGACCTCGCAGAGAACGCGATCGCCAAGGCCCAGGAACGCCTCGCCCAGTTCGAGGCCGGCATCACCCAGCGGGTCGCCAACGCGTCGCAGACCGTGGACGACTCGATCGCCTCGATCGATGAACGCATGCACCGTGTCGAGCAGGACGCCTCTGCCCGCGTGATGCAGATCGTCGACCTCGCCGAAGAGTCCGGCCGATCGGTGTCCGAGTCGATCGGTGAGCTGACCAGGTCCGCCCAGCAGACCGCCGCGCGGGCTCAGGCCGACCTGGACGAGAAGCTGCAGGCGTTCGAGAAGATCTCCGCCGCCGCGCTGCAGACCGCCGAGCAGACCCTGCGTTCGAATATCACCGAGCTGCGTGATTCGTCCCGCGCGATGATCGAGATCGTGACCAAGCAGGTCAAGGCCCAGGCCGCGGAGATCGAGCCGCAGACGATCACGGTCATCGACCAGGCCGAGCAGACCATGCGGCGCCGGATCAGCGACCTGCGCGACAGCGCCCAGAGCATGGTCGAGCTCACGGTCAGCCGGCTCGAGGCCCAGCTCAACGACGTTAAGGGCAAGGCCCAGCAGGCCGCCTTCAAGGGCATCGAGCCCAAAGACGCCGCGTGATTTAGAATCGTGTTGGCGAGCGAGCTTAAGCTCGTCCGCCCGCCTGGCTCTCCCCACAAATCGATCGAAGGACGCTACACTCGCGGTCCCAACTCTACCGAGGACCCCGAGATGTCAGCTACCCGTATTGAAAAAGACTCGATGGGCGAGATGCCCGTCCCCGCCGACGCGCTGTACGGCGCCAGCACCGCCCGGGCCGTCGCTAACTTCCCCATCGCCAACCGCCCGCTGCCCCCGGCGGTGATCCACGCCTTCGGCCACCTCAAGGCCGCCTGCGCCCAAGCCAACAAAGACCTCGGCAAGCTCCCCCCGGAATTGGCTGATGCGATCATTGCCGCCGCGGATGAAGTCGCTCAGGGCAAGCACGACGCCCACTTCCCCGTCGATGTCTATCAGACCGGCAGCGGCACCAGCACCAACATGAACGCCAACGAAGTCATCGCCTCGATCGCCAACGACAAGCTCGGCCTGGGCGCGACCACCAAGGCCGAAGGCGGCGTCCACCCCAACGACCACGTCAACATGGGGCAGTCGAGCAACGATACGTTCCCGACGGCGATGCATATTGCAGCAGTATCAGCTCTTGACAATTGCTTGTTACCGGCCGCAACGGGACTTGAAGAGGCCCTGCGCGCAAAATCGGATGAATGGGATTCGATAGTCAAAATCGGCCGTACTCACTTGATGGATGCCACGCCGATTCGGGTTGGCCAAGTTTTTGCGGGCTATATTGGCAACGCTGCTAATGCAAAAAATGAAACGATTGAAGCTTGGGATGAGCTTCGAGGTGCTTTGCCTATTGGAGGAACGGCTGTTGGTACAGGCATCAACACGCATCCAGATTTTGGTAAGCGAGTCTGCGATGTTTTGTCTATTCGCGTGTTTGGTGTAGAGAAAGCTGACAACGAAAACTTTACTGAATCGTTTAATCACCCTGTGTCGCAAGCGTGTAAAGACGAATTCGTATCGGCGCATGCAAAGCTCAAAACCATCGCCGTCTCCCTCTCCAAGATCGCCAACGACATCCGCCACCTCGGGTCCGGGCCGCGCTGTGGGATCGGCGAGCTCAACCTGCCGGCGATCCAGCCCGGGTCGTCGATCATGCCCGGCAAGGTCAACCCCGTCATCTGTGAGTCCGTTATGCAGGTCTGCTGCCGAGTGATCGGCAACGACGCGACCGTCACCACCGCCGGCCTGGGCGGAGTCGGCTCGATCTTCGAGCTCAACGTTGCCATGCCCGTCATGATCGACGCGTTCCTTGAGTCCGTCACGCTGCTGAGTAACGCCTGCAACGTCTTCGTCGACAAGCTGCTCGTCGGCCTGGAAGTCAATGAGGCCCGCTGTGCCGAGCTGCTCGATGCGTCGCTGATGACGATCACCGCGCTGGCCCCCGAGATCGGCTACGACAAGTGCTCGGACCTCGCCAAGCAGGCCCACAAGGAGGGCAAGACCATCAAGCAGCTCGTCGGCGAACTGGACTTGATGCCCGCGGAGCGTCTGGACGAGTTGATGGACTACGACGCGATGACGAGGCCGGGGTGAGGCACCCGGTCAAGAGCGCCAAGCCGAGCGTGGCACACTTGATTCAACTGTGCCACGCAGCGGTTGGCGTCCTTGAATTGCCGCTCTTGCGCCGTAATCGAGCGGTGCAGCGGGTGCGGCGGAGCCGCCCGTGCGAATCATCTAAGATTTCCCGACCCGGGACGCTCCGCGTCTCCCGCTACACCGTGAAGGGGGAAAACCATAGCGCTCGTTCCGGCCCGGCAAGCTGGGTAAACCCCGATTTGCCGGGTTCTCTCATGCCCGGCTTGCTTCGGTCCCCGCTGAATCGGTTACTGATCCTTGGGCAATGATGTCCGCCGGGGAGATCCGATCATGGTGACACCGATTAACAACTCAGGGGTACTCGCCCTCCAGCACAGCTTGGGCCGCAATATCCAGCGGTTCGAGCAGTCCGCCGAGCGTTTGTCGACGGGCTTGCAGATCAACCGTGGGGCGGACAACCCGGCGGGCTTGATGAGCTCCGAGCAGCTCCGGGCGGTCTTGGCTGAGCTCGATGCCGAGACCCGCGTCTTGCAACGCCAAGACCACGTCGCCTCGACGGCCGACGCGGCCTTATCCGAGGTATCCAACGTGTTGGTGGACACCAAAGCGTTGCAGGTCCAGCTCGGTGACGGCACGCTCTCCGCCAGCGAGCGCGACGCCATCCAGATGCAGATCGATGCGAACGTTCAGTCAGTCGATCGTATCGCCGCGTCGGCCGGGTTCAACGGTACCGCTTTGTTCTCGGGTGACGTGTCGTTGAGCCATGGCGGCGATACGCTTGACTTGCCACGCGTTGATTCGGCCACGATCGGAGAGACCGATATCAGTGGCACGTCCTACACCCTCGCGGATGCCGCTTCGGGCGGTGCCTTGGTGGGCAACACCGCCGCGGGCGATCTTGTTATCGACTCGGCGCTCAGCGACATCGCGACCTTGCGTGGCTCGATCGGGGCGTACCAGGCCAACACGCTCCGCCCGGCGTTGAACAGCATCAACGTGCAGATCGAGAATACCGCCGAGGCCGAGTCGATCATCCGCGACACGGACTTCGCCGGCGAGGTCGCCGCGTTCAGCCGGGATACGCTCCTTGTCGAGGCCAACATCGCCTTCTATGGCTACGTGAGCTCGTCCGGTTCACGCGTGCTCGATCTCTTGGCGTGATTCTCTTGCGTCGCTGCATGCCTAAGCTAAGGCATCCCTGAAGCCGACCCAAACCCCGACGTATCACAAGCCCCCCGTTGGATGTTCTGGACCCTCACCCTCGCGGCGGTCTACAACCTGCTCTGGGGGGCGGGGGTGGTGCTGTTCCCGAACATGGGTTTCGACATGATGGGGATGGACCGTCCAGCGTATCCCGCGATCTGGCAGTGCGTCGGGATGATCGTCGGGGTCTACGGGATCGGGTACTGGATCGCGGCCTATGACCCCGCGCGGCACTGGCCGATCGTGCTGGTCGGGCTGCTCGGCAAGGTGTTTGGGCCGATCGGCTTTGTATGGCAGGCCGTGATTTTGGATGCGCTGCCGCTGCAGTTCGGGTGGTTCCTGATTGGTAACGACCTGATCTGGTGGGTGCCGTTCTTTTTGATCCTGGTCTACGCGAAGAAGCAATCCGCGTTGGCAACGCGTTAGCGGGGTCTGCCCGTCCAGCAATCGATACAGCCGGAACCCCCAAGTGCGTTGGGCCGAAGTTTTCGTCTGTGCCGCTGGCATTGATCCCGGTTGAATTGGTAACTACTCCTGTCCCGCGAGGCACGGCAGCGAACGCCGGGCCAAGACGCGGGGCCGCGGGCCAGTCTGTCCGGGACACCGGGCACTGCCGCGACAACCTCCACCCTGGATCGGGTCTCGTTCGGCTGCCTCCCCGGACGAGGCCTTTTCTTTTTGGTTGCAGCGATATAAAAAGCGGACGCCTTCAAGACGCCCGCTTCGTGGATCAATAAGTATGAAGTTGACTCAGGCAGACGGCTCGGCGTTGGTGGTCGACTCGGCGTGGGTCTCCACGTTGGTTGTGTTGCCGGCTTCGGCGTCGAGTTGCTTCTGCTTCTCGACCGCGGCATCGACTTCCTCGTCGATTCCAGCCAGACCCTTCTTGAACTCGACGATACCCTTGCCGATGGATCGGCCGACTTCGGGGAGCCGCTTGCCGAAGATGAGCAGGCCGATGACACCAAGGATGAGCAGTTCCTGCCAGCCGGGCATGCCGAATGCGAGGGTGGTGAATGTCGTCATGCTGTACCTCCCGCGGTGGCGGGCGTTTCGGTCTCGGTGGTTTCAATGGATGCTTGGTGGTTGGCCTGCTTCTGGACAGCGGCTTCCACTTCTTCGTCGACACCGGCCAGGCCTTTCTTGAACTCGACGATGCTCTTGCCGACGGATCGGCCTACCTCGGGGAGGCGCTTGCCGAAGATCAGGATTCCGATGGCAGCGAGGATAAGCAGTTCTTGCCAGCCGATAGGGCCCATGGGAGTCTCCTTTGATGGAGCGTTTCGGTTCAATATTTTAGACGCACGTCTAAATGTATTATTGCAGATAGACGCGGCCCGGGCTAGTCCGGTTACGTTCAATCTGCTTGATTCTACCCCGCCAGTGCGTTTTCGGCGGGGTGAATAGGGGCGGCAGGATTCGAACCTGCGACCAAGGGATTATGAGTCCCGTGCTCTAACCACTGAGCTACGCCCCCGCAGGGCCCTTGATTCTAACCTTGCGGGGTGGGGGTTGCCTTGCGGGTGTTTGGATCGGGAGCAGGGCCTATGATCGGTACATGACTGAGACAAACCAGCCTGAAGCGGCCACCCGCCTGACACGTGCACAGTCCCGCGAGATCGACCGGCTTGCAATCGATCGTCTCGGCATCCCCGGCGTGGTGCTCATGGAGAACGCGGGGATCAACGCGACCGATGTCGCCACCGGCATGCTCGAGGCCATCGAGGGCAACAAGGTCGCGATCATTTGTGGCGGGGGCAACAACGGCGGGGATGGTTTTGTCATCGCTCGGCACTTGTACAACGCCGGGCGCAAAGTCGTGGTCTACAACGCGACCGACCCGTCGCTGCTTTCCGGCGATGCGGCGGTCAACTATGGCATCTGCCTCCGAATGGGGATCAAGCTGATGCGGTGCGACGATGAGCAGTCGTTGGCCAAGCAATCCCCGCATTGGAAGGCCGCGGACTTGTTAATCGATGCGGTCCTGGGGACCGGGTTTGATGCATCGCGTGGGCTTAGTAAGCATATTGCGGCGGTGATTGCGGCGATTGACGATGCACAATTTGAGGGGGGTGATCTGCCGACAGGGCCGATGGTGCTCGCGATCGATGTGCCTTCAGGCTTAGACTGCGACACGGGTGACACGGCCCCCGCTGCAAATGGAGCAAGCCAAGCGGTGTCTGCCAACGCGACCGTGACCTTCGTCGGTGAGAAAATAGGTTTTAGTGTGCCGGGGGCGTCGCGACATACCGGCGAGGTCTTTGTGGTAGGCATCGGCGTCCCGCCAGCCCTCGTCGATGAGGTGCGTGATGCGTACTAACCCTTTGCGGGTTGATCTTGTTACGCTGTTTGGGCCTGCACATCGCATGTGGAACGCACGATGCCGGACAACGTACAACTGATCGACCATCCCCTGGTGGGTCACCTGCAGACCGAGATGCGCAACCGGGACACGGCGACGGACCGCTTCCGATCGATTGCGGAGACGCTGGGTGCGCTGCTCGCCTACGAAGCGCTGCGAGATGCACCGAGCAAGCCGCACACGGTGAACACACCGATCGAGCCGTATGACGGTGTGCAGCTCGCGGGTCCGATCACGGTCGTGCCCATCCTCCGCGCGGGGATAGGTCCGGCGGCGGGGATGGCCCGGCTGATCCCCGGCTCGCAGGTCGGCCATATCGGCATGTTCCGCGACGAGAAGTCGCTGACCCCCGTCAGTTACTACGTCAAACTCCCCGCCAACATCAAGGAGGGGCCGGTCGTTCTTGTCGACCCGATGCTCGCGACTGGTGGCAGCGCGGTCGCCTCGGCCGAGCTGCTCAAACAAAAAGGCTGCAAAGACATCCGCTTCGTCTGCCTGCTGGCGGCGCCGGAGGGGATCAAGAACTTTTCAGTCGAGCACCCTGATGTCTCGGTCACGACCTCCGCGATTGATAGCCACCTCAACGACAAGGGCTACATCGTTCCCGGGCTGGGCGATGCTGGCGACCGCATCTTTGGTACTGTCGAGTAGGTTCACCGCCCCATAACTCTTTTCCGACGCCGCTTGCGATTTATGTATCCAAGTTGGACGTTAATCGCCGCGCCTGTTCAAACGATACGACCCACATCACCGGGGGCTCGCCTCCTTTTTACTGGGAACAGTCGTATGAACACGCGTAAAGCATCCGTATTGAATCTTCCTTTTGCTCAGGGCATGATCACCGCAGCGATCCTTGTGGTCGCGGTATTTGTGCTCAGTGCCTGCTCCAGCACGAGGGGGCACGGCAAGACGGCCGGGTTCCAGCCGCTTTGGGAGAAACTCGTCGTGGAGGTCGCGGCCTTTGAGTCTGAGCAGCCCGCGGGTATCGCGGTCTCGCAGACCGGTCGGGTCTTCGTCGCCTTCCCGTGGTGGAACGACCGCCCCGATGCCTCTGTCGCCGAGCTCAAGCCCGACGGCACGCTGGCGCCGTTCCCCTCGACGTACTGGAACGACTGGGACGGCAAGTCCGGGCCCTCGGCACTGCGCGGCTTTGTCTGTGCCCAGGCCATGTATGTCGACCAGGACGACTTCCTCTGGATCCTCGACGCGGGCAACCCCGGCGTTGACGGCCGGGTTGTGACCGCTGGTCCCAAGCTCTTCAAGATCGATCTGAGCGACGACAGCATCGCGCAGGTTTTCTACTTCGACCACAAGCGTGATTTCACACGCACGAGCTACCTCAGTGATTTCCGTGTCGATGGCGACCGCCACACCGCGTACATCGCCGACTCGACCCGCGGCACGATCTACGTCGTGAACCTCAAGACCCGTCAGACCCACCACGTCCTGCTCGGGGATCCGTCGACCACCGCAGACGCAGGCGTGATCGCTACGGTCGGCTCGAGCGAGTGGCGTAACTTCGCGGGCATCGCGCCGCAAGTCAACGTCTCTGGCATCGAGCTCTCTTCGAATGGTGATTGGCTGTACTACCACACGATGACCGGCCGGCGTATCTACCGCGTCCCGACCAGCGTGTTGCGTGACCAGACGACAACCGAAGCCGTCCGCTCGGCATCGATCCAGGACTTGGGCCCGACCGGCTCGGTGATCGATGGCATGTGGCTGGACCGGGATGACAACCTGTACCTCGCCGCCATCGAGCGTGATGCGATCATCGTGCGCCGCCCCAGCGGCGCGATCGAGACCTTTGTTGCCGACCCCCGGCTCAAGTGGCCTGACTCGTTGGCGATGGGCCCGGACGGCTACCTGTACTTCACCACATCGATGAAGCACCTGCGTCAGCCGTACCGACTGACCGACCAGATCGACGACCCTTACTTTGTGATGAAGGCGTCGCCAGAGAAGGTTGCCCGTGCGAACGTGACCCGGCAGATCGCCAATGAGAAGCAGCGTGAAGCGGATTGGTACGCGGGCCAGGCCGGCGAAGCAGAGCGGCTGGCGAAGATTGCTGCCGAGCAGGCCGAGCGCGAACGGCTCGAAGCCCAGGCCCGTGCCGACCTCGCACGCGCAGCGGACAAGGACGCCTTCACCTCCGCTCAGACCCACGAGCAGAAGATTGCAAAGACAGAAGAAGCCGCTGAGGCTCAGGCCAAGGCTGCCAAGCAGGCTGAAGCCCTCGCACAACTCGCCACCAAGCAGGCCGGCGAGGCAAAGACCGCTGCCGAGAAGGCGCGTGAAGCGGCAGAGATCGCACGCCGTCTGGCGGAAGCAGCAGCGAAGAAGGCTGAACAGATGCGTCTCGCCCAGGCGGAGGCGCAACAGGGTGCCGCTCAGGCCGAGCAGGCCAAGCGTGCTCACGCCCAGGCGCTGGCGGACGCCGCCGCCGCCGCAGATGCCGCCGCCCGTGCCGAAGCGATCGCGAAGTCGCTTCATGCGGAAGCGCTGCAAGCGAGCGAGCTGGCGAAGCAGGCCGAGAAGATCGCCGAGCGGGAGCGGCTGGCTGCCGAGCAGCTGCGTCAGCGTGCACAGGACGCGCGTATGGCAGCGGCACTTGCCGAGCGTATCGCCATCGACGCCGAGTACGCCGAGATCAACGGCGATCCCGACCCAATCACCGGCACGGCCGACGTCCCGACCACAACGGACTAAGCCCGCAACGCAAACGAGAAGAGGAAGCGTCGATCTGCAAAGCGTGGGTCGGCGTTTTTCATTGGCAGGCCTGCAGGGTTATGATCGCGAATCATGAGCGATCAACACAGCCATGACCGCCCCGACCGAGTCACGCTCCCGCTCCGCGTGCGATACGCAGAGTGCGACCCGATGCAGATCGCGCACCACGCGTCGTACCCGGTCTGGATGGAGATGGGGCGGACCGAGTTGCTCCGTGCCCAGGGTGCCAACTACCGCGACTGTGAGGCAAGCGGCGTCTTCTTCGCGGTCGCCCGGATGAATATCCGCTACAAGAAGCCGGCCCGGTATGACGACGAGCTCGAACTCTTGGTCGTTGGCTTGCCGTGTGCCGGTGTCAAGGTAGAACATCAGTACGAGCTGCGACGCGGCGATGAGCTGCTCATGACCGCCGAGACAACCATTGTCTGCGTTACCTCCGAGGGCCGAGCGGTTCCTGTGCCTAAGGGGCTGCTGCCTTGAGCAGGTCTGTGACGATTCTGCATCTTTTCTTCATGCCGCCTCGCCAAGCACAACCTAAGTCCACACCTGATCTTGCCGACAACCAGTAGGTCACTCACGTCTCTTCGTGAGTTGACCTCGCCGGCCACTCCGTCGGCATGGAGTAGGTTGGATGCCAGGCTCGGCGATATGGCTTGTGTTTGTTGCTGCAGTGCTGCCCGCCGCGTGGTTCGGTGGCCGGGCTTGTGGTCGCATTGAGGATAAGCTCCGCCGAAGCTGCGTAATCGGGCTGGCATTTGTCTTGCTGATGTGCTGGTCAATGCTGATCCGAAACCCCGCCCTGGCGGTACAGATCATCCCGCTCACGGTACTCGCGCGGATCGAGGGCATCGGTGCCGCGCCCATCTTCCTGTTCATGCTGGGCGTCGGCTGGCACATATCGGTACTCAAACGACAGCGGGCGGTGATGATCGTGGGCATGTGCCTTGGTGCGGCTTATTTCGTGCAGGGCAGCCTCTGGATGATGCGCCCCACGCCGACCAATGCGTTCGATACGGACCAGGGCCCGCTGGTCATCGAGCAGACGCAGGACTACTCTTGCGTGCCCGCCGCTTCCGCGACCGCGCTGAGGATGCTTGGCCTCAATACGACCGAAGCCGAGATGGCGGTGCTGACTGAGACCCGGGCGGGCACTGGCGCGACGCTGCTGCGTGCCTTGAATGGGATCGATACACGGTTAAAGCACACTGGGATCGAGGCCAAGCTGCTCGAGCCGGACTACGAAACACTCCTCCGTATCGAGCCGCCGATGCTGACGCCGGTACAGTATGAGGCTGCCCGTTTGCACATGGTTACCATCATTGAGGTCCGGCAGGACATGGTCTTTCTGGCCGACCCGGAGGTTGGTGTCGAGTTCCTCTCGAGGCGTAGGTTCGAAGAGGTCTACCGCGGTCAGGTCATTGCTTTCGAGGGTAATGTCAAGCGTGCAACGACCGAGGATGTGCTCAAGGAGCACTGGTACATCGTTGACCCACGAGCGCACCAACACGCGAAGTACTAGCGGCCCGCACCGCCTCGTCGGCGAACCTAGAATACGTACTGAGTTACTTGAATTTGCGGACCCAAGGCCTGGAGCCCCGTCATGATCATTGTGATGCGACCCGACGCGACGCCGGATCAGGTGCAGCACGTCGCGGACCTGGTGAGTGAGTCGGGCCTCAAGCCACACCCGATCCAGGGCACGGACCTCTATGTCGTCGCTGTGATCGGCGACGACCGTCTGAAGGACTCGAGTAAATTCGAGCAGGTGCCGGGTGTCGATCGCATCATGCGCGTGCTGTCGCCATACAAGATGGCGGCCGCCGAGACGAAGCCCGGCGAAAGGACGCGGGTGCAGGTCGGGCGGGGGGATGTCTGCGTCTTCGGCGGGACGAACATCCCGATCATCGCGGGCCCGTGCAGCGTCGAGGGTGAGGATAAGATCGTCGAGATCGCTCGGCTCGTAAAGGAGGCTGGGGCCCATGCCTTGCGTGGCGGAGCGTTTAAGCCGCGTACCAACCCCTACGCCTTCCAGGGCCACGGCGAGGACGGGCTGAAGATGCTCGCCACCGCCCGTGACCAGACAGGGCTGCCAATTGTTACCGAGGTATTGACCCCGGCGGATGTGGATTTGGTTGCGAAATACGCGGACTGCCTGCAGATCGGCACACGCAACGCTCAGAACTTCAAGCTGCTCGAGGCCGTCGGCGAGTCCGACAAACCCGTACTCTTCAAGCGCGGCATGTCGATGACCATCGATGAGTATCTGCAGGCAGCGGACTACATCCTCGCGGCGGGCAACCCGAATGTGATCCTATGCGAGCGCGGAATCCGTACGTTTGAAGACCACACGCGGAATACACTGCCGCTGGCATCGGTCCCCGAACTCAAGCGGCGGAGCCACCTGCCCATTGTTGTTGACCCCAGCCATGGCACGGGGCACGCCTACCTTGTGCCCGACATGTCGCGTGCCGCGATTGCCGTCGGCTGTGATGGCCTGGCGATCGAAGCGCACCAGGACCCCAGCCACGCCATGACCGATGGGGCGCAGTCCATTACGCCCGCGGTCCTCGCAGAGCTGATGGGTTCGCTCGCGCGTGTTGCTGAGGCCGTGGATCGGACCTGCCTCCCGCTTTCAGCGGTGTGATGTTCCACACAATATTTCTCGCAACCGCAAGCGTCAGGCTGCGTATCATTGATTGATACCCAGGTGCGTGCGTGATGATTCAGACGAACGATCTCCGTGTAGACTACGATGGCTTTACCGCGGTCCACGATCTTTCGCTAAAGATCCCAGCCGGCCAAGTCTTTGGTCTGATCGGACCTAACGGCGCGGGCAAGACGTCCACCATCCGGGTGCTCGCGACGCTTCAGCAGCCGACCTACGGCGAGGTAACGGTCGGCGGGTTCAATCTGGCTGACCAGGCAGACAAAGTGCACGCCATCCTCGGCTATATGCCGGACCTCGCGCCGGTATACGACGACCTGAAGGTTTGGGAGATGCTCGATATGTTTGCCGCGGCGCACGGTGTGGCTCGCAATAAACGCCGACGCCGTGTGGATGAATGCCTCGATATGGTCAGCATGAATGACAAGCGCGATGTCATGGGCAAGGCCCTGTCGCGCGGGATGATGCAGCGGGTCGTGCTGGCCAAGACGCTTCTGCATGAGCCCAAGGTGCTCCTGCTGGATGAGCCCGCCAGCGGGGTGGACCCGGTCGCACGGATCGAGTTCCGGCGGATCTTGCGGCGGCTGGCTGATGAGGGCCGCTCGGTACTCGTCTCCTCGCACATCCTCACCGAACTGGCGGATATGTGCGACGCGATCGGCGTCATGCGGCAGGGCAAGATGATCGTGCACGGCAGGATCGACGATATCGTTAAGAAGGTCCAGCCCAAGCGCGTCGTCGAGATCGACTGCCCAGGCAGCGCCGCCTCCGCAGCTACACAACTTTATGGCCGGCCCGGCGTAGCAGCCACCAGCCACCAGGGTGACACCGTGCTGGTCGAGTTCACAGGTGATGACAATGAGTTGTCGCGCTTACTGACGTTCCTGGTCGGCAGCGGGGTCGCGGTGACACGTTTTGTTGAGAAACGCTTCGGTGTCGAAGACATTATGCTCCAACTCGATGGGATGGAGATGGTATGAATCCACTGATGCTCTGGGACAACCCGTTGATCGTCCGCGGTGTCCGGACCAGGCTACGCCTGCCCCAACTGGTGAGTTGGTTCATTGTGACCATCGTCGGCTCGACCTTCTTCTACATGTTCTTTGCTGGGAACCTCCAACAAATCAGCTTTATTAGCGGCGGGACGACGAAGACGATCAGCCCACAGGAAGCCGCTCGCGACGCGATCCCGGCCCTGCTCATTATGCAGGGGCTGATCCTCATGGTGCTTGGCACCGGCGCGGTTGCCGGTGGGATGGCTCGGGAGCGGACATACCGCCTCTTGGACTACCAACGCCTTACTCCGATGACACCGGGTTCCAAGATCGTTGGGCTGTTGATCGGCATGCCCATCCGCGAATATTTCATGTTCGCGGTGTCTTTGCCGTTCGTGTTCTACGCGGCGTATAAAGGCGGCATGCCCCTGGGCGTGCTTATTCAGTTCTATATCGTTTTCATCGCGTCTGCGATCGTTTATCACATGACCGGCCTTGCCGCGGGGATGATCGTCGATAAGCCCTGGCAGGCGGGCACGCTCGCCCAGGGTCTGGTCGTGGTGCTCTATATCGCCTTACCCCACGTTTCCAACTTCGGCTTCACCTTCTTCGAGCATCTGACTGCAAGACCTGTTTTTTATGGCATGTTGGACCAGTACCTCATCCCCGATGGGATCGAGGGTGCCGTCCAGGGCATGTTGCAGGACCCGCGCTACGAGGCTGTCCCCTTCTTTGGCATGATGCTCCCGCCGGTGCTGTTTTCTTTAGCGGTGCAAGGCTTCGCGATCCTGACGCTGTACGTCATGGTCCACCGCAAGTGGGGTAACGAGAAACGGCTGTCGTTCTCAAAGACCTACGCGCTGTTCTTCTTTGCGGTCATTCAAGTCTTTCTGGTCGGCAGCGTGCTACCTTTCATTCAGAACGATTCGTTGTTCTCAGAGTTGGTCGAGGCCTATGTCCAGAAGGACGATGTGGGTAAGCCGTTCCAGACCTTTATCTTCGCGATGCTGCTAGTGACACTGCTGGTCTCGGGCTCGGCGGCGTTGCTCACGCTGTTTCTGAGTACACCAAACTGGTTCCAGTCTCTGGAGGGTTACCGCCGAGTGATCCGGCGAGACGGATCGGCGTTGATAATCCAGTGGTCGAGATCATCCTGCCGCTCCTTCTGTTTGCGACGGTGCTCTTTACCATGCAGCAGATCATCGAGCAGTTTTCTGAATCGATTCTGGTGATGGTGCTCTTCGCCTGCTGGCTCGTCCCGGTACTGGCAGCGATCATCGTCTGGACAGTCGGCAATAGCCCGATTGAGGCGCTTTATTTCGCCTCACTCTTCCCGTTTGTTGGCTTATTCTTAGGCTGTGGTTTGCTGCTGAGTGATGAAACGGTTGGGCTCTCGACGGATGTCCTGCCTGATATGGTCGCGCACCACGGCATGCCGATCTTGCTGCTTTCGATCCTTCTGTACGGCAGCGTTGCGGTCGCTCTTCTCGGTAGGGCAAGGCGCCGCTGGCGTAAGATCAAGAAACTGGCTGGGGTCGCCCCCCAAGCGCCGAGGGTGGCTCTGCCGGTGCCAGATGAGCCCGCGTCGGTTGCGGCTCCGGCGTACGCAGCGGTTCAGCCCACTCCCACTAACCCGCCGACATCACATCAATGATGCCCGCCGCACCAAGCATCAGGCTGATGATGCCGTTGACCGTGAAGAAGGCCATGTTCAGCTGCTTGGTACGCCCGCCCCAGACCAGTGCATGCTCAACGATGAGCAGGGCCGCCGTCAGGCTCGCCGCGAGCAGGAAAAAGAGACCCAGTTGATCCGATAGAAGAAGCGCACCGAATAATGCAGCCATCGAGAACAGGTGCATCACCCGGCTGATCCACAACGCGGCACTAATCCCAAGCCTGGAGGGGATCGAGTACAGCCCTTGTTCGCGATCCGCTTCTGTGTCCTGCAAGGCGTAGAGCACGTCAAACCCCGCGACCCAGGTCAGGACCATCAAAGCAATCAGCCAGACGGTGGCTTTTGCGAGGTAGTCTGGCTCGATCGCGATCGCCGCGGCGAGCGGGCTGATCGCAAGCGCGGCCCCGAGTACGGCGTGGCAGAGCCAGGTAAAACGCTTGGTGTAGCTGTAGCCCGCAAGCACCAGCAGGACCGGTATACTCAGGATCAGTGGGTAGATATTGCCAGATAGAACAATGAAGAGCCCCGTAGAGGCAACGAACGCGATTGCGCAAGCGATGACGACCCACAGCATCGTGTCCCAGCGCACGCGGCCGCTGGGGATCGCCCGCTTCTGGGTCCGTGCATTGCGTGCGTCGATGACTGAATCACTCAGGCGATTAAAAGCCATGGCGAACGTCCGCGCGAAAACCATGCACAACAGGATGAGCACGAACTCACCGACTCGTGGTAATCGATCGGCAAACCCCGCAGCGAGAAACGTCGCCAGCAGCGCAAAAGGCAGCGCGAAAACCGTGTGGCTCAGCTTGATATCGCGCGCGACGGCACCGAGCTGTTGAGAGAGCGGTGGTGCGGGTACGGCTTGATCCATGGGGGCAGTGTAGCGTTGGCTGCTTATTGTTTACTGCCGCCTGCCGACGCCGCGGTTCAAAACTTTTTCACTCCAGCGGATCTTGAGGTCGTGTTCAACACCAACAAGGTCCAGCACGCGGCCGACGACAAAGTCCACCAGATCGTTAATCGTCTCGGGCAGCATGTAGAAGCCGGGCTGTGCGGGGCAGACGATCGCGCCCGCCTCGGTAGCCGTCTGCATGTTGCGGATATCAATCAGCGACAGCGGCATCTCGCGATGGACTAGCACGAGTTTACGGCGTTCTTTTAGCGTCACGTGCGCCGCCCGGTGGACCAGGTTCTGCCCAACACCCGAGGCGATCGATCCCAGCGTATTCGACGAGCAGGGCACCACAATCATGCCGTCGTGCTGGAACGAGCCCGAGGCGATCGTCGCTCCTACATCGCGGAAGTTGTGCAGGATCAGGTTGTCCGGCTTGTCGGCTTCGCCGTCCAGCCCAGCCAATGACGCCAGCCCCGAAGGGGACAAGCCTTCAAGGCCAAGCTCGTCATGCAGCAGTCGTTGGCCCAGAGGGGATACCACAAGATGAGTCTCGATACCGGCGGCAATAACAAGTTGGATCAATCGGTGGGCATAGAGAGCACCGCTTGCGCCGGTGATCGCAACGACAAGGCGATTTTGTGTTATGGCGTGGTTCATGCGGTGCACCTTTCACTGTAAGTCTAGGCGCGTTTGCTACTGTTCCGCCCTGGTTCGCCGGACGGTCTCTCGCGTGATCAGGAGAGCGTTTTCTCGGACCTCTAGCCCCACCAGGCGGCCATCTCGGAGCCCATCCTTGGATGGATCGATCGGGAACTCGATCGGACCAACCGGGTTGCCCCGCATCAGGTCCAGCAGGTCGCCCCTGTCCGTCTGGCTTGCGACGAGCTCGATCGCGGCCGAGACCGGCAGGGGCAGGCGGCCGGCGCTGGCCCGCTTCAGCGTGCTGGTCAGCTTGCCGTCTTCGGTAATCGACATCACGAAACTCAGTGTTACAACCTGCTGGATCTCTTCCCGATCTACCTCAAAACTGATCCGCAGCAGACCGTCACCAGGCGAATCGATCATCGCGGTAGGCGTCGACTCGGGCACCTCGATATCGACTTCTCGCAGCAGTTCGATGCCCTCGGTCTTGATCCAGGTATTCAACTCCGCATACGGGATCTCGATCGTACGACGCTGACCAAACAGGTCCGCCTCCGTGACCGGGGTCTTCTCGCCCGGATCGCTCCACTGGGTCAAGAGCCGGTTGCGGAGGGACTCGCTGATCGCTTCCTGCTGCACCTCCGGCAACTCTGCGAGGCGCAGCTGTTCCTGTTCCCAGTGCTCGGGTTTGCTCTGCCAGCGGAGGTAAATGATGCTCGTGATCGTAAAGAGCAGCACGAGCAGCGCGGCAAAGCTCAGCCCGAGCACCCGTACCCCGCGACGGCGGTTGTCGGCCGTCGTGTTCATTGCCTCGCCTCATGGAGCGCTTTGGCCGCAGACGCCAAGCGCTGATGCAGGATTTCATGGTCGTCCACGCAGGACAGAGCGGCCTCCAGGGCCCGCAGGTGCTCCAGCGAGCCGGGCGAAGGCTCGATCGCCGCAAGCGCGGCGTTGCCCAGCGCTTCGCTCGCCTGCATAAACCAGTGTGCCGGGGTTGGTGGTGTGATCGATGATGGGTCGATCCACTGGCCAATCCACTCCTGTTTCGGTGCGGGCAGGTCGATGCTCAAGACCGGGCTGCTCGTGCTAGTAACTTTCCAGGTGGCTGCATTCGGCATGTTGTCTGCAAAGAGCAACTCGATGGGGCGTTCCTTCTCGCGCACCCATCCCGCAAGCGACAACAACTTGGTGGGCGTGCTGGGCCAGGTCAGGACCACGCAGCCTTGATCAAGGTCTTTGATTTGCGACTCCATGTTGCCGTGCGTATCGGTTGTGCCCAGCAGGATCGGGCCGTCGAGTGCGGCCTGCCTCCGCTGCCGCCTTGCCTCTTGCAGTGGCAGCAAAACCCGCTGATAGATGACCCATTCCTTCTGCTCAGACGCCTGTCTAAGTGCATCGACACACAGCGACTCGCAACGTGCGTAGTCCATATTTGCCAGGGCCTGGCTCGCGGTTTCCATCAGGTCGTCTAGCGTCGCTGTCACCACCTTATTCTAGCAGGCATGGGCTTAAAGCCATGGTATGACCAGCATGATTACCGGCAGCACGACGCACAGGAAGACCAGCGTGTTAACGATCCAGATACTCCCCGCCATCCGAACATCGAGATGGAACAGATTCGACACGATCACAACCTGTATCGCGGCCGGCATGAATGCGATGAGCATAAAACACTGAGCGAGCATCTCCGGCGGCGGGGTGACCCCAACGTTACGGGCCAGTACCAATAGGCCGAGTGTCAGAAGCGGGGTCGCGAGGAACTTGACCCCCGCAACGATGGCGTGTGATTTGAGGTGGGGGCGTACCTGGCCGAGGTGTAATCGCAGGCCGATGCCGAAATACGCCGTCGCTGAGCCAATAAAAATCAGTACTTTGAGGATTTGCCAGTCGTGCACGATCTGTGGGCATTCGATAGGTGAGTACGCCAGCGCGATCCCTGTGGCGGAAGAATAGAACAGCATCGCCTTCCAGTCGACAAAACTTTTGTAGATGATCCGACCGATCGGCTGCTTGTCTTTTTCGTCGGCGGCGAAGTGCTGCACCATCGGGAAGAGAAAGATGACCACAGCCATCGACATCGTCATCACGATCAGCATCCCATAGGCCAGAGCACTGATTGACAAGTCATTGACCTGCTGAGCCGACAGTTCGCCGCTAGGACCGATCTGCTGCCGGAGCAAGTTGCCGGCGGGGAGCATAGCGTAGGCCAGGAACGCCCCGAGCGCAAAGCCCGAGTTGCGCAGCCCGGCAGCGAGCGCAAGCACACCAACCTGGTTGCGCTTCAACCGGATCGCTTTTCCCAGTGGAATGATCAGAAATGCGGGGATCACCACAAGCAGCGGTTCGATCAGGAGTACCCAAAGGTTGGCGGTCTTTGGTTCAAGATTCCAAAGCGCAAAGAACCCGGCTAAGCTCCAGAGGACGACGATCGTTACCCAGTGGATTATTCGGCTGAACTCTTCTTTTAGCCACCCCCGCTCACGCGAGACATAACCCGCGATGATCGAAGAGGCACTGACCGCAGCGAGCGCAAAGAACTCAATCGTGCGTGCGTCCATGGGCCTACTTCAAAGTACGCGGCAAGCTGTCCTCGGATACGAACGCGGTGTAGATCGCCCGGACCGCTTTCTCAAAGTCCTGCACATCGGTGCCGACGATGATGTTCATCTCGCTGGAGCCCTGGTCGATCATGCGGATGTTGACAGCCGCCTCACCCAATGCGCTGAACAGCTTGGCCGAGGTTCCCGTCTGCTTGGCCATGCCCCGGCCGACGGTCGCGATCAAGGCGAGGTTGTTGTCGATGTCGACGTTGTCCGGCTTCACGGCTGTATGGATCGCTGCAATGATATCG
Organism: Planctomycetota bacterium; assembly: GCA_039188575.1. Classification (GTDB taxonomy): domain Bacteria; phylum Planctomycetota; class Phycisphaerae; order Phycisphaerales; family Phycisphaeraceae; genus JAHQVV01. The sequence continues at coordinate 38,073 of JBCCYY010000001.1, read as the reverse complement.
TCGAGTTTGCCCTCGAGCGCGGTGTCCTCGATGACCACGCTGAGCGTATCGATGCCCGAGGGGATGTGCTCGAAGCTAACGCCGTAGCTCGCGAGGACGCCGAGGACGCGTTCGCCGAAGCCGATCTCGCTGTTCATCATCGCCTTCTCGATCTGGATGATCGTGAAGTCCTTACGGCCGGCGATGCCGGTGATCTGGTAGCTGCGCTTTGCACTGTCATGCTCGTGGGAGACGATGAGCGTGCCGGGGTGGTCCGGGTCGTTGGTGTTGCGGATGTTGACAGGGATGTTGGCCTGCCGGACTGGGAACACGGCCTCGTCGTGCAGCACGCTCGCTCCTGAGTAGGACAGCTCGCGCAATTCGCGGTAGGTCACTGTCTCGATGGTGAAGGCCCCGGGAACGATGCGCGGGTCGGTGATGAGCAGGCCGTGTACATCCGTCCAGTTCTCATAGACCTCTGCTTCGACGCCTCGAGCGACGATGGCCCCAGTCACATCCGAACCGCCTCGGCTGAGGGTCTTGACGTTACCATTGATTCCAAGACCAAAAAAGCCCGGTACTACGGCTCGATCCACGCTACTAAGACGCTGCCTCAGCGTGCTATAGGTTTTCTCTTCATCAAGCCTGCCGTCGTCACCAAAGAAGATCACCTCGACCGGATCAACGTACTGGCACCGAAGCAGTTCTGCGATGATCCGCCCGTTGATTGCCTCGCCTCGGCTGGCTGCGTAGTCCGCAGGTAAGCCACGCTGGCCGTGGTCCGCGATAGTTGCCTCGGTTTCTGCAAGGATTGGATCGAGGTCTAGTGATAAATCGAGTTCGGACACGATCTGCTTAAACCGCTGAGTAATCGGCCCCCAGGCGTCATCAAACTTCAGCCCCTTGCTCGCCAGGTCATGGCAGAGGTACAGCAGGTCCGTGACCTTGGTGTCCTTGGTGTCGCGCTTGCCGGGCGCGGAGGGCACAATAAAGCGGCGGTCAGGATCTGCCTGAACGATCGCCTGCATCTTGCGGATCTGCGGGGCGCTGGCGAGCGAGGTCCCGCCGAACTTGGCGACTTTGGTGGGCATGGTGGTTATTGCGGATCGGGATTTGAGACTCGCCCTGACGTGCCGTCAATTGCACGTACTAATATATTAAACACCGATCCTTTTATGGAGGATCGGCGGGATTGTACTTCGTTTGGACCGGCAGGCGAAGGCTAGGTATTCCCCCAGGCAATAAGAATGTAGGATCGGCGTTATGCGATAGCGAAAGGCTAGACAATGAATCGTATAACGAGCATGCGTTTATCTTCTTTTTCCTGCGTTTTGTTATGCCTCTCGATCATAGCGTGCGATACAGCCATCGCAGGCAACACCAAGGCCCTGAGCGAAAGTTGCCTGGGAGTCGATGGTGCAAACCTCCGTTATCTTCCCAAGGTTTCATCGATTGGGGATGCGTCAGGCGTCAACGGCTTGACATGGGATACGCTTGAGCCACGGGCGCCTCGGGCGGGCCAACATGTCTATACCGGTGCGAATCAGGCGCGGAGGATGCGAGCGGCTTTTGAGCGTGAGGATCGATCGATACAACTGAACTTGTCTGTCTTAAACCAGTGGGCGCTGGAGTTTGATCCTGATTTCCAAGCAAGGTCGCCTCAGGACGGGAAGATTGGGGCGGGTATTAAGCGTATTAAACCCGAGCACCGTACAAACTGGCAGGATGCCGTGACACACGTTGTTCAGACGCTGGGTGTTCGTTACCTACAAATTGGCTCCGAGGCAGAGAACGCTTGGGCAAGCCCAGAGGGATATGCAGAAGCCGTTCGGCTTGCCTATGAGGCCGCGAAGCTAGCCGACCCTGAGGTGGTCGTGATGGTCGGTGGCTTTAACTTCGGTGGATATTTTACAGCCCCCGAGTCGCTTCAGAAAAGGTATAAAACAGAACTTATTGACAGGAAGATGGATTTCGTCAGGCGATTCCTTGCCGCAGTGGAAGGTAATTTTGACGTCTTTTGTTTCCATGCCAACCGTTCAGCCGCCGACATCCCGCTCGAAGTTAAGTGGATACGAGAGTCGATGAAGACAGCGGCAGTTAGTCGGCCGATTTGGATTGATGATATGACGAGCGGTCCGTGGTTAACGGGGCCAACAGCAACCCAGGCGGAGCGTGAGTGGGCCGAGGCGCTTGGCCGGCGTGACCCTGCCGCCATTCGCCGCTACGAGGCGGCGCAGGCGGAGTACGCTGTTACCAAACTTTGCGAGGCTTATGTCGCAGGGGTAGAGAAAGTCTTCATTTCAAGCGATACGGATTGGTCTTTTTACTACATCCCGATGTGGCGGCATCAAGGCTTGGTCCGTGAAGACCAAACGGCCAAGCCCGTCTTTCGCGCGCTTAAGAGCTTTGCCGGCATGATTGAGGGGTTTAGTTATGCGGAGCGCCTCGCGCCAGGCCGGTATAGATTCCAATTTAAGCGAGCTGCTCCCATTACCGTCGATATCGGCCAGATCGTCAAAGATGCTCTTTAACGGGCATCGGCCAAGTGGTGCGTTGAGGTTCGATTCGAGATACCAAGCGGTCTGCAGAGGGTCAGGCTTGTTGGATACCTGCGTTAGAACGACTTCTTGTTGTGATAAACGTGCGCAGGTACAACAGTATCGTACGTGGTAAGTCCGCGTCAGAATTGACGAATGGCCTTAAACCACTAGAATCTGTCCTCTCTCCAGCGGGTGCCATACCCCGCGGAATGGACGAGAATTGTGTGAAACAGCGGCTTACAGCCCGGCAGAAAGGCCGCGGCTGAAGGCCGTTTCCCTTGTTTGCTCACCTGATCCCCCGCACAAAAGGACACGCGCGATCATGGCCAAGAAGAAGACCACCAAGAAGACTGCCGGCAGCAAGACCAAGATGGTCTACTACTTCGGCAAGACCAAGACCGACGGCAACGCGACCCAGCGCGAGCTGCTCGGCGGCAAGGGTGCGAACCTTGCCGATATGACCTCGATCGGTCTGCCCGTGCCCGCCGGCTTCACCTGTACTACCGAGTGCTGTGACCAGTACTACAAGCAGGGCCGCAAGCTACCGAAGGGCCTGATGGACCAGGTCCACGCCGCGGTCAAGCTGCTTGAGAAAGAGAACGGCAAGAAGTTCGGTTCTAATACCGACCCGCTGCTCGTCTCCGTCCGATCCGGTGCCGCACAGTCGATGCCCGGCATGATGGACACGGTCCTGAACCTTGGTCTGAACGATGAGTCCGTCGTCGGTCTGGCGAACGCGACGGGCAACGAACGGTTCGCCTACGACGCGTACCGCCGACTATTGAATATGTACGGCGACGTCGTCATGGGTGTCGACCACCATGCGTTCGAGCACGAGTTCAACAAGATCAAGAAGGCTCAGGGTGTGCACTCCGATACCGATGTCACTGCGGCGGGCCTGATCAAGCTCTGCGAGGCCTACAAAAAGGTGATCAAGGGTCATACCGGCAAGGCCTTCCCGCAGGACCCGATGAAGCAACTCGAGCTGGGCATCACCGCCGTCTTCAAGTCGTGGATGGTGCCGCGTGCGATCCGCTACCGCCAGATCAACGAGATGATCGGCTTGGCTGGTACCGCGGTGAATGTGCAGACCATGGTCTACGGCAACATGGGTGAGGACTGCGGCACGGGTGTCGCGTTTACTCGTAACCCCTCTACCGGTGCGAATAAGTTCTATGGTGAGTTTCTGGTCAACGCCCAGGGCGAAGACGTCGTCGCGGGTATCAGGACGCCGATCCCGTGCGAAGAGATGCACAAGTGGAAGGCGCCGAACGACAAGACCATCGGCAAGCGTCTGCATGGCGAGCTGATGAAGATGAAGAAGACGCTCGAGAAGCACTACAAGGATGTGCAGGACATCGAGTTCACCTTCCAGCAGGGCAAGATGTTCATGCTCCAGACCCGGACCGGCAAGCGGACCGGTGCGGCAGCCGTCAAAATCGCCTGCGACATGGTCAAGGAGAAGCTGATCACCGAGAAGACCGCGATCAAGCGGATCCCGGCGAACGACCTGACGCAGCTGCTGCTGCCTTCTTTCGACCCCAAGGCCAAGGCCTCGGCCAGCCCGCTGACCGTCGGACTGCCCGCGTCGCCAGGCGCTTCGTTTGGCAAGCTGGCGTTCACGGCTGAAGAAGCCGTCGAGCGGACTCACCAGGGCGAGCGCGTCCTGCTGGTGCGTCAGGAAACCTCCCCCGAGGACGTGGACGGCATGCACAGCGCTGATGGCATCCTCACCTCGACCGGCGGCATGACCAGCCACGCGGCGGTCGTCGCCCGCGGCTGGGGCAAGTGCTGTGTCGCGGGTGCTGGCGAGATTTCGATCGACGCCAAGGCCGGCAAGATCAAGGTCGGCGGCAAGACGTATGGCCGCAAGGATGTCCTCTCGATCGATGGCAGCACCGGCGAGGTATTTGCGGGCGAGATGGCGACGGTTTCACCCAAGTTGTCCGGCGACTTCGCGACCGTGATGAAGTGGTCTGACAAGTACCGCAAGCTCGATGTCCGTACGAATGCCGATTCGCCGGCCGATTCCAAGCGTGCACGCGACTTCGGCGCCCAGGGCATCGGCCTGTGCCGGACCGAGCACATGTTCTTCGAAGGCGATCGCATCACCGCGATGCGCGAGATGATCCTCGCCGAGACGCTGGCGGACCGGCAGAAAGCGCTCAAGAAGCTGCTGCCTTATCAGCGCAAGGACTTCCAGGGCATCTTCACCGCGATGAAGGGCCTGCCGGTGACGGTTCGTCTGCTCGATCCGCCGCTGCATGAGTTCTTGCCTCATGATGCGAAAGGCATCAGTGAGGTCGCCAAGGTACTGGGTATCAAGCCCGCCGCGGTGAAGTCCCGCGTTGCCATGCTGCACGAGTCGAACCCGATGCTTGGCCACCGTGGCTGCCGCCTTTCGATCACCTACCCCGAGATCCTGACCATGCAGGTCACCGCGATCGTCGAGGCAGCGATCGCGTGCAAAAAGAAGCGTATCGAAGCGCACCCCGAGATCATGATCCCGCTGGTGGGCACGGTGAAAGAACTCGCCCTGCTCCGTGCGAAGGCCGAAGAAACCATCGAAGCAGTCAAGGCTGCCAAGAAGTTCACCGGCAAGCTGGACATCACGATCGGTACGATGATCGAGATCCCGCGTGCAGCGTTGACCGCCGACGAGGTCGCCACCGAGGCCGACTTCTTCAGCTTCGGCACCAACGACCTGACGCAGTTGACTTTCGGCTACTCGCGTGACGATGTGAACAGCTTCCTGCCGGATTACATCGGCCAGGAAATCCTCGAGAAGGACCCGTTCCAATCCCTCGACGCGACCGGCGTCGGTCAGCTGGTCGCGATGGGCGTCGAGAAGGGGCGCTCGACCAAGAAGAAGCTCAAGGTCGGTATCTGCGGCGAACACGGGGGCGACCCCGCTTCGATCTCGTTCTGCCACAGCGTTGGGCTGGACTACGTTTCCTGCTCGCCGTTCCGTGTGCCGATCGCACGACTGGCGGCTGCCCAGGCGGCGTTGGCCTAAGACAGGGCGGTATTGTCCGCACATCCGTTACAACACGAAGCCCCGCCCGAAAAGGCGGGGTTTTTTGTGCTTCAAGAGCGCTGCGAACATGCCGATAATCAGTGCATGCAGGGCTGGCCTTGGCAAAAGAAAGTACGGTCTAGAAGTTCGCCATGGCGCGAGCGGAGGTCTCCGCGCTACGGCGGCGAGACCGTACGCTGCGCACTGGGCACGATCCTCGATATTTCCGCGACGGGGATGCGCGTGCTGTGCGATGGCAAACCACCTGTGCAACTCAGCGGGGCTATGCCGATCCGCCTCAAGTTCGACGACGGCTCGCTGCAGATCGGCACACAGGTCCGCTGGTGCAAGCGACGCGGTCTGAGACGCTACGAAATCGGCCTGCAGTTCATCCAACTCAAGCCCGGCATGGAGAAGGTGCTTGAGGCGATCGCCCGCTTCGGCATGGCCGGCGCAGCCAAGCACATGGAAGAGGGGCGGCCACATAGCGCAGGTCCTAGCCCTAAGCAGAAACACAAGAAGAAGCGGATTCAAGTCGAGGGCGATCTGCCCAACTACTTCGGCGTGCTGGAGCTTCAGTCTGATGCCACGCCCGATCAGATCAAAGCCAGCTACCGCCGGCTGGCGACCATCTATCACCCCGACCGCAGCGACGCTCCCGAGGCGATGAAGCGGTTCGAGGAGATCAACGAGGCCTATCACGTGCTTTGCGATCCGAAGCGGCGCGAGACTTATCTGCGCATGGCTGTCTGAATCGCGGCAGACCGAATACGAAGTTCACCGTAGACCGATAATCACGGCTCCTTTCCAGATGCCTGATTTTCGGTGCCGATGGTACAGATAAGCATTGTGCTGGAGGAGTTGTCACACCGCCTGATCGGCAGGATCGCGATGAACACAGGTGTACGCTCTGAGCTAGGACTTCCCTTGCCCGCTTCCCGTATGAAGGGTTTGAGTCTCCCCAGTTTCACCGGTCCGGTTTCACTTGCGTTGACGGTCGCTTTTATTGCCGTGCTCGTATGGGGTGCGGCGCTGAGCTACTACGGCAGTTTCTATCGCGGGTGGGATGCGCAGCTCTATTATGCGCACCTGAGATCGGCCTGCTTGGACCATGACTTCAACGCGACAAATGAGATCACCGAACTCACGCCGGGGGCGAAGGTTTTTGAGATTGGCGCGCCGTGGGGCGGGTTGCCGACGACGGACGACGGCCAACTGGTCAATATCTACACGGTAGGCTCTCCGCTGATGGGCCTGCCGGGCTTTGCGGCCGGCCACCTCATTGCACTTGCCAACGGAACGGAGACAGATGGATACAGCCGGCCCTATGAGTTCGCTGTGACGCTCTGGTATGCGCTGCTCGTCGCGATCGCGTGCGGCATCCTTGGATCGGCGATCGCGCCTTGGACCGGCCCACGATCGGCCTGGTTCGCGGTCCTGGCGGTGTTCCTCGGCACCAACGTGCTGTACTACACCAGCGTGCTGCCCATGATGAATCATGGGCCATCCTTCGTCGTGATGAGCGTGTTGACCTGGTTGGCGCTGCGTCTGTACCGCGAGCCCGATCGCGTCTGGATGTGGCGTGCGGTGGCTATCGCGGTCTTCATGCTAGTGCTGGTCCGGCCGACAGACGCGGTCATGATGATCATCTTGCTCCCACCCGCGATAAAGGTGATGAAGACGGGTTGGCGGCCGAGCGTCGCGTATGGCTTACCGGTGGTGCTTGCGGTCTTCGCTGCGGCGGGGGTGCAAATCCTGGTCTGGCGGGCAGCCTTCGGGCGTTGGGTACTCAATAGCTATTCCGAGTGGACCAATGTCGGCTTTGATTTCAGCAACTCGATGCTCTGGTCGCTGTTGTTCTCGGGTGAAGGGGCGCTGCTCTACCACCCCTTGTTTGCCATCGGCTTCATTGGTCTGGTCCTTGCCTGCTGCCTGGTACGCGGGAGCGACCGCTGGGTGTGGGTTGCGTTGACCGCCGGGCTTGTCCTGCATATCGGCCTCTACAGCTTCTGGGCGAGCTGGAGCTCGGGCGAGAGCTTTGGAAACCGGATCTTCGTCAACTCTGCACCACTCGGTGCGTTTGGCCTGGCGTACCTGCTGCACCTCGTGCGCCGCCGCATCGTGATTGTTGCCTCGGCGGGTGTCCTGGCTTTGTTGATCTTGTCCAACACACTGCTGACAGCTGGGTTTGTGACACAAAACCTCCCGCCGAGAGAGACCGCCGACCTACCGGCCTTGCTGAATGCCCAGTGGCAACTACTGACGAACCCGAAGATGGCTGATCCGCAATAAGACGGCCTCGCCGTGGCATACATGCCAAGGCGATTGATTGGAGCAACAGCGATGCAAGACCCTCGACCTTATGAGCTGACCGTTGTCATGCCTTGCCTCAACGAAGCGGATACGCTGGCGACTTGCATCCGCAAGGCTTGGCGTGGGATGAAGGCGGCCGATGTCCATGGTGAGATCGTTGTTGCTGATAACGGCTCAGTTGATGGCTCGATCGAAATCGCCCAGACCGAGGGGGCCCGTGTTGTTCATGTTCCGAGCAAGGGGTACGGCTTTGCTTTACAAGCCGGGATCGATGCGGCCCAGGGGCAGTATGTCATTATGGGTGATGCCGATGACAGCTACGACTTCCTTGAGATCCCGAAGTTTATTGAGAAGCTTCGTCAGGGCCACCAGCTGGTCCAAGGCTGCCGGCTACCTTCGGGCGGTGGCACGGTCGCGAAGGGCGCGATGCCGTTCTCGCATAGATGGCTGGGCAACCCGATGTTCTCGTTCATGGTGCGGAAGATGTACTGGTCGCCGATCCACGACGTCTACTGCGGGATGCGCGGGTTTACGCGCGAGTTCTACGCCCGCAACACACCGATCGCGGGGGGTATGGAGTTCGCGACGGAGATGATCATCCGCGCTTCACTCAATGGCGAAGATACGGCTGAGGTCCCGATCACGCTCCATCCGGATGGTCGTAAGGCGCACGCACCACACTTGCGGACGATGCGGGACGGCTGGCGGACGCTGCGTTTCTTCATGCTGAGAAGCCCGCGGTACCTGTTCTTCCACCCCGGTGTGGTGATCTCGATCGTCGGCCTGGCGTTGATGCTTGCCGGTGCGTTTAACCTAACGATTGGCCCGATGCGGTTGGACCTGCACACGATGCTCGTGGGTGCGTTGACGTTCTTGCTGGGGGTCCAGGCGATGCAGTTCGGGGTATTCGCAAAACTCCTGGCGATCGCCGAGGGCTTCTCGCCCGTGGACCGTCGGCTCAGCAAGTGCCTGTCGATTATTTCATTGGAACGCGGCCTGCTACTGGGCAGCGGGGCGGCCTTGATCGGTACCGCCTGCATCGCGGTGCCCACGTATCAGTGGGCGGCTGGGGGCTTCTCGTCGTTGGAATACGGTGTTGCGATGCGTTGGGTGATCCCGGGTGTCGTCCTGGTCGCCGCGGGCGTCCAAGCTGTGCTTGGGCGCTGCTTTGCAGGAGCGTTGGAGTTGCTTGCTGAGCGTAGTCTGAACTCGGTTACGCCATCGACCGAGCCCGTCTCGGCGTTAAAGGCGACTCAGAAAGACCAAGCCACGCCACCGCTTCGAAAAGCTGCATAAGCGGCGCAATCTCGATAGCTCGCTGCGGGCTCGCTGAGGTGTGTCTTCGCAATCAACCTGAGATCGCTGCGCGGGCTTGGTGATAAACTGATCGGATGAAAAACCGATCCCTGCTTGTGGTCTTGCTTCTGTTTGCAATGGTCTGCGCTGTCACGAACGGCTGCTCGGATCAATCTCAGCAGACCGATTCTGACCCGGATCCGGCCGCTGGCAATGAAGCGAACCCTAACCATGATTCAGCATCAGATTCTGACGGCAAGGTAAAGCCTGATTCAGAAGTGACAGCAACGGAGCCGCTCGAAGCGAAGGCCCTGCTCGTCGGCGGTCTAGGCGATTGGAAGCCGATCGGGTTCGGTGGCGAGGGCGAGGTCTACTTCGAAGACGGGGCACTCAATCTCGACTACGGCAACCCACTGACCGGCGTGAAGTACCGCGGCGACATGGCCGAACTGCTTGGTGAGGATCTAGACAACTACCGGATTACGCTCCAAGCCCAGCGTGTCGAAGGCATCGATATATTCCTAGGGGTGACTTTCCCTGTCGGTCAAGCAGGGCACGTAAGCCTGGTGCTCGGCGGATGGGCGGGCGCCATCACAGGCATCTCTAATCTCGACGGGCTCAATGCATCGGAAAACAAGACCACGCAGTACCACGCGTTTGAGGACAAGAAGTGGTACACGGTCAAGATCGAGGTGACGATCAAGAAGATCCAGTGCTGGCTCGACGATAAGCAGCTGGTGGATGTGAATCGGGCTGACTACACAAAATACGACACGCACGGCGCGGTGGTCGATACGATCCCGTTCGGGATGTTCAGCTACGGCACGTGGGGCAAGGTCAAGGACGTTCGGGTTGTGAAGCTGGACTGAGCTCCGCCTCAGTCGGGCCAGTCGCCGGTGTAGACCTCGGCCGCGGGCCCGGTCATGGTGACAGGACCGGGGATCTTGGCGTCGCTCTCGTGCCAGGCCAGGTGCAGCGGCCCGCCTGGCAGGTGGGCGGTAATCGAAGCCCCGGTGCGCTGAGTCAGGACACCGGCGACACACACGGCACACGCACCCGTCCCGCAGGCCAGTGTCGGCCCACTGCCGCGCTCCCAGTGCAACACCTTGACTACCTCGTCATCAACAACCTCAACGAAGTGGACGTTCATCCGCTCGGGGAAAGCGGGGTGGTTCTCCAGCGCCGAGCCCCAGCCCCGCAGGACCTCGCCCGTCTCTTCGCTGACCTCATCCACGTAAATGACCGCATGGGGGTTGCCCATCGAGACAAACGTCGCGTTGAAGCGCTCGGTCGTGCCCGGGACGGAGACCTTGAACGTCTGTGGCTGCTCGGTTTGTGTGAGCTCGTCGATGATGACGGGCACATCTTCCGGTTCCAGCAGCGGCCTACCCATGTCGACACTCACGCTGCTGACCTTGCCAGCGCTATCGGTTTCGTACGCCAGCGAGAGCACGCCGCAGGCCGTCTGGATGCGCATCGGGTTTAGGCTGTGTTGTTTGCCGAGTTGGTGGTCGTGCACCATCTTGCAGACGCAGCGGATGCCGTTGCCGCACATCTGGCCCTCGCTGCCATCCATGTTGAACATCTGCATGCGTGCCGACGCATCAATGCCCTCGTCAGGCGGGAGGACCAGGATGAGCCCATCGCTGCCGATACCGAAGTTGCGGTTGGATACGACCTGCGCCAGGCGGGCGGGGTGCTCGACCGTTTGATCAAAGCAGTCGACGTAGACGTAGTCGTTGCCGATACCGGTCATCTTGATAAAGCGCATAGGGCTTGTTCTCGGGTGATGAAAAGTCGGGCATTATAGCGTTTGATCAAACCAGATAGAGGCAAAGCACCGCCGCCAGGCCCATAACGGTGGCGAGCTTGACCCGCACAAGCACCCGATCCACCCGCGTTTGCTCCAGCGGCTGGTCGAGCAGCGATCGCAGGTGCTCCTGCCGCCAGGCGATAGACCCGTGCCGCCAGCTCTTTCGGGTGATCGGCGCGTGGTTCAGCTCCGAGACGCGCTGCAGGGCGTGGATCATCGTCTCGATCGCGGTGCTGTCAAACACCTGCCGACCCAGCGGGTCGTACTGCCTGTTTGGTGAAGTCATAGCGAGGTGTTTGACCGCGAAGACATCGGCCTGCCACTCGATCCGCCTGGAGACCCAGCCGAAGGCGAGCAACGCAAGCAGGAATGCGGGGATGCTGACGACCGCCATGCGCAGGTCGGGATCGTTGAGCGCGATGTCAGGGTTAGGGGTCGTTGTGCCGTCCGGCGTTAAGCTGCCTTGCATCGGGCCTGCTACAGCATCGATCAGCGCATAGCCTACTCCCTCAAGTACGCCGAGTGACGCGACGACCACAAGCCCCATCCAGACCAGGTGCTTCAGCTTGACGTGCGCAAGTTCGTGGGCCATGACCGCTTCGACTTCGCGCGGGCCGAGCCGATCCAACAGGCCATCGGATAGCAGGATGTACCGCACCTTGCTGACAAGGCCGGTGACGGCGGCGTTGATCATGCGCCCGCTGGTCTGCCAGAGCAGCAGCTCGCGCACACGCACCTTGTGCTGCTCGCACAGGGCGAGCATGCGGTCGCGGACCTCACCGGCTGGCAATGGACGCGTCTGCCAGATATGGCGGATCACCAAAGGCGCCCCAACGAAGACGATCAGCACACCCAAGGGCGACAGACACATTACGGCTTGTTTGCTGAGCGGGCCACCGTTGTCCGGGCCCAGCAGGGTAATCCCCTCCGCCCACGCGAACACGGCAAGCAGCGGGATCAACAGCAGGCCAAACTGATGCCGGGCCTGCATCAACACGTAGGCGGCTCGCGAGAGCAGGGGATAGACGGGTCTGCCCGCATCGGCCTCACGCATGATCAGAGCCTCACGCAGCCTTCGGTCCACGGGGTAGTAGGCGGACCAGGCCCACAAGGCAACCAGCAGCGTTGGCAGCAGAACGATGATCTCATCAAGCAAAACGGTATTCTGCAAGGGGACGCGGGCTGTCCGCAGTGATCCAGCAGCTAAATCAATGATGAAGAGGCACAGCAACATCAGCGGCAGGGCGGCGGTTATCGCTTCGAGTCGATTGAGGCCTCGTTGACCAGTACTTGTACCCAATTTTTTTCGTACTGCTCGGCAGGCACCCCAATATGACACGCCAATCATGAGCTTCGGCAGCAGCACGATCAGCAAGACGGACTGGCCGCCGAAGTAGGGCCAGACGTCTTGGGGCATCGCTTCGCGAATACGGAGCAACTCACTATCGTGGTAGACCTCCACAGCCGTCGTCGCATCGTGCAGAAAAACCGCGACGAACATTCCCAGGAGGAGCACCTGCATCGTTACTTGCGCAGCTCGTAATACTCGTCGCTGTCCGCGATCGACTCACCCTCAGCCGCGGCCTTGGAGACCTGCTTATCGCTGTCGTTTTTAAGCTCCTCGATCGCCGCTTTCAGGGCTTCCTGATTGCCCTTGCCGCCGCGTTCAAAAAGGGCGTAACCCAAACGCAGCGCGGCCCAGATGCGGAAGGTCGGGTCCTTGTCTTCCCTCGCGATCTTGATGATGTCGGCGGTATTGGGGATGCCCTTCTTCTGGTTGACCGACTCGGTCGTGTTGAGCTTCTTGTTCCAAACATCCTCGAAGTCCTTGATCGCGCTGTTCCACTCCATGACCTTGTCGTTGAGTGCCCGCATCGCGTCTTGATCAATCTCGCCGTCATCGAAGCGGGCCTTGTTGATCCGCCCCATAGTGCTCAAGGCGCTCTTCATGATGGCAAGTCCACGTTGCCGCGACTTCAAGCGCTTATTACTGGCGAAGATCTTCTGCCCAAGCTGAAAGTACGATAAGGCAACATCCTGTGCCTGGTCGAACTCGGCCGCTTCAAGGTATTCGTTGTTGACGAGGCTGATCGCTCGTCCGACCGTACCAAACTGACTCTTAACTTCAGGTGAGTCGAAATACTTTGCCGGGATCTTGCCATCAAGGCTGCCCTGTGCGAGCGTACTGGCTGCCGCGCCGTGCAGTGCTTGAATCACCTGCTCGGCTTTCGCCTGCTTTTCGCCACCGAAGTCGCCGCCCGCAGTGATCATGTTTTTTGATGCTTGTGCTTCGCTGAGCAGCGCTTGCAGGCTGCCGCTCCCGCCGGGGGCATTGCCTAGGTTGGGGAGTCCGTCGGTCTTCAGCGTCTGCTTGGCAAGAGTTGATTCTGTGATCTTGCCGCTGAGATTGTCTGCCGGGTCGCTGCCTGACGAGGCTGCGAGCGCGATCACGATGATCGATGTGATCACGCCAGAGATGCCCATCCCGATCCATACGCCGTTGTTGGATTGCTTTTTCTTCTTGCGCTTTGCCAAGGGTGTGCCTATGGGTTGGGGGTCAGGGGGCCGAGCTCGCCGGTGTGTGTCTTCTTGCCGAGCATCAGCCGCAGGAGGTTGGGGACGTCCGGGCTCTCGCGGTCGCCGGCACCGTAGCCGACTTCCTCCAGCGTCATCGCGGGCGCCGGGCCGTAGTGGTCGCAGAACCCCGCGATCAGGGCGGCGCCGGTCGGGGTCACCAGTTCGCCCTTGCGATCGACGCCGACGGTCGGCATGCCCTGCATCAAATACGCCGTCGCCGGCGCGGGGACCGGCATCAAGCCGTGGTCGCAGCGCACAAAGCCCCGGCTCAACGGGAGCGGCCCACACGAAACCGTCTCAACGCCAAGCAGCTCGATCGCCACGACCGAGCCGAGCATATCCACGATCGAATCGACCGCGCCGACCTCGTGGAAGTGAATATCATCGAGCGTCTTGGCGTGTACTCGGGCTTCCGCCTCGGCCAGCTTCGTAACGACTCGGCCGGCACGCTCGCGGCCGCGCGGTGTCGTTTCGAGTTCGTCCACCATCGCCATGATCTCGCGGTAGCCGGTGTGGTGATGGTGGTGGCCGTGGTCGTGTGAATGGCCGTGATGATGGCTATGCCCATGATCGTGGGGGTGATGCTCATGATCATGCCCGTGCTTGTGATGGCCGACAACATCGCTCGCGGCGGGCTGCTCGTCGAGAAGGTGGACTTTGAGGTCAACAGCACCAATGCCGTGCCGCTGGACACGCTGGGTCTTGATCTCGTACGGGCGTTCGACAGGGAGTTTTGACAGCGCAGCTCGGATCGAATCCAGATCGACGCCAAGGTCCACACAGGCCCCGAGGAACATGTCCCCGGCGATGCCGCTGAACGGGTCGATGTGCAGGTGTCGTGCCATAAGTGCCGATCATACCTCAGCCGAGATGCCCAAACCACCGCCGACGCGATCACGCCGGGGCGTTTGGCCGTAGCATAAGCAGTTCAAACGAAGCGACGACCAGGAGTACCCCTATGGACCAGCCGACTACACCGACACCCGGCGAACCACGCCAGCCGATCGACCCGACCGGCACCTCGACCCCGCCGCCTCCGCCGCCCGGCTACGTCCCCGCGGTCTACGTGCAGTACCCGGGCACTGGGAAGGGGATCGGCAAGATCCTGATGTACCTGCTCGCGGTTGGGCTGCTGGTCTCGATCACGATCAATATCTACCTCGCGGGGCCGGTCGCGCTGTTCATGAAGGCTTTGTCTTCCAGCGCTCCGCCCGAGCGTGCATTCAACCCGGTCTTTGAGCCGACGGGTGATACAAGCCGGGTTGTCGTGGTCGAGATCGCGGGCACGATCGAGGGGACGGTCGCGGACTTTGCCCGCCAAGCGTTTTACACGCTTGAGAAAGACCCGCCCGCCGCGGTGGTTCTGCGTGTCGAGTCGGGCGGCGGGGGTGTAACCGCATCTGACCAGATCTGGCATGCGATCACGAGCTTCCGCACAGCCCACCCGGATGTCCCCGTGGTCGCAAGCTTCGGCGCGGTCGCGGCCAGCGGCGGCTACTACATCGCTGCACCTTCCGACTACATCTTCAACGAGCGCACTGGGATCACCGGCAGCATCGGCGTCCTCGCGCAGGTGCCCGCGGCGGGGCGGATGGTCGAGAAACTCGGCGTCGAGATGAATATGATCATCGCGAACAAGTCGCCCAACAAGGACGACGCCAACAATCTATTCGTGAACTGGTACGACGACGAAGGTAACCTGACGGAAGACGGCACAGCTGCAGTCGCGGTGCTGGAGAACCTTGTGGATGGTGCTTACGAGACGTTCTTCACGGTCGTCGAGAAGGGGCGGCAGGCTGCCGATCCGAGCATTACGACGGAAGACCTGGAGAAGGCCGCGACCGGCGCGATCTTCATCGGCGAAGAGGCCAAGGAGGCCAAGCTGGTGGATGAGATCGGTTACCTCGACGATGCCATCGCCTATGCCGCCAAGGAAGCCAAGCTCAGCGGCGACCCGATGGTCACCATCATCCGCCAGCCGGCACCTGGTCTGTTTGGTGCAATGATTAAGGGTAGAGATGGCGTCGATCTAACGGATGTCACCGGTGACGACCTCCGTACTCTTGTCGATGATGCCACCGCGGTTCGGCTCGAATACCGGATGCGTGTCCGCTAAGGTTGGATGATGAAGCGAGCGTCCCGCCGCGCCAGCCACGCCGTGCTCTGCATGGGGGTGTTCATTGCCCTCTCTGGCTTATTCGGCTGTCAGTCTAGAGCGACAACCCATAGAGAGCAGGGGCAGGCCGACGACGAAAACCCGATGCGTTGGGCGACGTATTCTCGCCAGCCGATGGCTCTGCGGGCTGCAGGTGTCGAGCGCATGCTCGCTGATGATGCCGAGCGGTTTTGGCAAGACGCCGAGGCGTTGGCCCGGCAGATCGATGACTGGCCGATGATCAGGCTGCTGGCAGATAAAGCCAGTAGCAGTGCCGATCAGCGGGCTCTCCCTTGGCTGGTTCGGTCGTGGGCGATGCCATCGAAGTTGGTTAGCGATGACCAGCGGCCAGAAAGCAATGCGATTGCTTCGATTACGCTTGCGCCCGCGGATCAATTTCTCATGGAGGTTGTTTTTGACAACCCTGATCCCTATGAACCTGCAACCCAGGTCGCAGCTTGGGCGGTGATGGTGCGGATGGGGCCCGGTCAGTGGCTCCGAGACTCGGTCACTGAAATACCCGATGCTGAGGCCAGCGTGCTGGTATCGATGCTCAAACACGCCGTGCCGGCGGTCGATGTATTGCCCGCCGATCGCGAGGCGATAACGCAGATGATGAGGCTGTCGACCGAGTTGAACCAGGAGCAGTGGCAAAGGGTAGCGCGGTACCGCGTCACTCAGCAGGGCGATGGGCCCTGGACGCTTGCCCTTCGGCACGTGCCTGCTCTCAAGAAGCGGAACAAAGAGCGCGACGCCTGGTCGCATGCACGATGGATCAAGCACGTGGCATCACGTCTGTCAGAACGCCGAAATGTAACACGCGGCGAGGGGGCTCGCGACGATGCGGTGATCTCCACACGGCCCGAGCGCTTCGTGGATCATCGGAGCAAACTGGGTGTCGCGGACCTGATCGTGCTTGACTATCTGATGGACGCGGTGCAGGCCCCGGGCATCAAACGCACGCTGTTTGAACACGCCGAGGCGGACCGGCTCGACACGACCACCGAGTATGGCGGGGCTATAACTTGGGACGAGCGAGGCGAACTGCAGTACAAGCCATTTGCCCCCATGCTCCGCGTGCATGACCAGGCCTATGTCGCGTCGACCCGCTGCATGCAGGCGGTCCACCTCGGTCTCGCACACGTCCACTTCCACGCCCAACGCTACGACAACAGCCCCTGGGCCGGGCCGGGCAAAGGCGACCTTGATTTTGTCGAGGCCCAGCACGTCAACGCGATCGTCTTGACATTTATCGATGCCGATACGCTCAACCTGGATGCGTATTTCCCAAGCGGGATTGTGATCGATCTGGGCTGTATCACGCGATAACTGGGCTTGGATCGGCCCGGGGAAACGATACACTATCCATTCTTGAAGCTGTCACGTCGTATCGTTCGCTCGATTTCTGTTGGAGCCGCACATGAGCCTTGAGGATATTAAATACTGGTTCGAAGACCTCGAACTTCGCAAGAAGCTCGAAGAGAACCAGTCTGTTGTTTTGATCGCGCTGATCTTGGTCATCGTGGTCAGCCTGAGCATGGTGTTCTGCCACCTGGTTGGTGGCGGTGCTCGGTCATACAGCGGCACGGTCGATCTGGTTTACTTCGACCTCGAAAGCGAGACGGTTCGCATCGTCAAGCATGAATACCCTGACACGCCAGCCTCGCCACTGAAGGGAACAGATAACGTTTACCTCGCAAGCGTGTATTCATGTAAAGAATGCCCCAAGGGTCAAATCAAGGACGGCATGACCCTCGACGACTTAAAAGCCAACGGCATGTTCGTTGCCTGGATTGAGCGGATTGAGCCAAACATTACTGATGAACTGGCCTTGTCGGGTCAGGCCTACGCATACCGCACCCTAGAAGACGAAACATGGTATGCCGGTATCGAGCAGGGATACGACAAGGTCTATCAAAAAATGAACCGGCGTTGCGAAGGTGCCTGGATCTGTCTGCCTTAAGGCAACTCGTTACCCGGTAGACGCTTCGCGCGGCTGGGCCGCACGCTGGCCGGCCGCACGTTCGCGTAGCAGATCAAGCAGGCCGCGGACCTCGTCGGCCATGCGCGTGTTTGGGAACTCGCGGATGATCTGCTCGCCCACCGATACCGAGCGGACCCACTCCTTATCGTGCACCGCGATCTTGAACTGAACGCCCAGGTTCTCACGCTGCTTACCGATTACGCCACGGGCCGTTTCACGGAATGGCGCGGCCTCCTCTTCGGAAAGATACTTGTCAAGCTCTTTGAGTAGTTCGACTGCACGATCGACGTTATCGACCTTTGCGGCTTCTAGGAATTCGCGTTCGAGGTCGTGTTTGTACTGCTCACGCGCGTGGGTGACCTTTCGGCTGAGCCCGTGGACCTGGGGTGAATCGCTGTACAGACGATGGATTTTGTTCGCTTCCTTGTTCGCTTCATCGAACTCGTGGGCCGCAAGCAGTTCGTCGAGCTTGGACAGCGCCTTCTCGACCTTTTGCTCGGTCTCCGCAGTACGGGCCGCCATGATCTGCTCGCGGTACTCTTCCGCTTCTTCACGGTGTCCGTAGGTCGTACCGATCTCATTGACCAGGACCAGCGCGGCGTCAAAGTCCTTCTTCTCAATATCCAGCTTGATGGTAGACCGAAGCAGATCGATGTCCTCATGGCGGTAGGCGATCCGTTTCGCGGTCTCGCTGAGCAGCAAACGTTCGTTGACCGACTGCGTGAGCGTGACGAGGTTCTTGGTCCATGGAGCCCCCGCGCTGTCTCGGCCGTAGACCGCCCAGCGGATAGACCCGATGATCAGCATGACCGTCCCGCCGATCGCCATTAGGATCGGCGGGCTGTATGCGAAGTAAGCGACGACCACGGGGTTGGCGATCTCCGCTTCACTTGAGCTGTTGAAGAGCCCAACGGTCAGGACACAGCTGATCACAAACGACCCGACCCACAGCAGCAGCCCGCCAGTGACCAGGCCTGGGGGTGTGGAGAAGAAAGGCCGTTTAACTTTCTCGGCTGTCGTGTTTGTTGTGCTTTCGGCCATGATGGCGATCCGTAGAGGTGAGGGATTAAACGAACAGGTGCTATGAGCCGGGCGTGGGTGAGCATGCGCCGTCTCCACAGTCGAACTGAGTCGGCACGATGCACATGAAGCGGAAGGTCTGCTTGCCGGTGTTGCGGAACTGGTGTAGTTCATTCGCGGGGACGTAGATCACATCACCCACAGTCACATCGTGTGGTTGATCACCACACATGGCGACGCCGTTGCCGTCGAGCACCATGATCTCGTGCTCGTAGTTGTGTTGGTGATGGGGCGTCTGGCCGCCGGGCTCAACGTCGAAGATGCGCATCGCGAAGTTCGGGGCCCCGTCCTCGCTTCCAACCATCAGCCGCATGTTCACCCGGTCTGCACCGGGCATCGTCATCGGCTGGGCAGGCGTCTCACTGGGATTGCGGATAAGCATGGCTGGCTTCCTGATCCTGTTTCCAGTATATCGGCGAGCGGTTGCAAATGCTATCAATATCTGCATTTACGCGCCGATTACCATGTCATGAATACTCAAGCCTGAGACGCTCGGCGTGCGGCCTCGGCCTCGCCCAGCGCGACGATCCGTCTGCGGATTTCAGCGGTAATGGTATCGGCGTCGTCGCCTTTGTTCGGTAAGAAAGGTTCGCCGAATGTAATCTTCGAATGCGTCGGCTTGAGGACGTGCATAAGCATCGATTTACTCTGGACGGTGCCATCGACCCAGCAGGGCACGATCGCCGCACCGGCCAATCGTGCGACCGCCGCGGCACCATCTTCAAACGGCTTGAGTTCGCGGTTGTCGTATTGCAGATGCCCTTCGGGGAACATGCCCACGACATGGCCCTTCTTCAGTTCGCCAACGATCTGACGGACCTGCTTCATAGCGTTGCCGCGTTCATCCTTTTTCAGGTCGTGCTCGATGCAGATCGGGTCGATCGCGTTCCACATGAAGTTGCCGATCCGCCAGCGGTAGGACGTGAGCATCAGCCACCGGACCAGCCGGTTGGAGCAGGATTGGATCAGGAACGGGTCCATCGCGGTGGTGTGGTTTGCGACAATCACGACTGGCCCGGTTGCGGGGATGTGTTGCTTGCCGCGGACCGTCAGCCCGTGCCAGCTGAAGCACAGCAACCGGTTGATCCGCCAGCATGCATTGGCCATCTTATTGGGCAGCGGGCCGGATGCGAGGTGTCGGATCATCGCAACGAGCCCGACCGTCATGAGCAGCGGCCCCAGGACGAGCATGATGACCAGGACCCAGTAGTCGGCCTTGGGGATCTGCCAGATGATGCCGTAGACCACGATCGCAATCGCCGTGTTGACCAGCGCGTTGAGGCCCATGATCCGGCCGCGGATGTAGTTCGGACAGATCGCTTGCAAAGTTGTGATCGCGGTGATGATGGCGATGTTACCGAACAGCCCGACACCGAATGCCGAGACGTATGTTACCGGCAGCCAAGAGATCGCTGCAAAGATCAAGACGCATAGCCCCGCCATGAACAGGCCGACGGTCAGGAGGATCGCCGACTCACGCCGTGTGCCGATGATAACGACGACGGCGGCACCGGTAAGCATGCCCGTGCCCATCAGCGCGGCGACGATGCCGTATTTCTCAAAGAGCGCCTCGCCTGTCATACCGTAGTGGATTTTAAGCACGCCCATGACACCGGTAGCGACGACGGCCGCGGCGCTCCAGACCATCGTATTGATCAGGATGAGTATGATGGCGCGTTTGTGCTTTTTGGCGTATTGCGTGGCTTGTGCGAGTGTCCGTTTCTGCGTCGATTGCATACGCAAGACGTGGATCGGCCGCATAAAAGCAAAGAAAAGTCCAGACAGCATGTAGAACACCGCGCCGAGCAGCAGCCCGTCGCGAACCGTGCTGACGTCAGCGGTATCGATGATGACCCAGGTTCCGACGACCATGCCGATTTGAGAACCGATGACATTGATGACGAGGATGACGGCGTTGCTGGACTGCAATTGTCGCAGCGGGACGATCTGGGGGACGATGGCGTTGCGGGTGGGATTAAATATAGCGGCGAAGGCGCCGATCGCGGCGAGGGCGGCATAGACCTTCCAGTGGACACCTTCGGGTTGAGTCGCCTCTCCCGTCGCCGACAGCAGCAGCAAGAAAGACCCGAGCAGGATCATCCCACGCGACTCGTCGCAGGCTAAGAGCAGCCACTTGCGGGGGAGGTGATCCGCCAGCCAGCCGCCGATGATGTTGAACACGAGGTAGGGCAGGAAGAAGAAGAACTGTGTCGAGGCGAGGATCCCCGCCGAGTCCGCGTTTTTGGCCATCCCGCCGAGCAGCGCGAGCGCCGCCAACATGATCATCCGGTCGCCAAACCCGCTGGCTGCGGTCGAGGTCCACATCAGCGTGAAGCTGGGGTTTCGCCACAGCGGTGGGTACTTCGCGGGGGGTGGTGTGGCGATCGCCGGGTCGGGCATGGGGGGATTCTAGCAGCGTGTGTTTACAGGAATCGGTTCTGCCGCTTGGCCTAATCAATCCAACAGCAAGCGACGGACGTCCTGATCCAGCATCGCGTTGACTCTGTCTTCGCTGAATTCTTCTTGGGCCAGCGCGATGCCGTCGAGCCGGCCTTGCAAGGTGTTTGGCCGGTGCATATCCAACGCGAGCAGGGTGTAGCGTCCCTCGCTCATATATTGCCGGACGGTTTGGTCGGGATAGTGCCCCTCCTCCCCGGTGAAGCAGCGGAGGTTGCCCTGAAGGATCACGCCGTTGCTTGCAACTCGGTCGAGGTGCGTTTCGTAGGCGTCGCGTGTCGGCGATCGCTCCGGGTGGGCAAGGATCGGCGTGTAGCCCTCTGTGAGCAGCCAGTCGAACGCCTCGTCGATCCAGTCCTCCCATCGTGGCTCCCAGAAGTCACAGAGCACGTACCTTGATTCTGCGAGCGTCGGGACGCCGTTCGCCTGCATCCAGGGGATGACTTCGGGGTAGATGCGTAGTTCGCCGCCGGTCCAGAGACGGTATTCCAGCCCAGCGTTCTGGACCTCTTCTGCTAATGCGTCGCGCCAAGCCTTAATGTGATCCGGGTTGATATGGGGGTACTGCACCGGCCAGCAGTGGGGCGTGCAGATCGTCCCGACGTATCCATACGCCTTCAACCGATGGATGGATCGCAGGGATTCCTCCACCGTTGTGCAGCCGTCATCGATCCCCGGGAGGATGTGGCTGTGGATATCGATCCGGCCGGGCGGGATATCGTGGCTCTCAGCGCTCAAATCAAATCCATACGGTGTTTGGTTTCAAACATGCACGCCTACACCTGTGATCGGTTGTTCACGGCGCGCTGGCCCATTTCAAGTGATTGAGGTCTTCGCCCATCAGTTGCAGCCGGAGCAACTGCAGCGCGCACTTCGCCGACCGGTCACGGATAGTCTCTCGGTCGCCTGCGAGCCTTGCTAAGCGTGCACCGACGTGCGTGGATTCTCCATCACGCCAGGCCATGCCAATCCAAACGGTCCCCACAGGCTTGTCCTCACTGCCGCCGCCAGGTCCCGCGATACCGGACGCCGATAGGGCGTAGTCCGCGCCGCTGCGTTCCAATGCACCTCCGGCCATGGCTTCGACGACTTCTCTGCTGACCGCACCGTGTCTCTCAATGAGTTCGTCCGGCACACCAAGCTGGTTTGCCTTCATCTCATTGGTATAGGTGACCCAGCCGCCAAGGACGGCCGCGCTGGAGCCCGGGACATCCGTCAGCATGCCCGAGATCATCCCGCCTGTGCAGGATTCGGCGGTTGCGACGGTTTTGCCTTGATCAACAAGCAGCGCTATAACCGCTTCCTGGAGCGTCTTGGTGTCATGCCCAAACGCGAGTGGGCCCACGTTAGCCGAGACGAGTTCGAGTGTCTCCTCCAGCATCGCTTGGGCTTGATCCGGTTCTTCGTGCTCACTACGCACGCGCACGGAGACGAGGCCCTTGGCGACAGTTGTCCCGACCACGGGGTTTCGGTCGCGGGCCATCAGGTCGCCCAGCCTTTCCGCGATATCCGACTCGCCGCTACCGAAGCTGTTGAGCTTGGTGGTCAGGATGGTTTTCGCGGTGCCCGCCATCGCGTTGAGGGCCGGCTCGATATCGCGCTCGTACATCGCGACCATCTCGCGTGGCACGCCCGGCGTGACGAAGACTTCACACTGCCCCAATGTGGCCCGGATCCCCGGCGCGGTGCCAGCGATATTGCGGATCATCGTGCTGGTCTGAGGGTGGGTTGCCTGTAGGCGGTTACGCTGCGGCATCTCGCGCCCCCTGCCTTGAAAGTACGCCGCGATATGCTCGATGCTCTCTGGATCTTCAACCAACTCTACCCCCATCGCCTTGGCTAGGGCAGGGCGGGTTAGATCGTCGTCGGTTGGCCCGAGCCCGCCGGTGATGATGAGCACCCGGGCTTTTTCAGCGCACTGCAGGATCGCATCGGCAATGTGGTCTAAATCGTCCGCGACAGTCCGGTGCTCGGCGCAGTGGATCCCCAGCCCCGCCAGGCGGCCTGCCAGCCAAGCGGCGTTGGTATCGACCGTTTGGCCGAGGGTGAGTTCGTCGCCGATGGAGAGGAGGATCGCGGGCATGCAGAGAGTTTAGCCACGCTTTGAAGCCCACGCCGTCACGGCGTGGGCTTCTACAAGTTCTATAATGCCCGTATGACTACTACCGCTACGCTCATGGACGGCAAGCGTGTCGCGAAGGAACTGCTCGACGCGGCGGCCGTCAGGGTCCAGACCATCAAAGATAAGACCGGCGTGACGCCTTGTCTCGCGACCGTTCTCGTCGGGTCCGACCCCGCGTCAATCACCTACACCCAGATGAAGCGCAAGCGCTGTGAGTCGATCGGCATGCAGTCCCGCAAGGTCGAGTTGCCTGAGACTGCGACGACCGAAGAGGTCGTCGCCTGCGTCACGGAGCTGGGCAACGACCCGGCGATCAACGGAATCCTGCTGCAGCACCCTAGCCCACCACAAGTCGACGAGCGCGCCGCGTTCGAGGCAATCCCCGTCGGTAAAGATGTCGACGGCGTCACCTTCGGCAGCTTCGCCCACATGTGGTTCGGCGAGGCGGGTTTTGCCAGTTGTACGCCGGAGGGCATTGTCAGGCTGATGGATGCGTACGCCGTCGAGATCGAGGGCAGGCACGCCGTCGTGATCGGCAGGTCGGCGATACTTGGCAAACCAATGGCCGGGCTGCTGCTGAACCGCAACGCGACGGTCACGATCTGCCATAGCCGCACGCAGAGCCTTGGCGAGATCGTAGTGCAGGCGGATATCGTTGTCGCAGCTGTTGGCAAGGCGAACTTCGTGCAGGGCGACTGGATCAAGCCGGGGGCCGTCGTGATGGACGCCGGCTACAACGTGGGCAATATTGGGGATGTTGATTTCGGGCCCGCGGCTGAGCGTGCTTCGATGATTACCCCGGTGCCCGGTGGTGTGGGCCCGATGACGATCGCTACGCTGATCGAGCAGACCGTGACCGCGGCGGAGCGGCAACTAGATATTTGAGATGGAGGGTTATCGTGGAGACTGGAACAAAGGTTAGACTTTCAAGTACCGGTGAAGTGGGCATCATTCTTCATTCTTGGAATGACTCTGAAACTGGTGATGAGGATAATCACATTGCCTTCTTTGGAGAGGATTTCCCGATAGGCCAGCCGGAACGCAGCCCATACGTGCTGCGGTATTTCACGAGCAGCCTTGAGAAGATTGATGTAAGCGATTGAACCAACGGTACCATTTCGCTGCTAGAGATATAGCCAATGTCCCAACTCCAGAACACCTACGATATCCAACGGCCTACGGGTGTCTGTGCCGCGACGGGCCATAAGCTTGCGCCCGGCGAGACCGTCTACGCCGCGCTGGTCGATCCGCCTGCGGAAGACCGCTCGGAAGAGCAGAGCAAGGCCAACGACAAATCTTCCGGGGGGGGGGAGTTGCCCATGCTCCGGATCGACGTATCGGCCGACGCGTGGGAGGACAACGATTTCCGGCCGCCGTACCTATTCGGGTTCTGGCGGACGGAGGCGCCCGAGCCCAACGAGAAGAAGAAGCTGCTGGTCGGCGACGCCGCAATCCAGGAATTGATGCTCTCGATGGAGGATGCGAGCGAAGATAAGCAACTCGCCTTCCGCTACGTGCTCGCGTTGATCCTGCTGCGAAAGAAGCTGCTGCGGCACGATGGCATCGACCGCCGTGAGCAGGAGGACGGTCCCGTCCAGGACTGGTGGCAGTTCACACCCAAGCTCGATATCGCCAAGGGCCACTTCGGTAAGTGGAACGAGGACGCCAAGTTCGAGGTGCTTGACCCGCACATCACCGAGGATGAGATTACAGGCGTGACCGAGCAGTTGGGCCAGGTTCTGGAGCTGGAACTTTGATTCAGGTCAAGAACTATCAGGAGGACAGGCATTCCTGCCTGTCAATCGGCGGAGCCGAATCTAAAACCAATCAAGCCTACGGCTTGCGACAGGCAGTAATGCCTGTCCTACTTTTTGTCTTGATCAGCTTTCTACTGATTGGCTGCCATAAGCCCGACACCTTCACGACCGGGGACGGCTTTGTCTCACCGCTTACGGAAGCCGACATCACCTACGCCGAGCTTGCTCAGCAGTACAACGCCGCGATCGAGCCGCTGACACAACTCTGGTCCCGTACGGACATCGAAATCGAGTGGATCGAAGTCGATGAGGATGGCAAGCGTACGTCCCGCAGCGAGTCAGGCAACGGTAAGTTCATCATGCGGTCCCATTTCTATGGCCCGACTCGATCCTCGCCAACCGAAACAGCGATGACCGTCGAAAAGCTGGGCAAGATCTATCTCTGGGCAGGGTCCAATCGAGATCATTACTACTTATTTGACCGCGTTGATAGCGACAACAAGACGCTTTATATCGGCGGTTATGCAGAGGCTGTCTTACAAGATCAGCCCAAGCCATTCCCTTTGCCGATCCACCCCAACACTGTCCCTGTACTTTTAGGTCTTGAACCGCTGGTGAAATCACAGGTGCCTTGGGAAGTGGAGCCGACGATTGATGGGTATCGGGATCAGTATCTTCTGAGCATGCCTGACCGAGGCTTGCGGATGCTGATCGACCCCAAGACGTTTCGGCCGACTCGCGTGGACCTGACCGACAGCAATGGCTTTAGCGTGCTGACCGCGAAGCTCAGCGGCCGGCTTGAGGTCGAGGCGGACCAGGCTTTGGCGAGCCCGCCGTTGATTTGTGACAAGGCCGAGCTCTATGTCGCGGGGTACGAGTCACGGTTCACACTTGATTTTCAGTCGGCGACGACAAGCGGTCGGAAGATCAAGGACCAGATGTTTGATCTTGATGCGCTGAAGAAAGCACTGAAGCCAGACCGCCTTGTTGATCTAGATCAGCCCTGATTACTTCGTCATCTCGTGTTTCATCACCCTTAGTGTCACCGGCAGAGCAAACTGCATCCCCTCGTCGACAGGCTCGGAAGGCTCGACTACGCCGCCGTAGCGTTCGCAGAGTTCATCGATGATGCCCTGGACGAGGTCATCGGGAGCCGATGCACCAGCAGTCACGAGAACGGTTTCAACGCCCTCGAACCACTCACCCTGCAATTCGCTCTTGTCGTCCAGCAGCTTCCCGGGTGTTCCGTCGGTCTCGCTGATCTCGGTGAGGCGGACGGAGTTGGAGCTATTGAGGCTGCCGACGACGAGGGTGAGGTCGGCACTTGGTGCCAGCGCCCGTACTGCGCTCTGCCGGTTGGTCGTGGCGTAGCAGATGTCCTCCTTAGGTGGAGCCTTGACGTGCGGGTACTTCTGCTTGATCGCGTCGATGATGACGTTGGCGTCGTCGATGCTGAGGGTCGTCTGGGTGAGGTAGACCAGCTGATCGTCGGCGGAGAAGTTGGTCGCCTCGACGTCGGCGGGGGACTCGACGATGGTGATCGCTTCGGGGGCTTCGCCGAAGGTACCCTCGACCTCGTCGTGGCCGGCGTGGCCTACGAGCAGGATCTTGCAGCCCTGCTTGGCGTATCTGCGGGCTTCGACGTGGACCTTGGTGACCAGCGGGCAGGTCGCGTCGATCATGCGCAGGTCACGGGCCCTGGCCCGCTCTCGGACGGCCGGCGATACGCCGTGGGCACTGAAGACGACGGTCTGCCCGTTGGGCACTTCATCGATCGAGTCGACGAAGGTGACGCCTTGCTGAACAAAGCGGTCGACGACGTGCTTGTTGTGGACGATCTCGTGGAAGACCCACAGCGGCGGCCCGATCAGGTCGATCAGGTCCTGCACGGTATCGATGGCCATGTGCACGCCTGCACAGAAGCCACGCGGGCTGGCAAGGATCACTTTCATCGCTTTATTCTAAGCCCAGCGAATCGAGTACGGCGGAAACAGACACGCCTTCAATCGATGATGGACCATTCGGCGGCCCGACATACCGGAAGTGCTCTCCGCGGGGCGCAGACTTCGCGGGGTCCGTCGGGCCGAAAATACCAAGGGTCGGTGTGCCGAGTTGTGCGGCGAGGTGCATCGGGCCGGCGTCATTCCCAATAAATAGCCGGGCTTGCTGCAAGACAGGTAGCAGGGTGTCGACAATCCGGAATACCTCGGCCCCTAGTGTTTCAGCCCAGTGGGTTTGACGGTCGGCAGACCACCGTTCGAGTTCGACCTCTCCGAAGACAGCTTTGACGTCATGGCCCTGTTCGCGCAAAGCGGTGATGAGAGCCTCGTACTTCTCGGCAGGCCAGCAACACTTGATTGCGCTACTACCGGGGTGGACCACGATCGGGCCGTCCGGGTGGTTGTTGGGTTTGGGCTCGATGGGCTTTAGGTCCAAGCCTTGCATCGCAAGCTGAGCGGCATGCCAGTCGGCAAAATGCACGTCGTTGTCAGCGGGGGGGCGTGGTTCCAAGCGCACCAGCTTCGCATGGGGTGACAGCCGCTGTACGTTGCTTGCCCAGGCGTCGTCCTCCGCGCTCAGGAAGCTGATAATCTGATCAGCAGACTCGAACAGGTCCGCCACGGCCGGGCTGACCCGTGTTGGCCCGCCCTCGGCGTGGAGCCGGGTGAACTCGAAGAGCTCGATATCCATCGGCGTGGTCCCGATCACCCGAGCCGCGAGAGACGCTCGCTGCCACGGCGCGATGACCGTCATCGGTCGGGGCAGCGCACGCATCAGCGGCATCAGCAGCAGAAACTCATCCAGCGGCCCAGCATGAAACAGCAGTTGCATATGTAAATCATACCGCTGGGGCCGCGTCTTTTAACAGATTAGGCAGGCCTTACCGATCCGAAGGGGCAGTTGTGCGGGTCGTATCGATTGGCCTCCACACCGTGTGGCTGGAACGAGAGCAAGCCTTAAGCGGACCCGCCTGACGTCCGATACTACCCGCGGGCAGGCGAAGCACGCCCAGATTCGGGCCGCATCAAGGTGCGGACCAGGGACACGGAGAGAGGAATGATTATGCCCAGCAGGCGCGTCAAGTCCGACCTGGAGGTCTATCTCAAGCAGATCGATGAGAGCCCCTTGCTCAACCGCGAGGAGGAGGTCATGCTTGCCCGGCGTATCCGCGACGAGGGCTGCATGGCCTCACGCGAGCACATGGTCCGATCGAACCTTCGGCTAGTCGTTTCGATCGCCAAGCGTTACATGAACCGCGGCCTGCCGCTGCAGGACCTCATCGAGGAGGGCAACATCGGTCTGATGAAAGCGGTCGAAAACTTCGATCCCGAGTTCGGTGCCCGCTTCTCAACCTACGGCACGTGGTGGATCAAGCAGGCGATCAAGCGTGCCCTGATCAACGCCGTGCAGCCGATCCATATCCCGGCCTACATGGTCGAGCTGATCGCGAAGTGGAAGAAGGCGTCGCGTGACCTAGAAGAAGAGCTTGGCCGGCAGCCGAACACCAAAGAACTCGCCGAGCGGATGGAGCTGCCCGAGAAGAAGGTACGAATCATTAAGAAGGCGGTCCGCGCTTCGCAGCGCCCCTCGCAGGAAGGTGGCGGTGGAGACAACGACGCCCCGGCACTTGGTGAGGTGATTGCCGACGACCGGATGATGACGCCGGATGAGGCCGTACTGCTTGAGGACGATCTAGCAACCATCGCGGTGCTGCTCGATGCGATCGATGACCGCGAGGCGACCATCCTCCGGCTGCGATATGGCCTCGAAGGCGATGAGCCTTTGACGCTCAAGGAGATCGGCACGGTTGTCGGATTAACGCGTGAGCGTGTGCGTCAGATCGAGATCGAAGCGCTGCGGAAGCTGAGTGAGCGGATGAACTCAGATCGGCCTCTGGCCGCGATCCGGGCCCGTGAAGCCGTTGCCGCACGCCGGGGCGCCTGAGCTATCCAACGCGAGCCTGCTACTTATTCAAACCCCAGACCTTGCGCAGCATCTCGAACATTTTCGGGTCGTGCTCTTTCAGTTCGGCACGAACGAACGGGTAATGATCGTTGGTACCGAAGAACGCCTCGGTCGCTTCCGCGAAGTACTCCTTGTGGTCTACCATCGCATAAGCAGAGACTTTACGGCCAACCATGTGCAGTACCTCGTCATAGGTCCCCGAGGCCTTGGCTTTCTTGTAGCACTCGAGGACACCCGCGTGGTTAAAACCCAAGTGCAGGTCGTGGTAAGCGTGAGCGAGTTCGTGAAGCAGGACAAAAGGCTGGATCCGCTGAGAGGTCCGCACGAATCGCTGAGCATCACTGAGTTCGACGGCGTTGGCTTTCTCGGGCAGGTAGCCGTTGCCTTGTAACCACGCCCTGCTGGGGTGGTACTGGCAGTTGCTGCTGTACGGGTTCTTCAGCTCGATCCAGATCGGGACCTGCCGGAGGAGTTCGACCTTCTCTTCAGGCACGACGCGCGTGATCCGGAAGAGCTGGTGGTGCACCTCGTCGATGGTGAGCTTGTGGAGTTCTTTATCCGCGATCAGGTCTTCATGGACGAGCAGCTTCCACCCGAGCATCTCGGTCTCTATGTAGGCAGACACGGGGCTGTGCGGGTCTTTGCCCTTGCCCGGGCTCTTGCGCACGCGTGCGTCACGATCGGTTGGGGCTTGGGCGCTGGGCGTTTCATTTATTTTATCCTGTCCCGAGTGGGCCATCACGGGCATAACGAGGCAGAGGATTAATAGGCTTGACACAAGTCGCTTGGACATCATGGGTACTCGGTCGGGTAAACGGCCTATGTGAGACGTGCGTATAGGGCAGGCCTTACTTTGGTCGCTTATAGAACGGGAGCTTGCAGACCGTGGCGAGGGTTCCCTCTTTGCCAAGCGCAAGCTGGATACTGTCACCCTCGTTTGCGGAACCCGGCGTGACGTAGGCCATCGCGATCGGGACCCCAAGGGTCGGGCTCATGCAGCCGGACGTGACGGTACCGATCGCGCCGCCATCCACCAAGATGTCACACCCCTGTCGCGGCGTCCGCTTGCCATCGATTTTGAGGCCGATCAGTTGCTTGGGCGGCCCCTCGGCGGCGATCGATTCGAGTGCATCCTGCCCGATGAAACGCGGGATGGTGGGCCCTTCCTCGGCCTTGTCTTTGTCTAGCGAGACCGCGAACTTCAGCCCGGCCGACAGCGGGTCGGTGTGTTCATCGAGCTCGTGCCCGTACAGCGGCATCCCCGCCTCGATCCGGAGCGTGTCGCGCGCCCCCAGGCCCGCGGGCTTGACGATGCCTTCGCCCTTGTCTTTCAGCAAGAGCTTGATCGCCATCGACGCCATCTTCGCACCCAGCATGACCTCGACACCGTCCTCGCCGGTGTACCCCGTGCGGGAGATGATCATCTTTAGGATCATCAGGTTCTTCTCGGTGAACCGGTAGTTCTTCAGGGTCGGCACGGTCTTGGAGAACCCGCCTATCTTCTCCATGACCTTCGGCCCCTGCACCGCGATCATGGCGGTTGACTCGGTCGTGTCCTCAATCTTGATCGTGTAGTCGGATTGTTTGGCGACCGCGTCCATGTGAGCAAGGACCTTCTCACGGTTGCTCGCATTCACCACCATCAGCCAGTCGTCCGGGAAGCGGTAAATCAGCACGTCGTCGAGGACGCCGCCGTTCTCATTGCAGACCAGGGCGTAGCGGGCTTGCCCCTCGTCCATGTTGCTGACCTTGCGTGTCAGCAAGGTCTCAAGGAACTTACGGGCGTGCCTCCCAGAAATCCTGACACGGCCCATGTGTGAAACATCGAAGACAGCGCCGCTGTTGCGACACTGATTGTGCTCGTCAATGATCGAGCCGAAGTGGATCGGCATCTCCCAGCCAGCGAAGTCGACAAACTTCGCGCCGTGATCGACGTGGTAGTTATAGAAGGCGGTACGTTTCAAGTGTGGTGATCCTCTTGTCTTGGGGGAAGCATTCTAATTCAGACAAGAGGATGATGGGCTACTCGACATACTCGAACTGGTTGTCGAGGCGGTCGCCCAGGTCGGTGCCTGGGTTGGTGGGCACGCCTAAATAAATAAGCGAGCGTTCGATGACGTTTCGGACGGCCGGTGCGGCGACGACCCCGCCGTAGTGCCCGACTGATCGGTCGGGGTCTTTGATGAAGCAGCCGACGACAAGGCGCGGCTGATCGACCGGGGCGCCGCCGAGGAAGGACGAGACGTAGCGGTCCTGGTAGTAGCCGCCGGTCTCGAAGTTCGGCAGCTGCGCGGTGCCGGTCTTGCCGAAGATGTCGTAGTAGGGCGAGTTGGCCTTGCCACCGGTGCCTCGCTCGCCCGCGACAGCGTCGCGCATCGCGTAGAGCGTGGCCTGCGCGGTCCGCTTGCTGACGACACGCTGGGGCGTTGTGACGGACGCACCGTCATCCGCAGGGCGCCAAGCCTCGATGCGCGGCTCGACCATGACCCCGCCGTTGGCGAGGATCGACATCGCGCGGACCATCTGAATCCCGGTGACACCGATCTCCTGGCCCATCGGCCACGAGCCATGCGAGTAGCTCTGTGCCCCGCGGTGTTCGTGCATCGTCAGCAGCCCGCCGACCTCGCCTGGCAGGTCGATCTCGCTGGGTCGGCCGAAGCCGAAGGACCGCATCATGTTGTACACGTCCTCGATCCCCACTCGCAGAGCAACTTTCGCCATGCCGATGTTGGATGAATACTTCAGGACCTCATGCCAGGAGATCGTCCCCTTGCCACGGACATCACGCAGTCGTCGCCCGTTGGGCATCACCCAGACACCGCTCAAAGTGCAGTCGATCAGTTCGCTGGGATAGCTCGCCTTCTTCTCGGTCAGGCCCGCCCAGATGAAGGGCTTAAAGATCGAGCCCGGCTCAAACACATCTGTCACCGGTCGGTTGCGGCGCATCTCGTCGGTGACATCCCCGAATGCGTTGGGGTCGTAAGTCGGGTAGGTCGCGATCGCGAGGATCTCGCCCGTGTTGGGCTGCATCACGATGATCTGCCCCGACTTTGCCCCGAAATGCTCGACCGCCGTGGCGAGTTCCTCTTCGCAGACCCGCTGGATGTACGCATCAATCGATAGCCGGACGTTCTCGCCATCCTCGAAAGGGACATAGTCTTGCCCATCTACCCACATGCGTCGGCGTTTATAGTCGCGCATAAACTTGAATGACCCGGGCTTGGCGAGCAGGCGCTCTTCCCAGTGGCGTTCCAGGCCTTCGAGCCCTTTGCCATCACGGCCGACAAAACCCAGCAGCGTCCCTGCCAGCGGGCCCTGCGGGTAATCGCGCACCGTGATCGGCTCGAGGTAGATACCGGGCAGATCAAGGTCCTTGAAGCGATCGACCTGCTCGTCATTCATCCGGTCGTCCAACAACACGTATCGCTTATGGCTCCGCCCAGAGAGTTTCATGTCGATTTCGACAGGGTTGTAGCCCAACTCGTAAGCGATGGTCTCAGCGAAGATCGAGCGGTCCTCAATAAAGAGCGGGTCGCAGAAAAGGCGGTACCCCACGCGCGTTGCGGCGAGGACCCGGCCGGTCCGGTCGATGAGCCCTCCACGCATCGCGGCCATATGAGCCGTGCCGATCTGAGAGTCCTGGAGCGCTTTGATGTTGGGGTCCGGATACGCCTGCAGTTGATAGACACGCCCGAGCAGGCAAACAAAAACAAGGGACAAGCAAATGACAACGGTCCGTGCGGTCCATTTCAGCCGGCGATCCCGCTGCTGGCTCACCCCCCCGCGATCCTCCGGCGGTGTGAAGTTCGTCAGGCGGTATGGGCCTGGCTTACCGGGCTCGATTGACTTCTGATCAGCCATCGATCGACTCCGATTCTTCACGCTCCTCGTCAGATACGGGGCTTCGAGAGATCGGCTCGACCATCAGCTCGGTACGCTCGATAGCTTGCTTCAATGCCTCGGGCCGGGCCATCTTTGCGATCCGTACCTGCAGGTCCTTGATGTGCTCCCGGAAGTCTTTCATCTCGGCGTGCGAGGCCGCCATCGCATGCTTGTCATTGAGCTGCTGCTGACGAAGCCCCAGCAGCCCCGCGCCAACGGCGGAGAGCAGGACCACAACAGCAAGGTAGCGCAGCGTCATTCGTCTCGCCTCGGATTAACGGCTGGGCAGCTTGAGTATCATGCCGACCTGGATGTCGTTGGCGCTGCTTAGCTTGTCTTTGTTGGCCTGATAGATCTCGTCGTATCGTTCACCGTTGCCGAGCAGTTCCTGAGCAATACGGTAGAGGCTGTCGCCTTCCTTGACGGTGTAGGTATCCGTTTGCAAACGCTCTGAGGCCTCTTCAACGTTAGAGAGAGACACACTCGTCAGCGCTTCGTTGGCTTCCTCGATCACCTCAACAACCCGCGGCGCTGGGATCCTCAGCTTCATGCCCGCACGGAGATATTCGGGCTTTTTAAGCACGTCCGTGTTCACATCCATGATCATCTGCCACTTACTCGCAGACCCGAGATGCTCGGCCGCGAGCTCACTGAGGGTCTCGCCCTCTTGCACCACAATCATGCGGACGCGCTGCCGCTGCGGGCGATCACCTGCCCCTGCCACTAGTTCGGTCAGTTCACCAGCTGGGTCATCGGCTTCTGCTGAGCGTTTGGGGATGGTCAGGACGATGCCCTCAACAATCTCACCGTTTGAACCGACCTTCCCGGGATTGGCATCGCGGATAGACCGCCAGAGGTTACCGTCCCCGTCGTAGTGTTTGCGAGAGATCGCTGTTAGCGTCTCACCCTCTGCGACGGTGTGCTGGACAGAGGTCGGCCGGGCCGTGATGAGCTGTTCATCCGGGATATCAACGTGCGCCAGGTCGATAAGCGGGTCAAGGCCAGGCCCATCCCGCTCGGGTGCGAGCTGGTTGCCAAGAGCGAGGACTGTATCGTCGATCGATGAGAAACCGACAGGGTCCGTCTCAGTATCAAGTGGATTGCGTGCGATCGGCGTGGAATCATCCACCACCCCGGTCAATGCCGGGGCCTCACGGAAGGGCGGTGTGGCGATCGGCTCTGGCTCAGTCAGCTGCGGCGGCCCTTCCCGCCGCTCAATCTCCCGAAGGCTGACCGCGGCGAGATCACGCGGGGTGGTGATCGGCGCAGCCGGACCGGTCTCGTCCTCTCGGGTGAGGATGAACTCGGGCTGATTGGTAGTGTTATCGACGTAGTTGGGGGTGGGCACATCGCCCATCGCGTCAGCAGCCTCGGGTACCGAGAGGTAGTCCGAGACAAATACGCTGACGAAGAGGATGACCCCCAGGCCAACAATCAATCCAACTTTTGTTTCACGAGCCATGCCTATTTCATCCGTGGTTTGGGCCGTCGTCTTCCCTGACGACCGCGATTCTATCGTGGTTTGCCAGTCGTCGGGGCGGTGGCGGCCGGGTTGTCGTGCTGCATTTCCTCGCCCGCTGACTGTCTTCGTGCGACGCGTAGCTTTGCGCTGCGGCTTCTTGGGTTGGCGTGTTCTTCCTCTGGTTTGGCGGTAACGGGCTTGCGTGTGACCCTCTTCATCGTCCCTTGTTTCTCGGCTTGTAGGAACGCCTTTTTGACCATGCGGTCTTCCAGCGAGTGGAAGCTGATGATGCCGACAAGGCCATTGTCGGCGACCAGGCTGGGCAGCCGCTTGAGCAGCATGTCCAGCGCTTCGAGCTCGCCATTTACCGCGATCCTAAGGGCCTGGAAAGTACGCGTGGCTGGGTCGATCCTGCTGGCACCTCTAGGCCCGTAGGCACGCCTGCAAATCTCGGCGAGCTCAGACGTAGTTGAGATCGGCAGATCTTCTCTTCGTTGGACAATTTTCCGAGCGATCCGCCGGCTTAATCGTTCGTCTCCAAAGCGGAACAGGATGTCCGCCAATTCGCTTTCCCCAAGCCTGTTGACGAGGTCCGCAGCGGTCGTTGGGCCGTTTTGGTCCAGCCGCATATCCAGCGGCCCGTCGTGTTTGAACGACAGGCCGCGAGCAGGGTCATCCACCTGGTTCGACGCGAAGCCTAGGTCGGCCAAGAGGACGTCGGCCGCGTCGACCTCGGCGTTGCGTAAAGCCTGCTCCGCAGCGGCAAAGCTGGTGTTGGCCAGATGCAGGGTGACGCCGTGCTGCTCTGCTATCGGTTCGAGTCGTTCTCGTGCGCAGTCAAGGTTGCCGGCGTCCAAGTCGGTGCCGAGGTAGTGCCCGCCTGGGCCGATTTTTGGGATGATGTGTGCTGCGTGTCCGCCGCGACCGACTGTCCCGTCCAAGACGCGCAGGCCAGGGCGGGTGGATTCAAGGTCCAAGAACTGAAGAACTTCGTTCAACAGCACGGGAGTATGGCCGGCATGGTCGCTCTCTCGGGCACACATATCAGGAGTGTACCGGGAGACGCGGAGCGTCCCATTCAGCGCTCCTCGGGATGAACGGGATGCTTCGCGTCTCCCGCTATACCGTACTAAACTGCACACATGTCTGAAAAGCGAAAAGAACTCGACATCCGGAGCACGACCGTCCTCTGCGTCCGCCGGGGTAACAAGGTCGCGATCGCTGGCGACGGCCAGGTCACGATGAATAACGCGGTCGCCAAAGCTGACGCGGTCAAGGTCCGCAAGCTCGACGAATTCGGGGCAGGGGCCAAGGGCGTGCTTGTCGGCTTCGCCGGGGCGGCGGCCGACGCGTTTGCCCTGCTTGAGCGGTTCCAGCGGCACCTGCAGGACTCGCCACAGAACGTGAAGAAGGCCGCGGTAGAACTCGCCAAACAGTGGCGGACGGACCGGGCCCTGCGTCGGCTTGAGGCGCTGATCGTGGTCGCCGACGCAGAAGTCTCACTACTGGTTTCAGGCACGGGCGATGTCATCGAGCCCAACGACGGCGTTATCGGCATCGGCTCGGGTGGTACGTTCGCAACCGCCGCAGCAAGGGCCCTGCTGGCTCATACCGATCAGTCGCCGGCCGACATCTGTCAGCATGGCCTGGAGATCGCAGGCGACCTCTGCATCTACTCGAATACCAACATCACGCTGCTGGACTTGGGATGAGCCGGTCGCAATCAGTGCTTGTGATCCGGCTCCCACACGTGCTGGATCCCGTGGATCGCGTCGTTGAGACGTTTGACAGCAGAGATGTCGGTGGTTTGCTTAGATTTCATCGCGGCGATCAGAAGCTCGTGGTGCAGTTCCAGGCTGCTGAGGTATTGGGCGTAGCCTTCGTCACCTTTCTCAACCTTCTTGAGCTTCTGAGTAAGGAAGTACTCACTGGTCACGGTGATGATCCGCGCAGCGTGTTCTTCCTTGGCGATCGTCCAGCGTACGAACTGCTGCATGCTCTGCGCGTCGTCTTTCTCTGCAAGCTTGTTCATCTCGTTCATCGCCTTTTCGATGGTTGTGGCGTCTTCGTACAGCGCCTTGATCCGGGCCTTCTCGTCGAAGATCCCGCAGGGCACCTGGCAATGCGCCTCAGCCCGCGGCGTGGACTGGTTCAGGATCGTAAGGCCAGCGGCGATGGCCGTCATGACGGCAGCGACGGTGATGATTGATTTCGACATGATGACTTCCTGTGGGTGGTAGGTCTGACTTGTTCAGGCTAAGTGTACGCCACGCCCGCGGCTTGACGCAGTATTTGTCCAAGTTAAAATGCCGCGTTCCAAGCCCGTGTGGCGGAATTGGCAGACGCGCTGTCTTCAGGTGGCAGTTCCAGCAATGGAGTACAGGTTCGAATCCTGTCACGGGCATTGATGACCCTCGCCTTATGGGCGAGGGTTTTTCATCGGCGCACTCTTTACATCAAAATCTAAACAAACGTTGCTTGTTTATTAGACTCTGGATTGATAGCTAATGAGTTGCCACGGGCTCGCCCTCCGCTGCGCGTCGCAGCGGAGCGCTTCGATCAACTCGTGCGACGACCAGCGTCGTCTCATCGCCCCAGTCGGTCGCGATCGGATTGATGGTGAGCCTTTGTCGTTCTCGGAGGCGGATGATCTCGACCTTCGGCGGCATCATCGTCAACGGGCGTTCACGGGCGGAATGCAGCAGCGGTGTGATCGAGCCGTCGTTGTCCTGGTTGCCCTGCAGCGTGATCCCGATACTGGCGAGCGGGGCCCCCTCGCCGATACGAAGGTCACGCCAATCCGTCAGCCCGACATGGAACAGGCAGTGCCCACGAGCCTTCTCTGACAGTTGCACTTGGTTGATCTTGCAGAAGGCCCGCCCATCGACTGCCAGCCAGTCCTCGGCAAGGCCCGTGGCATCGTCCTCGGCGCGCTCATCGCTGGCCCGGCCGACATCCACCGCCTCGATCATCAAAGCGTTACCCACCCGCTCGGCACCCAGGCAGCGCACGACCCGGCGGTTGGCCCAGTGGCGGTGCTCGACGATCGTCTTCCGCCGAAGCATGGTCCGGTTCGGGACAAATCGGGCCGCGACTTCGATCGTGATGAAACCAGGGTCCTGATCCGCTTCAAGCATACGGATCGGTGCCGCGACCTCGTCATTGATGTAGAACCATCCCACCATCCTATGCCACCTCCGAGTGATTCATGTGGCAAGCATACCCCCGTAATGGGGGATGTCTAATCCATTTCAGCTTTGTGAATCTGGAGAATTGTGGGGTGTTTCTTTTCGACCTTGCGTGGGTTTGAAAGCTATAATTTATGTAACGCAGGCCAGCCTGCGGTGCTCTTTGACAACGGGGCCGACTGGTATCGACCGGACAGGGAAGGCCCTGCGGTTGCACGTCGAGGTGTGCGTAGGCCTCGTTAAACCACGCACAAAACCACAAATGCCAACGATAATATCGCTGGTCGGATCGGCTTCGCGCCGGCCCGTCTCGCTGCCTAATTTATTAGCCAGCAACGTCTGCTCACCGCTCGTCGGTGGTTGTGGGCAGGCGAACGATTAGCCGAATCGCCCGGCGGCGACGCCTTAGCGTCGTCGGGTTAAACAACACTCAGGCTGGCCCGAGCGGAGGCTGCTTGTCTCCGAAGCAAGGGCGAGACTTTCATG